>NZ_JOAK01000013.1 GCF_000720455.1 Streptomyces virginiae | reverse complement strand
GAAGCCCCCGCCCCCGCCCCCGCCCCCGCCCCAACCACACCCCCGCTCACCCCGGCGGCATCGGCTGCTGCGGAGCTCCCTCGAACAGGTAGGCGTACATGGCCCGCAGGTAGGACTTCAGGCTTTCACTGTCAGGGAATTCGATATCGGTCAGTCGCTCGTATTCGGCCGGCCCGAAGGAATCGTCGGCGACGATCTGCTCGAACCCCGCCCGGATCAACTCCACATAGGAGTCGCTGAAGCTCAGCAGGGTGGGCCTCAGGCGGCCATCCACGAAGTAGCCCTGCTCAATGCTCAGCTGGGCTCTGAAGAAGTTCCTGAAAAGGGGGTCCACTGCAGTCCTTCCCCCGCAATGGCGGCTGAGGTGTGCCTACGACCGGCCACTGCCCTCGGTCAGGCGGGCGGCGCGCCGCGGAGGTGCCGCAGCAGCCGTTCCATGGCGGCCCAGCTCTCGGCGGTCTCGGCGTCTCCAAGTGCGTAGTAGAAGCCCGGCCGGGCGCTCGGGCCCAGTTGCACCGGGCGTTCCTCGAGCGGTGTCCTGCTCGCGGTGTCCCGCCCGGCCTCCTGGACCTCCGCGGGGCCGAGTACGAAGGCGTACGGCATCGGCGGGTGCTCGTAGTGGGGCGGGGCGCTCAGGTCCCGGCGGGCTTCGCGCAGCTGGCACAGCATGGTCGTGAGCCCGTACCGGGTCACCAGCTCCTCTGCCAGCCCCGGAAGGGCCTCGAACGGTATCTCCTCGCCCGGGCCGTAGCCCACGGTGAGGGTGACGTCCTCCTCCACCCCCTCCGGGGTGCGGATCACGCGCAGGGTGGCGACCGCGGGCCGGTCCGGGGTGCCGACGACGACGGTCCAGGTGGAGCGCGGGGCGCGTTCGTACGCCAGCTCCGTCAGCTGGCGCCGCGACCACGTCAGACCGGCGGGCTCCGAGGTCCCCCAGCCGGCCGGCAGGGCGCCCGTCAGCGCACGCCAGGCGGCTTCCAGCGCTCCGCCCAGGACCAGGTCCGCCGTGGGGCGGTGCAGGGTACGGAAGGAGACGATGAGCTGACGCTCATCGGTCTGCCCGGCCTCCTCCGTGAAGGCGTCCGCCACCGGGGTCTCGCCGTTCTCGTCCCGGGCCGGGGAGAAGGCGTCGTCCTGCCAGGTGAGCACGGCGCCCGTGAGACCGTCGTAGTAGCCGCAGCGCTCGTCCTGCACCACCCACCGGGAGGGCATGGACTGCAGCAGCAGGCGGGTGGGCGTGGAGAGGCGGCAGTGCGGCGGGGTGACGATCTGCAGGGACCGCTCGCTCTCCACGGTGGCCCGCAGCACCTCGGAGAGCCAGCTCGTCATGGGGACGACGGGGCGGTCCTGGAGGACGACGGCGGCCTTGTCGGTGAGCATGTCCACGGCCGGCTGGGCAGCGGCTGGCGCCGGTACGGCGGTGAGGCCCGAGACGTCGACCGGACGGGCCGCGCCGACGGTGCCCGGTGCGTCCGGCGGCCAGACCTTGCCGCCCAGCAGCATGGTCAGGCGGGCCGCGAAGGCTCCGGCGAGCTGCTCGGCCTGCGGTACACCCGCGGCGGCGCGGGCCTCGACCCACCACGCCGGGCCGTCGCCGGACAGCTCGGCGCCCGGCCCCAGCAGCCGGGCCGCCTCGCCCGGCACCTGAAGCATGAGCGGGACCTCGATCGAGACGAGCGGCCGGCCGTCGGCGTCGCACAGCTGGACGACGGCCCCCTCGCCGGCGGTCTCGACCAACAGGTCCGGGCCGCCCGCGAGCAGGCCCGCCAGGACGCTGAGCGCGTCCGGCATGCGCTCGGTGAGCGCGATCACGTCCTTGGTCATGCCGTGTTCCTTGTCGTCATGTCTCTCAGTGCCTCGCGGACCTCCGCGCGCACTCGTTCGTTTCCGGAAGTCAGCAGGTCCTCCTGTCGAACAATTCGCCCACCGGCGGGCCGGAACCGTTCATCAACGCGGCGTGGCCCGGTATGCGGTTCAGGGCGTACCGAGCAGTGGTGGACCCGGTGGACCACAGCCCTGCAGGAGCGGGCACCTGGTCCCGCTGCAGCCGTCGCCCCCCAGCCGAGCCCCGCGCTGACGTCCGGGCCCAGCCCGTCGATGATGTCGGGAGCCTTCAGGCCGTACCGCTCGGCGCATCCCTAGTACGCCGGCTCGCCAGGCTCCGCCGCGACGCCGAGTACCTGCTCGATCTCCCGCAGGGCGCAGTCACCCTGGCGGCATCGGCTGCTCGGGCGCATCACCGAACAGGTAGTCGTACACGTCCTTGAGGTAGGCGTGGAGGATCTTCCTGTCGGAGAATTCGATATCGGTCAGCCGCTCGTACTCGGCCGGCCCGAAGGATTCGTCCGCCAAGGCCTGGATGAAACCCGAACGAACCGCTTCGACGAACGGTTCACGGAACCCCAGCAGCGTAGGCCTGAGGTAGCCGCTCGTGTCATATCCCTCCGTGGAGTTGAGATATCCCTTCACGAAACGCCTGAATCTCTCGTCCATTCACCCCCCTCGCCTCAATCACCTCGACCCTGCCGGGCGCAATACATGCCGGGTCCGCTCAGGCCGCGAGCAGGGCCGTGGTACGGAGGAAGAGGTCTACGTCCTCGAACTCCACACGCTCCGCCTCGATATCGGTGACGATCCGCCGCAGAACCTTCACCCACTCACCGATGAAATCCGCTGCGGGAACAACGACATCGCCCCGTTCGGCCAGCAGCGCCTCGTAGTTGCCGAGTGTGCTGTGCCAGCGTGCGTGGATCCTGAGGAGATCGGCCTGGTGGACGATTCTCCACTCGGCCGCGAACGTGTCCGCCCCCAGAAGACCTCGGTTTCCGAGAATCCCGGCCGTCGGATCGCCTCGAGAAGGGGCACCAGGTCGTCGAGAAGGGCCGCCAGGTCATGGCCGTAGGACAGCCGGACCGGTACGAGATTCCAGACGAGAATGGCGTCCTCGCCCTCGGTGGGGTACATCTCGCCGACCGCGTCAGCCATGTCGGTGGCCGATCCGCACCTCCGGACGGCCGGGCAACCCACCTGGATCGAAAAGCTCACCGGGTCACCACCGCACAGCGGTCACCGCGGCGGTATCGGCTGCTCCGGCCTCCTGAATTGCGGTTCCAAAGGATGGCGCGCTCCGGCCTATTGCGGGGACCCCGGGGCGATCACTTCGACCTTGCCACCGCGCTCGGAGATCCACGCCTCAAGCTCCGCGCCGCCCACTTCCCGGGACGATTCGCCACTGAAGACGGAGATCGGCCCGAAGACAGTGCCCGTCAGGCCGCTCACCGTCGTGGAGTCGTCGACTGAGACCTTGAAGGTGTTCTGGAACAGGACTGCGTCGGTCAGGTCCGCGCCCCTCAGGTCCACTCCGTGGAGGGACGCGCCCATGATGCGCGTCCCCCTGAAGCTCGCTCGTGACGCGTCGACCCCATGCAACGAGGCTTTGACCATGTCGGCGCCGTCGAGCCGCGCCGACCTGAGCACCGCCCTGTCGAGGTTCGCCCTGACCAGGTCTGCGCCGGTCAGATCCGCGCCGGTGAGATCCGCCGACTGAAGGTCGGCGCGGTAGAGGACCGCTCCCGCAAGCCGCACGCCCGCCAGGACGGAGTCCGTGAACCACGAGCTGGAAAAGTCTCCGCCCGACAGGTCCGCACCGCGGAAGTCGAGCTCGACACCGAAGAGGCTGAAGCCCTCTTCGGTGAGCCATTCCTGCAGCCGGCCCGTTGCCTCGGGATCCACCGGAAGCGTCTTGGGCTCCCAGTTCTCACGGGTACCAGATGACATGATCTCCCCAACCATGCGTTTCAACGATTTCCCTGATGCTGTCGATGGCCGCTTGATTCGCATTGCGGACGTCGACAACGACTACCCGGTGCTTTTCAACGATCTGCTCCGTGAAGGTATGCACCCAGGTACCGACATCCCTTGCCGGGTTGTACGCACCCGGGAAGGGCCGGGCAAGCAGAGCGGGGTTCTTCACGTTGTTGAACGGGGGCCAGAAGGAATGTACACCCTTGATGTCGTAGTACTTGCCCGTGGTTTCCGAGTAGAACTCGCCCATGTCCTGCACGGTTGGACGGCGAATATCCGCGGGGAGGCGTCCCTGTTCCCGCAGGTCGAGGCCGACCCGGGCTTCGTCCATCGACTTGACGTCGACCTTACCCCTATGGTCGGGGTCGTGCTGTAGGTGGTCGAATTCCTCCGGAGCCCGCTTCTCCACGTCCTCCAGGTGTCCCCAGTGCCCGGCGCGCTCTTCAGCCGTCAACTCCGGAATCGGCTCGTTCACACGATCGCTCGGCGTCGCCCCCGGCTCGCTCGGAGCGTCCGGGCCATCGCCGTGACTCCCGTCGCCCGCGTGCACGCCGTCCGAGTGGCCGCCGGTACCTGCACCCGGGGTGTCGCCGAAGCCGCCATCACCGGACGGCGTGTGCGTACCGGATCCGCCTCCCGGCGAAGGGTGCGGGCCCGCGCCCCCGCCGTTGCCGTTACCGCTCGGACGGTCTGCGGCGTGGCCGGCCGGGGACGGCGTGTCGTGCGCGCCGCCCCCACCCGCGGGGTGCGCCGGGCCCGTCGGGTGGCCCGTGGAGTTCTCCGCGTGGCTGGGGCCGCCCGCGCCTTCGAGGACGCGTTCCTTGGCCGGTGCCGGCTCGTGGGTGTTGGGCAGGTCGTCCTTGTGCGGCTCCCTGACGGGCTCGGTGTCGGGGACGACGTTGCCGTGCTCGTCTCGGATGGCGCCGTCGTGGCCGATGACGCGCTTGTTGCCGTTCGGGTCGACGTACTCGTGGCCGGGGGGCGGCGCGGTCGCCTCCGCCGGGTGGGGCGAGGTCCCGCCGGGCATGTTGCGGGCCATGTCGTCGACGCCCGCACGGCTGGCCTTCAGGCCCTCCATGAAGTCGCCGACCTTGATCTTGGTGACGTTCGCGGCCTTCCCGAGGTAGCTCATCGGGTCGACGAGCACGCCCGCCTTGCCGACCACGGTCGCGATCTCCGAGCCCACGCCCAGCTTTCCGGCCCTGCCGAGCTTGAGGAACGAACCCGCGCCGATGGTCAGGACGTTGAACACCACCGTCCCGCCGGCCCGCGCCGGATCCTTGCCCCACTCGTCCCACGCGACCAGCGACTTGCCGAAGTTGCGCAGGGCCGCCTTGTTCTTCTCGCGGTCGGTGTGGTCGGCCGGGCCGAGCATCTTGTCCATCGCCCAGTCCCACGGCGTGAGGAGGTAGCCGCTGACACCCTCGAAGACATCGCCGATGCCCGACCAGGTCTTCTTGAGGGTGTCCAGGTCGAACACGTTGACCATGTTGCCCAGGCCCTTGAGGGTGCCCCAGACGCCGTCGACGAAGAAGCCCTTCAGGCCACTGCCGACCTTGTCCTTCGTCCACTCCCACGCGGCTCGCAGGCCCGTGTACTCGCGCTCGTCGGCCGTCCCCCACGGCGTTTCCCTGGCGTCCTTGACGTCGCTCTCCCTGAAGCCGTACATGCCGACCTTGTGGGAGCCGTCGTCGACGACGAAGTGCGTGCCGCCCACCAGCGTGGTGATCTTGTTCGCCGCGTCGCGCTCGACGCCCTGGAACGCCACCCAGGTCACGCCGACCTCACGGACGAGACGGGCGTTCTCGTCGATCTTGCCCTGGTCCTGCTGCCAGTCCTCGTCGTCCTTGTTGTCCGCGACGAACTTCTCCGCGTCGATGCGGAGTTGTTTCATCCTGTCCACCAGCGGGCGGGCGGTCGTCGCGAAGTTCGTCAGCGCGCCGCTGACGGACTCCAGCTTCGTCGCGAACGCGTCCGCGTTGTCCCGCACGGGAATCGTCGAGTTGAGCAACTCCTCCTGTTCGGGGGCGTCATAGACCGGATCCAACGCCTGGAACGCGTTGTGCACGTCCCTGCCCGTACCGCGGATGCTGGAGGCGGTCGTCTTCAGCGCGGCCGCGTGCGTCTCCAGGGTCTCCAGGTTGCCGGTGAAGGTCGGTATCTTCCCGACGTCGATCACTTCTTGGGACCCTTCAGCTCTTCCGCGGTCGGAGCCTTGGAGTACTCCTCCTGCTTGTTCTTCGCCATCTGCAGGTCGCCCTTGACGTACTCCTCAGTGGCAAGGCGTGCACCGGTGATGGACTTTCCCGTCCGGACGGGAAGGAACTTCAGGTCGTTTTCCGTTCGCTGCTGAAACTCCAGCAATGCCTGGGCCACAGGGCCGAAGGCACCTTCCTTGGGAAGTTCGGTGCCGCCCAGCACCATCGTGCCCGCCCACGTCGCCGCGCCGACCACGCCGTCGCTGTACGACGTGAACTCTTCCTCGAACTTGCTGCCTGCTTCAGCGGTCTTGTTCAAGACGCCTTGGACGCCGGCCGGCTTGATGTCCCACGTAGACACGTTGCCCCCCGTTCCTCACAACGTTTCCCTCCAGTGCCCCGACGCGGGCGACGGCACCGCCACCCCTCCGCACTGGTGATCCATTTCTATCAACCTGGCGTTGCCGGGTGCAAAGTGAATGGCAGTCATTCCGGCCTGCCGACCGTGCCTGTCACAGAGTTGTGACAGGGACGGGCAGACTCGCTCGTGGTCGGCCGCCGCTGCACGGGGGGCCGGCCGTCATGCCTCCGCCTCCGCGGGCGCCGGACCGCCGGCGGGCGTCGTCACCGCGACGCGCACCGCCCCGGTGGCCGAGGCCGCGACCTGCGCGACCGTGCGCTCTTCGGGGTGGCCCGCGACGAAGGCCGGGGCGCCCGCAGGCGTCGGCATGGGTCGTACGTGCCATCCCGCGCTCCGGAAGTACCCCTGCGCGCGCCCCACGGCGGCGGCCCTCTCGTCCTCCGGCAGCGGGACGGTGGACCAGGCGTGGTGGACCGAGGCGCCCGACTCGTCCCGGACCGTGCTGAGGCCTTCTCCGGGCTGCGCGGGCGCCGATCCGACCTGCAACGCGTCGTAGATCCGGCTGGAGTGGCCCAGGGCGCGGCGGGTGGCGGGGTCACCTGCCGACGGGGTCTCGAACGCGGCGGGACTGGCCGGGGCGGCCCCCGAGGCCTTGCTCTTGCCCGGCGGGAGGAAGCACGGCGACACCACCTTGAGGGTGGCGAGGCCCTCGCCCTTGGCGCGGTCCAGGACCCCGGTGATGGCTTCCATCCAGAAGTCGTCCGGCTCCGTACGCATGCTGACCCAGGGGAAGGGCCCGGACATGTCCTCCTCATTCGACGAGTTGTACTTGTAGCCCTGCTTCAGCCAGGCGTCCCGCGCCTGCAGCACGAGATTCTTGGCCTCGGTCCCGGGAACCCCGGTGAGCTTGTAGAAGAGGGTCGCCTGCAGCCGGTCGTCACTGCGGCTGTCGTCCCTGGCTATGCAGGGGCCGATGGTCGCGGGGCCGAATCGCTCCAGCGTCGGCTGGGGCGACATGGTGTCCACCGCCTGCCGGATGATCTCTTCCGCCCGGTCGACGGCCTGCTGCTCGTTCATGGTGACCTGCTTCGCCTTCTCTCCGTCGGCCGATCCGCCCCCGCACGCGGTCACCGTGACCGTCAGCGCGAGCAGTGCGGCGACCGAGAATGCCTTCCGTCGTTTCACGGCTTTCCTCCGGTGACGATCCCTGCCAGGCTCCTGAGCGGCTTGTCGTCCCAGTACTGGGAGTGCGCGGGCATCAGTTCCCAGTCCGAGCCCGGCATCTCCCCGTCGGGGACCTCGAAGACCTGGCCCCCGAAGTCGTCGGAGGTCGGGTCGGTTCCGTGGACGATCGTGTGATCGTCGAAGAGGTCCAGGTACGCCTGCGGACTGAGGGGGTCCCGGGCCGGCGGCGGGGCGATGTTGATTTCGTCCCAGAACGCCGTGGCCGCGAAGACCCGGTCCGGTGCGATGTTCAGGTCCTTCGCGTGGTCCACTCCCACGCCCGGACTGCCCACCATGATCGCGCTGTCGACCGGCAGGTCCACGTGCATGCTCATCGTTTCTCCCACCACCAGGGACCCGTAGCTGTGTCCGAGGAGTGTCTGGTTCACGCCGCCTTCGCGGTGGTTGACTTCCTCGATCCCCTGGATGAAGTTGCCGAGCGGCTCCCTGGCGTTGTCCGCCCACTTGGTCTCCGTCGCGTCGGTCGCGATGCCCTGCGGGGCGTCGTAACCGAGCCACACGATCGACGCCGTCGACTTCGTGGGGTCAGTGGCTTCCGCCTGTGCCTGGAGGCGCTCGGCCCTGCCGATGTCCCCGTCGATGGACTTCAGCTCGGCGAACGTCCCGGGCACGTACGTCACCACGTTGTCGGCGGTGTCCGGGTTGCCGATCGCGACGATGGCGCGGCCCATGTCCTTGCCGTCGAAGCCGAGGAGATAGGGGCGGCTGCTCTCACTCGTGTAGGTGTCGAATCGTTTCTGTATGGCGTCCATGCCCTGGTAGCCGCCCTCGATCTCCTTCCGCTTCTCGTCCCACTTCCTCCACTCTTCCGTCGGGACCATCGCGCCCTTCACCTCGCGGCCCGTGATGGGGCTGATGTAGGGCCTGTAGTGCTCCGGCTCCTTCTTGAGCCAGCCGTCGTACTCCACCTGCTTGGCGGCGCGCTGTTCCGCGAGGACGAGGCGGTTCGCGTCGTCGCGTACGGCGGAGGGGAGGCCGTCGAGGCCCCCGATGCTCGCGGGGTGCATGGAGACATAGGCCTCGCGCTGTTCCTCGGTGAGGCCGTTCCACCAATTGGCGTTGTCCTGCGGCCAGTCGTTGGCCGGCGGCGGCTTGATCGTGCCGAGGTACGCGTCGGCGGCCCCGCGCACGCCTCCCGCGTCGGAGGTGGCGTCGGTCCAGTCGCCGGCGGACACGGTCAGGTCGTCGTCGGCCTTGAGGGCCCGTATCTTCGGCTCCCACTTGGCGTCCGCGTCCGTGGCCTCCTTGAGCGCGTCGGCGACGCGGTTCGCGTACCCCATCGCCTTGCCGTAGTGCGGGTTCGGGTGGATGTTCGCCGCCTGGCGTTCCAGGGCGTCGGAGGTCTCGGTCCCTCCCGCGCCACCGGTCACCGTGCCGCCTTCCGAGGGCTTCTCGGCACCCGGCTTCTGTCCGGCGGGAAACGCGACCGACCCGTCGTCGTTCACCCTGCAGCCGTCCGCCTGCGCGTCGGCGATCGCGGCCTCCAGCTTCCGCTTGGCGGCGGCCATGTCGTACGCGAACCCGTTGAGCGCGGTGCTGATCACACCGCATTCGGTCTGCGTGTAGTGGAAGTTCTTCGCCAGGGCCTGCAGCTGCTTGTGCGCGGCGTCCGCCGCTTCTCCCTTCAGCGACTTGCGCATGCCCGTGGCGACCGTGTTCTCGATGTGCTCACGGGCCGCCTGGGCGGAGGTGCCCATGGTGCGGTAGCCGTCGGCCGCGTCCTCGAACTCGGACGGCTTGAAGGCCTTGAGGGTGGCGTAGTCCATCGCGCGTCACCGTCCCCCGGCCCGGCCGCCGACGGCGTCCGTGTCCGCGTACGTGGCGGCCAGCCTGTTCATCTCCGCCTGGACGCCCTCGTCGGTCGTCAACAGGTCACGGCCCACCTGGTTCAGGATTCCCTGGAGCGCACCGCACCGCTCGCTGACGCTCTCGGCGTACTTCTTCCAGGAGTCGTACACGTCCTTCTGCGCTGCCGCGCTCAGGCACCCGGTGGTCGGGCCTGTTCCGGTCTGCCCGTCCTCGAGCTTCGTGAGCGCGGTGCCGATGGTCTGGCGGAGGGAGCCCACGCCCTCACCGGCCGTGGTCCATGCCTTCTTGCTGGACTGAAGTCCGCCCGTCACGGCGCTCGGAGCGCCGGTGCCGGGATCGGCGGGCACCTGATTGAGCCTCATGGCAACGTGCTGGCCGTCGCCCGCACCGGCCTTGATCTGTTCCCATTCGTCCCACGCCATGCGAGCAGCCCCCGAACGTTCCTGTCGATCACACCAGGCAGGAACGCTACGTCGTTCTGCAGCGCGGCTCATGAGTACGCGTACCTACGCGAGTGAGCATCTGCCCCGGCCCGAAAGTGCAGATGAAACGACTGCGGGCACGGAAGGCTCCGTGCCCGCAGTCGTTCGAGGGGGGATCAGCTCGCGGCAGCCGGTGCCGCGGGGCCTCCCTACGCCGTGCGGCGCAGGAGGGCCAGGTACATCGCGTCCGTGCCGTGCAGGTGCGGCCACAGCTGGACGTCCGGGCCGTCGCCCAGCGCCGGGACGCCCGCCATGAAGGGCCTGGCGTCGACGAGTTCGGCGGACACCGGCGCGTTGCCGGTGCCGCGGCCCTTGAGGACGTCGTCCACCACGACCCGGGTCTCCGCCAGGTGCGGTGAGCACGTCGCGTAGCCGACGATCCCGCCGACCCGCACCGCCGACAGCGCCTGCCGCAGCAGCCCGCGCTGCAGCGGCGCGAAGCCCTCCAGGTCCTCCGGACGGCGGCGCCAGCGGGCCTCCGGGCGGCGGCGCAGGGCGCCCAGGCCGGAGCACGGCACGTCCATCAGGACGCGGTCGAAGGATCCCGGCAGCCACGCCGGGCGGGTGCCGTCCGCCGCGATGACCTGGTACGGGCCCGGGTTGCCCGCGAGGGCCCGCTCGACGAGCCGCGCCCGGTGCGGCTGCTTCTCCGAGGCCAGCAGGAACGCCCCGCGCTCGGCCGCGAGCGCGGCGAGCAGCGCCGCCTTGCCGCCCGGGCCGGCGCAGCCGTCGAGCCAGCGCTCGTCACGGCCCTCGACCGGCACGGCCGCCAGGGCCATCGCCACCAGCTGGCTGCCCTCGTCCTGCACGCCGGCGCGGCCCTCGCGCACCGCCTCCAGCGCGCCCGGCTCGCCGCCCTCGGCCATCCGGACGGCGTACGGCGACCAGCGCCCGGGGAGCGCCGACTCCTCGCCGACCGCCTCCAGCAGCTCCTGGGGCGTGGACCGGCCGGGCCGTGCGACCAGGGTCACCTCGGGCCGCTCGTTGTCGGCCTCCAGCAGGTCCTCGATGCCGGCGCGCCCGCCGCCCAGCGCGTCCCACAGGGCGCTGACGACCCACCTGGGGTGCGAGTGGTAGACGGCGAGGTGCTCCTCGGCGTCCTCCTCGTACGGCGGCGCGACCCGCTCCAGCCAGCCGTCCAGGTCGTGGGCTGCGATCTTGCGCAGTACGGCGTTGACGAACTTGGCGCGTCCGTCGCCGAGCACCACCCGGGCCAGTTCCACGCTCGCCGAGACGGCGGCGTGGGTGGGGATCCGGGTGCCCAGCAGCTGGTGCGCGCCGAGGGAGAGGACGTCCAGGACGGGCGGGTCGACCTCGCGCAGCGGGCGGTCGATGCAGGCCTTGATGACCGCGTCGTACGTGCCCTGGCGGCGCAGCGTTCCGTAGACCAGTTCGGTGGCCAGCGCCGCGTCGCGCGCCTGGAAGTTCTCGTCCTGGCGGGCCTTCTTGAGCAGCGGCGGCAGGACGAGGTTGGCGTAGGCGTCGCGTTCGTCCACCGCCCGCAGCACCTCGAAGGCCAGCATCCGGACGGGGTCCTTCTGGGGCCGGCGGTACGGCTTGGCCTGCTTGCCGCCCGCTCCCGCGGGGGCAGGCTTGCGTCGGGGCTGACGGGGCTGTTCGCTCACGTGAAAGGTGCTCCGGATGTACGAGTGCTACGAGTGCTACGAGTCGTGCGGGGCCTGCGGGCCCTGCGGGTCCTGCGGGTGGCGCGATCCGCCGAGTGCTGCCGGGACTACGGAGAAGTCCGCACTGATCAGCCTACGTCGGCTCCGCCGAGCCGCTCGCCGGGGGCGATCCGTACCCCGCGCGCCCAGTCGGCTGCGCGCATCGGCTTCTTGCCCTGCGGCTGGACCCAGAGCAGCTCGACGGCGTGCGAGCCGGTGCCGACGTGGACGTTGTTCTTGGCCGCGGACAGCACGCCGGGCGCCAGGTCCGTTCGGTCGGCGACCATGCCCAGCGAGATCAGCTTGAGGCGTTCGCCCCGGAAGACGGTCCAGGCGCCCGGGGCCGGCGTGCAGCCGCGCACGACGCGGTCGGCGCGCATCGCGGGCGCCGTCCAGTCGATCCGGGCGTCGTCCACGGTGATCTTGGGTGCGAGGGAGATCCCGTCGAGGGGCTGGGCGACGGCGCGCAGGGTGCCGTCCTCGATGCCGTCCATGGTGGCGGCGAGCAGGCCGGCGCCGGCGAAGGCGAGGCGCGTGAGCAGGTCGCCGCTGTTGTCGGTCGGGCGGATCTCCTCGGTGAGGACGCCGTAGACCGGGCCCGAGTCGAGGCCTTCCTCGATCTGGAAGGTGGAGGCGCCGGTGAGCTGGTCCCCGGCCATGATCGAGTGCTGGACGGGAGCGGCTCCGCGCCAGGAGGGCAGGAGCGAGAAGTGCAGGTTGACCCAGCCGTGGCGGGGGATGTCGAGGGCGCTCTTGGGGAGGATGGCCCCGTAGGCGACGACCGGGCAGCAGTCGGGGTCGATCTCGCGCAGCCGGGCCTGGAAGTCGGGGTCGCGCGGCCGGGTGGGCTTGAGGACCTCGATGCCGGCCTCTTCGGCGCGTTCGGCGACCGGGCTGGCGACGAGGCGCCGGCCGCGGCCGGCCGGGGCGTCGGGCCGGGTGACGACGGCCGCGACCTCGTGCCGCCCGGAGGCGATCAGGGCGTCCAGGGCGGGTACGGCGACCTCGGGGGTGCCTGCGAAGACGAGCTTCACTGGGGGTCCTACCTCGCTATGTCGGCTGTCAGCAGCGCACCAGTCTATGGGGCGTCCGCCGGGCGGCCCACTCGTGGTGCCACGGGGTGGTGAGGGGGCGTGCGTACACGCGCGCGCCACTCGCATATGCCGACACGCCCCCACAGCGTGACCTGGGCGACGGGTGGCGCGTTGGTCAAGAGAGATTGACCGAAACGGGCCGCGTGTGAACGATGTCTGCGGCCCGATCCGCCCTTCAGCACCGGTTCGAGAGGCTTCTTCATGGCCGACCACGCCACCCACGACGCCCAAGCCCGGGCCAGCCTGCACCTCCTGGTACGGGACATCGAGCGGGTTCGCCGGCAGGTGGATGCCCTGCGTACGCTCACCGCCCAGCTCGGCAACGTGTACCGCCCGCGTCGTTCGGGCCCCTCCACTGGCTTCGTCGTCTACGGCCGGGCGCCCGCGCCCACCGTCCGCCTCGCCCAGGAGCTGCGGGACAGCGTGGAGACGCTGGTCACCGCCGCGGTGGACTTCGACCGCTCGCTCGGCTTCTCGTGGGACGCGGTCGGCTCGGCGCTCGGTGTCACCAAGCAGGCGGTGCACCGCCGTTACGGTGCCCGGCGGGCGCAGTCCGCGGAGGCCGCGGAGCCGCTGGCCGAGGGGACGACCACCCGGACCATGGGGCCGCTGCCCACCGTCCCGGCCGCCCGTTCGGTGCCGCCGCAGCCGGTGCGCGAGGAGGCCCAGGCCGCCGCCGGCGGTGCCCCCGCGCGCAGCCTCGGGGAGGCTCCGCGCTCTCCCGCCTTCCCCGGTCCGCGCAACGGCTGACCCCGTCCTGCCGCCGGGACGCCGACCCCCGACGGCCGGACCGGGGCCGCCGCGCAGGAAACCGCCCCGGCGGGGAGGACCGTACGGTCCTCCCCGCCGGGGCTTCCGCGTCTGCGGTGTCAGCCGATGTCCGACGGGTCGATCCGGACCCGCACCGCCTCCGCCGCCGGGACACCGCGGGCCAGGCGCGCCGCCTGGGCGGACTTCAGCGCGGCCGCCAGGGCGGCTCCGCTGCCCGGCGGGACCCGGACCAGGGCCCGCTCCCCGGGGGAGGGCTCCCCGCGCCGTCCGGGCAGCGGGACCGGGCCGAGGATCTCGGCGTCGGGCGGCAGCCCGGCCCCCGCCAGGAAGGCCTCCACGGCTTCGCCCCGACCGGCGACCGCGGCCATCCGGGAGACGGGCGGGAAGCCGAGCTGGGCCCGCTCCGCGAGTTCCCGTACGGCGTGGCCCACCGGGTCCCAGCGGACGAGCGCCTGGACGGGGCGCAGCGTCGGCTCGGCGACCACCACGACCTGGCCGTCGGCCCGTACGAGGGAGGCGGCGCCGATCCAGCGGCGCAGGGCGTCCTCGCCGGCGCGCAGGTCGGGGCGGGTCAGCATGGCCCAGCCGTCGAGGAGCAGCGCGGCGGCGTACCCGGTGCCCGCCGCCACCGGTTCGGCGCCGGGGGTGCTCACGACGAGCGCCGGCCGGTCGGGGACCTCGTCCAGGACGTGGTCGCGGCCGGAGGTCCGTACGGGCACGGCCGGGAAGGCCCGCCCGAGTTCCTCGGCGGTGCGCCGGGCGCCCACGACCTGGGCGCGCAGCCGGAAGGACCCGCATTCCTCGCAGTGCCAGGACGGCTCGTCGCGGCCGCACCATCCGCAAGTGAGGTCCCGCTCGTCGGGGGCCTCCAGGGGTCCGGCGCAGGCGGTGCAGCGGGCGGGCGTCCGGCAGCGCTCGCACGCCAGCCGGGGTACGTAGCCCCGGCGGGGCACCTGTACGAGGACGGGGCCGGTCTTGAGCCCCTCCCGTACGGTCTCCCACGCGAGGCTGGGCAGTCGGGCGGCGCGGGCCGCCTCGTCGCGGGCGAGGAGTTCGTCGCCGACGGTGCGGATCCGGGGCGCGTGGGCCCGTACCGTCTCGCGGGCCGCCACCAGCGGGCGGGCCCAGCCGGTCTCGACGAGCTGGGCGGCCTCCACGGTGCAGCTGGTGCTGCCGGCGAGGAAGCCGCAGCCGTCGCTGACGGCGCGCAGTTCCAGCACCTCGCGGACGTGCGGGAAGGGGGCGCGGTCCTCGCTGTGGCTGGAGTCGCCGTCGTCCCAGATCGCGACGAGGCCGAGGTCGCGTACGGGGGCGAACATCGCGGCCCGGGTGCCGATGACGGCGCGGACGGAGCCGCGGTGGACGGCGAGCCACTGGCGGTAGCGCTTCTCGGGGCCGGACTCGGCGGTCAGCAGGGAGTGCCTTCCTTCGCCGAGGAGGGCGGTCAGGGCGGCGTCCACCCGTGCGGCGGTCCGGCCGTCGGGGAGTACGGCGAGGGCGCCGCGGCCGGAGGCCAGGGTGGCGGCCATGGCCCGGGCGAGTTCGTCGGCCCAGCCGGGGCCGGGCAGCGCGGTCCACACCGCGCGCGGGGCGGCGCCGGTGGCGAGGGCGCGCAGGAAGCCGGGGCCCGCGCCGTACCGCTCCCAGCCGGCGGGCTCGGGCGCGGGGGGCGGGGGCAGCGGCTCCGGGGACGGCTTCGCCTCGGCGCGGGCGTTGCGCGGCGGCAGTGCGAGCTGGAGGACGTCGGCGAGGCTTCCGGCGTACCGGTCGGCGACGGCGCGGGCGAGCGCGAGCATGCGCGGGCCGAGCACGACCTCGGGCGAGACGACCTGGGCGAGGGCGGCGAGGGCTCCGTTGTAGTCGGACTCGGCGAGGCGTTCCACGATGAAGCCGTCGATGAGGCCGCCGCCCTCCCGGCGGCCCCCGTGCACCTGGTGGGAGCCTGCGCCGAAGCGGACGCGGACGCGGACGCCGGGCTGGGCGGCGTCGGACAGCTCGGCGGGCACGGCGTAGTCGAAGGTCCGGTCGAGGTGGAGCACGCCCTTGTTCACGAGGACCCGGGCGACGGGCAGCTCTGCGGCGAGGGCGGCCCCCCGCCAGGTACGCGGCTTCGCCTTGGGCGCCTTGGCCTTCGCCTCGGCGACCATCTCCCGGATCAGTGCGAGCTGCTCCGGCGGGGAATCATTCGCGCTGCTCACATCAGCATTCTTACCAAACCGCTCTGACAGGCGGGCGTACGCGAAGGGCCCCGGACCGTGCGGTCCGGGGCCCTTCGGCGGGTGGTCCTTACAGACCGGCGGCGGCGCGCAGGGCGTCCACGCGGTCGGTGCGCTCCCAGGTGAAGTCCGGCAGCTCACGGCCGAAGTGGCCGTAGGCGGCGGTCTGGGCGTAGATCGGGCGCAGCAGGTCGAGGTCACGGATGATCGCGGCCGGGCGCAGGTCGAAGACCTCGCCGATCGCGTCCTCGATCTTCTGCGTCTCGACCTTGGCGGTGCCGAAGGTCTCGACGAAGAGGCCGACGGGCTCGGCCTTGCCGATGGCGTACGCGACCTGGACCTCGCAGCGCGAGGCGAGGCCGGCGGCGACCACGTTCTTGGCGACCCAGCGCATGGCGTAGGCGGCGGAGCGGTCGACCTTGGACGGGTCCTTGCCGGAGAAGGCGCCGCCACCGTGGCGGGCCATGCCGCCGTAGGTGTCGATGATGATCTTGCGGCCGGTCAGGCCGGCGTCGCCCATGGGGCCGCCGATCTCGAAGCGGCCGGTCGGGTTCACGAGGAGGCGGTAGCCCTCGGTGTCGAGCTTGATGCCGTCCTCGACGAGCTGGGCCAGGACGTGCTCGACGACGAACTCGCGGATGTCGGGCGCGAGCAGCGAGTCGAGGTCGATGTCGGAGGCGTGCTGCGAGGAGACCACGACGGTGTCGAGGCGGACGGCCTTGTCGCCGTCGTACTCGATGGTGACCTGGGTCTTGCCGTCGGGGCGCAGGTACGGGATGGTCCCGTTCTTGCGGACCTCGGACAGGCGGCGCGAGAGCCGGTGCGCGATGTGGATCGGCAGCGGCATGAGCTCGGGGGTCTCGTCGCAGGCGTAGCCGAACATCAGGCCCTGGTCGCCGGCGCCCTGCTTGTCCAGCTCGTCCTCGTCGCCCTCGACGCGCTTCTCGTAGGCGGTGTCGACGCCCTGCGCGATGTCCGGGGACTGGGCGCCGATGGACACCGACACGCCGCAGGAGGCGCCGTCGAAGCCCTTCTTCGAGGAGTCGTAGCCGATCTCGAGGATCTTGTCCCGGACGAGCTGCGCGATCGGCGCGTAGGCCTTCGTCGTCACCTCACCCGCGATGTGCACGAGACCCGTGGTGATGAGGGTCTCCACGGCGACGCGCGAGGTCGGGTCCTCGGTGAGGAGTGCATCGAGGATCGTGTCGCTGATCTGGTCAGCGATCTTGTCGGGGTGGCCCTCGGTGACGGACTCCGAGGTGAACAGACGACGGGACACAACGCTCCCTGGGGTTGCAGCGGCTGCTGGCTGATCATTTGGCGGAACCACATCGGGGGCTGCGCCCGATCACGTTCCAGGTGCAGTTTATCGGTCGCCACCGTTGCCCGGACCATCCGTCTCGCCTTGTGGGAGCCGTGTGACCTGCGGCACTCCCATTCTTACGTACGGATGTGATCGAGTGAAGGGCAATCGGCTCAGGCGCGTCGCGGCGTATACCGCTGCGTAACCTGATCCCAAATCGCCTCGGCGAGGGCTTCCTTCGGACCGTAGGGCACTGGAATCTCCGACCCGTCGGAGGCCAGGATGATCGCCTCGTTCTCCTCGGATCCAAAGGTGCGGGTCTCGCCGACTTCATTCACGACGAGAAGATCACATCCTTTGCGGCGGAGCTTGGCGCGGCCGTTGTCGAGGACGTGGTCGGTCTCCGCGGCGAAGCCCACGATCACCTGGCCCTCGCGGGCCCGGTCGGCGGAGATCTCGGCGAGGACGTCGGGGTTGCGCACGAGCGCGACCGGAGCGGGGTCCTCCCCGTCCTTCTTCTTGATCTTGCCACCGGCGTACTCGGCCGGCCGGAAGTCGGCCACGGCCGCGGCCATGACCACGACGTCGGCGTCCGACGCCGCCTTGAGGACCGCTTCGCGCAGCTGTACGGCCGTCCCCACGCGGACGACGTCCACCCCGGCGGGATCGGCCAGCGCGGTGTTGGCGGAGATCAGGGTGACCCGCGCCCCGCGGGCGACGGCCGTACGGGCGAGCGCGTAGCCCTGCTTGCCGGAGGAGCGGTTGCCGAGGAAGCGCACCGGGTCCAGCGGTTCGCGGGTGCCGCCCGCGCTGATCACGACGTGGCGGCCGGCGAGGTCCGCCTCGGCCACCCCGCGGCGCAGGACCTGCCGGCACACCTCGAAGATCTCCTCGGGGTCGGGCAGCCGCCCCTTGCCGGTGTCCTTGCCGGTGAGCCGGCCGACGGCGGGCTCGATGACGACGGCGCCGCGGCGGCGCAGCGTGGCCACGTTCTCCTGGGTGGCGGGGTGCTCCCACATCTCGGTGTGCATGGCGGGGGCGAAGACCACCGGACAGCGGGCGGTGAGCAGGGTGTTCGTGAGCAGGTCGTCGGCGAGCCCGTGGGCGGCCTTGGCCAGCATGTCGGCGGTGGCCGGGGCGACGACGACGAGGTCCGCGCCCTGGCCGATGCGTACGTGGGGCACCTCGTGGACGGTCTCCCACACCTCGGTGGAGGCGGGGTTCCCGGAGAGGGCGGCCCAGGTGGCCTCGCCGACGAAGTTCAGGGAGGCGGCCGTGGGCACAACCCGCACGTCGTGTCCGGACTCGGTCAGCCGGCGGAGCAGTTCGCACGCCTTGTAGGCGGCGATCCCGCCGCTGACGCCCAGCACGACCTTCGGCTTACCCATCCGAGCACACCCCTTTTGACACTCTCGACTCGTCCGACGCGTTCGGCTCTGACCGTCGTACCCACCCATGACACACCACAGGCCCGGCAGATGTTCTGCCGGGCCTGTGGTGAAGGAATTTCTCGTGCCTTACTGGGCCGGGGCCTCGATGGCCTCGGAGGTCAGCAGACCCGCGTTGATCTCGCGCAGCGCGATCGAAAGCGGCTTCTCGTGGACGTGGGTGTCCACCAGCGGGCCGACGTACTCCAGCAGGCCCTCACCGAGCTGCGAGTAGTACGCGTTGATCTGACGCGCGCGCTTGGCCGCGTAGATCACGAGGCTGTACTTCGAGTCAGTGGCCTCGAGCAGCTCGTCGATCGGCGGGTTGATGATGCCCTCGGGCGCAGTGATGGAAGAGGACACGCTCTACCTTCCGAAGATGGATGAAAGATTGGGCCGTCTGGGTCGGGCGAATCCGTGAGGATCGATCGACGATTCAGACAACTTCCATCAAGGCTAGCAGCTCACGGGCTACGTCCTCGACGGAGGTGTTGACCAGGGTGACGTCGAACTCCGACTCGGCAGCGAGTTCGATCTTGGCAGCGGCGAGCCGGCGCTCGATCACCTCGGCCGATTCGGTGCCCCGGCCGGTCAGCCGGCGGACCAGCTCGTCCCAGCTCGGCGGGGCCAGGAAGACCAGCTGGGCCTCGGGCATCGACTCGCGGACGAGTCGTGCGCCCTGGAGGTCGATCTCCAGCAGTACGGGCTCGCCGTTTTCCAGGCGCTCCAGCACCGCGCCGCGCGGTGTGCCGTAGCGGTTGCCCGCGAACTCGGCCCACTCCAGCAGCTCGCCGTTGGCGATCAGCTTGTCGAACTCGTCGTCGTTGACGAAGAAGTACTGGACTCCGTGTCGCTCACCGGGCCGCGGCTTGCGGGTGGTGGCCGACACCGAGAGCCATACCTCGGGGTGAACCTTGCGCATATGCGCGACGACCGTGCTCTTGCCGACCCCTGAGGGGCCGGAGAGCACGGTCAGCCGCGGACGAACCTCTGCTGCCATAGAGCGATTATCCAGGTTCTCGGGACTGCCTGAGAACACCGGGAGAACGCCAGGCGACGCCTCAGGCGCCGGTGCTGCCGAACTCGCGCTCCAGAGAGGCGATCTGGTTGGAGCCGAGACCTCGAACACGCCGGGACTCGGAGATGCCGAGACGCTCCATGATCTGCTTGGCGCGCACCTTGCCCACGCCAGGCAGGGACTCCAGCAGGGCGGAGACCTTCATCTTGCCGATGACGTCGTTCTCCTGGCCCGTCTTGATGACCTCTTGGAGCGAGGCGCCGGAGTGCTTGAGTCGATTCTTCACCTCGGCCCGCTCCCGGCGAGCCGCGGCGGCCTTTTCGAGCGCGGCTGCGCGCTGTTCAGGGGTAAGGGGCGGAAGAGCCACGCCTACGTCACCTCGGATGTCGAACTGTCGGATACGGACCGGTGGGGAACCCAAGGGCACCACACCAGGCGAGCTCCCGAACAGCGATGGAACTCGTTCGCTGCGCGTTCACTCTGCTCGGAGACTAGCGGTGAACACCGCTCCAGTCAGCGAGAACGAACGAAAAGTCCTGGTCAGCCTCCACTGAACCGTACATCACGGACAAAATACCCCTGTTTTGTCCGGTGAAGAGCGTTCGAATTTCGTCAGAAAGTGCGAGACCCCGCTCCGCGCGGCTGCGGAGCGGGGTCTCGCGGAGGTCCTGCCGGGTGCCGCTTACTCGGAAACGGCCTCGCGGATCTCGTCGGCGAAGCGCCGCGCCGAGTCGCGCAGGGCGCTCACGTCGGGGCCGTGCTTCAGGACGCCGCGCGAGACGTTCGGGACCACGTTGCGCACGGCCTTGCCGAAGACCGCCGGCAGGTCCGCCGCGGTCGCGCCCTGCGCACCGATGCCGGGCGCCAGCAGCGGCCCGTTGATGTCCAGGTCGAAGGAGGACAGATCGCCCAGGGTGGCGCCGACCACCGCGCCGAAGGAGCCCATCGGGGAGGCGCCGGCGTTCTCCGCCGCCAGGTGCGCCAGCATCGTGGCTCCGATGGTCCGGCCGTCCTCGCGGACGGCCCGCTGGACCTCGGCGCCCTCCGGGTTCGACGTCAGGGCCAGGACGAACAGGCCGGCGCCCGACTCGCGCGCCAGCTCCACCGCCGGCGCCAGCGAGCCGTAGCCGAGGTACGGGGACACCGTCAGGGCGTCGGAGAACAGCGGCGAGGCCGGGTCCAGGAAGGCGGAGGCGTACGCGGCCATGGTCGAGCCGATGTCGCCGCGCTTGGCGTCCATGACGACCAGGGTCCCGGCCGCCCGGGCATCCGCGACGGTCCGCTCCAGGACGGCGACGCCCTTGGAGCCGAACCGCTCGAAGAAGGCGGCCTGCGGCTTGAAGACCGCCACCGACTCCGCGAGCGCCTCGACGACCGTGCGCGAGAAGCGCTCCAGGCCCGCGATGTCGTCCTGGAGGCCCCACTGCGCCAGCAGGGCGGCGTGCGGGTCGATGCCCACGCACAGCGGGCCGCGGGAGTCCATCGCGGCGCGCAGGCGGGTGCCGAACGGGGTCAGGGTCACTGTGCGGCCTTTCGGGTCTCGGCGCCCACCGCGTCGGCGAGCGTCGCGTACGGGCTGGCGGCCAGGCGCGCGGCCAGGCCCTTGTGGATGGCGCGGGCGTAGCACGGGCCCTCGTAGATGAAGGCGCTGTAGCCCTGGATCAGCGTGGCGCCGGCCAGGATGCGCTGCCAGGCGTCCTCGGCGTTCTCGATGCCGCCGACCCCGATCAGGACCAGGCGGTCGCCCACGCGGGCGTACAGGCGGCGCAGGACCTCCAGGGAGCGCGCCTTGACGGGCGCGCCGGAGAGTCCGCCGGTCTCCGCGACCAGGGCGGGGTCGGACCGCAGGCCCAGCCCCTCGCGGGCGATGGTGGTGTTGGTCGCGATGATGCCGTCGAGGCCGAGCTCCAGGGCCAGGTCGGCGACGGCGTCGACGTCCTCGTCCGCGAGGTCGGGTGCGATCTTGACGAGGAGCGGGACCCGGCGGTCGGTCACGGTGCGGTCCGCGGCCTCGCGCACGGCGGTCAGCAGGGGGCGCAGCGACTCGGTGGCCTGGAGGTTGCGCAGGCCCGGGGTGTTGGGCGAGGAGACGTTGACGACGAGGTAGTCGGCGTGGCGGGCGAGGCGCTCGGTGGAGGCGACGTAGTCTCCCACGGCCTCCTCCTCCGGCACGACCTTCGTCTTGCCGATGTTCACGCCGACGACGGTCCTGAAGACCGCCTTGCGGGCGGCCAGGCGGGCGGCGACGGCCTCGGAGCCCTCGTTGTTGAAGCCCATGCGGTTGATCAGCGCGCGGTCCGGCACGAGCCGGAACAGCCGCTTCTTCGGGTTGCCGGGCTGGGCCTGCGCGGTGACCGTGCCGATTTCGACGTGGTCGAAGCCGAGCATCGACATGCCGTCGATGGCGACGGCGTTCTTGTCGAAGCCGGCGGCCAGGCCGAAGGGGCCGTGCATGCGCAGGCCGAGGGCCTCGGTGCGCAGCTCCTTGTGGCGGGGGGCGAGGTA
The DNA here is from genome assembly GCF_000720455.1 of Streptomyces virginiae. Classification (GTDB taxonomy): domain Bacteria; phylum Actinomycetota; class Actinomycetes; order Streptomycetales; family Streptomycetaceae; genus Streptomyces; species Streptomyces virginiae. The sequence continues at coordinate 126,590 of NZ_JOAK01000013.1, read as the reverse complement.
GGCGGCGACGAAGGTGCGCAGCACCGGGGTGCGGGCTGCCAGGCGGATCCAGCGGAAGGCCGTGTAGTGGGCCTGCTCGGGGTCCATCCGCTTGAAGACCAGGTTGAAGAACAGCTTGTACATCGTCCGATTTTTCCCTTGAATCCCTTGTGCGCTCGGAAGGACCTCATGAAAGGGGGGACACCGGTCGTTGTCGCCGGTGCCCCCCTTTCGAACGGGCTGCTAGTCGCGGGCCGCGGTCAGGTGCTCCGCGTGCTCCTGGAGGGAGCGGACGCCCACGTCGCCGCGGTTGAGCGCGTCGATGCCCTGGACGGCGGCGGCGAGCGCCTGGACCGTGGTCAGGCACGGGACTCCGCGGGCCACGGCCGCCGTGCGGATCTCGTAGCCGTCGAGGCGGCCGCCGGTGCCGTACGGGGTGTTGACGATCAGGTCGACCTGGCCGTCGTGGATCAGCTGGACGATGGTCTTCTCGCCGTTCGGGCCCTCGCCCTCGCTGAGCTTGCGCACCACGGTGACGTTGATGCCGTTGCGGCGCAGGACCTCGGCGGTGCCGGAGGTGGCCATCAGCTCGAAGCCGTGGGCGACGAGCTCGCGGGCCGGGAAGATCATCGAGCGCTTGTCGCGGTTGGCGACGGAGATGAAGGCGCGGCCCTTGGTGGGCAGCGGGCCGTAGGCGCCGGCCTGGGACTTGGCGTAGGCGGTGCCGAAGACGGCGTCGATGCCCATGACCTCGCCGGTGGAGCGCATCTCCGGGCCGAGGACGGTGTCCACGCCGCGGCCGTGGATGTCGCGGAAGCGCGACCACGGCATGACGGCCTCCTTGACGGAGATCGGCGCGTCGATCGGCAGGGTGCCGCCGTCGCCGGTCTTCGGGAGCAGGCCCTCTTCGCGCAGCTCGGCGATGGTGGCGCCGAGCGAGATGCGGGCGGCGGCCTTCGCGAGCGGGACGGCGGTGGCCTTCGAGGTGAAGGGCACGGTCCGGGAGGCGCGCGGGTTGGCCTCCAGGACGTAGAGGATGTCGCCGGCCATCGCGAACTGGATGTTGATCAGGCCGCGGACGCCGACGCCCTTGGCGATGCCCTCGGTGGAGGCGCGCAGGCGCTTGATGTCGTAGCCGCCGAGGGTGATCGGGGGCAGGGCGCAGGCCGAGTCGCCGGAGTGGATGCCGGCTTCCTCGATGTGCTCCATGACACCGCCGAGGTAGAGCTCGTTGCCGTCGTAGAGGGCGTCGACGTCGATCTCGATGGCGTCGTCGAGGAAGCGGTCGACCAGCACGGGGCGGGTCGGGGAGATCTCGGTGGACTCCGCGATGTACGACTCCAGGCGGGCCTCGTCGTAGACGATCTCCATGCCGCGGCCGCCGAGGACGTACGAGGGGCGCACCAGGACCGGGTAGCCGATCTCGTCGGCGATCGCCTTCGCGCCGGCGAAGGTGGTGGCCGTGCCGTGCTTGGGGGCGGGCAGGCCGGCCTCGGCGAGGACGCGGCCGAAGGCCCCGCGGTCCTCGGCGGCGTGGATGGCCTCCGGGGAGGTGCCGACGACGGGGACGCCGTTGTCCTTGAGGGCCTGGGCGAGGCCCAGGGGGGTCTGGCCGCCGAGCTGGACGACGACGCCGGCGATGGGGCCGGCGAGGGACTCGGCGTGGACGATCTCCAGCACGTCCTCGAGCGTGAGCGGCTCGAAGTACAGGCGGTCGGAGGTGTCGTAGTCGGTGGAGACGGTCTCCGGGTTGCAGTTGACCATCACGGTCTCGTAGCCGGCGTCGCTGAGGGCGAAGGAGGCGTGGACGCAGGAGTAGTCGAACTCGATGCCCTGGCCGATGCGGTTCGGGCCGGATCCCAGGATGATGACCGCGGGCTTGGTGCGCGGGGCGACCTCGGACTCCTCGTCGTACGAGGAGTAGAAGTACGGGGTCTTCGCGGCGAACTCGGCGGCGCAGGTGTCGACCGTCTTGTAGACCGGTCGGACGCCGAGGGCGTGGCGGACCTCGCGGACGACGTCCTCGCGCAGGCCGCGGATCTCGGCGATCTGGGCGTCGGAGAAGCCGTGGCGCTTGGCCTCCGCGAGCAGCGCGGGCTCCAGCTTCTCGGCGCCGGCCAGTTCGTCGGCGATCTCCTTGATCAGGAAGAGCTGGTCGACGAACCAGGGGTCGATCTTCGTGGACTCGAAGACCTCTTCCTGGGTGGCGCCGGCGCGGATGGCCTGCATGACGGTGTTGATGCGGCCGTCGGTGGGGCGGACGGCGGTGGCGAGGAGCTCGTCCTTGTCGCCGGGCTCGCCGACGAAGGTGAACTGCGAACCCTTCTTCTCCAGGGAGCGCAGGGCCTTCTGGAGGGCCTCGGTGAAGTTGCGGCCGATGGCCATGGCCTCGCCGACCGACTTCATGGTGGTGGTGAGGGTGGCGTCGGCGGCCGGGAACTTCTCGAAGGCGAAGCGCGGGGCCTTGACGACGACGTAGTCGAGGGTCGGCTCGAAGGAGGCCGGCGTCTTCTCGGTGATGTCGTTGGGGACCTCGTCGAGCGTGTAGCCGATGGCCAGCTTGGCGGCGATCTTGGCGATCGGGAAGCCGGTGGCCTTCGACGCGAGCGCCGAGGAGCGCGAGACGCGCGGGTTCATCTCGATGACGATGACGCGGCCGTCGACCGGGTCGATCGCGAACTGGATGTTGCAGCCGCCGGTGTCGACGCCGACCTCGCGGATGATCGCGATGCCGATGTCGCGCAGCCGCTGGTACTCGCGGTCGGTGAGCGTCATGGCGGGGGCGACGGTGATGGAGTCGCCGGTGTGGACGCCCATCGGGTCGAAGTTCTCGATGGAGCAGACGACGACCACGTTGTCCTTGGTGTCGCGCATCAGCTCCAGCTCGTACTCCTTCCAGCCGAGGATGGACTCCTCCAGGAGCACCTCGGTGGTCGGGGAGAGCGTGAGGCCCTGGCCGGCGATGCGGCGCAGCTCCTCCTCGTCGTGGGCGAAGCCGGAGCCGGCGCCGCCCATGGTGAAGGAGGGGCGGACGACGACGGGGTAGCCGCCGAGCGTCTCGACGCCCTTGAGGACGTCGTCCATGGAGTGGCAGATGACCGAGCGGGCGGACTCGCCGTAGCCGATCTTGGCCTTGACGGCCTCGACGACGCCCTTGAAGAGGTCGCGGTCCTCGCCCTTGTTGATGGCCTCGACGTTGGCGCCGATGAGCTCGACGCCGTACTTCTCCAGCACACCCTGCTCGTGCATGGAGATGGCGGTGTTCAGCGCGGTCTGGCCGCCGAGGGTGGGGAGCAGCGCGTCGGGGCGCTCCTTCGCGATGATCTTCTCGACGAACTCGGGGGTGATCGGCTCGACGTACGTGGCGTCGGCGATCTCCGGGTCGGTCATGATCGTCGCCGGGTTGGAGTTGACCAGGATGACCCGCAGGCCCTCGGCCTTGAGGACGCGGCAGGCCTGGGTGCCGGAGTAGTCGAACTCGGCGGCCTGTCCGATGACGATCGGGCCGGAGCCGATGACCAGGACGGACTGGATATCGGTGCGCTTAGGCACGCTCGGCCTCCATCAGGGATACGAAGCGGTCGAAGAGGTACGCGGCGTCGTGCGGGCCGGCGGCCGCTTCGGGGTGGTACTGGACGGAGAAGGCCGGCTGGTCGAGCAGCTGGAGGCCTTCGACGACCTGGTCGTTCAGGCAGACGTGGGAGACCTCGGCGCGGCCGTAGGGGGTCTCGGAGACCTTGTCGAGGGGCGCGTCGACGGCGAAGCCGTGGTTGTGCGCGGTGACCTCGACCTTGCCGGTGGTGCGGTCCTGGACCGGCTGGTTGATGCCGCGGTGGCCGTACTTCAGCTTGTAGGTGCCGAAGCCGAGCGCGCGGCCGAGGATCTGGTTGCCGAAGCAGATGCCGAAGAGCGGGGTCTTGCGCTCCAGGACGCCCTGCATGACGGCGACGGGGCCGTCGGCGGTGGCCGGGTCGCCCGGGCCGTTGGAGAAGAACACGCCGTCCGGTTCGACCGCGTACACGTCCTCGACGGTGGCGGTGGCGGGGAGCACGTGGACCTCGATGCCGCGCTCGGCCATGCGGTGCGGGGTCATGCCCTTGATGCCGAGGTCGACGGCGGCGACGGTGAAGCGCTTCTCGCCGATCGCGGGGACGACGTACGTCTCCTTGGTGGCGACCTCGGCGGAGAGGTTGGCGCCCTTCATCTCGGGCTGGGAGCGGACCTTGGCCAGGAGGGCCTCGTCGCGGATGCCGACCCAGGACTCGCCGGAGAAGATGCCGACGCGCATGGCGCCGCGCTCGCGCAGGTGGCGGGTCAGGGCGCGGGTGTCGATGCCGGAGATGCCGACGACGCCCTGCTTGACGAGTTCCTCGTCCAGCGTGCGCCGGGAGCGCCAGTTGGAGGGGACGCGGGCGGGGTCGCGCACGACGTAGCCGGAGACCCAGATGCGGGAGGACTCGGGGTCCTCGTCGTTGACGCCGGTGTTGCCCACGTGCGGGGCGGTCATCACGACGACCTGCCGGTGGTACGACGGGTCGGTGAGGGTCTCCTGGTAGCCGGTCATGCCGGTGGAGAACACGGCCTCGCCGAAGGTCTCCCCCACTGCGCCGTAGGCGCGGCCGCGGAAGATGCGGCCGTCCTCCAGGACGAGTACGGCGGGAGCTTTGGCTGCTCCCCTGGTGGAGGTCGTCATCGTTCGGCGCCTTCCGTCGTGATGGATGGGTTCATGAGGTTGATCGCTTCGACCCATGCGGCGTGTTCGGCCGCGCGGTCGGAGCGGAATCCGGAGTCGATCAGCTTGTCGCCGTGCGCCCAGGTGACGACGAGCAGACCGCCCTCGGTGAGTACCTTGCCCGCGATTCCCTTGTCGAGGCGGGCGCCGCGCAGCTGCGCGGCCGGTACGAAGAAGTCGCCTGCACCCGGTCGGACCACGTCCAGGCCCGCGTCGGTGAGCGTGAGCTCGACCCGGCTGCGGACGCCCAGACCGTGGGCGACGATCCGGTCGAGCCACTGCCCGGCGGTGGTGGAGCCGTGGTACCGGCCGGTCAGGGCCAGCCGGTGCGCGGGGAGACCGTCGGGGGTGGTGGGGAGCTCGGGCAGATCGTTCTGCAGAGCGCCTCGCCATTTCCAGCCCTGCCGCATCAGCCAGTACACGAACGCGATGAAGACGACCAGGCCGACCACCCACGCGACGCGGGCACCGACTTCGGTCACCTCCGCCGACTGTCGTTCGGCGGCCTCGGCGGCCAGTTGGATCACTGCAGGTGTCACGCCAGTTTCCCGTCCACGACCGTTGCCCGGCCCCGCAGGAAGGTGTGAGTGACGCGTCCCGGGAGCTCACGGCCCTCGTAGGGCGTGTTGCGGCTCCGGGAGGCGAAGTGTGCGGGGTCCACGACACCACGGTACGAGGTATCGACCAAGGTCAGGTTCGCGGGTTCACCTGCCGAGACGGGACGGCCGTGGTTGTCCAGGCTGCCGATGCGCGCCGGGGCGAAGGACATGCGCTCGGCGACGCCCGCCCAGTCGAGCAGTCCGGTCTCCACCATCGTCTGCTGGACGACGGAGAGCGCGGTCTCCAGGCCGACCATGCCCATGGCGGCGGCGGCCCACTCGCAGTCCTTGTCCTCGTGCGGGTGCGGGGCGTGGTCGGTGGCGACGATGTCGATCGTGCCGTCGGCGAGCGCCTCGCGCAGGGCCATGACGTCGCGCTCGGTGCGCAGCGGCGGGTTGACCTTGTAGACCGCGTTGTACGAGCGGACCAGCTCGTCGGTGAGGAGCAGGTGGTGCGGGGTGACCTCGGCGGTGACGTCGATGCCGCGGGACTTGGCCCAGCGGACGATCTCGACGGAGCCGGCGGTGGAGAGGTGGCAGATGTGGACGCGGGAGCCGACGTGCTCGGCGAGGAGGACGTCGCGGGCGATGATCGACTCCTCGGCGACGGCGGGCCAGCCGCCGAGGCCCAGCTCGGCGGAGACGACGCCCTCGTTCATCTGGGCGCCCTCGGTGAGGCGGGGCTCCTGGGCGTGCTGGGCGACGACGCCGCCGAAGGCCTTCACGTACTCCAGGGCGCGGCGCATGATCACGGCGTCGTCGACGCACTTGCCGTCGTCGGAGAAGACGGTGACGCGGGCGGCGGACTCGTGCATGGCGCCCAGCTCGGAGAGCTGCTTGCCCTCCAGGCCGACGGTGACGGCGCCGATGGGCTGCACGTCGCAGTAGCCGGACTCCTTGCCCAGGCGCCAGACCTGCTCGACGACGCCCGCGGTGTCGGCGACCGGGAAGGTGTTCGCCATGGCGAAGACGGCGGTGTAGCCGCCGGAGGCGGCGGCGCGGGTGCCGGTCAGGACGGTCTCGGAGTCCTCGCGGCCGGGCTCGCGCAGGTGGGTGTGCAGGTCGACGAGGCCGGGCAGGAGGACCTGGCCCTCGGCCTCGATGACGGTCGCGCCCTCGGCGGACAGGCCGGTGCCACTCCAGTCGATTTCGCCCGTCCGGGCGATGGCGGCGATGGTCTCGCCGTCGATCAGGACGTCCTGCGCCTCGCCGCCGAGTACCTTCGCGCCACGGATAAGGATCTTGCTCATGGTTACTTGCTCTCCTCGGTACGGGCGGCGGCGGGGGTGGTGGTGACGGCGGGCTCGGAGCCTCCGAGCAGCAGGTAGAGGACGGCCATCCGGGTGGAGACGCCGTTGGCGACCTGCTCGACGGCCGTGCAGCGGTCGGAGTCGGCGACCTGGGCGGTGATCTCCATGCCGCGGTTCATCGGGCCGGGGTGCATCACGATGGCGTGCTCGGGCATCTTGGCCATGCGGTCGCCGTCGAGCCCGTACCGGCGGGAGTACTCGCGCTCGGTCGGGAAGAAGGCGGCGTTCATGCGTTCGCGCTGCACACGCAGCATCATCACCGCGTCGGACTTCGGCAGCACGTCGTCGAGGCTGTACGAGACCTCGCACGGCCAGGTCTCGACGCCGATCGGGACGAGCGTGGGCGGAGCCACCAGGGTGACCTCGGCGCCGAGGGTGTGCAGCAGGTGGACGTTGGAGCGGGCCACCCGGCTGTGCAGGACGTCGCCGACGATGGTGATCCGGCGGCCGTTCAGGTCCTTGCCGAGGCCGGCGTCGCGGCCGACGAGGCGGCGGCGCATGGTGAAGGCGTCCAGCAGGGCCTGGGTGGGGTGCTCGTGGGTGCCGTCGCCGGCGTTGACGACGGCGGAGTCGATCCAGCCGGAGGTCGCGAGCCGGTAGGGGGCGCCGGAGGCGTGGTGGCGGATGACGACGGCGTCGGCGCCCATCGCCTCCAGGGTCAGCGCGGTGTCCTTCAGGGATTCGCCCTTGGAAACCGAGGAGCCCTTGGCGGAGAAGTTGATGACGTCGGCGGAGAGCCGCTTGGCGGCCGCCTCGAAGGAGATCCGGGTGCGGGTCGAGTCCTCGAAGAAGAGGTTGACGACGGTGAGGCCGCGCAGGGTGGGCAGCTTCTTGATCGGCCGGTCCGCGACGCGGGCCATCTCCTCGGCGGTGTCGAGGATCAGGACGGCGTCGTCGCGCGTGAGATCGGCGGCCGAGATGAGGTGGCGCTTCATCTGGATGGCTCCGTAGGTCGGGAGGGCATGCAGGCGGACGGACGTGCAGGGGTGCGGGCGGGCAGGGCAGGCCTCGGCGCGGACCCCGCCGGGGTCCGTCGTCGTGGTGGGCTACTGCCCTGCTGCCTGGGCGGTCCGCTGGCCGAGCAGCACGGCGTCACGGCCGTCCTCCTCCTGGAGCTGGACCTTGACGGTCTCCCGCAGCGACGTGGGGAGGTTCTTGCCGACGTAGTCGGCGCGGATCGGCAGCTCGCGGTGGCCGCGGTCGACGAGGACGGCGAGCTGTACGGCGCGGGGGCGGCCGAGGTCGCCGAGGGCGTCGAGCGCGGCACGGATGGTGCGGCCGGAGAACAGGACGTCGTCGACGAGGACGACGAGGCGGCCGTCGAGGTCGTCACCGGGGATCTCGGTGCGGCCGATCGCGCGGGCGGGCTTCATCCGCAGGTCGTCGCGGTACATGGTGATGTCGAGGGAGCCGACCGGGATCTTCGTGCCGGTGATCTCTTCGAGCTTGGCCGCCAGCCGGCGGGCCAGGTACACACCGCGGGTGGGGATGCCGAGAAGCACCACGTCGTCGGCGCCCTTGGCGCGTTCGACGATCTCGTGGGCGATACGGGTCAGGACCCGTGCGATGTCCTGCGCCTCCAGTACGGGGCGCGCGGAATCGGAGTTCTGCTGGGCGTCCATGAAAAGGACCTCCTTCTCCGCCTCACGGGACGGACCTTAAAGGACGTCTGATGTACGTCTCCCACGGTACCAGGGCGGCGACGGTGACCCGGCACCCGGGGTCGGCGCGGGGGCGCCCACGGGGCTGCTGGCGCCGCCCTCGCGGGGGGATGGAGACCATTCGGCTTGACGCACCCAAGTAACGCTGCGTAACCTCACAGTGAGTTACCAGCCGCGCGGCGGAGCCGCACGTAGTTATGTAGTCGCAGTGTCCATGCAGTCACAGCGTCACAGCGTCCGGGAGCGTTATGTCCAGCGAATACGCCAAACAGCTCGGGGCCAAGCTCCGCGCCATCCGCACCCAGCAGGGCCTTTCCCTCCACGGTGTCGAGGAGAAGTCGCAGGGCCGGTGGAAGGCCGTGGTGGTCGGATCGTACGAGCGCGGGGACCGCGCCGTGACCGTCCAGCGCCTGGCCGAACTGGCGGACTTCTACGGGGTGCCGGTGCAGGAACTGCTGCCGGGCACGACTCCCGGCGGAGCGGCCGAGCCGCCGCCGAAGCTGCGCCTCGACCTGGAGCGTCTGGCGGGCGTCCCCGCCGAGAAGGCCGGCCCGCTGCAGCGTTACGCGGCGACGATCCAGAGCCAGCGCGGTGACTACAACGGCAAGGTGCTGTCGATCCGCCAGGACGACCTGCGCACCCTGGCCGTCATCTACGACCAGTCGCCCTCGGTCCTGACCGAGCAGCTCATCAGCTGGGGCGTGCTGGACGCGGACGCCCGTCGCGCGGTGGCGCACGAGGACGTCTGACCTCACGCTCCAGACCAGCAGAAACGTTTACCGGTGGGTGCCGGGCCCTTGCGGGGGCCCGGCACCCACCGGTTTTTTGCGTCCCTCGTGCCACGGCGGACGCAGGGGCGACAACGGAAGGGCCCGCAGCGCGTGCGTTGCGGGCCCTTCCGAATGGCGGTGCCGGTGCTGCCGTGGGGCGGCGTGCGGTCAGCTCTCGCTGCGCCGCAGGCTCGGCTTCAGGTCCTTGAAGCGGGCCAGCAGCCCGTTCACGAACGAGGGGGACTCGTCCGTGGAGAACTCCTTGGCGAGCTGGACGGCCTCGTCGATGGCCACGGCGTCCGGGGTGTCGTCCACCCAGATCAGCTCGTAGGCACCGAGCCGCACGATGTTCCGGTCCACGACCGGCATGCGGTCGAGGTCCCAGTCCACGGCGTAGGTGACGATCAGGTCGTCGATGCGGTTCACCTTGTCGGCGTAACCCTCGACGAGATCCATCGTGAAGGCGCTGACCGGCGGCTGCCGGTCGTCCGACCGCGCGTGGCGGATCCAGTCCGCGAGGACCTCGCGGACGGACACCCCGCGCTGGTCGGCCTCGAAGAGGATCTGGAAGGCGCGCTTGCGCGCGTTGCTCCGGGCAGCCACGGTTAGCTGTTCACCCGGCCGAGGTAGTCGCTGCTGCGGGTGTCGACCTTGACCTTCTCGCCCGTGTTGACGAAGAGCGGGACCTGGATCTCGTGGCCGGTCTCCAGGCGCGCCGGCTTGGTGCCGCCGGTGGAGCGGTCGCCCTGGACGCCCGGGTCGGTGTGCTCGATGACGAGCTCGACGGCGGCCGGGAGCTCGACGTAGAGCACCTCGCCCTCGTGCTGCGCCACGGAGGCGGTGAAGCCCTCGATGAGGAAGTTGGCGGCGTCGCCGACAGCCTTCTTGTCGACCATCAGCTGGTCGTAGGTCTGCATGTCCATGAAGACGAAGTACTCGCCGTCCATGTAAGAGAACTGCATGTCACGGCGGTCGATGGTGGCCGTCTCGACCTTCGTGCCGGCGTTGAAGGTCTTGTCGACGACCTTGCCGGAGAGCACGTGCTTGAGCTTGGTGCGCACGAAGGCCGGGCCCTTGCCGGGCTTGACGTGCTGGAACTCGACGACGGACCAGAGCTGGTCACCGTCGAGCTTGAGCACCATGCCGTTCTTGAGGTCGTTCGTGGAAGCCACGGTTGCGGAATCTCCTGCACTGGAAGACCACGGGTGCGCGCACTACCCGGCAGTGCGGGCTAGAGCGCGAGCAGCTCCTTGGTCGTAATGGTGAGTAGCTCGGGACCGCCGTCCGCCTCGGGGCGTACGACGAGCGTGTCATCGATCCGGACACCTCCCCGGCCGGGGAGGTGAACCCCCGGTTCGACGGTGACCGGCACGCAAGCGTCCAGTTTACCCATTGCCGTAGGTGCAAGCTGCGGGTCCTCGTCGATTTCGAGGCCGACACCGTGTCCCGTCCATGGAGCGAGGGCTTCCGCGTGCCCCGCGGAGTCCAGTACGGACCGGGCCGCGTGGTCGACCTCCCGGTAGGCGGCCCCCGGCAGGAGTGCCTCCCGGCCCGCCCGCTGGGCGGTGAAGACGCAGTCGTAGAGCTCGATCTGCCAGTCGGCCGGGGTGGTGCCGATGACGAAGGTCCGGCCGATCTCGCACCGGTAGCCGCGGTAGTTGGCGCCCAGGCAGACGGAGAGGAAGTCGCCCTCCTCCACCCTGCGGTCGGAGGGGCGGTGCCGGGAGCGGCCGGAGTGCGGGCCGGTGCCGACGGAGGTCGGGAAGGCCGGGCCGTCCGCACCGTGGTCGACGAGCCGGCGCTCCAGCTCCAGCGCGAGGTGGCGTTCGGTGCGCCCGACGAGGATGGACTCCAGCAGCTCGCCCAGGGCCTGGTCGGCGATCTCGGCGGCGATCCGCAGGCAGGCGATCTCCCCCTCGTCCTTGACGAGGCGCTGCTGCTCCACCGCGTTGCCGAGGTCGGCGAGGCGCAGCCTGGGCGCGACGGACCGCAGGGCCCGGTGCCGGGCGACGGTGAGGTGGTGCTCCTCCACGGCGAGCGAGTCGGCACGTACGGAGGAGGCGGCGTCGGCCGCCGCGACGGCGGGGTCCCCGCCGCGGCCGGCCAGCACGGTGACCCGGAGGTGTTCGTCGAGGCGGCCTTCGTCGGCCTCGCCGGTGGGTGCGCCGGCGCAGAACATCGCGTCCTCGGTCGGTCCGACGAGCAGTACGGCGCCGAGCGGTGACGCCCCGGAGAGGTAGCGGACGTTCGCCGGACGCGTGATCAGCGCTGCGGCGTTCCCCGCGGCGGCGCATCGGTCGCGAAGCAGGCCCCGACGGGCGGCGTACACGTCTGACATGTCTTCGAGCGTACGAGCGCCCTGCGGATCCGGCCCGGCGAGCGCGTCCGGACGAGGCGCGGTACGACCCCCGCCGCGACGGGCCGCCGCCCCCGCCCTCTCCCCCGCCCGGGCTGTGTGGGGGCCGCTACCAGCCGCCCGGTGCCGGGAGGGCCCTGGCCAGGGCCTCGTCGAGGGCGCGGGCGGTGCCTTCGACGTCGAGCTGGGAATTGTCGATGATCGGCAGCCCGGAGCCGTACCAGCCGGCCATGCGGCCGTGGATGCGGGCGACCTCCTCGTCGGAGAGCCGGCGGTTGCCGGAGCGCTCGGCGTTGCGCTCCAGGACGATCTCCAGGCCGGGCAGGAGCACGACCGGCAGCAGCGTCGGCCCCACGTGCCGCTTCCAGCCGCCCAGTCCCACCACGGGCCGGTCGGGGAAGACGGCGTCGTCGAGGATGCAGGAGATGCCGTTGGCCAGGTAGTTGCGGGCCGCGAAACCGCAGGTGCGGCGGGCGAGCCGGTACTGCGCCTCGGAGTGCTCGTTCCAGCCGGCCTGCGGGTCGGCGAAGCCGGAGCAGACCCATTCGCGCACGTCGTCCAGGCTGACGTGGGCGGTGGGCACGGGACGGGTGCTGGCCCAGTGCCGGGCCACGGTGGTCTTGCCCGCGCCGGCGGGCCCGATCAGCAGTACGGCGAGCACGGCGCCGCCGGTTCCCGCCACCGCGGGCGGCAGCGGGATGTGCCCGGTGGTCTCGGGCCCGGGCGGCACCTGCGGCGGCGACGCCGGGGCCTGGTGCTGGGGCGGGGCCTGGTGCTGGGACGGCGGCGGGGGCGGGTGCGCACCCGGCCAGCCCTGCGCCGGGGGTATTGGCGGCTGCGGGGGCGCCGCAGGACGCTGCCCCGGCTGCCCCCAGGCCCCGCCACCCACTCCTTGGTGCATCCGCTGCCACTCCGTCTCGTTCCTGCGACTGATGCGAGAACGTTATATGACCGCGGAGGCCCGGCCGTCCACCAGGCCACCGGGCGGGTGGGTCAGGCGTCGATCTCGTCCGCCAGCGCACGCAGCGCCAGCCGGTAGGAGCCGATGCCGAAGCCCGCCACGGTCCCGGTCGCCACGGCCGCGATGACCGAGGTGTGCCGGAACTCCTCACGGGCGTACGGGTTCGAGATGTGCACCTCGATGAGCGGCGCCGTGCGCTGCGCGGCCGCGTCCCGCATGCCGTACGAGTAGTGGGTGAAGGCCCCCGGGTTGATGACCACGGGGATCTTCCCGTCCGCCGCCTCGTGCAGCCAGCGGATGATCTCGCCCTCGTCGTTGGTCTCGCGGACCTCGACGTCGAAGCCGAGTTCCTCGCCCAGCGACCGGCAGCTCTCCACCAGGCCCGCGTACGAAGTGGCCCCGTACACGTCGGGCTCGCGCGAGCCGAGCCGGCCCAGGTTCGGGCCGTTCAGCACGAGGACGGGGCGGCTCACGCCGACACCTCGCCGTAGGCGGCGATCAGGTGCGCCGGGTCGGGGCCCTCCAGGACGGTCGGCTTGCCCAGCCCGTCGAGGACGATGAAGCGCAGCAGGTTGCCGCGGGACTTCTTGTCGACCTGCATGGTCTGGAGCAGCTTGGGCCACTGGTCGCCGCGGTAGGTCAGCGGCAGCCCGACGGAGGCCAGGACCTCCTTGTGCCGGTCGGCGGTCGCGTCGTCGAGGCGGCCGGCGAGCCGGCCGAGTTCGGCGGCGAAGACCATGCCGACCGACACGGCCGCGCCGTGCCGCCACTTGTAGCGCTCGTTCTTCTCGATGGCGTGCGCGAGGGTGTGGCCGTAGTTGAGGATCTCGCGGAGTCCCGACTCCTTGAGGTCGCTGGAGACGACGTCGGCCTTGACCTGGATGGAGCGCACGATCAGTTCGGCGGTGTGCGGACCGGCGGGCGTACGGGCCGCCTGCGGGTCCTCCTCGATCAGGTCGAGGATCACCGGGTCGGAGATGAATCCGGCCTTGATGATCTCGGCGAGGCCGCTGACGTAGTCGTTGACCGGCAGCGACTCCAGCGCCGCCAGGTCGCAGAGCACGCCGGCCGGCGGGTGGAAGGCGCCCACGAGGTTCTTGCCCTCGGCGGTGTTGATGCCGGTCTTGCCGCCTACGGCCGCGTCCACCATCGCCAGGACGGTGGTCGGTACGGCGACCCAGCGCACGCCGCGCAGCCAGCTGGCCGCGACGAAGCCCGCGAGGTCGGTGGTGGCTCCGCCGCCGACGCCGACGATGACGTCGGTGCGGGTGAAGCCGGACTGGCCCAGCGCCTTCCAGCAGTACGCGGCGACCTCGACCGTCTTGGCCTCTTCGGCGTTCGGCACCTGGATGGCGATCGCCTCGTAGCCCTGGTCGGCGAGGTCGTCGCGCAGCGCCTCACCCGTCGAGGCCAGCGCCTCGGGGTGGATGACGGCGACCCGCTGGGCCTTCGTACCGATCAGGGAGCCGAGCTCGCCGAGCAGCTGCTGCCCGACCAGCACGTCGTACGCGTCGTGTCCGGCGCTCGCGCCGACCTGGATCCGCGTCACCTGGTCTGTCATACGTCCTTCAACTCCAGAGCGTCGAGGACCGCCTGGGCGACCTCTTCGGGGGTGCGGTCGTCGGTGGCCACGACGACGCGCGCGACTTCGGTGTACAGGGGGCGCCTGGCCTCCATCAGCTCGCGCCACTGGCGGCGCGGGTTGACGGCGAGCAGCGGGCGCGCGGCGCCGAGGCCCACGCGCCGTACGGCTTCTTCGACGTCCATCGAGAGATAGGCGACGGGCAGGCCGGTCAGCAGCTCGCGGGTGCCCTCGTCGAGGACGGCGCCGCCGCCGAGGGCGAGGACCCCGGTGTGCTCGGAGACGGCGGCCGCGACGGCCTGCCGTTCCAGCTCCCGGAAGTACGGCTCGCCCTCGTCGACGAAGATGTCGGAGATCGGCCGGTCCTGGGCCGTGACGATGTCCGCGTCGGTGTCCCGGTAGGGGACGCCGAGCCGCTCGGCGAGCAGCGCCCCCACCGTGGACTTGCCGGACCCCATGGGCCCGACGAGGACGACGAGCGGTCCGGCCGTCACCGGATCTGCAGGTTGTCGAGGTAGGCCCGGACGTTGCGGCGGGTCTCGGGGACCGAGTCGCCGCCGAACTTCTCGACGACGGCGTCGGCCAGCACGAGGGCGACCATCGCCTCGGCGACGATGCCGGCGGCCGGCACGGCGCACACGTCGGAGCGCTGGTGGTGGGCCACGGTCGCCTCACCGGTGGCGACGTCGACGGTGGCCAGGGCGCGCGGAACGGTCGCGATGGGCTTCATCGCGGCGCGGACGCGGAGCAGTTCGCCGGTGGTCAGGCCGCCTTCGGTGCCGCCGGAGCGGCCGGAGGTGCGCTTGATGCCCTCGGGGGTGGAGACGATCTCGTCGTGCGCCTTGGAGCCGGGCACGCGGGCGAGCTCGAAGCCGTCGCCGACCTCGACGCCCTTGATGGCCTGGATGCCCATGAGGGCTCCGGCGAGGCGGGCGTCGAGCCGGCGGTCCCAGTGGACGTGCGAGCCGAGTCCGACCGGGACGCCGTAGGCCAGCACCTCGACGACGCCGCCGAGGGTGTCGCCGTCCTTGTGGGCCTGGTCGATCTCCGCGACCATCGCCTTGCTGGCGTCGGCGTCGAGGCAGCGCACGGGGTCGGCGTCGAGCTTGTCGACGTCGGCGGGGGTGGGGAGGACGCCGTACGGGGCCCTGGCCGCGGCCAGTTCGACCACGTGGGAGACGATCTCGATGCCCGCGACCTCCTTGATGAAGGAACGGGCGACGGCGCCGAGGGCGACGCGGGCGGCGGTCTCACGGGCGCTGGCGCGCTCCAGGATCGGCCGGGCCTCGTCGAAGCCGTACTTCTGCATGCCCGCGAGGTCGGCGTGGCCGGGGCGCGGACGGGTCAGCGGCGCGTTGCGGCCGGTGTCCTTGAGGAGCGAGGGGTCGACCGGGTCGGCCGACATGACGGTCTCCCACTTGGGCCACTCGGTGTTGCCGATCATGACCGCGATCGGGGAGCCCTGGGACAGGCCGTGGCGGACGCCGCCGAGGAAGGTGATCTCGTCCTGTTCGAACTTCATCCGGGCACCGCGGCCATAGCCGAGCCGGCGACGGGCCAGGTGATCGGCCACCAGCTCGGTGGTGACCGGGACGCCGGCGGGAAGACCCTCCAGCGTCGCGACCAGTGCCGGTCCGTGCGACTCTCCTGCGGTCAGCCAACGCAACCTGCTCAACGATGCTCCTCATGCTCGCGCCTGGTACTGCGACGGCGCGATCGGGTGCGCGGCCCGGACCCGCCTCACCCGAATCCTCCCACGTCCGGAGTGGTTTCTTGGGCCCCGGTCCAGCTGTCGGACGCCTTGGTGGTCAGCGGGCGGGGCTGCGGCGGCCGCGGAGCCAGCTGATCGCCGTCCACACGCCCACGGAACCGATGAGTCCGAAGACGACGGCCTTGGCCCAGACCGGCAGGTCTCCGAAGGCCACCCTGATCAGGCTGAACAGCGCCAGGGGGAGATCCCACTTCGACGCCAGTACCTGCTCCGTGTCCGTCCCGTCCATCCCATCCCCCTGTAAAAGTGCAGGTGAACAGGGTAACGGGCGACATTACCGGCGAGTAGTCACATTCCCGCCAAGACCGTTTCGCAGGCCCGGCCGCCCGGCCGCGCCGGAGCCTCAGTGGGCTCCGGAGAGGGCCGCGAGGCCCGCGCGCCGCATCACTTCGAGCGGCGCCGGGGAGCGGCCGGTCATCTGCTCGACCTGGAGGACGGCCTGGTGCACCAGCAGGTCCAGGCCGCCCAGGAGCGTGCCCCCGCGCTGCGACCAGGCGGCGGCGAGGGCGGTCGGCCACGGGTCGTAGAGGACGTCGAAGAGGGTGCCGGGGCCGGCCGGGACCGCCGCGGTCAGTTCGTCGGTGGCTCCGGCCGGGGTGGTCGCGATGACCAGGGGCGCCTGGAGCGCCGCGGCCGCCTCGGACCAGTCGGCCGTGCGGACGGCGACGCCGAGCCGCTCGCCCCACTGCCGCATCTCGTCGGCGCGCGCCGAGGAGCGGACGTACGCCGTGACCTCGCCGGTGCAGATCCGCGAGAGCGCGGCCAGTGCCGAGGAGGCGGTGGCCCCGGCGCCGAGGATGGCGGCCGAGGGAACCTTCTCGACGCCGCGCTCGTGGAGCGCCGCGACGATGCCGGGGATGTCGGTGTTGTCGCCCAGGCGCCGGCCGTCCCGCGTGAGGACGACCGTGTTGACGGCCTCGACGGAGGCCGCCGTGTCGCTGACGCCGTCCAGCAGCGGGATGATCGCCCGCTTGAGCGGCATGGTCAGCGACAGCCCGGCCCACTCGGGGCCGAGTCCGGCGACGAACCCGGGGAGCGCGGCTTCGTCGACCCCGAAGCGGTCGTACGACCAGTCGTCGAGGCCGAGCTCCCGATAGGCGGCACGGTGGAGCACCGGTGAGAGCGAGTGCTCGATGGGCGAACCCAGCACCGCGGCCCGTATCCGTGTCATGTCCTGCTACCCGCCGTTCTTCTGCTTCTGCCGTTCCTGGAACTCGGCGACGAGCTTGAGGTGCTCGTCGTAGGTCTTGGTGAAGGTCGTCGTGTTGCCGTCGACCGACACGAAGAACATCCAGCCGCCGTGGTCCGGGTTGAGCGTAGCGGTAAGGGCGTCCATGCCCGGGTTCCCGATGGGGCCGACGGGCAGACCCTTGATGAAGTGGGTGTTGTACGGGTTGTTGAACGCCTGGGCTTCCTTGAGGTTGAAGTTGATCTCGCTCTGGTTCTTGGCGTAGTTGTACGTCGAGTCGAACTCGATCTTCTGGTTCGTGACGTCGTTGGTCTTCTTCATGCGGTTGTAGACGACCTCGGACATCTTGCGGAAGTCGTCGTGGTTCTTGCCCTCGGCGTTGACGAGGCTGGCGACCGTGACGACCTGGAGCGGGTTCTCCAGCCCCAGTTCCTTGGCCTTGGCCTCGACACCCAGTTCCGCGTACTTGTCGGTGGCGTTCTTGACCATCTGCTTGAGCAGCGACTCGGGAGTGCTGTCCTTGCTGAGGTCGTAGCGCGTCGGGAACAGGAAGCCTTCGAGCGGGTCCATGAGCTTCGGGTTGTTCCCGGCCCAGGCCGGCAGGCCCAGGTTCTTGGCGTCGCGCAGGGCGATCTCCCGGGTGGTGCCCTCCGGCTTGCTCAGCTTCTTGTCGATCGCCTCGTACACCTTGGAGTTGCGCATGCCCTCGGTGACGGTGATGACGTTCAGCTTGGTGGGGTCGATCATCAGCGCGACGGCGGCCGCACCCGACATCTTCTTGCTCATCGGGTAGACACCGGGCTGGATGGACTTGCCCCTGGGGTTGGCGTTCGCCGCGTCGACGAAGGCCTGGGCACTGGCGACGACGCCGGCCTCCTTGAGGATGCGGCCCATCTGCCCCAGGCCCGCGCCCTTGGGGATCTCCACGTCGACGACTTCGCCGGCGCCCTCGCCGGCGAAGTCCTCGGCGGGAGCGAACCTCGCCTTGATGTAGCTGTAGCCGTAGTAGCCGCCACCGCCGACCACGCCGAGGATGACCACGGCGGCGAGCAGGCAGGCCGTGCCGCTGCGCTGCTTCTTGCCGCCCTTCGGCGTCCGGCCGCCGCGGCGGCCCGCGGGCTCGTCGCCGTCACCGTCGTCCTCGCCGTCGCGACCGCCCGCACCGCCGACGGGGAGGTCGCTCTCGGGCTCCTCCTCCTGCTCGACCGGTTCCGGCTCCAGGTGGCGCCGGCCCGGGGGCTGCGGCGGCGGGTAGGCCTCGGCCGTGCCGTAGAGGTCGGGGGTCTCGCCGGGGTAGCCGGCGGACGGGTGCTGGGCGTAGTCCGCGCCCGCGTACGGGTCGGTCTGCACCGCGGCCGTGTACTGGCCCTGGCCGGTGTCCCAGCCCTGGCTGTCGTACACCGGCTGCTGGGGCTGCCCCTGCTGCTGGGCGTACTGCTGCGGCTGCTGGGGGTGCTGAGCCTGCTGCGGCGGGGCGTACCCCTGCTGAGGCTGGGCGTACTGCTGCTGCGCGTACTGCTGCTGCTGGTACTCGGGGTACTGCTGGTACTCCTGGTACTGAGGCTGCTGGGGGTACTGCTGCTGCTGGTACTGGGGGTCCTGATACTCCTGCTGCGGGGCACCGGCGTACGGCACCTGGCCCTGCTGGGTCTGGTGCCCGGTCCACCCCTGGTCCCCGTACAGGGGGTCCTCAGGGTGCCAGGGTTCGGGGCCACGGCCCCGGCCATACTCAGTCATCGGTCCCCTAGAGCCGCGAGACGCAGGGCCACGGACTCCGTCGTCCGTGGCACCCGGTTCCGCCTCTTTGACGGTGGGCGACGGCTGTTCGAATGCCGTCTCATCGCGCGGAACGTTACCGTATCGCGATCAGACAACCACTTCGACGCACTCACCAGGCGGATTACCTGATACCCGTTCGGTCTCAAGAGCGTTCTGAAGGATCACCACAGCGGCGGCCTGGTCGATGACCGACCGGCCCTTCTTCGCGTTCCTGCCGGAGGCGCGCAGTCCCTGGGCGGCGGTGACCGTGGTCATCCGCTCGTCCACCAGACGGACCGTCACCGGCTTGATGCCCTTGGCGAGTTCGCCCGCGAAGGCGCGCACCTTGGCCGCGGCCGGCCCCTCCCGCCCGCTGAGCGAGCGGGGGAGGCCGACCACGACTTCGAGGGGCTCGTACTCCTCGACGAGCTGCCGCAGCCGCCGGTGGGCGAAGGGGACGTCCCGGCCCGGAACGGTTTCCACCGGTGTGGCCAACACCCCATCGGGGTCGCAGGACGCGACCCCGATCCGGGCGTCCCCGACGTCGATGGCCAGTCGGCGGCCGCGGCGCAGTGTCATCGTCAGGCCGTCTCGACGACGAGGCGCTCGACGGCGCTGATGGCCTCCGGCACGGCAGCCGCGTTCTGGCCGCCGCCCTGGGCGACGTCCGGCTTGCCGCCACCGCCGCCACCGAGGGTCTTGGCAGCCGTACGGACCAGGTCGCCGGCCTTGAAGCCGCGCTCGCGGGCCGCCTCGTTGGTGGCGATGACGGTCAGCGGGCGGTCGTTCGCCACGGTGAACAGGGCCACGACGGCCGGGCGGTCGCCCGGGATGCGGCCGCGGACGTCGAGGACCAGCTTGCGCAGGTCGTCGGCGCCGGTGCCGTCCGGGACCTGGCCGACGACGAGGGCCACGCCGTTGATGTTCTGGGCGTTCTGGGCGAGACCGGCGGCGGCCTGGAGGACCTTCTCCGCGCGGAACTTCTCGATCTCCTTCTCGGCGTCCTTCAGCTTGCCGAGCATGGAGGCGATCTTCTCCGGCAGCTCCTCCGGACGGCCCTTGACCAGCTCCTGGAGCTGGGCGACGACCGTGTGCTCCTTGGCGAGGAAGTTGTACGCGTCCACGCCGACGAGGGCCTCGACGCGGCGCACGCCGGAGCCGATGGAGGACTCGCCGAGCAGCTTCACCAGGCCCAGCTGGGAGGTGTTGCCGACGTGCGTGCCGCCGCACAGCTCCTTGGAGAAGTCGCCGATGGTCACGACGCGCACGCGCTCGCCGTACTTCTCGCCGAACTCGGCGATGGCGCCCTGCTTCTTCGCCTCGTCGATGCTCATGATCTCGGCGGTGACGTCGAGCTCCCGCGAGAGCACGTCGTTGATCTTCTGCTCGACGTCGGTGAGGACCGAGCCGGGGACGGCGTTCGGGGAGCCGAAGTCGAAGCGGAAGCGGCCGGGGCTGTTCTCGGAGCCGGCCTGGGCGGCCGTGGGGCCGAGGGCGTCGCGCAGCGCCTGGTGGGTCAGGTGCGTGGCCGAGTGGGCGCGGGCGATGGCCCGGCGGCGGTTGACGTCGATGGCGGCGTACGCGGAAGCGCCCACCGTCACCTCGCCGACCTGGACGGAGCCCTTGTGCACGGAGACGCCCGGCACCGGCTGCTGCACGTCGCGGACGACGATGACGGCGCCCGAGTCGAGCTTGATCCGGCCCTGGTCGGCGAGCTGGCCGCCGCCCTCGGCGTAGAAGGGGGTGCGGTCGAGGACGACCTCGACGTCGTCGCCCTCGGAGGCGGCGGGCGCGGAGACGCCGTTGACCAGCAGGCCGACGATGGTGGACTCGCCCTGGTTGGTGGCGTAGCCGGTGAACTCGGTGGCGCCGGCGCCGTCGGCGATCTCCCGGTAGGCGGACATGTCCGCGTGGCCGGTCTTCTTGGCCTTGGCG
The DNA here is from genome assembly GCF_000720455.1 of Streptomyces virginiae. Classification (GTDB taxonomy): domain Bacteria; phylum Actinomycetota; class Actinomycetes; order Streptomycetales; family Streptomycetaceae; genus Streptomyces; species Streptomyces virginiae. The sequence goes on along the minus strand of NZ_JOAK01000013.1, from coordinate 105,987 downwards.
TCGGCCTTGGCCCGGTCGCGCTGCTCCTGCATCAGGCGGCGGAAGCCGGGCTCGTCCACGGAGAGGCCCTGCTCGGCGGCCATCTCCAGGGTGAGGTCGATCGGGAAGCCCCAGGTGTCGTGGAGCAGGAACGCCTTGTCGCCGGAGAGGACCGTGCCACCGGCGGCCTTGGTCTCGGTCACGGCGGTGTCGAGGATGTTGGTGCCGCCCTTGATGGCCTTCAGGAAGGCGGCTTCCTCGGCGAGCGCGACGGTCTCGATGCGCTTGCGGTCGGTGATGAGCTCCGGGTACTGCTGGCCCATCGTCTCGATCACGACGTTGATCAGGTCCTGGACGACGGGACCGGTGGCGCCCATGAGGCGCATGTTGCGGATGGCGCGGCGCATGATGCGGCGCAGCACGTAGCCGCGGCCCTCGTTGCCGGGGGTGACGCCGTCGCCGATGAGCATGGTCGAGGTGCGGATGTGGTCGGCGACCACGCGCAGCGAGACGTCCGTGTTCTGGGCGGCGCCGTACCGGACGCCGGTCAGCTCCGTGGCCTTGTCCATGACCACGCGCAGGGTGTCGGTCTCGTACATGTTCTGCACGCCCTGCAGGATCATCGCGAGGCGTTCGAGGCCGAGACCCGTGTCGATGTTCTTCGACGGCAGGTCACCGAGGATCGGGAAGTCTTCCTTCCCGTCGCCGGCGCCGCGCTCGTACTGCATGAAGACCAGGTTCCAGATCTCCACGTAGCGCTCGTCGTTGACGGCCGGGCCGCCCTCGACGCCGAACTCGGGGCCGCGGTCGTAGTTGATCTCGGAGCAGGGGCCGCAGGGGCCCGGGACGCCCATGGACCAGAAGTTGTCCTTCTTGCCCAGGCGCTGGATGCGCTCGGCCGGGACGCCGATCTTGTCGCGCCAGATCTGCTCGGCCTCGTCGTCGTCGAGGTAGACGGTGATCCAGAGCTTCTCCGGCTCCAGGCCGTAGCCGCCGTCCGCCACGGAGCTGGTGAGCAGCTCCCAGGCGTACTTGATGGCGCCTTCCTTGAAGTAGTCGCCGAAGGAGAAGTTGCCGCACATCTGGAAGAACGTGCCGTGGCGGGTGGTCTTGCCGACCTCTTCGATGTCCGGCGTACGGACGCACTTCTGGACGCTGGTGAGCGTGGGGGCCGGCGGCTTGGTCTCACCCAGGAAGTAGGGCTTGAACGGCACCATGCCCGCGGGCACCAGCAGCAGAGTCGGGTCGTCCGCGATGAGCGACGCCGAAGGGACAACGGCGTGACCGCGCTCCTCGAAGAAGCTCAGCCAGCGGCGGCGGATTTCAGCCGACTCCATCAGTGGTCCTCATTCCGGTTGTACGAAAGCTTTGGTCGGTGGTTGATCTGGTCGTTCTCGATGGCCCGCAGCCGCCGCGGCCCGGGGAGGGCGGTGACGTTGTCGGGCCGGTCGGGGTCCTGGTGGAGCCCCAGTGCATCGTTCAGCTCGTCCTCGCGCTGCGTCATTCCCGCTTTGACGTCGAGGGCGAAGTCCTTGAGGCGGTGACCCGCCTCGACGGCCTTGTCGGCGGCCTGGGCCGCGAGGCTCTCCGGCGTCAGCTTCTTGAGCTGACGGTTGACCTTGGTGGTGGCCCACACGCCGGCGGCTGCGCCTGCGGTGAACCAGAAGGCTCGGCGGAACATCGGCGTCTCAGTCCTTCTGCTTCCGGCGCCGGGCGGCCGGCACCGTTCGGCCAACGATCACAGTACGGCGGGATGCCCTCGGCGGCACGCCGCCCGGGGCGGCGTCCCCCTTGCCCAGCGCCTTGCGGACGCCGTAGCCGAAGGCCGCGACCTTCACGAGCGGTCCCCCGAAGGCGGTGGCGACGGTGGAGGACAGTGCGGAGGCGTTGGAGGTGACCTCCTGGACGTCGCTCGCGATGGCGTCGACCCGGTCGAGCTGGGTGCGCGCGGAGCGGACGGTGCTGGAGGCGTCGGCCAGGAGCGGTACGGCCTGGTCGGTCACTTCGGACACCAGCTTGGTGGTCGCCCTGAGCACCTGCGCCAGCCGCACCAGGGCGACGGCGAGGAAGGAGATCAGGATGGCCCAGAAGACGGCCACGATGATCCCGGCCACCTCTACACCGGACACGTCACACCGCTCTCTGTCTGTACCCGAACCGCCGGCGGCAGCGATTCCTACAAATGGTCCTCCGACCCTATCGCGCCGGGGATACCCGGCCGTACCCGAATTCGGGGTCGGGACGACGCGTCTTGGACGCAGCGCATCCGGACCAGTACGCTCCGTGTCCCATGCGACAGAGACCCCTTCGACACACCGCCCGGGGCAATCTTCCCTCGGAGCTGAGCGGGTTCATCGGGCGGGGTGCCGAACTCGCCGAGGTGGGGCGGCTCCTGGAGACCTCGCGGCTGGTGACCGTGACCGGCGTGGGCGGAGTGGGCAAGTCCCGGCTGGTGCTCGCGGCGGCCCGGTCGGCGGCCGGAGGGGCGCGGGAGGCGCCGGACCAGCGAGGAGCGCAGGAGGCGGAAGGGGCGCAGGAGGCGCATGCGCCGGGGCAGGAACGCTACTGCGACGGCGTCTGGCTGGCCGAGCTGGCCTGCGTACGGGATCCGGCGCTGCTGGAGCTGACCCTCTCCGAGGCACTCGGTCTGACCGACCACACCACCCGGCCGCCCCGGACCGTACTGGCCGAACACCTGGCCGGCAAGCGGCTGCTGCTGGTCCTGGACGGCTTCGAGCACCTGGTGGACGAGACGGCCGGGCTGGTACGGGAGCTGCTGCTGCACTCCCCCGGCCTGCGGGTGCTCGCGGCGGGCCGGCGCCGGCTGGAGGTGGACGGGGAGCGGACCTTCCCGCTCGCCCCGCCGGTCCCGGAGGAGGCGCTGGCGCTGCTGGCGGCGCGGGCGTCCGCCGCCGACCCGGACTTCGCGGTGACCGGGGCGAACCGGGCCGAGCTCGTGGAGGTGTGCGCGCGCCTCGACGGGATCCCGCTCGCCCTGGAACTGGCGGCGGGCCGGCTGCGGACGCTGTCCCCGGCCCAGGTGCTCGCCCGGCTGGAGGACCGCTTCGGACTGCTGACGGGCGGTGCGCGCGGGGGCCTGCCGAGGCACCGGGCGCTGCGGACGGCCATCGGCTGGAGCCATGAGCTGTGCACTCCGGCGGAGCGGCTGCTGTGGGCGCGGCTGTCGGTGTTCGCGGGGCAGTTCGACCTCGACGCCGCCGAATACGTGTGCGCCGGTCCCGACATGCCGGTGGAGGGCGTGCTCGACCTGGTGGGTGAGCTCCTCGCCCAGTCGCTGCTGGTCCGGGAGGAGACGGCCGCGGGGGTGCGCTTCCGGATGCTGGAGACCGTACGGCTGTACGGGGCGGGCTGGCTGGAGTCGCTGGGTGACGCGGCGCGGCTGCGGCGGCGGCACCGGGACTGGTACATGGGGCTGGCGACCTGGTGCGAGCTGGACTGGTTCAGCCCGCGCCAGCACGAGGTGGCAGCGCTGGTGGAGGCGGAGCTGCCGAACCTCCGGCTCGCCCTGGAGTGCTGCCTGGACGAGCCGGACGAGCTGCACCTGGGCCAGTACCTGGCGGGCACCCTGTGGTTCTACTGGGCGGGCTGCGGGCGTCTGACCGAGGGCCGGCACTGGCTGGACCGGACGCTGGATCCGCCGGGCGGGGCGGTGACGGAGTACGAGAGCTCGCGGCTGAAGGCCCTGTGGGTGCTGGGTTACGTCGCGGCCCTGCAGGGCGACGCGACGGCCTCGATGTGCGCGCTGTACGAGTGCCGGGACGGGGCGGCGCGCAGCGGGAACCGGGTGGCGGCGGCGTACGCGGTGCACCGGCTGGGCTGCCTGGCCCTGGTCTCGGACGACATGGCCCGGGCCCGGGAGCTGCTCGGCGAGGCGCTGGAGCAGTACCGGGCGGCCGGGGAGCTGAACAGCAACGTGCTGATGTGCCAGGTGGAGCTGGGGATGGCGCTGGCCTTCCTCGGGGACCTGCCGGGCGCGCTCGCGCTGTGCGGGGAGGTCCGCGAGATCTGCGAGGAGCGCGGGGAGCGCTGGACGAGGGCCTACGCGCTCTACGTGCTGGCGTACGCGGCCCTGGAGGGGGGCGGCACGCAGGAGGCCCGGCGGCTGCTGAGCGAGTGCGTGGAGATCAATCACGCGTTCCACGACCTGGTCGGGCTGGTGCTGGCGCTGGAGCTGCTCGCGCTGGTCACGGTCGCGGAGGGGGATCCGGCCGAGGCAGCGGTGCTGCAGGGCGCGGCGGAGCCGATGTGGGGCGGGGTGGGGCTGCAGCTGTTCGGCTCGGGGTACTTCAACGCCCCGCGGCTGATGTGCCGGGAGCGGGCGGGCGAGCTGCTGGGCGCCGAGCGGTACGCGGCGTACGCGGCCGAGGGCCGGGAGCTGGGCCGGGAGGCACTGGTGGTGCGGGCGCTGCGGGGGGCGGCGCGGGTGCCGCGGCCGGCCGCCGAGCGGGGCGGGGTGCCCGGTCCGCGGGTCGCGCGCAGCACGGCGCCGGCGGATCAGCCGTAGGTCCTGCGCCCGGAATCCGGGATGCGGAAGACCGTCCGGAATGCGGAAAACCCGCCGCCCCATGGAGGGAGCGGCGGGTTTCCACCAGCCTGTGAGGGCTACGCCTGCCGGAAGATCAGCGGGCGTAGTACTCGACGACGAGCTGCTCGTCGCAGATGACCGGGATTTCCTTGCGGTTCGGGTCACGGTCCAGGCGGAAGGCCAGGGCCTTCAGGTTGACCTGCAGGTAGCGCGGGGTCTCGCCCTCGCCTGCGTAGCCACCCTCACGGGCGACCTGGAACGGAACCTTCTCGCGGCTGCGCTCGCGCACGGTGATGACGTCGTCCGGGCGGACACGGAACGACGGCTTGTCGACCTTGGCGCCGTTGACCTCGATGTGGCCGTGAACGACCATCTGGCGGGCCTGGTAGATCGTGCGGGCGATGCCCGAACGCAGGACCAGGGCGTCGAGACGACGCTCGAGCTCGACGACCAGCGCCTCGCCCGTCTTGCCCTCGGCCTTCTTGGCGCGGTCGTACGCGCGGGCCATCTGGCGCTCGGAGATGTCGTACTGAGCGCGCAGACGCTGCTTCTCCAGCAGACGGACCTTGTAGTCCGAGTTCTGCTTGCGGCCACGGCCGTGCTCGCCCGGCGGGTAGGGGCGGGCCTCGAAGTACTTGACGGCCTTCGGCGTCAGGGCGATGCCGAGGGCGCGAGACTTCTTGACCTTGGGTCGCTTCTGGTTCACGGGGAACCTACCTCCATGTAAGTTAGGTGAGGCTTACCTTAGCGAGGAGGACGTAATGTCTCGACCACATGGGATCCCCCTGCCCAGTGCGCAACGCAGTTCGGATTCAGACGAAACAGAATCCGCTTGCGCCGACGATAAGCAAGGTCAGCCGCGTCCCAGGGAAGGCGTTCGGCAGCTCACCGGAGCCGAACGCGTACGAACCCTCGTAGAGTCCAACGCCTCAGTATCCCTCACCCTGATCGGTGCTCGTGACAGTCACGGGCCCGAGGAGTTCGGGACGGGAATGCCGGTCGCGCGGACCGTCACCCCGGACGGGGACGTGATTCTCCTTGTTTCAGGGGAATCCACGGCTGCCAGGGCAGCCGCTCACGCCCAGGACGACGACCTCACCGCCGTGATCGAGATCACGGATGTGGCGCCGGTGTCCGTTCCACATCGTATCCGAGGCCGTGCGTGGCTGGCCGGGTGGCTGACGCCGGTGCGCGGGGACGACCGCGGGACCTGCGCCGCGCTGCTCGCGGAGCGGCATCCGGTGGGCGAGCTGCTGGGCCTGGGCGAGTCCCTCGACGCGCCGCACACCGGGCGGCCGGCCTGGATGATGCTGCGCCTGGAGGTCGGCGAGATCACGGTGGACGACCTGTGGGGCGCCGAGCACGTGGACCCCGACGATCTGGCCGCGGCGGAGCCCGACCCGGTGTCCCCGCACGAGGCGGAACTCCTCCAGCACCTGCACTCCGCCCACGGCGACCGGATCGGCGAGCTGTGCGGGCTGCTCGGCGACCGCGGGGCGCGGGGCATGACCGCCGTCCCGCTCGCCCTCGACCGCGCCGGCCTGCGCGTCCGCTTCACCGGCGGCGCCTGCGGAGGCTCCTTCGACGCCCGCTTCGACTTCCCGGAGCCGGTGGCGGACATCTGCGGCCTGCGCCGGGCGATGCGCACCCTCTTCTCGGCCGCCTCTCACTGAGGGCAGGCGGCGAGCATGTCCTGGAGCGCCCGCTTCTCCGGCGCGGTCACGGACAGCCCGTACTTCGCCTTGACGCCGGTGTAGCGGCGGGCGTACTCGCACCAGAACCCACGCCGCGGCGGCCGCCACTTGTCGGCGGTCCTGCTCCCCTTGTCCTGGTTGGTCTGCTTGTCCACCGCGAGCAGCACGTCCAGGTCGTTGGCGTACTCCAGCCTGCGCTGCGGGGTCCAGGCGTACGCGCCGGCCCGCCAGGCGGCGCCGAGGGCCACGACGTGGTCGGTCTGGATCTGCGAGGCGCGCCGGTAGGTGTACGGGAGCCGCTCGCCGGTGTACGGGTCGAGCAGCACCCCGGACAGCACCACGCACTGGTTGCGGTCCCCCTCGCGCAGCTCCGTCAGGTCCCGGCGCAGGACGTCGTCCCGGGTGTCGCAGCCGTTGCGCCCGCCGACGGCATCGGTCTCGTCGGACCAGTACCTGCCGAACTCCTCCCGCCGGTACGTCTGCCAGTTCCTGCCCCGCTCGACCTTCAGGCCGGCCAGCCGGGTCTTCGCCGTGGCGGCGTCCGGCGGGAATCCGGGCCCGTTGAGCGGCACCTGCGCCACCAGCGCGGCGGCGCTGGCCCTGGCCGTGGCGGTGTCGTCGTGATGGCATCCGGCCGCGGCGGGCCCGGCGAGGGAGAGGGCGACGACGGCGAGGGCGAACGGCCGGGACGGACCCATGCGGGGAGCCTAGGCTCCGCCACCACCGCCCCGCCGGGGCCACGCCGAGGCCGGCGCGTGTTCACGCCCTGGGTCGTGTCCGCAAAGTCCCGCCTGCGCGGCGGGCGGCCGACGCTACTGTGCGGACACCCCCTAGGGGCGGTCTGTGCCGCGGAGGCGTTCGCGGACCTTTTCCACCACGTCCGCGTAGCGGGCCTCGGCGCCGTAGCGGGTCGGTTCGTAGTACCGCTTGCCGTGGATCTCGTCCGGGGCGTACTGCTGGCTGGCGATGGCCCCCGGCACGTCGTGCGGGTACACGTACCCGACGGCGTGCCCGAGCTTGGCCGCGCCCTTGTAGTGCCCGTCGCGCAGGTGCGTCGGGACGGATCCGGCGAGGCCCGCCCGTACGTCGGCCAGCGCCGCGCCGATCGCGGTCGTCGCGGTGTTCGACTTGGGGGCCAGGGCCAGGGCGATCGTGGCGTGCGAGAGGGTCAGCGCGGCCTCCGGGAAGCCGATCATCGCCACGGCCTGGGCCGCGGCCACCGCGATCGGCAGCGCCGTCGGGTCCGCGAGGCCGATGTCCTCGCTCGCGGAGATCATCAGGCGGCGCGCGATGAACCGGGGGTCCTCCCCGGCCTCGATCATCCGCGCCAGGTAGTGCAGCGCGGCGTCCACGTCGGAGCCGCGGATCGACTTGATCAGCGCGCTCGCCACGTCGTAGTGCTGGTCGCCGTCCTTGTCGTAGCGGACCGCCGCCCGGTCGACCGCCTCCTCCAGCGTCTGGAGGGTGATCTCGTCCTCGCCCTTGGCGATGGCCGAGCCGGCTCCCGCCTCCAGCGCGGTCAGCGCGCGCCTGGCGTCTCCGCCGGCGATCCGCAGCAGGTGCGCCTCCGCGTCCTGCGGCAGGGTCACCGCCCCGGCCAGGCCCCGCTCCTCCGTGAGCGCGCGCCGCATCAGCCCGCTCAGGTCGTCGTCGGTCAGCGGTTCCAGCGTCAGCAGCAGCGATCGCGACAGCAGCGGGGAGATGATCGAGAAGTACGGGTTCTCCGTGGTGGCCGCGATCAGCGTCACCCAGCGGTTCTCGACGGCCGGCAGCAGGGAGTCCTGCTGGGCCTTGCTGAAGCGGTGGATCTCGTCGAGGAAGAGGACGGTCTCCTTGCCGTACCCACCGGCCGCACGGCGCGCGCCCTCGATGACGGCCCGTACCTCTTTGACGCCCGCCGTGATGGCGGAGAGCTCCACGAAGCGCTTCTGCGTGGCCTGGCTGACCACGTAGGCGAGGGTCGTCTTCCCGATGCCGGGCGGGCCCCAGAGGATCACCGAGGAGGCACCGGCCGGGCCTCCGGCCCCTTCCCCGACCAGCCGCCGCAGCGGTGATCCGGGCTTCAGCAGGTGCTGCTGGCCCACGACCTCGTCCAGGGTGCGCGGGCGCATCCGGACGGCGAGCGGCGAGCTCGCGGGGTCCTTCTCCTGGCGCTCTTCGGCGGCGGCGGTGAACAGGTCTGGTTCCACATGGGAAGCCTAAGCGAGTCCACCGACAGGGCCGCCCGCCGTCAGGAGGTCCAGAAGTCCCACCAGCGGGTCAGGATCAGCATGCCGATGATCCCGATGTGCAGCACCGGCAGCACCCAGGTGAACTCCTCGAAGAAGCTCTTGAGCCAGCCCGGGGCCGGCAGCAGCCCGGCGCGGACGTTGTGGGAGGTGACGTACCAGAACATCAGGATCGTGGCGACCCAGGCCAGGGAGCACCACAGGCACAGCGCGTTGATGTTGTAGAGCGACTGGTAGGTGAGCCAGGCGCAGAAGACGACGCCGAAGAGCGTGCCGGCGTTGAAGGTGAGCCAGTACCAGGCGCGGAAGCGGGCGCCGGCCAGGATGCTCATGCCGACGCAGATCACGATGCCGTAGGCGACCAGGCCGAGCATGGGGTTCGGGAAGCCGAAGACGGCCGCCTGGTCGCTCTTCATGATGTTGCCGCAGGAGACGACCGGGTTGAGGCTGCAGCCCGGTGTGAAGTTCGGGTCCTCCAGCAGCTTGAACTTGTCGATCGTGATCACCCAGGCGGCGAGCAGGCCCGCGGCCCCCGTGATCACCAGCAGCAGGGCCAGTGCCCGGCTCGCCCCGAAGGTCGTCCCCCGGGCGGTCTCCGTGTCCGTGTCCCGTGTCGTCATACCGCCCGCTCCACATCTGCCAGGTGATCAAGCACGGGCCATTGTGCCGTACGAGCCTGTGAACGGACGGGGCCGGGGAAAGATCCCCGGCCCCGTCATCGGGCGTTCGCCGCCGTCGCCGTCAGGCGAGGCGGGCCTTGACCGTGTCGGTCAGCTCGCCGACGGGCACGGCCGTCTGCTCCCCGGACTCCATGTCCTTGAGCTGGACGACGCCCTCGGCGAGGTCGCGGTCGCCCGCGACGATCGCGAAGCGGGCACCGCTGCGGTTCGCGTCCTTCATGGCGCCCTTGAGGCCCTTGCCGCCGTACGACATGTCCGCCGCGACGCCCGCCTTGCGCAGCTGCGTCACGAGGCCGAACACGGTCGCCTTGGCCTCGCCCAGCGCCACGGCGAACACCGAGGTCGACGCGGGGATGTCGAGCTCGACGCCCTCCTTCTCCAGCGCGAGGACCGTGCGGTCCACGCCGAGCGCCCAGCCCACCGACGGCAGCGCCGGTCCGCCGATCATCTCGGACAGGCCGTCGTAGCGGCCGCCGCCGCCGACCGCGATGCCCAGGCCCTCGTGGACGAACTCGAAGGTGGTGCGGGTGTAGTAGTCCAGGCCGCGCACCAGCTTGTCGTCGTCCTCGAAGGCGACGCCGGCCGCGGTCACCAGGACCCGGACCTGCTCGTGGTACGCCTTGCACGCGTCGCACAGGTAGTCGCGCAGCACCGGGGCGCCGACGAGCTGCTTCTGTACGTCGGCCCGCTTGTCGTCGAGGACGCGCAGCGGGTTGATCTCGGCGCGGCGCATGGTCTCCGCGTCGAGGTCGAGGCCCCGCAGGAAGGACTGCAGGGCCTCCCGGTACACCGGGCGGCACTCCTTGTCGCCCAGCGAGTTCAGCAGGATCCGGAAGTCGCTCAGGCCGAGCGAGCGGTACGCCTGGTCGGCCAGGATGATCAGCTCGGCGTCCAGCGCGGGGTCCTCGGCGCCGATCGCCTCGGCGCCGACCTGCGAGAAGTGGCGGTAGCGGCCCGCCTGCGGCTTCTCGTAGCGGTAGTAGGAGCCCGAGTACCAGAGCTTGACCGGCAGGTTGCCCTTCTTGTGCAGGCTCGCCTCCAGCGCCGCGCGCAGCACCGAGGCCGTGCCCTCGGGGCGCAGGGCGAGCTGGTCGCCGCCCTTGGTCTCGAAGGCGTACATCTCTTTGGAGACGATGTCGGTGGACTCGCCGACGCCGCGGGCGAAGAGGCCCACGTCCTCGAAGCCGGGGGTCTCGATGTAGCCGTAGCCGGAGTTGCGCAGCGGGGCCGCGATGGCCTCGCGTACCGCCAGGTACTTCACGGAGACCGGCGGGATCAGGTCGTACGTGCCCTTGGGGGCCTGAAAAGTAGCCACGAAGCTCTCGTCACATTCCTCGTCGTGGAGCGGCCGTCGGGTCCGCTGCCAGGCCGGCGGCGACCTCCCGCAGGTACGGGTTGGTCACGCGCTCGCGGCCGATGGTGGTCTGGGGACCGTGGCCGGACAGCACCACGGTCGAGTCGTCGAGCGGCAGGCACACGCGGGCCAGCGATTCGAGCATCTCGGCGTGGGAGCCGCCCGGCAGGTCGGTTCGTCCGATGGAGCCGGCGAAGAGCAGGTCGCCCGAGAAGAAGACCGGCGGGACGTCGGCCAGCTCGGGCATCCGGAAGGTCACCGACCCCTTGGTATGGCCCGGCGCGTGCGCCACGGAGAAGTCCATTCCGGCCAATTTCAGGGCGGCGCCGTCGGCCAGTTCGCGGACGTCGTCGGGCTCCCCCACGGTCAGCTCGCCCATGAGCGGCATCCCGATGGAGCGGCCGAGGGCCTTCTCCGGGTCGCTCATCATGTAGCGGTCCTCGGGGTGGATCCAGGCCGGTACGTCGTGTGCTCCGCACACCGGGACCACCGAGGCCACATGATCGATGTGGCCGTGGGTCAGGACGACCGCGACGGGCTTGAGCCGATGCTTCTTCAGCGTCTCCTCGACACCCTGGGCGGCCTGGTGGCCCGGGTCGATGATGACGCACTCCTCGCCGGCGGCGGGGGCGACCACGTAGCAGTTGGTGCCCCAGGCGCCTGCGGGGAACCCGGCAATCAGCACGTTCGTCCTCAATCGTCGTCGGCGGGAGGTGCAGGTCGGCAATCCTGCTGCTCAGAGCCTACCGGCGCCGCTCATTACACAGCGAACCCATATACGGTACGGCCTATCCCAGCCCGGACAGCAGTATCAGACACGTACAAGGAGACGACCCGGTGGTCACGAGCGATCAGCGGCGGCGACAGCTCGCCAGGGAGAAGTACGAGCGCCAGCAGAAGCGCCGCGCCGAGGCCCGGAAGAAGACGCGCCAGCGGGCGGCGGTGATCGGCGCGGTGGTCGCCGTGGTGATCGCGACGCTGGTGGGCCTGATCGTGGGCGGTGTCTTCGACAAGGACAAGAAGGACCAGGCCGCGGACCCGTCGGCGAACCCGTCGGCGTCGACCGCGCCCGAGCCGAAGCAGTCCCCTTCGCCGGAGATGGCGATCGACCAGAAGGGGAAGTACACCTTCGCGCTGAAGACCAGCGCGGGAGACATCAACTTCGCGATGGACGCGGCGAAGACCCCGCAGACCGTGAACTCCTTCAAGGCGCTCGCCGACAAGGGATACTTCGACAACACCAAGTGCCACCGGCTGACGGCCGGGGGGATCTTCGTGCTCCAGTGCGGCGACCCCGAGGGCACCGGCCGCGGCGGCCCGGGCTACAACATCCCGGACGAGAACCTGGACTCGCTGGGCAAGGCCAACGAGCAGGGCCAGGTCGTCTACCCGGCCGGCACCGTGGCGATGGCCAACACCGGCCAGCCCGGCTCGGGCGGCAGCCAGTTCTTCCTGGTCTACAAGGACAGCCCGCTGACGCCGACGTACACGCCGTTCGGCAAGATCGACGCGGCGGGCCTGAAGGTCCTGGAGGAGATCGCCAAGGCCGGCACGGTCGACGGCGGCCAGGACGGTGCGCCGAAGAACGATGTCAAGATCGAGAAGGGCACGGTCACCCAGAACTGACGGGGTGACGCGACCCACGGGCCGGCCGGCCCGCCCCCTGCGCCGATATTCCGTCGTGCGGGATGCGGACAGCCGGCCCGGCGGTCGCCTATGTTGGCGTTGTGCAGGGCGGGCGCTGCCCGCCCCAGGAAACTGTGGACGATGCCCAGGGGGTGAACCCCTCGCAGGCATCAGGTGGAGGAGGCGCTGTGAGCAGCGACCCGTGGGGCCGAGTCGACGAGACGGGCACCGTGTACGTGCGTACTTCCGATGGCGAGCAGGTCGTCGGTTCGTGGCAGGCGGGCACCCCTGAGGAGGCCCTGGCCTACTTCGAGCGCAAGTACGAGGGCCTGGTGGTCGAGATCGGCCTCCTCGAAAAGCGGGTGCGGACCACTGATCTGTCCGCCAAGGACGCCCAGACGGCGATCGACCACCTGCGTACGCAGGTCGACGAGCACCACGCCGTGGGCGACCTGGACGCCCTGCGCGTGCGGCTGGACAAGCTGGTCGAGACCGTGGAGTCCCGGCGCGAGGAGCGCAAGGTCGCCAAGGCCAAGCAGGCGGACGAGGCCCGGGCGGCCAAGGACGCGCTGGTCGCCGAGGCCGAGCAGCTGGCGCAGAGCGACCAGTGGCGCAGCGCCGGCGAGCGCCTGCGCGCCCTGGTGGACATCTGGAAGGGCCTGCCGCGCCTGGACCGCAAGTCGGACGACGAGCTGTGGCACCGGTTCTCGCACGCCCGTTCCGCCTTCTCCAAGCGCCGCAAGGCGCACTTCGCCTCGCTGGACGCGCAGCGCGAGGACGCCCGCAAGGTCAAGGAGAAGCTGGTCTCGGAGGCCGAGTCGCTGTCGAAGTCGACCGACTGGGGTCCGACGGCCGCCCGCTACCGCGAGCTGATGGCGGACTGGAAGGCGGCGGGCCGGGCTCAGCGCGAGGCCGAGGACGACCTGTGGAACCGTTTCCGCGGTGCGCAGGACGTGTTCTTCGCGGCCCGCAGCGAGGTGTTCGCGGAGCGTGACGCCGAGCAGACCGAGAACCTGAAGCTCAAGGAGGAGCTGGCCGACGAGGCCGAGAAGCTCGTTCCGATCACGGACCTGAAGGCGGCCCGTGCCGCGTTCCGCTCCCTCAACGAGCGCTGGGAGGGCATCGGCCACGTGCCGCGCGACGCCCGGCCGAAGGTCGAGGGCCGGATGCACGCGGTGGAGCGCGCCATCCAGGAGGCCGAGGAGGGCGAGTGGCGCCGTACGAACCCGGAGGCGCGGGCCCGTGCGGCCGGTCTGACCGGTCAGCTCCAGGCGGCGGTCGACAAGCTGCGCGAGCAGATCGACGCGGCGCGCGCGGCGGGCAACAACGCGAAGGCCGACAAGCTCTCGCGTGAGCTGGAGGGCCGCCAGGCCCTGCTGGACCAGGCGCTGAAGGGCCTGGAGGAGTTCGGCGGCTGACCCTGCCACTGACGGAGGGCCCCGGTACGCGCCGCGCGTACCGGGGCCCTCCGTCGTGCGGGCCGCGGCCCGGGGGTGTCCCCTACGGCCGGCGGGCCGAGGTCACGCGGTAGACGTCGTAGACGCCCTCCACGCCCCGGACGGCCTTCAGGACGTGCCCCAGGTGCTTGGGGTCGCCCATCTCGAAGGTGAACCGCGAGGTGGCCACCCGGTCGCGGGAGGTCTGCACGGCCGCCGACAGGATGTTGACGTGCTGGTCGGACAGGACCCGGGTGACGTCCGACAGCAGCCGGGACCGGTCCAGCGCCTCGACCTGGATGGCGACCAGGAAGACCGAGGACTGGGTGGGCGCCCACTCGACCTCCAGCATCCTTTCGGGCTGCTGGGAGAGGGAGTCGACGTTGACGCAGTCCGCTCGGTGAACCGATACGCCACTGCCGCGCGTGACGAACCCGATGATCGGGTCGCCCGGCACCGGGGTGCAGCAGCGGGCCAGCTTGACCCACACGTCGTCGACGCCCTTGACGACGACGCCCGGGTCGGCGTTGCTGCGCCGCTTGCCGCGGGCCCGCGCCGGCGGGATCGATTCCTCGATGTCCTCGTTGGCGGCCTCCTCGCCGCCGAGGGCCGCCACCAGCTTCTGCACGACGCCCTGCGCGGCCACGTGGCCCTCGCCGATCGCCGCGTACAGGGAGGAGATGTCCGGGTAGCGCATCTCGTGCGCGAGGGTCACGAGCGAGTCGCCGGTCAGGATCCGCTGGATCGGCAGGTTCTGCTTGCGCATGGCCCGCGCGATGGCGTCCTTGCCGTGCTCGATGGCCTCGTCGCGGCGCTCCTTGGAGAACCAGGCGCGGATCTTGTTCCGGGCCCGCGGGGACTTGACGAAGCCCAGCCAGTCGCGGGACGGTCCGGCTCCCTCGGCCTTCGAGGTGAAGACCTCGACCAGGTCGCCGTTGTCGAGCGTCGACTCCAGCGGGACCAGGCGGCCGTTGACGCGGGCCCCTATCGTCCGGTGGCCGACCTCGGTGTGGACGGCGTACGCGAAGTCCACCGGGGTGGCGCCGGCGGGCAGCGCGATGACGTCGCCCTTGGGGGTGAAGACGAAGACCTCGTTGCGCGAGAGGTCGAAGCGCAGCGAGTCGAGGAACTCGCCCGGGTCCTCGGTCTCCTTCTGCCAGTCCAGCAGCTGGCGCAGCCACGCCATGTCGTTGACGGTGTCCTGGCCGGCGCTGCCCTTGGCGGCCTGCGGGACGTCGGTGCGGACCTTGGAGGTGCCCGCGACGGTCTGCTGCTTGTACTTCCAGTGCGCGGCGATGCCGTACTCGGCGCGGCGGTGCATGTCGAAGGTGCGGATCTGCAGTTCGACGGGCTTGCCGCTGGGCCCGATGACCGTCGTGTGGAGCGACTGGTACATGTTGAACTTGGGCATCGCGATGTAGTCCTTGAACCGGCCCGGGACCGGGTTCCACCGCGCGTGCACCGTGCCGAGGGCCGCGTAGCAGTCGCGGACGGTGTCGACGAGGACGCGGATGCCCACCAGGTCGTAGATCTCCGCGAAGTCACGGCCGCGGACGATCATCTTCTGGTAGACGCTGTAGTAGTGCTTGGGGCGGCCCGTCACGGTGGCCTTGATCCGGGCGGCTCTGAGGTCCACCTGGACCTCGTCCGTGACGACGGCGAGGTACTCGTCGCGCTTGGGCGCGCGCTCGGCGACCAGGCGCACGATCTCGTCGTACATCTTGGGGTAGAGGATCGCGAAGGAGAGGTCCTCCAGCTCCCACTTGATCGTGTTCATGCCCAGCCGGTGCGCCAGCGGGGCGTAGATCTCGAGGGTCTCGCGGGCCTTCTTCTCCTGCTTCTCCCGCTTGAGGTAGCGCATCGTGCGCATGTTGTGCAGCCGGTCGGCGAGCTTGATCACCAGGACGCGCGGGTCCTTGGCCATGGCCACGACCATCTTGCGGACGGTCTCCGCCTGGGCCGCCTCGCCGAACTTCACCCGGTCGAGCTTGGTGACGCCGTCGACGAGCAGGGCCACGGCGTCGCCGAAGTCGCGGCGCAGGTCCTCCAGGCCGTACTCGGTGTCCTCGACGGTGTCGTGCAGCAGGCCGGCCATGAGGGTGGCCGGGTCCATGCCGAGCTCGGCGAGGATGGTGGTGACGGCGAGCGGGTGGGTGATGTACGGGTCGCCGCTCTTGCGCTTCTGGCCGCGGTGCCAGCGCTCGGCCACCTGGTAGGCCTGTTCCAGCTGGCGCAGCGTCGACGTCTCGATCTTCGGGTCGTTGCTGCGGACTATGCGGAGCAGGGGCTCCAGTACCGGGTTGTACGGGTTCGAGCGCTGCACGCCGAGGCGGGCCAGGCGGGCGCGCACCCGGTTGGAGGACGCGGCCGACTTCGCGGGCGCGGGCTTGACCGGCGCCGGCTTGGGGGCGGGCTTGACCGGCGGGGCCGGCGGGGGCGTGGCGGCGGCCGCCGTGGCCTGCTCGGCCTGCGGGTCGGGCTGCGCGGCGGAGATTGGCTGGACCTCGTCTGGCAAGAGCGCTCCTCACGGGGGTCCCCCCGGGCTTCGTCCGGGGGTGGATCCGGTGCCCGAGTCCGGTCCGGATAACCCATCGTAGCGAGGGTTGGCTCACCCCGTTCGCCGAGCCTGCCGCAACGGCCCGCGCACGCGAACGGCGGGCACCCGGGAGGTCCCGGATGCCCGCCGTGCCGCACGGGGTGGTCGCGGTCAGACCACGATCAGCGCGTCCAGCGGGGCCCCTGCCAGGGCCCCGGCCAGCTTGGCCCGGCCCGGCAGGAACGACAGCTCCATCAGGACCGCCACGCCGGCGACCTCGGCCCCGGCCCGCCGGATCAGCGAGAGGGAGGCCTCCGCCGTGCCGCCGGTGGCCAGCACGTCGTCGATGACCATGACCCGGTCACCGGTCGTCAGGTCCTCGGCGTGGACCTCGATCTCCGCCGTGCCGTACTCCAGCTCGTACGACTGCGCGAGCGTCGCGCCCGGCAGCTTGCCGGCCTTGCGGACCGGCACGAAGCCGATCCCGGCCTGCACCGCCACCGGGGCCGCGAGGATGAACCCGCGCGCCTCCAGCCCGACGATCTTCGTCGCGCCGTACCGCCCGGCCAGCTCCACCAGCGCGCCGGTCAGGGCGCCGAACGCCTCGGGGTCCGCCAGCAGCGGGGTGATGTCCTTGAACATCACGCCCGGCTTCGGGTAGTCCGCCACGTCCTTGATGCGGCTGAGCAGGAGGGTCCGTACGTCGTCGGACAGCGCAGCGGTCAACGTCGCCGCCCCGGCTGCTGCCGACCCTGCGAGACGACCTGCGGCTCGTCGCCCGAGCCGATGGCGTCGTCCGCGGACTCGCCCTTGGCCGCGGCGGACGCGCGCTTGGCGAGCACCCGCTTCTTCAGCGCCTTCATGGCCGGCTCGCGCTCCTTGAGGTCCACGACCAGCGGGGTCGCGATGAAGATCGAGGAGTACGCACCGGCGGCGAGGCCGACGAACAGCGACAGCGAGATGTCGTTCAGCATGCCGGCGCCCAGGAAGCCGCCGCCGATGAACAGCAGGGCCGCGACCGGGAGCAGCGCCACGACCGTGGTGTTGATCGAACGGACCAGGGTGCCGTTGATGCTGCGGTTGGCGATCTCGCTGAAGGTGTAGCGGGTCTGCTTGGTGATGTCCTTCGAGCCCTCCTTCAGTCCGTCGAAGACGACGACGGTGTCGTAGAGGGAGTAACCGAGGATGGTCAGCAGACCGATGACGGTGCCCGGGGTGACCTCGAAGCCGACGAGCGCGTACACGCCGACGGTGATGGTGAGGTCGTGGATCAGGGCGATCAGCGCGGCGACGGCCATGCGCCACTCGAAGGCGATGGCGAGGTAGATCACCACGAGGACCATGAAGACGCCGAGGCCGGTCCAGGCCTTGTTCGCGATCTGCTCGCCCCAGCTGGGGCCGACCAGGTCGGCGTTGATGTCGGCCTCGGTGACCTTGAGGTCGGTGGCCAGTTCCTTCTTCACGTCGGCCGCGGCGTCGGTGTCCAGACCGGAGATCTGGATGCGCATGCCGCCGGTGCCGAGCTCCTGGACGATCGCGTCGTGGCCGGAGGCCTTCTCCGCGTCCTCCGTGACCTTGGCGACCGAGGAGGTCGTCTTCGGGGTGGTGAAGACGGCTCCGCCCTTGAACTCGATGCCCATGTTGAGGCCCTGAACGGCCAGGGCCACGATCGCCGTGATGGTGATCAGGATGGAAACGCCGTACCAGAGAAAGCGCTTGCCGACGAAGTCGTAGCCGACCTCACCGCGGTACAGCTTGGCGCCGAGATCTCCCAGCTTCGACATCTCTCACGCCTCCTTTGCTTCGACGGGGGCGGGGGCGCCGGCGGTACGGCGGGAGCTGCGCAGCGGGGGCTTGGCGCCCAGCCGCTTCGGGTCCAGCCCGGACCACGGGTGACCGCTGGAGAAGAACTTCGTACGCGCCAGCAGCGTCATCACGGGCTTGGTGAAGAGGAACACCACGACCACGTCGAGCAGGGTGGTCAGACCCAGGGTGAAGGCGAAGCCCTGCACCTTGCCGACGGTGACGATGAACAGCACCGCGGCGGCGAGGAACGACACGAAGTCGGAGACCAGGATCGTGCGGCGGGCGCGCGGCCAGGCGCGCTCGACGGCCGGACGCAGGGTGCGGCCCTCGCGGATCTCGTCGCGGATGCGTTCGAAGTACACGATGAACGAGTCCGCGGTGATACCGATGGCGACGATCGCACCGCAGACGGCCGGCAGGTTCAGCGCGAAGCCGATGCCCTTCCCGAGCAGCGCCATGATCGTGTAGGTCAGGATCGCGGAGACCAGGAGGCTGACGATCGCGATGAAGGCCAGGCCGCGGTAGTAGACCAGCAGGTAGACGACCACGAGGAGGAGGCCGATCGCACCGGCGATCAGGCCGGCCCGCAGCTGCTCGCCGCCGAGCGCGGCGGTGACGGTGGTGACGCTGTCCTCCTGGAAGGACAGCGGCAGGGCGCCGTACGAGAGCATGTTGCCCAGGTCCTGCGCGGACTGCTGGTTGAAGCCGCCGGAGATCTGCGCGTTGCCGCCGGTGATCGCCGTGCTGACGGACGGGTCGGAGATGACGTCGCCGTCGAGGACGATCGCGAACTGGTTCTGCGGCATCTGCTTGGCCGCCAGCTCGCCGGTGACCTTGGCGAAGGCGTCCGCGCCGTGGTCGTTGAAGTTCATCGTGACGATCCACTGACCCGACTGCGGGTCGATCTCGCCCTTGGCGCTCTTCACGTCCTTGCCCTCGACCGCGGCGGGTCCGAGGAGCCACTTGCCCCACTGCTCACCGCGCTGGCCGCAGGCGAGCGTCGGGTCGGTGGGCTTGACGCCCTTGCCCACGTTCGCGCGCTGCGCCTCGTTGGTGCAGTCGAGCGCGGCGAACTTGGCCTGCAGGTCCGCGGCGGCCGGGTCGGGCGCGGGGGCGCTCGCGGACGGCGACGGGGCCGCCTTGTCGTCTGCCTTCTTCGACTCGCTCGCCGACGGCGTGGGAGTGGGCGCGTTCGGGGCCTTGAGGCCCTCGCTGAGCGCGCGGCCCTGGGAAGTGGCGCTGGACGACGGGGTGGCGGACGGGCTGGTCTTGTTCCCGTCCTGGGCCTTGGGAGCGCCGGAGCCGCTCGCGGTGGGGCTCGGGCTCTGGGCGCCCTCGGGAGCGGCGGGGGCGCCGTCCGCGAACGCGATGACCGGGCGGAAGTAGAGCTGGGCGGTGGTGCCGACCTGCTCGCGCGCCTGCTTCTCGTTCATCCCCTTGGGGATGTTGACGATGATGTGGTCGCGTCCCTGCGTCTGGACCTCGGCCTCGGAGACGCCGAGTCCGTTGACGCGGCGCTCGATGATGCCGACCGCCGTGTTCATGTTGGTCTCGTTGACGGCGTTCTCTTTGCCGGGCTCGCTCTTGGCCTTGAGCGTGATGCTCGTGCCGCCGGCGAGGTCGATGCCCAGCCGGGGAGTCGTCTGCTTGGAGATGAACATCCCCACGGTGAGCGCCACCATCGCGATCAGGATGATCGCCAGGGCACGCCCCGGCCTCCCCTGAGCCCCCGTGGGCCGCCGGCCCTTCTTCGGTGCTGCCACCTTGTCGTTTCTCCCTGTCCAACCGCCCCGCGCCGGGTCAGCGCGCGGACGGCCACGAAATGTGTGGTGGGGACCCCTGCCCCCCGCAGAAGTGTCACTGACGGGGACCGCGCCGACCGCCGGTCAGGCGCCCGCACGGTCCCCGGCCGCGCGCTACTTCGCGCCGGCCTCGCCGTCGTTCTTGCCGTCCTTGGGCTCGTCGTCGCCGGTGGGCCCGTCCTTCTTGCCCAGGTCCAGCTTCGGCGCCTCGTCCTCGCCCTTGCCGAGGTCCGTCTTCGGGGCCTCGGTGAGGGAGGACGCGTCGTCCGGGACGGCCGGCGTGTCGGTCGTCACGTCGTCGATGCCGTGGACGATGCGGTTGTACTCCGCGTCCTCCAGGACGGCGCCGATGGCGTTCTTCGCGTAGATCGCGTGGACGCCGGGAGCCACCTCGAGGGTGACCGTGTCGTCGCCGATCTCCTTCACCGTGGCGTACATGCCGCCGATGGTGCGGACGCCCGTGCCGGGCGTCATCTGGTCGCGCATCTGCGCGGCCTGCTGCTGCTTCTTCTTCGCGGAGCGGGTCATCAGGAACATCGCCGCGATGATCGCGATGAACGGGAGGAGTGTCACGAGATTCACGGGACGGAAATCCTTCGCACGACCGCACGCGGACGGCGGCCTTTTCTACGGGGGTGGGCACGCCGACCCGAAGGGTCGGCATCGGCGGAGTCTAGGCGAGTCCGCACCGATGGAACAACGCCCAGCATGGCACCGCAGTTCCTGAGGGGGCGAACCTCCGCGCCGTCAGGCCCCGAACAAGCCCTGTTGCCCCGTTGATCCACTTCCGCCGTGCTGCGGCGCGACAAGCCCCAGGTGAGCCCATGCGGCGGGGGTCGCGACCCGCCCCCTGGGGGTACGGGCGAGCAGGCCTTCGCGGACCAGGAAGGGTTCCGCGACCTCCTCGACGGTCTCCCGTTCCTCCCCCACCGCCACGGCGAGCGTGGAGAGCCCGACGGGGCCGCCGCCGAACAGCTTGAGGAGGGCCTCCAGAACGGCGCGATCCAGTCGGTCGAGCCCTCGGGCGTCCACCTCGTACACCTGGAGGGCGGTGGCGGCCACCTCGCGGTTGATCACGCCGTCGGCCCGCACCTGTGCGTAGTCGCGCACGCGGCGCAGCAGCCGGTTGGCGATGCGCGGGGTGCCGCGGGAGCGCCCGGCGATCTCGGCGGCGCCGTCGGTGTCGATCTCCACGTCGAGGAGGCGGGCGGAGCGGTGGACGACGCGCTCCAGCTCCTCGGGCGCGTAGAACTCCATGTGGCCGGTGAAGCCGAAGCGGTCCCGCAGCGGCGGGGGCAGCAGTCCGGCCCGGGTGGTGGCGCCGACCAGGGTGAAGGGCGGCAGCTCCAGCGGGATCGCGGTGGCCCCGGGCCCCTTGCCGACGATCACGTCGACGCGGAAGTCCTCCATGGCCATGTAGAGCATCTCCTCGGCGGGCCGGGACATGCGGTGGATCTCGTCGAGGAAGAGGACCTCGCCCTCCTGGAGGGAGGAGAGGATGGCCGCGAGGTCGCCGGCGTGCTGGATGGCGGGGCCGGAGGTGATCCGGATGGGCGCCCCCATCTCGGCCGCGATGATCATGGAGAGGGTGGTCTTGCCGAGTCCGGGCGCGCCGGACAGCAGGACGTGGTCCGCGGTGGCCCCGCGCTGCCTGGCCGCCTTCAGGACCAGGTCGAGCTGCTGGCGGACCTTCTCCTGGCCGACGAACTCCCCGAGGTCCTTGGGGCGCAGGGCCGCCTCGACGGCGGTGTCCTCCCCGTCGGCGGCGGCCGCCACGATCCGGTCGTCGCTCTCGTCGTCCCAGTTCACGGTGTTCAGTCTGCCTTCTACGTCGTTGCGGTGGTCGATCCGGGCCCCGCCGCGGCCATACCGGTCCCGCGCCGCGGCGTCGGCGGCGTCAGCGGGCCCGGTTCAGGGACTGCAGGGCCGCCCGCAGCAGCTGCGGGACGGGGGCCGAGCCGCCGGCGGCGATGGCCGCCTCCGCCTGCGGGGTCACCGCCTCGACCGCCTCGTCCGCCTCCCGCGACGCGTAGCCGAGGCCGATCAGGGCGGCCGAGAGCTGCTCGGTCCAGGGTGCGGGCCCCGACGCGACCGCGCGCTGTGCGCCCACCACCGGGGCGGGGGCGCCCAGCTTGCCCTTGAGCTCCAGCAGCAGCTTCTGCGCGCCCTTCGGCCCGATGCCCGGCACCGCGGTCAGCGCCTTGGCGTCCCCGGCGGCGAAGGCCGTGCGCAGGGCGTCCGGGCTGTGCACTCCGAGCATCGCCTGCGCCACGCGCGGTCCGACGCCGCTCGCGGTCTGGAGGAGCTCGAAGACCTGGCGCTCGTCGTCGTCGGCGAAGCCGTACAGGGTCAGCGAGTCCTCCCGGACGACCAGGGAGGTGGCCAGCCGGGCCTGCTCGCCCGTCCGCAGGCCGGCGATGGTGTTCGGCGTGCAGTGCACGGCCATGCCCACTCCCCCGACCTCGATCACGGCGAGGGTGGGGGTGAGCGCGGCGACCGCGCCGCTGACGAAGGCGATCATCGGGTACGGCCTTTCGAGGCGTG
The DNA here is from genome assembly GCF_000720455.1 of Streptomyces virginiae. Lineage (GTDB taxonomy): Bacteria > Actinomycetota > Actinomycetes > Streptomycetales > Streptomycetaceae > Streptomyces > Streptomyces virginiae. The sequence continues at coordinate 83,756 of NZ_JOAK01000013.1, read as the reverse complement.
CTGGGCGACCGCCTGCTGGAGGCGGTTCTGGGCGGGGGCCCGCCAGATGTGGCAGATGGCGAGGGCGAGGGCGTCGGCGGCGTCGGCGGGCTTGGGCGGTTCGGCCAGCCGCAGCAGGCGGGTGACCATCGCGCCGACCTGGGCCTTGTCGGCGCGGCCGCTGCCGGTGACGGCGGCCTTGACCTCGCTGGGGGTGTGCAGGGCGACCGGTATACCGCGGCGGGCGGCGCACAGCATGGCGACGGCGCTCGCCTGGGCGGTGCCCATCACCGTGCTGACGTTGTGCTGGCTGAAGACCCGCTCCACGGCGACGATCTCCGGCCGGTGCGTGTCGAGCCATTCCTCGATGCCCCGCTCGACGGCGACGAGCCGGTCTCCCAGCTCCGCGTCCGCGGGCGTCCGTACGACCCCCACCCCGAGCATGGTGAGGGGACGGCCGGCCACGCCCTCGACGACGCCGACACCGCACCGTGTCAGCCCCGGGTCCACGCCCAGTACCCGCACCGCGCCCCCTTCTGCGGCTGGACCGCCGCCGCTCCCGCGGCGGTGGCCGAGCACCGTCGTGGCTGCTCGATTGATGGTTGTGGTCCGAAGACGGGCGCACACCCGGTTGACGCCGTCAGGCTATCCGCCCGCACTGACAATGCGACGGCGGGCCGACAGGGTGTGTCCTGTCGGCCCGCCGGTTGCGCTCAGTGCGCGGCAGCGTTACGCGTCGACCTTCTCCATGACCTCGTCCGAGACGTCGAAGTTGGCGAAGACGTTCTGGACGTCGTCGCTGTCCTCCAGCGCGTCGATCAGCTTGAAGATCTTGCGGGCGCCCTCTTCGTCGAGTTCGACCTGCATGGTCGGGACGAAGCTGGAGTCCGCCGAGTCGTAGTCGATGCCGGCTTCCTGGAGCGCGGTGCGGACCGCGACCAGGTCGGTGGCCTCGCTGATGATCTCGAAGGTGTCGCCGTTGTCGTTGACCTCTTCGGCACCGGCCTCCAGGACCGCGCCGAGGACGTCGTCCTCGCTCAGCTCGGCCTTGGGCAGGATGATGACGCCCTTGCGGTTGAACAGGTACGAGACCGAGCCCGGGTCGGCCATCGAGCCGCCGTTGCGGGTCATGGCGACGCGGACGTCGGAGGCGGCGCGGTTGCGGTTGTCGGTGAGGCACTCGATGAGCACCGCGACACCGTTGGGACCGTAGCCCTCGTACATGATCGTCTCGTAGTCGGCGCCGCCGGCCTCGAGGCCGCCGCCGCGCTTGACCGCGGAGTCGATGTTCTTGTTCGGAACCGACTGCTTCTTGGCCTTCTGGACCGCGTCGAAGAGCGTCGGGTTGCCGTCGATGTCGGCACCGCCCATACGCGCCGCGACCTCGATGTTCTTGATCAGCTTCGCGAAGAGCTTGCCGCGCTTGGCATCGATCACGGCCTTCTTGTGCTTCGTCGTAGCCCATTTAGAGTGGCCGGACATCCGCCTGTCTCCTTCGCGTAACCAACAGTGTTCGTCCCCGATCCTACCGGGAGCTCGTCACAGCCCGGCGCGCACCATGTCGACGAAGTACGCGTGGACGCGGTCGTCGCCGGTCAGTTCGGGGTGGAACGAGGTCGCCAGCACGTTGCCCTGGCGCACGGCGACCGTGTGGCCGTCATAGGTGGCGAGCACCTCGGCGGCGCCGCCGACGGACTCGACCCACGGGGCGCGGATGAAGACGCCCTCGACCGGGCCGCCCTCGATGCCCGTGAAGTCGATCTTCGCCTCGAAGGACTCGTTCTGACGGCCGAAGGCGTTGCGGCGCACGATCATGTCGATGCCGCCCAGGGTCTCCTGGTCCTCACGGCCGTCGAGGAGCTTGTCCGCCAGCATGATCATGCCGGCGCACGTGCCGTACACGGGCATGCCCGCCGCCACGCGCTCGCGCAGCGGCTCCAGCATGCCGAAGAGCACGGCGAGCTTCGACATCGTCGTGGACTCGCCGCCGGGGATCACCAGGGCGTCGACCTCGGCCAGCTCCTCGGGGCGCCGGACCGGCCTGGCCACGGCGTCCGCCGCGGCCAGGGCGATCAGGTGCTCCCGTACGTCGCCCTGGAGGGCCAGGACACCGATCACGGGGGTGTTCGTCATGTCGGGACTACCAGCCGCGGTTGGCGTAGCGCTCGGCCTCGGGGAGGGTGTCGCAGTTGATGCCGACCATGGCCTCGCCCAGGTTGCGGGAGGCGTCCGCGATGATCTTCGGGTCGTCGAAGAAGGTGGTGGCCTTCACGATGGCGGCGGCGCGCTTGGCCGGGTCGCCCGACTTGAAGATGCCGGAGCCGACGAAGACACCCTCGGCACCGAGCTGGCGCATCAGGGCGGCGTCGGCCGGGGTGGCGACGCCACCGGCGGAGAACAGCACCACGGGGAGCTTGCCCAGCTCGGCGACCTCCTTGACGAGCTCGTACGGGGCGCGCAGCTCCTTGGCGGCGGCGTACAGCTCGTTGTTGTCGAAGCCGCGCAGCTTGGCGATCTCGTTCTTGATCTGGCGCAGGTGGCGGACGGCCTCGACGACGTTGCCGGTGCCGGCCTCGCCCTTCGAGCGGATCATGGCCGCGCCCTCGGCGATGCGGCGCAGGGCCTCGCCCAGGTTGGTGGCGCCACAGACGAAGGGGGTGGTGAACGCCCACTTGTCGGAGTGGTTGACCTCGTCGGCCGGGGTCAGGACCTCGGACTCGTCGATGTAGTCGACGCCGAGGGACTGCAGGACCTGGGCCTCGACGAAGTGACCGATGCGGGACTTGGCCATCACGGGGATGGACACGGCCTCGATGATCTCTTCGATCATGTTCGGGTCGGACATGCGCGCGACGCCGCCGTCCTTGCGGATGTCGGCCGGAACCCGCTCCAGGGCCATGACGGCCACCGCGCCGGCGTCCTCGGCGATCTTCGCCTGCTCGGCGTTGACCACGTCCATGATCACGCCGCCCTTGAGCTGCTCGGCCATGCCGCGCTTGACGCGCGAGGTGCCGATCGCCGACTCGGCGGACTGGGGGGAGGTGGGAAGCGTGCTCACGGATTGACCTCACTCGAAAGGAAGACGGGTACTACTCCCGCAGAGGAAACCCCAAAGGATCAGTCCACTACAAGGGCCAATATGGAGCCAGTGGCTCTTTCATTTGTCCCTCGTGGCCCTGGTGGGGGTCGACCGGCACCCAGACCGTGCCTTTCGGTCAGGCCGGGCTGATCGACAAGACACGACCTACGTGGGCCGGTCCGCGAGGTCCGCCGGGGGCTCGTCGTCCATTTCGAAGGCCAGCGGGAACGGTGCGTGTCCGGCCAGTCTGAACCAGCGGACCTTGCGGTGGCGGCGCAGCGCGCGGGCGGCCCGTACGGCGTCGTTGTGGAAGCGCCGGGCCATCGGGACCCGGCGCACGGCCGCCGCCAGCTCCTCGGTGGCCTGCGCCCCGCCGGGAGCGGCCTTCAGCACCTCGACCTGGTCCGCGTCGGCGAAGACGGCCCGCAGGGCCTGGCTCAGCTCGCTCTCGGCGACCTCGCGGTGGTCCTCCTCGGCCTGCCGGGCCGCGTGCGCGGCCTCGTACAGCACGAGCGAGGAGGCGGGGTCGAGCGCCCCGGAGGTGGCCACCTCCAGCGCCACCGAGGCCCGCCGGACGAGCTGTGCGTCGAGCGCGGCCCGCGCGGCGTCCATCCGCGAGTGCAGCCGGTCCAGCCTGCCGGCGGTCCAGCTGAGGTAGACGCCGATGACAGCCAGGGCCAGGGCGATCCAGACAAGGGTTTCGATCACGCTGCGCGACCCTACCGCTCCAGGCCTCCCCGCCTGCCATCGGCCCTCGCCGCGGATGTGGCGCCACCGGCGTCACGGGCCGCACCGGGAGAACCGGACCGCCCCGCCGGGGCGGGGCGGGGCGGTGGGGCCGGGGCCGGTCAGGAGGCCGTGGTGTCCTTCGAGAAGCCCAGGCGGGTGCGGAGCGGGACGCGTTCGTCGGCGCCGACCGCCGCCGCGCCGTCCGTGACCGTCTCGTAGACCGCCAGGATGTCCGCCCCGACCGTCGACCAGTCGAAGCGGCGCACGTGCGCCGAGCCGCTGGCGCTGAGCCGCGCCCGGCGCTCCGGGTCCCGCAGCAGGGCGATCGCCCCGGCCGCCAGGGAGTCCGGGTTCTCGTTGGCGAAGAGGTCGCCGGCCCCGCCCTGGTCCAGGACCTGCGCGAAGGCGTCCAGGTCGGAGGCCAGCACCGCCGCGCCCGCCGACAGGGCCTCGACCAGGATGATGCCGAAGCTCTCGCCGCCCGTGTTCGGGGCCACGTACACGTCGACGCTGCGCAGCAGCCTCGCCTTGTCCTCGTCGGAGACCATGCCGAGGAACTCGACGCGCTCCCGCAGCTCCGCGGGGAGGGAGGCCACCGCCTCCTCCTCGTCGCCGCGGCCCGCGACCAGCAGCCGTACGTCCGGGCAGGCCTCCACGATCTTGGGGAAGGCGGCCATCAGCACGGGCAGGCCCTTGCGCGGCTCGTCGATGCGGCCGATGAAGCCCAGGGTCTGCCCGCTCCAGTCGGGGTTCGTTTCGGCCTTCGCGAAGAAGTCCACGTCCACGCCGTTCGGGATCACGACCGCGTCCCCGCCCAGGTGCTCCACCAGCGTGCGCCGCGCGTACTCGCTCACCGCGATCCGCGCGCTGATCTTCTCCAGCGCGGGCTGCAGGATCGGGTACGCGGCGATCATGGCCCGGGAACGCGGGTTCGAGGTGTGGAAGGTGGCCACGATCGGCCCCTGCGCCGCCCAGCAGGACAGCAGTCCCAGCGAGGGCGAGGCCGGCTCGTGGATGTGGATCACGTCGAAGGTGCCGTCGTGCAGCCAGCGCCGGACCCGGGCGGCTGACAGGAATCCGAAGTTCAGCCGGGCCACGGACCCGTTGTACGGGACGGGCACGGCCCGCCCGGCGGAGACCACGTACGGCGGCAGCGGGGTCTCGTCGTCGGCCGGGGCCAGCACGGACACCTCGTGGCCGAGGCCGATCAGGTGCTCGGCGAGGTCCCGGATGTGGAACTGGACGCCGCCCGGCACGTCCCACGAGTACGGGCACACGATGCCGATCTTCACTGCGCGCGCTCCCCCTGGTCTTCCAGGTCTTCCAGCCAGAGCCGCTGCAGCATGTGCCAGTCCTCCGGGTGCTCGGCGATGCCCCACGCGAAGGCGTCCGCCACCGCCTGGGTCATGACGGTGGTCTTCTCGGTCCGGGTCCCGGTCCTGGGGACCTCGACCTCGGGGTGGATCCGGCCGTACATCTTCGGCGTGTCGCCGTAGTGCAGGGTCGCGGGGAGCAGCACCGCGCCGGTCTGCTGGGCCAGCAGCGCCGGCCCGGCGGGCATGCGCGCCTTCGCGCCGAAGAAGTCCACCTCGACCCCGGAGGCCGACAGGTCCCGGTCCGCCACCAGGCAGACCAGGCCGCCGGAGCGCAGCCGCCGGGCGAGGGTGCCGAAGGCGGCGCCGCCGCTGTGCGGCAGGACCTCCATGCCCAGGCTCTCCCGGTAGGCCACGAAGCGGTCGTAGAGGGTCTCGGGCTTGAGCCGCTCGGCGACCGTGGTGAACGGCACCCCGATGTGGCCGATGGCCCAGGCCCCGGCGAGGTCCCAGTTGGCGAGGTGCGGCAGGGCGACGACGACCCCGCGCCCCGAGGCGAGGGCCTCGCGCAGGAGGTGCTCGTCCTGGAACTCGACGTCCGTGCCGAACCGCTTCGGGTCCATGGTCGGCAGCCGGAAGGACTCCATCCAGTACCGCATGTACGAGCGCATGCCGGCCTTGGACAGCTCGCGCAGCCGCTCCGGACCTGCGTCGGGCACCACCCGGGCCAGGTTCGACTCCAGCCGCAGCACGCTCTTTCCGCGGCGCTTCCACGCGAAGTCCGCGATCCGGCGGCCCAGGGCCACCGCGGCGGGCTCGGGCAGCTTCTTGACCCCGGCCCAGCCGAGCCCGTACAGCCCGTCGACCAGCTTGTCCTGTGCGGTACCCATCAGGCGGCGCCGCCCTCGGCGGCCGCGGCCGCGGCGTCGGCCTCGGCGGACTCGCGCCGTACGGTGACCACGCGCTGGATCAGCGTGACGAGCGAACCGGCGGCGACCACCCACAGGGCGATCGGCAGGAGGACGCCGATCCAGGACGGCACCCCGAAGGTCTGCAGTCCGGACAGGCCGGCCGCGACCAGCGAGATCACCAGGCGCTCGGCGCGTTCGATGAGCCCGTTGACGGCCACCGGCAGCCCGATCGACTCGCCGCGCGCCTTGGTGTACGACACCACCTGGCCGCTGGCCAGGCAGAAGATCGCGACCGCGCACAGCGCGTTGTCGTTGCCGGAGCCCGCGTACCAGAGGGCGAGGCCGCCGAAGATCGCCGCGTCGGCCACCCGGTCGAGGGTGGAGTCGAGGAAGGCGCCCCACCGGCTGGAGATCCCGGCCTGGCGGGCCATGTTCCCGTCGACGAGGTCGGAGAAGACGAAGAGGGTGATGGTGATGGTGCCCCAGAAGAACTCCCCGCGGGGGAAGAAGACCAGCGCGCCCGCCACCACTCCGGCCGTGCCGATCAGGGTGACCGCGTCCGGGCTCACCCCCCGCCGGAGCAGAAATGCGGCGAATGGCGTGAGAACACGCGTGAAGAATGCACGCGCGTACTTGTTCAGCATGGCCTTCCCGGAGGGTCGCTGGGCCGCACGGCCACCACGGCCACCGGCTGGCCCATCGTAGCCAGCACGCCGCCGCCGGAACGCCGCGCACCCACCGGTTCTCGCCCGTAAGGCGTTCTTCATGCCGTGGACCGCCGCCCGTGCGTCACGGGTACGGCCCCGGTACGTCCCCCGTACGTCCCCGGTACGACGTATGGACGCGATGTGACAGCAGTGCAAAGCTCGTAGAACCGCGCATTCCTCATGCGCGGGGACAAGGAACCCACCCTCCTCACCGTCACCACCGGGAGGCACGAGCACCATGGGAGCCACATCACACCAAGCCGGAGCCGCCGGCAGGGCACTGACGGCCGACCGCCCCTCTTCCATACGGAACGTCGTGCTGGTCGGCCACAGCGGATCCGGCAAGACCACGCTGGTCGAAGCCCTCGCCCTGACCGCCGGAGCGGTCAACCGGGCAGGTCGGGTCGAGGACGGCGGCACCGTCTCCGACTACGACGAGATCGAACACCGACGCCAACGCTCCATCCAGCTCTCCCTCGTCCCCGTCGAATGGGACGGGATCAAGATCAACATCTTGGACACCCCCGGATACGCCGACTTCGTCGGGGAACTCAGGGCCGGTCTGCGCGCGGCGGACGCGGCCCTTTTCGTCGTCTCGGCCTCGGACGGGATCGACGGCGCCACCCGCATGGTCTGGGACGAGTGCGAGGCCGTCGGCATGCCCCGCGCCATCGTCGTGACCCACCTGGAGGCCGCCCGCTCCGACTACACGCAGATGACCACCGTCTGCGGCGAGATCTTCGGCGCCGACGACCCCGACGCGGTCATCCCCCTGTACCTCCCCCTGCACGGCCCCGCCGGCCCGGACGGGCACTCCCCCGTCACCGGCCTGCTCGGCCTGCTCTCGCAGCGCGTGTACGAGTACACCTCCGGCGAGCGCGTGGAGCGCGACCCGGACCCTGCCGAGCTGGCCCTCATCGCCGAGGCCCGCTCGCGCCTCATCGAGGGGATCATCGCCGAGAGCGAGGACGAGACCCTCATGGACCGCTACCTCGGCGGCGAGGACATCGACCTGAAGACCCTCGTCGACGACCTGGAGCGCGCCGTCGCCCGCGGCACTTTCCACCCCGTCCTGATGGCCGCGCCCGCCGCCGACGGCGCCCGGCAGGGCCTGGGCACCGTGGAACTCCTCGAACTGATCACCGGCGGCTTCCCGACGCCCCTGGAGCGCCCCGCCGTCGCGGTCACCCGTCCCGACGGCTCCGCCCGCCCCGAGGTCACCTGTGATCCCGCCGGGCCCCTGGTCGCCGAGGTCGTCAAGACCTCCTCCGACCCCTACGTCGGCCGCGTCTCCCTCGTGCGCATCTTCTCCGGCACCCTGAACCCCGAGGAGACCGTCCACGTCAGCGGGCACGGCCTCGCCGACCGCGGGCACGAGGACCACGACGTCGACGAGCGGATCGGCACCCTCACCTCCCCCTTCGGCAAACAGCAGCGCGTCCTCGGCCGGTGCATCGCCGGCGACCTGGCCTGCGTGGCCAAACTGAGCCGGGCGGAGACCGGCGACACCCTCTCCGCCAAGGACGACCCGCTCCTCATGGCGCCCTGGACGATGCCCGACCCCCTGCTGCCCCTCGCCATCGAGGCGCACAGCAAGGCCGACGAGGACAAGCTCTCGCAGGGGCTGGCCCGGCTCGTCGCCGAGGACCCCACCATGCGGCTGGAGCAGAACCCGCACACCCACCAGGTCGTCCTGTGGAGCCTCGGCGAGGCCCATCAGGACGTCGCCCTGGAGCGGCTGCGCACCCGCTACGGCGTCCAGGTCGATCCCGTCCCCCACAAGGTGAGCCTGCGCGAGACCTTCGGCGCCAAGGCGGCCGGCCGCGGCCGGCACGTCAAACAGTCCGGCGGCCACGGCCAGTTCGCCATCTGCGAGATCGAGGTGGAGCCGCTCCCGCCCGGCAGCGGCATCGAGTTCGTCGACAAGGTCGTCGGCGGTTCCGTACCCCGGCAGTTCATCCCGTCCGTGGAGAAGGGCGTGCGCAGCCAGGCCGCCCGCGGGGTCGCGGCGGGCTATCCGCTGGTCGACGTACGCATCACCCTCCTCGACGGCAAGGCGCACTCGGTGGACTCCTCGGACGCCGCCTTCCAGACCGCCGGCGCCCTCGCCCTGCGCGAGGCCGCCGCCGAGGCCCGCATCGACCTGCTCGAACCGGTCGCCGAGCTCGACGTCCTGATCCCCGACGAGTACGTCGGGCCCGTCATGAGCGATCTCGCCGGCCGCCGCGGACGGGTCGTGGGCACCGACCAGGCCGGGTCCGGGCGTACCCGGGTCCGCGCCGAGATCCCGGAGATCGAGATCGGCCGCTACGCCGTCGAGCTGCGCTCCGTCTCGCACGGCACGGGCCGCTTCGCCCGCGCCTACGCCCGGCACGAGCCCATGCCGCCGCAGATCGCGGAGAAGGTGCGTGAACAGGCGGAGAAGGGAACCTAGTTGGAGTAGCACGGGGTGCCGCCCGCCCAACCGTCTTGCGGTGGGCGGCATTTCCCTGTCCCATGACCATGGGGCGGGATCCGCCGATAGGCTCGTCGGCGCACCAAAAGAGCAGGAACGCACAGCGAGGGGGGCAGCGGTGGCGGACGACGGATTCGACTTCAGGCCCGGCGCGCAGATTCCACTGCAGAACGGCGGGGGGCAGACGGCGGCGACCAACGCCCTCGCCTCGGCCGCGTACCGTGACGGCGGCAAGGACAGCAAGCTCGACGCGATACTCGGGGCCAACAGCGAGAACCACCCGGCCACGGTGAAGCCCCCGAAGCTCTCGCTCTTCGAGCCCAGCCTCGGCGAGGCCTTCTGCCGGGCCGTCGAGGCGCGCACCCTGGGGGCCGGCCGCAAGCCGCTCATCCAGTCCTTCGGCGCCGACCCGCAGACGGTCGTGGAGCACTGCCTGGCCGCGTCGCGGATCCGCAAGGAGCGCGACCGCAGGCTCCGGCTGATCATGCTGGTCTGCGGTGTGCTGTTCCTGCCCGGGCTGCTGCTGTGGCTGGGCCTCTTCCAGATCCGCAAGTCCCTGGCCTCGAAGGAGGGCAAGCACTCCTGGCTGGGCACCGTGCTCCTGGTGGGCGTCGGCCTCGTGGTGGCGGTCCTGATGTTCAGGCTGCCGCTCACCGGCTTCCTCGGCCTCTACGCCCGCGGCATGATCATCGCGCCCGCGCTGGGCTGGCTGCTCGCCCGCCGCACCTGCGAGTCGACCGCCCGTGACCTGCGGGAGCGCTGGGACGGGCTGCTGTCCGGCGGCGGGGTCGCCGCCAAGATCCCGGAGGCCGTGCCCGGCAACCCCGACGAGAAGGCCCGTGAGGACCTGCGCCACCAGCTGGCCAAGCTCACCGCGGAGGACCGCAGCAACCAGGTCTTCTACGCCGGCCCCAAGGGCATCCTCGGCATGGGCACCCGCTGGGGCAACTGGCAGATGGCCGAGGAGCTCGCCCCGAAGGACGAGGCCAGGGAGATCCATCCCTTCCGGGCCTGGGACGTCATCCGCGCGATCGACGCCCAGCTGCGCAAGCTGGAGCGGGGCCCGTTGCACACCGGGGGCTTCCCGCCCGCCGCGATCCAGCACTGGATCGTCACCCCGGTCGGCGAGGGCGCCGCCGAGGTGGCCCGCCCCACCGGGGAGAACGTCGACGCCTTCCTCGTCAAGCCGCACGAGGTCACCCGGATCTGCAACGAGCAGCAGTTCAACTCCGGGAACCGGCACTACCTGGGCATCCAGTACCCGCTCTGGGACGGCCAGCTGATCATCAACATGCTGGTGACCGTCACCGTGCTCTACAAGACCCTGCGCGTGGACGTCACCGCGCACGCCCTGGGCCCCGTACACGGCCTGTTCACCACCAAGTCCAAGGCCCCGGTGGTGGAGGTGCCCAAGAGCATCCGCTTCTGGGAGACCGTGGAGAAGCCGCTGCCGCTGGTGGACACCCAGGAGGTGGTGCGCCTCGCCGTACGGGCACCGCTGACCTGGTACCCGCCGCTCCTGGACTTCTTCGGCGGCAAGCTGGTCCTGCCCGAGCCGTTCGGCCTGCGCCACGTCTGGGCGAGCTCGATGTGGCGCCACCGGTTCATGGCCGACGACGCCCTGCGCACGGTGGCCCCGGTCCTGAGGTCGATCCACACGGCGACCTTCAAGGTCCTGGAGGAGAACGGCGTGGACACCGAGCGCTTCACCAACCGGTCCTCGATCATGAGCGGTCTCATCCAGGAGCCGTCGCCGCGCAAGGCGGACGTGTACGACGCCTAGCTCGTGTCCGCAGGGCGTGCCTTTCGGCTTGCCGGCCGAGGACACGCCCTGGCTAGGGTGGAGGGACGGGGAGACGACCGGAGGAGGCGACCGTGACCGAGCGCAAACCGCCTGGCGTGGACTTCGAGTCTTTCGTGGACCGGCAGATCAGGCAGGCCACCGCACGCGGCGAGTTCGAGGAGCTGCCGGGCTTCGGCAAGCCCCTGGCCTCGCTCGACGCACCCTACGACGACCTGTGGTGGGTCAAGGAGAAGATGCACCGCGAGGGCTTCGCCGTCCTGCCCCCGGCGCTCGCGCTGCGCAAGGAGGCCGAGGACGCCCTGGAGGCGGCCCTGGCGGCGCGGACCGAGCGGCAGGCCCGGACGGTCCTCACGGAGATCAACGACAAGATCCGCGCGGCCCTGCGCATGCCGCCGCCGGGGCCGCCCCTGGGCCTGACCGAGTTCGACGTCGACGCGGTGCTCGGCACCTGGCGCGCGTCACACCCGGACAGCGCCTGACCGGCGCCCGATCAGCCGACGGGCCAGGCGTCGGCGAGCATCTGGCGGGTGTCGGCGAGGAGTTGGGGCAGCACCTTGGTGTGGCCGACCACCGGCATGAAGTTCGTGTCCCCGCCCCAGCGGGGCACGATGTGCTGGTGCAGGTGCGCGGCGATGCCGGCGCCGGCGGCCGCGCCCTGGTTCATGCCGATGTTGAACCCGTGCGCCCCCGAGGCCTTGCGGAGCGCCACCATCGCACGCTTCGTGAGGTCGGCCAGCTCGGCGGTCTCCGGGGCGTCGAGCTCGGTGTAGTCGGCGACGTGCCGGTACGGCACGACCATCAGGTGGCCGCCGTTGTACGGGTAGAGGTTCAGCACGGCGTAGACGTGCTTGCCCCGCGCCACCACCAGGCCGTCCTGGTCGGACATCTCCGGAATACCGCAGAAGGGACAGCCGTCCCCGGCCTCCGGGCCGGTCGGCTTGTTCTCCCCTTGGATGTAGGCCATCCGGTGGGGCGTCCACAGACGCTGGAACGCGTCCTGCGTGCCCACCCCGATCTGCTGCTCCGGCTCAGTCGTCATGGCATGCAGCATATGACCTTGCCCGCGCGGACGAGGAAGGCCCCCGGAAAGTGATCACTTTCCGGGGGCCCTCGTCACGCATCAGACCTGGACGCGGTCCGCGACGACCTTCGCCAGCTTGGCGAGCGCCTCGTCCTTCGGGATGCCGTTCTCCTGCGAACCGTCGCGGTAGCGGAAGGAGACCGTGCCCGCCGCCATGTCCTCGTCACCGACGATGATCATGAACGGCACCTTGAGCTTCTGGTGGTTGCGGATCTTCTTCTGCATCCGGTCGGAGGAGGCGTCCACCTCGACCCGCAGGCCCTGCTTCTTCGCCTCGGCGGCGAACTCCTGCAGGTACTCCACGTGACCGTCGCCGATCGGGATGCCGACGGCCTGGACCGGGGCCAGCCACGGCGGCATGGCGCCCGCGTAGTGCTCCAGCAGCACGGCGAAGAACCGCTCGATCGAGCCGAACAGCGCGCGGTGGATCATGACCGGGCGCTGGCGGGAGCCGTCCGGGGCGGTGTACTCCAGGTTGAAGCGCTCCGGCAGGTTGAAGTCGAGCTGCACGGTCGACATCTGCCAGGTACGGCCGATGGCGTCGCGCGCCTGCACGGAGATCTTCGGACCGTAGAAGGCCGCGCCGCCCGGGTCGGGGGTCAGCGGGAGGCCCTGCTTCTCGGCGACCTGCTGGAGGACGGCGGTGGCCTCCTCCCAGACCTCGTCCGAGCCGACGAACTTCTCCGGGTCCTTGGTGGACAGCTCCAGGTAGAAGTCGGTCAGGCCGTAGTCGCGCAGCAGGTTCAGCACGAAGGTGAGCGTGCGGTCCAGCTCGTCCGCCATCTGCTCACGGGTGCAGTAGATGTGCGCGTCGTCCTGGGTGAAGCCGCGGGCCCGGGTCAGGCCGTGCACGACGCCGGACTTCTCGTACCGGTACACGGTGCCGAACTCGAACAGGCGCAGCGGCAGTTCGCGGTAGGAGCGGCCGCGCGCGTCGAAGATCAGGTTGTGCATCGGGCAGTTCATGGGCTTGAGGTAGTAGTCGGTACCACCGTCGAGCTGCATGGGGGGGTACATGCCCTCCGCGTACCAGTCCAGGTGGCCGCTCTTCTCGAAGAGCGCGCCCTTGGTGGCGTGCGGCGAGTAGACGAACTCGTAGCCCTCCTCCTCGTGCCGGCGGCGCGAGTAGTCCTCCATGGTGCGGCGGATGATGCCGCCGCGCGGGTGGAAGACGGCGAGGCCGGAGCCGATCTCGTCCGGGACGGAGAAGAGGTCGAGCTCGTTGCCGAGCTTGCGGTGGTCGCGCTTCTCGGCCTCGGCGAGGAAGTCGAGGTGGGCCTTCAGCTCCTCCTTCGACGGCCACGCGGTGCCGTAGATGCGCTGGAGCATCGGGTTCTTCTCGCTGCCGCGCCAGTAGGCGGCCGCGTTGCGCATGAGCTTGAACGCCGGGATGTTGCGGGTGGTGGGCAGGTGGGGACCGCGGCAGAGGTCCTTCCAGCACAGCTCGCCGGTCTTGGCGTCCAGGTTGTCGTAGATGGTCAGCTCGCCGCCGCCCACCTCGACGTTCGCACCGTCGTCGGTGGACGCGGAGCCCTTGATGCCGATGAGCTCCAGCTTGTACGGCTCGTCCGCGAGCTCCTCGCGGGCCGCCTCGTCGGTGACGACGCGGCGCGAGAAGCGCTGGCCGCGCTTCTGGATCTCCTGCATCTTCTTCTCGATGGCCTTGAGGTCCTCCGGGGTGAAGGGCCGGGCCACGTCGAAGTCGTAGTAGAAGCCGTTCTGGACCGGGGGGCCGATGCCGAGCTTGGCCTCGGGGAACAGCTCCTGCACGGCCTGCGCCATGACGTGCGCGGTCGAGTGGCGCAGGATGTCGAGGCCGTCCTCGGAGGAGATCTCCACCGGCTCGACGGTCTCGCCGTCCTGCACCGCGTAGGTGAGGTCCTTGAGCTCGCCCGCGACGCGGGCGGCGACGATGGTGCGCTCGCCGGCGAAGAGCTCCGCCGCCGTAGTGCCCGTGGCCACCACGCGCTCGTCCCGCTCGGAATCGCGTTGGATGATCACACGGACGTCTGACACCGGTCTCTCCTGACTCAGGGGGTGCGCGAGCGAACGCTGCGCGCCTGAATCGTACCGAGCGGAGGGGCTGCGCCGCTAAACGGTTCCTCCCGGGCCCGGCCCGGCCCCCCTGCCGGTACGGCTCCCGCCGGCCGATGGCAGCCGCAGGCGGAGCGTGCCCCCGCCCGAACCGGCCCGCAGCGGCGCGGCCAGCCGCAGGCGAGGCCTGGAGCGCCCCCGGCCGCACCCCGGCACGACCCGCCGTCGACCATCGCGGGGCGAAGCCCAGCCTCCGCGCCGCCGCAGGCGGGGTGTGGAGCGCCACCGGCCGCGCCCCTGGGACGACCCGACGTCGGGCACCGTGTGCGGGCGAAGCCCCGGCTCCGGGCCGAAGCCAAGCCCGCGGACTCCGGCCCAGCCCGGGCAGCCGCAGGCGGGGCGTGTGGCGGCACCGGCCGCACCCCGGGACGACCCGACGTCGGGCACCGTGTGCGGGCGAAGCCCCGGCTCCGGGCCGCCGCAGGCGGGGGGTGGGGCGGGGTCCCCCCGGGACCTCTCCTCGGCTCGCGAACCCCTGGCCGGACCGGCCCGACGGTCGGCGGTGGGTTCGCTCGACCTGCGGGGAGATCCCGGTGTGCCCCCACCCCACCCGGAGTGGGCCCGGGGGCCACGGGCGAAGCCGGGCGTGGGGTGGGGACACTCCGGGGTGTCCCCGCAGGCCGAGCGAACCCAACCCCGACCAGCGGGCCGGACCGGCACAGGGTTCGCGAGCCGAGGAGACACCCCGGAGGGGCACCGCCCCACCCGAAGCCCGACCCGAACCGGCACGCCCCGCGCAACACAAAGCACCGCCCCACCCGGAGCCGAACCGGCACGCCCCGCGCAACACAAGCCACCGCCCCACCCGAAGCCCGACCCGAACCGGCACGCCCCGCGCAACACAAAGCACCGACCCACCCGAAGCCCGACCCGAACCGGCACGCCCCGCGCAGCACAAAGCACCGCCCCACCCGAGCCCGACCCAAACCGGCACAGCCCGCGCAGCAGGCGCGCGGCGGACGGCCGGGGGACGCCGGTAGCGTGGGGGCCGCCCCAGCCCCCGGAGGGACCCGTATGCCGAGCCCGCACATACGCCCGCTCGACCTGAGCGACGACGCCACCGCCGACGCCGTGCACCGGATCGGCCGGGCCGCGTACTCCGTCGAGGCGGAGATCATCGGCTTCGACGGGATCCCCGCCCTGCGCGAGAGCCTCCCCGAGATGCGCGCGCAGCCGCTGCGGTGGGTCGGGGCCGTCTCCGAGGGCGGCGAGCTGGCCGGCTTCCTCGCCTGGGAGGAGGGGCCCGACGGCGCCATCGGCATCGACCGGCTCTGCGTCGCCCCGGCCTTCTTCCGCCGGGGCGTCGCCTCCCTGCTGCTGCGCCACGCCCTGGCCGAGCTCTTCCCCGGCCGCCCCGTCCACGTCACCACGGGCGCCGCCAACACTCCCGCCGTCCGCCTCTACGAGGCGCTCGGCTTCGAACGCGGCGCCGACTTCTCCCCCGCTCCGGGCCTGGTCATGGTGTCCTTCAGTCGTCGGACGGCAGGACGTCCGCCGGGTCGAGGGACTCGTCCAGCGACTTCATGAGGCGGTCCCGCTCGACCTCGTCCAGGGGTACGGGGCTCACGTCCGTGGCGTCGGTGAGCCTGCGGAAGCCGCCCCGGCGCTGCAGCCTTCCGCTGATCCGGATCGGCAGGCCCACCAGGTGCGCGTGGCCCGCGACCCGGTACGCCTCCTCGTCGAGCGCGGCGCGTACGTACGGGACCTCCGCCCCGGCGAGGACCCGCAGCCGGACCGTGCCCCCGCCGCCCGGCGCCGAGCGCCGCATCCGGACCACGGCCCCCGCGACGCGCACCGGCACGGCCGGCTCGTCGCGGGTGTAGCGCGCCGCCGCCTCCCGCAGGACCGGCAGGTCGCCCGGGGAGAACTCCACCGGCTCGGGCCGGGCCGCACAGCCCGCCGGAACCCCCGCCGCCGGTGCCCAGGCCAGCCCGACACGGGCTCCCTCCGAGCCCCGCACCAGTGCGATCAGCGCCTCGGCGAGCTCCCGGCTGACGCCCGCCGCCACGGCGGCGTCGAAGGCCTCCATGCCGCCGGTGGCCCGCTGGTAGTCCGCCGCCTCGCGGGCCGCGTGCAGCGCGTGGTGCAGCCGCGTGACGATGCCCCGCCCGCCGTCCACCGGCACGTACGCGCTCAGGTGCCGCCCGCCGGGCTGCGGCCCCACCAGGACGGTGTCCAGGGCCCGTTCGGCCTGGGCCCGGTGGCGGGCGCCGTAGTAGCCGGCCCTCGCCCGCGCGGCGAGCGCCCCGGCGAGCAGCAACTGCCGGGCGGCCGAGCGCAGCTGCTCCTGCACGGTCCAGGCGGCCTCGCCCTCCAGCCCGTACGCCCCGGGCGGGACCTCCCGCTCCCAGCGGATCTCGTCGCTGGGCACGCTCAGCCCGTAGAGCACCTCCCGCGCGGACGGGAGCGTGCTGCGCGAGAGCGCGGTCAGCGCCTCCTCCAGGAGGTCGGCGCAGTCGGGGAAGGCCCGGTTCTCGGGGACGAGCACGCTGGTGCCGACGTATCCGGGCGGTGTCCAGCGCCCGTACCGGCCGGCCGCCCCGCCCCGGCGCAGCCAGCCGTGCCGGTGCAGCAGCGCGCCGAGCACGGCGGGGTCGACCTGCGCGGGATCGGGCGCGGCGGAGTGCGGGAAGTCCGGGAAGTGCCCGTGGCCGCCGTGGTCCGGGGGCAGCAGTGGTTCGAGGTTCGACGGGTGCCAGTGCATCAGGGTGTCCCTCCCGACCCGACCCGGGTCATGATCTCGCACAGCGCCCGGTCGTCGAAGATCCGCGCGGTCGGTATCCGTACGGTGGTCCGGCGCCGGCCGGTCACGGGGTGTCCGGCGAGATTGGTCCAGTAGCAGCAGTGCCGCAGGTCGAGCCGGTCGTGTCCGGCGGCGAGCCACTGGTCGCGCTCCCGCGGGACGAGCATCACGACGAGGATCTTGTGGACGGCGACCGGGGTGCGGGCCAGCTTCACCAGGTGTTCGTTGTCGAGGGTGAAGGCGAAGGTGGGGCCGGGCGGCCGGGGCGGTACCTGGTAGGTCGCCTTCAACTGCACCTTGATGGTGACCTCGTCGTCGACGACGTGTTCGGGAGCCCCGTGGCTGACGTGCCAGTCCACGCCGTTGTCCGGGAAGGGCTGGGACAGCGAGCAGCCGGCCGCGGCGGCGACGGCGTGCAGGTATCCCACTTGGAGGGTCTCCATGCAGGCGGTGGTGGCGAGTGTGCCGCGCAGCGGTACGGCCCGCGTCCCGTCCGGTGTACCTGTACCGGTACCGGTCCGCGGATCGATCTGCCCCGCCAGCACCCCGCCCGGTTCGGGCTGTGCGAGCGCCATGGCCGGCTCCCCGTGCCTTCCGGGCTCTGCCTTCGGTGGTGGGTGGGTGACGACCGGTCATGTGTACGGTCCCCCAAGGGTGTTGTCTCCTCACCCGGGTCGCCGCAAACGGCGTACGGAACAAACAGCCCGGGTATCACCGATTCGGGCAGGGGCGGCACGTTCCGAGGCGGCGGCGCCCGGCTGCACCCCAACTGCCGACCGGGGACGAGGAGTTCGCCATGAACCGCTGGTATGAGGGCCCGCTGGCCGCATTCGACACGGAGACGACCGGGGTGGACGTGGAGCAGGACCGGATCGTGTCCGCCGCG
The DNA here is from genome assembly GCF_000720455.1 of Streptomyces virginiae. Lineage (GTDB taxonomy): Bacteria > Actinomycetota > Actinomycetes > Streptomycetales > Streptomycetaceae > Streptomyces > Streptomyces virginiae. The sequence continues at coordinate 65,975 of NZ_JOAK01000013.1, read as the reverse complement.
CTCATCGTTCAGGAGTGCGCGGGCGGCCGGGTCCGCACGACCCGCTGGCTGGTCAACCCCGGCGTTCCGGTGCCCGCGGGCGCGACGGAAGTGCACGGTCTCACCGACGAGCACCTGCAGCGCCACGGGCGCTGGCCGGCGCCGGTGGTGGAGGAGATAGCCCGGTCGCTCGGGGAGCAGCAGGTCGCGGGCCGGCCGGTGGTGGTGATGAACGCGCCGTTCGACCTGACGCTGCTGGACCGGGAGTTGCGCCGGCACCGGGCGTCGTCGCTGTCGCGGTACCTGGACAACCGGCCGCTGACGGTGCTGGACCCGCGGGTGCTGGACAAGCACCTGGACCGGTACCGCAAGGGCCGCCGGACGCTGACGGACCTGTGCGCGCACTACGGGATCGAGCTGGAGGGCGCGCACGACGCGGCGGCGGACGCGCTGGCCTCGCTGGAGCTGGTACGGGCGGTGGGGCGCCGGTTCGCCTCGCGGCTGGAGCGGCTGACGCCGGCCGAACTGCACACGCTCCAGGCGGTGTGGCACGCGGCGCAGGCGCGCGGTCTGCAGGCGTGGTTCGCGCGGCAGGGGACCCCGGAGGCGGTGGACCCGCACTGGCCGCTGCGGCCGGATCTGTCGGCGGCCGCGTAGCCGGGCAGGGGGCCCGAACATGCGGAAGGCCGGTCCGTCGTCGACGGACCGGCCTCTCCCGGTGGGCGATACTGGGATCGAACCAGTGACCCCTTCGGTGTGAACGAAGTGCTCTCCCGCTGAGCTAATCGCCCGGGAACGCACTGAACAATACAGAAGCCTCGGGGCTGGTTCAAACCGCTTCCCCGTCCGGGCCCGGCCCGGACGTACTCAGGGCGTACTTGAGTACCCCCGCCCATGTCCTGACCGGGTGACGGGCGCCACACTCCGCATATGAACTCCCCTCTGCCGCCGGCCGAAGAGCTGGCGCTCATCGACCGTGAGCTGGCCCAACTCGATGCCCGGCGCCTGTACTTGCTGGCCCGCCGGGACTGGCTGCTGCGCCTGCTCCAGCAGTCGGGCGCGGCGGCGGTCCGCTGGGGGCCCGCCGCGTCCGGTTCGCCGGCCGCGCCCGCCTGGTCCGCCGGACCGGCGAAGGAGGCTTCGGCCCCCGGAGCGCAGAACGTGCTGCTCACCCTGGGCGCGGTGCTGCTGGCCGTGGCCGCGCTGGCGTTCACTCTGGTCAGCTGGGGCTCCATGGGGATCGCCGGGCGTTCGGCGGTGCTGGCCGTGGTGACGGCGGCGGCGCTGGCTGCCCCCGCGGTGCTGCTGCGCCGCGGGCTGCGGTCGACGGCGGAGTCGGTGGCCGCCGTGGGGCTGCTGCTGACGGTGCTGGACGCGTACGCGCTGTACGCGGTCGGGATGCCGGACGCCGACGGCACCGGGTACGCGGCCGGCGCGGCCGCGGTGCTGGCGGCGGTGTGGGCCGGGTACGGGTCGGCGCTGCGCACGCTGCGGATCCCGCTGCCGGCGGCGGTGGTCGCGGCGCAGCTGCCGCTGCCGCTGGCGGCGGTGGCCTGGCAGGCGGGGCCGCTGGGGGTCGGCTGGGCGCTGCTGGTGACGGCGGCGCTGGACGCGGCGCTGGCGCTGCGGGTGCGGGCGGCCGCCCTCCCGGCGGCGCTGCTGGGCTCGGCAGCGCTGCTGGTCGGAGCGGCCCAGTCGTGGTCGGCGGGGTCGGCGGCGCAGGCCCTGGCTCCGGCGGCGCTGCTGCTGGCGGGCGCGGCCCTGGGCGTGGCCGCCGCCTGGCGGGAGCCGCGGGTCTGGGGTGCCGCGCTGGTGGGCGGTGTGGCGGCGGTGGTGGCCGTGGCCGGCGTGGCCCGGCCGGAGCTCGCACCGGGCTGGGCGGTGGTGGCGCACCTGCTGGTGGGTCTGCCGCTGCTGGCGGCGGTACGGGTGCCCGCGCTGCCTGAGGCGGTGCGGCGCGGGGCGGTCGGGGCCGGCGCGGTGGTGGGCGCCCTCGGCGCGCTGGCGTCCGGCGCGGCGGTGGCTCCGGTGCTGGTGGCCCGGCTGCGGGTGCTGGAGGAGGTGTGGGCGGCGACCACCCCGGCGGCGGATGCGTACGGTCCGGGGGCGTCGGCGGCGGTCGGGCTGCTGCTGACGGCGGGGGCGGCCCGGTGGCTGTCGCGGGTGTCGGCGCGGCCGGAGCCCGGGGTGCTGGCGGTGGTACTGGGCTGGGCGGGTCTGTTCGCGGCGCCGGTGCTGCTGGGGTTCCCGGTGGCGGCGGTGTTCGCGCTACAGCTCGCGGTGACGGGCGCGGCGGGGTTCCTGGCTCTGCGCTCCCCGGGGCGGGGGGCCGGGATCGCCGCGGCCGCGTGCGCGCTGGCGGGGGCCGTGAACGTGTCCCTGGGCGCGCTGGACGGCCGCGCGGCGACCTTCGCGGTCTGGGGGCTGCTGGGTGCCGGCTGTGCGGCGGGAGCGGCGTACGGGCCCGCCGTGCGGTGGGTGCGGTCGGGGGCGGCCGTGTGCGCGGTCGGTTACGCGACGGGGCTGCTGGTGGCGGCGGCCGCGGTGACGGACCTGGCGGTGGTCTGGTGGGCGCTGCCGGTCCTCGCGGTTCCGGCGCTGGTGGCGGCGCTGGGTCCGCGGCTGGGGGCCGTACGGCTGCCGGCCGAGATCGCGGCGGCCGTGTCGGGCGTCCTGGCCCTGGCCCTGTCCGCGGGGCGGCCCGGGACGCTGGCGCTGGTCCTGGCGCTGTCCGGGGTGGTCTGCGCGGGGGCGGCGGTGCGGCCGGAGCGGCGGGTGCTGGGCTGGGCCGCGGGCGCGCTGTTCGTGGCGGCGACGTGGGTGCGGCTGGCGGAGGCGGGGGTGACGGCGCCGGAGGCCTACACGCTGCCGGTCACCGTGCCCGCCCTCGCGGTGGGGTTCCTGCGGCGGCGCCGGGACGCACGGGCCTCGTCCTGGGCGGCGTACGGACCGGGGCTGGCGGCGACGCTGCTGCCGAGCCTGCTGGCGGCCTGGGCCGACGCGGACTGGGTGCGCCCGTTGGTGCTGGGGGTGGCCGCGCTGGCGGTGACCCTGGCGGGCGCGAGGTGGCGGCTGCAGGCCCCGCTCCTGCTGGGCGGCGCGGTGCTGGCGGCGGTGGCGGTGCACGAGCTGGCCCCGTACGTGGTGCAGGTCGCGGGTGCGCTGCCGCGCTGGGTGCTGCCGGCCCTGGCGGGCGTGCTGCTGCTGGCGGTGGGGGCGACGTACGAGAAGCGGCTGCGCGACGCCCGCAGGCTGCGGGCCGTGATCGGGCGGCTGCGGTAGGGCGGGAACGCCGGAGGCCCGGAGACGGTGAAGTCTCCGGGCCTCTGGTCCGGGTGGGCGATACTGGGTTCGAACCAGTGACCCCTTCGGTGTGAACGAAGTGCTCTCCCACTGAGCTAATCGCCCGGACGCACCGCAAACATTACCCCATGTCAGCGGTGCTCTTTGACCATCACTGGTCCTTGAGGTCCCAGGGCAGGACGAGCCCGTACTTCCACAGGTAGAAGCCGATCAGGGCGCCCGCGATGACGAGGCCCGTGGTGGTCAGGATGATGTTGCGGCGGCGCACCTTCGGGTCGAGCGCCTTCTGGGCGGCCTCGGTGACCTTGCGCTTGGTCCAGCGCAGCACGAGGTGGGCCCAGGCGAACTCGGTGGCCCAGATCGCCAGGCCCGCGAAGATCGCGACCCAGCCGGGGCCGGGCAGGACGAGCATGGCGACGCCGGCCGCGATCACCGCGAGTCCGACGACGAAGACTCCGACCTGCCAGCTGAGGTGCAGGCTCTTGCGCGCCTTGATGAAGGCGGGCGCCTTCGAGACGTGCGGCTTTTCCTCCGCGGTCTCCTCGGCGGTTCCCGCAGCGGCCTGTGCGGTGGCTTCCGTGGCGGCGTCGCCGGTAGCGGACTCGTTCGTTCCGCGGTCACTCCCCGTATTCATGGGTCGAATCTACCCGAGCGCGAAGCACACGGGAACGGTGGTTTGGATCCGCCGTCCGAGGGACCCAGAGGTCCGCAAAACGGTCAGAGGGGTTTACAACGACACCGTAGGTGGCATGTCGATTTCGCCGACGTGCGAATCCCCGAGCGCACACTGAGCGAAAGGCCCTGGCGCTTATGAACACCACGGTCAGCTGCGAGCTGCACCTGCGCCTCGTTGTGTCGAGCGAGTCCTCACTGCCTGTTCCCGCGGGCCTGCGGTATGACACGGCCGACCCCTACGCCGTGCACGCCACCTTCCACACCGGCGCCGAGGAAACGGTCGAATGGGTGTTCGCCCGCGACCTCCTCGCGGAGGGCCTCCACCGGCCCACCGGTACCGGCGACGTCCGCGTCTGGCCCTCCCGCAGTCACGGTCAGGGCGTCGTCTGCATCGCCCTGAGCTCACCGGAGGGAGAAGCGCTTCTCGAAGCACCCGCCCGAGCCCTGGAGTCGTTCCTCAAGCGGACGGACGCCGCGGTTCCACCCGGGACCGAGCACCGGCACTTCGACCTCGACAAGGAGCTCTCCCACATCCTGGCCGAAAGCTGAGCCAGGCTCACAGCCGCTCGACACCGTCCGACTCGGGGCGACGGTGCGGAGCGGACAACCACATACGCCTGCGCCCGGCGCTGTTCCCGCGGAAGCCACCCGCGAGGACGGCGCCTGTGTGCTGCTCGGGGACCGGCTATTGTCGGGCGGCACGGCGGCACCCCCGTCGCCGCAGGCCCGGCCCCCGAGGGAGACACCGTGCAGATCCCACACGACACCCGTCGCGCGCTCGACGTCGTCGTCGCGCTGGTGAACACCGCGGCGGAACCGGACCAGCCCGACGGGCTCTCGGACATCGGAGCGCTGCGCGGCTTCGTCCAGGAGTACTCGATCAGCGACGTCGGTGAGCTCGGGGCCCGCGATCTGGCCGGCGTGCGGACCGTGCGCTCGAAGTTCGCCCAGGTCTTCGCGGCGCCGACCGCCCGCGCCGCGTCCGTGCTGATCAACGAGCTCGTGGCGACCGCGGGCACCACCCCGCAGCTGACCGACCACGACGGCTACGACTGGCACGTGCACTACTTCGCGCCGGGCGCCTCGGTGGGCGACCACCTGGCGGCCGACGGCGGCATGGCACTGGCCTTCATCGTGGTCTCCGGGGAAGAGGAGCGGCTGCGCCGCTGCGAGGCCCCCGACTGCCGGCGCGCCTTCGTGGACCTCTCGCGGAACCGCTCCCGGCGTTACTGCGACAGCCGGACCTGCGGGAACCGGCTGCACGTGGCGGCGTACCGGGCCCGCCGCAAGGAGGCCGACGCGGGACCGTCAGAGCAGGAACAGATCGTGCACGGCGGCGAGCAGCAACAGGATCCCGATCACCGCTAGGAAGATCATCAGGGGCGGCTGGGAAAGCGCGAACAGACAGCCCCGCGGCTCGTCGGCGACAGGGTCGGGTACCGCGACGGGCACGGCGGGGTCACTCTGCGATGTCTCGAACATGTCGGGGCGATGATGGCGCAGCGCACCGCCCCGCACGCCTCAACACGCCAACACTCGCGCGGCAGTTCGCTCGATCTCGTGGACGCACCGCCCTCCGCACCCCCGGACCCCCTCCCACGTGCTTCGCGCCGCCCGGCGCCTGCACCGCGTGCCCCTGAGGTGCGCCCTGGCGGCTGTGCGGGGACTCGACCACTGTCGCTCAGCGGCCGGGGGCGGGGGCGGGGGTCAGATGCCGTGCTTCTTGAGGATGGCCTCGATGTCGGAGAAGTCGTCCGCCGGGGCCGGGGCGGGGGTGCTCAGGGAGGGCTTGGAGGCGGCCGGGGCGACGGCCTCCCGGGACGGGCCGGCCTTCGTCTTCTTCGCGGGCCTACCGGCACCGCCCAGGCTGCGCCGCTCCACCGCGCGGGTGGTGGCGAGGATCAGCCAGGCCAGCCCCAGCAGCCCGAATCCGATCCAGACGGTCGGGTTGAAGACGATGCCGGTCAGCCACTCCACGACACCCGTCATCACGAGGCCGACCGGCACCAGCGCGTACGCGGCGATCCGCGCGGCGGCCAGGAACCGCCTGCGGTAGGCGGTCACTGCGGCGATGCCCAGGCCCGCCGCGGACACCGCGGAGCAAATGGTCTCGGCAAGCATGCGGTCCTCCGGACTCTCGGCGGCGGGGCGGTCTGTCCCCGTCCGTCCATCGTGCACCGCCCGCCGCCGCAGGGGCCAGGCGCTGGGCCTCCGCCGGACGGATCTCCGGGGTATCTCGGGGTCGGGGTCCTTCGCAGGTGCCGGTCGGTGGGGCGGGCGGGGGCTGGGAGACTGTTCGCATGACCGATTCCGTGATCCTCGACGTCTGGTGCGAACTGCAGTGCCCGGACTGCCACCGCGCCCTGGACGACGTCCGCGCCCTGCGGGCCCGCTACGGCGACCGGCTGGACATCCGGCTGCGCCACTTCCCCCTGGAGAAGCACAAGCACGCGTTCGCCGCCGCGCAGGCGGCCGAGGAGGCCGCCGAGCAGGGGCAGGGCTGGCCCTACGCGGAGGCCCTGCTGGCCCGTACGGCGGAGCTGGCCGACAAGGGCGAGCCCGTGCTGCTGGACGTGGCCCGCGGCCTGGGTCTGGACGTCGAGGAGTTCGACACCGCCCTGATCGACGGACGGCACATCCTGATCGTCGACGCCGACCAGGCCGAGGGCAAGGCGATCGGCGTGACCGGCACCCCGACGTACGTGATCGACGGCGAGCGCCTCGACGGCGGCAAGAGCCAGGAGGGCCTGCGCGCCCGCATCGAGGAGATCGTCGACCGCCTGATCGCCTCGGCCTAGGGAGTGTCCGCCGACGACAACGCGGCAAGCGCGCGTGCCGGACCCCGCCGCGCAGGCGGGACTTCGCGGACACGACCTAGGCCGCAGGGCACGCCCTGGGCGCTCTAGATCAGTTCCTTGGAGGCGTTCACCGCGATGTCCCGGTATCCGAGCGACTCGTAGAGCCGCCGGGCCGGGGTGTTGCCCTCGACCACGTGCAGGCCCAGCCGGTGGCCTCCGGCGGCCAGCACGGTCCGCTCGGCGAGGAGCATGAGGGTCCGCCCGTGGCCCTGCCCGCGGTGTTCGGGCGCGACCTTGACGTCGTACACGTACGGGACGGCGCCGAGGCCGGGCAGTTCGCACTGCCCGGTCCACACCGTGCCCAGGGTCTCCCCCGCCGTGGACTCCAGCAGGAGGAAGTCCGTCCCGGGGGTGTCCGGGCCGTCGGGCAGCATCCTGGCGTGTTCGGCGCGGGAGGCGGCCACGCCCTGCTCGTCGGTCATGCCCGGGGCGACGAGCCGGCGGCCGTACTCCACGATGCCCGGCTCGAGCCAGGCATCGAACTCGGCCCGGGTCATCGGCCGGCCGACGCTGCCCGCCGGGAGGCCCGGCGGCTGCGCCGGCAGTTCCTTGACCATGATCCGGCCGGTCTCGCGGTAGCCCAGGGACGCGGCCATCCGCAGCGCCGGTCCGGCGTCGGCGGGCACCGACACCGCGATCCCGGTGCAGCGCCAGGAGCGCAGCACCTCCTCGGCCGCGAGCGCGGCGACCGTGCCGCGTCCGCGCCGGCGGTCGTCCTCGTCGATCCACAGCCCCCGGATCACGCCGACGGTGGGCTGGGCGGCGGACCGGGTGGCCAGTTCGAGCGTGCCGACCCGACGGCTGTTGACCCGGACCTCGTAGGTCCGCCGCCGGGTGCCGTCACTGTTTCGCTGGAGCGGCTGCGCGGGCCGCAGGGTGGTGGTCATCACTTGGAGTTCTACCTGCCCCGCGGCTCCACGTCACCGGTGCGTCGCAGACCGGTGTGTGCGGACCGGTGTTCACGGATCGAGGTCCGCGCCGGCCTTCACCTCGAAGATCCGCATGACCTCGGCCGTGACGGGTCCGGGTCCGCCTCCCGTTCCGAGTTCGCGGCCGTCGAGGCGGACGACCGCCTGGGCGTCGCGCAGCGAGGAGGTCACGAAGACCTCCTCGGCGTCCGCGAGCACCTCGAAGGGCAGGTCGGTCTCCTTGGCGCCGGCCCAGTCGACGACGAGGGCACGGGTGATGCCGGCGAGGCAGCCGGATTCCAGGGGCGGGGTGTGCAGTTCCCCGTCGAGCACGACGAACACGTTGGAGCCGGTGCCCTCGCAGAGCCGCCCGACGGTGTTGGCCAGCAGCGCCTCGGAGGCTCCGGCCCGGTGCGCGGCGGCGAGCGCTACCACGTTCTCCGCGTACGAGGTGGTCTTCAGGCCGGCCACGGCGGAGCGCTCGTTGCGGACCCAGGGGACCGTGATGACGGAGGTGGTGTCCGGGCGGCGCGGGGACGCGGCGACGGCGGCGATCAGGGTGGTCCCGGCGTCGCCCCGGTCGGAGCCGAGCGGGGCGACCCCGCCGGTGTAGGTGAGGCGCAGCCGTCCGTGCTCGACCGGTTCGGCCTCCAGGACGGCGGCGCAGGCGCGCCGCACCTCGTCGAGGTCGGGGTCGGGGAGGCCGAGGCCCCGGGCCGAGCGGGTCAGCCGTTCCAGGTGGCGGGTGAGCGCGAAGGGCCGGCCGCGGACGGCCTTGAGCGTCTCGAAGACGCCGTCGCCCACGGTGAGCCCGTGGTCGAGGACGGACACCGTCGCGCTGTCGACGTCCCGCAGGGCTCCGTCGAGCCAGATTCTCATGGTGCTGTCCTTCCGGTGGTGCCGTTCGCCCCCTGGGTCGCGCTGGTCTCCCGGCCCGCCGCGACCCGCAGCAGGCGGGCGGCCTTGAGCTCGGTCTCCGCCCACTCGCGGTCGGGGTCGGACCCCCACGTGATGCCGGCCCCGGTGCCGAAGAGCAGGCGGGGGCCGCCGGGGGCCGCCCGGTCGATCCAGAAGGTCCGGATGCCGACGGCGAGCTCGCCGGCCCCGCGGTCCGCGTCGACCCAGCCGATGCCTCCGCAGTAGGGGCCGCGCGGGGCGGTCTCCAGGGCTTCGATGATCCGCAGGGCGGACGACTTGGGCGCGCCCGTGACGGATCCGGGCGGGAAGGTCGCGTCGAGGAGTTCGGGCCAGCCTGCGCCGTCGGCCAGTTCGCCGCTCACGGTGGAGACGAGGTGGACGAGGCCGGGGTGCTCCTCGACGGCGCACAGCTCGGGAACGGACACGGAGCCCGTGGCGCAGACCCGGCCGAGGTCGTTGCGTACGAGGTCCACGATCATCACGTTCTCGGCGTGGTCCTTGGGGAGGAGGTCGTCGACGGTGCGGCCGGTGCCCTTGATCGGTCCGGACTCGACCCGGCGGCCGTCGCGGCGCAGGAAGAGCTCGGGGGAGGCGGTGGCGATCTCCACGCCGTGGGCGGCGAGGCGAATCGTTCCTGCAAAGGGTGCGGGGTTGCCGCGGGCGAGGTGCGCGGTGAGGGCGTCGACGTCGGCGCGGTCCGGGTCCGGCAGCGGCGCGGACATCACCCGGCAGAGGTTGGCCTGGTAGACCTCGCCGGCCGCGATGTGCTCGCGGATGCGGCGTACTCCGGCGACGTACGCGGCGCGGTCGAGCGAGGAGGTCCAGCGGTCGGCGTCGGGACCGTGCCAGGTACCGGGCACGGGCGCGGGTACGGGGTCCGGTCGGACGTCCCCGAAACGCGCGCAGACGAGCCGCCCTTCGAAGTCGGCGGCCACCGCCCAGAAGCCGGTGGAGTCGAGGGCGGCGGGGTCACTGGTGACATCCCGCAGGTCGGTCGCGAGGAGGCCGCCGAAGCGGGCCATGGGGGGCAGGTCGTGCACGGCTGCGAGTCTATGACCGGCGACGCGGCGGCGCCGGTGCGGTGACGGCCGGGTGACCTGTGGTGATCGAGCGGCAGCACGCTGCGGAAACGCGTTTTTGAGCTGGCCCGGGAATCCGCTAGAGTTCAACACGTCGCCAGGGAGCGAAGGGGGAAAACCCCGGAGCGAACAAGGTGACCTGCGGACGTAGCTCAGTTGGTAGAGCACCACCTTGCCAAGGTGGATGTCGCGAGTTCGAGTCTCGTCGTCCGCTCGAAGTGGGGGATCTTCCCGAGAACCCCTGCAGCTCCATGGTGGAGTGGCCGAGAGGCGAGGCAACGGCCTGCAAAGCCGTCTACACGGGTTCAAATCCCGTCTCCACCTCCAAGGACGATTAGCTCAGCGGGAGAGCGCTTCCCTGACACGGAAGAGGTCACTGGTTCAATCCCAGTATCGTCCACTGATCCGCAAGGATCCCCGCGCGATTAGCTCAGCGGGAGAGCGCTTCCCTGACACGGAAGAGGTCACTGGTTCAATCCCAGTATCGCGCACGCAGTACACGCACCACCTGCGGTTTCGTACCGCGGTCCCGCGCGATTAGCTCAGCGGGAGAGCGCTTCCCTGACACGGAAGAGGTCACTGGTTCAATCCCAGTATCGCGCACCACCTGAAAGCCCCGGCCGTTTCGACGGCCGGGGCTTTCGCGTTCCGCCACACGGGTGTGCGGACGTCAAAAAGGGTGCTGCCCGTACGACTCCCCAGTCGTACGGGCAGCACCCTTCACCTGCCGTCCGTCGCGCCCCCGTCCCCACGGGGTACGACAGGCCGATGTCCCGGCCCGGGCCGCTCTCCCGGGCCCGGGGCGCCGCTCAGCGCCCCGGCATCATGCCCACGGACGACGCCTGCGCCGCCAGCTGATCGAATCCTCCGAAGAGGAAGAGCAGCAGGGCGGCCAGGGGGAGCACCATGGCCGCGGCCACCAGTGGGTGGCGGGTGCCGGACTCATGGCTGTTGAACGCGAATGCCTTGCGTCCCTGCCGTGCGATGTCCGCCATGGCCCTCTCCCTGTCGTCTGGCAGCGGCGGGCTTTTGACCTCGGGGGACGAGTGCATCACCCGCCGCTTGACCTCAACACTAGGCGGGCGGACGTCCGCCGGCCTCATGCCCTCGTACCCATTCCCGGGCCTCCAGGAGGATGACGGCGGCCACGCCGTGTACTCCCCTGGGTGGAGAGCGTCCCCCTCGCGTCGGGGTCTTCCCCGAGGGGATGACCGGAGGGTAGTGACTTCCCTCACTTCCGTCACTTCCCGTGCATGCGTGTCCGCCGACCGGGCATCTGCAAGATCGACTCGGGTCGCGGCGGCTCCGGCGCTCGCTCCGGTGCCCGCCGGCCTGCGGTGGTGCGCCAATCCCCTTGCGTGAAGGGCCGTTTGAGCACGCCGGCGGCCACGGCCGGACACGGGCTCCGGATCCCTGAGACTCTCTCAAGTGTGCTGTGCCGCACTGACAATCGAATCTCCCGACGAGGGCGCGGCCTCTGAGCACGCATGCCGGATGGTCCGTAAGCTGTGCCACGTCAACAGGACGACCGTCAGCGGGGTGGACATGGCGATGATGCGGCTCCGGCGCGAGGACCCGCGTGTCGTCGGCTCGTTCAGACTGCACCGGCGGCTCGGGGCCGGCGGCATGGGCGTGGTCTACCTGGGCTCGGACCGGCGCGGGCAGCGGGTCGCCCTCAAGGTCATCCGGCCGGACCTCGCCGAGGACCAGGAGTTCCGCTCGCGGTTCGCCCGCGAGGTGTCCGCCGCACGGCGGATCCGTGGCGGGTGCACGGCGCGCCTGGTCGCCGCGGACCTGGAGGCCGAGCGGCCGTGGTTCGCCACCCAGTACGTGCCCGGGCCCTCGCTGCACGACAAGGTGGCCGAGGAGGGCCCCCTGACGGCCTCGCAGATCGCCGCCGTCGGCGCCGCGCTCTCCGAGGGGCTGGTCGCCGTCCACGAGGCGGGGGTCGTCCACCGGGACCTGAAGCCCTCGAACATCCTGCTGTCCCCCAAGGGCCCGCGGATCATCGACTTCGGCATCGCCTGGGCGACCGGGGCGAGCACCCTCACCCATGTGGGTACGGCCGTCGGCTCCCCCGGGTTCCTCGCGCCCGAGCAGGTGCGGGGCGCCGCCGTCACCCCGGCCACCGACGTCTTCGCGCTCGGTGCCACCCTCGCCTACGCGGCGACCGCCGACTCGCCCTTCGGGCACGGCAGTTCCGAGGTCATGCTGTACCGCGTGGTGCACGAGGAACCACACCTGCAGGGCGTCCCGGACGCCCTGGCGCCCCTCGTACGGGCCTGCCTGGCCAAGGACCCCGAGGAGCGGCCCAGCACGCTCCAGCTGTCGATGCGCCTCAAGGAGATCGCGGCCCGCGAGGCGCAGGGGCTCTCGGACGGCCGCCCGCCGGCGCAGCGGGCACGGACCGAGCGGCCGACGGGACGGCTGCCCGAGGGACCGGACCACGCGGAGCAGCGTGCGGAGCGTCGTACGGGCGGCAGCGCGCCCAGGGCGGTGCAGGGCGGCGCGCCCGGCGGCCCGCACTCTCGGCCGTCCTCCTCGCGCAACCCGCGCAATCCCGGCGGCCCGTCCTCCCGGCCGACCGCGGGACGCACGGGCGGCCGCCCGGCGCCCAGGACGACGGGTACGGGACGGCGCCCCTCGCGGCCGGACCCGAGACTGATGCGCCAGCGCCTGATCGTGTTCATCGTGGTCACGCTGATCGTGGCGCTGGGCATCGCTGCCGCGCAGAAGCTGTAACGCGCCCCTACCGGCCCTGGGCCACCGCGTAGAAGGCGACCGCCGCGGCGGCACCCACGTTCAGCGAGTCCACACCGTGGGCCATGGGGATGCGCACCCACTCGTCGGAGGCGACCAGTGCCTGCGTGGACAGGCCGTCGCCCTCGGCGCCGAGCATCAGGGCGACCCGCTCCAGGGACTGCGGAGCGGCCACCTCGATCGGCGTCGCCTTCTCGTGCGGGGTCAGCGCCAGCAGCTTGAAGCCGGCCTCGCGCACCGAGTCCAGGCTCTTGGGCCAGGCCTCCAGCCGGGCGTAGGGCACGGAGAACACCGCGCCCATGGAGACCTTCACCGAGCGCCGGTAGAGCGGGTCGGCGCAGTCGGGCGACAGCAGCACCGCGTCCATGCCGAGGGCGGCGGCGCTGCGGAAGATGGCCCCGATGTTGGTGTGGTCGTTGACCGCTTCCATGACGACCACGCGGCGGGTCGTGGCGAGGAGTTCCTCGGCCGTGGGCAGCGGCTTGCGCTGCATGGAGGCGAGGGCCCCGCGGTGCACGTGGTAGCCGGTGACGCGTTCGGCGAGGTCGGGGCTGACGGCGTAGACCGGTGCCGGGAGCTCGTCGATGACGTCGCGCATGACGTCGACCCACTTGGCGGAGAGCAGCATCGAGCGCATCTCGTACCCGGCGTCCTTGGCCCGTCTGATGACCTTCTCGCCCTCGGCGATGAAGAGGCCCTCCGCGGGCTCCCGCCTGCGCCGCAGTTCGACGTCGGTCAGGCCCGTGTAGTCGCGCAGGCGCGGGTCGTCGGGGTCGGTGATGGTGATGAGATCAGCCACAGGGTGATACTGCCTTGTCCTGGGTGCGGTGCCAACGGCCTGTCAGGCGCTGGTGGTGGGAAGGTCCGGGGTTCCGACACGGACCACCTCGCCGATGACGATGACCGCGGGCGGGCGGACCTCCTCGGCGCGGACCCTCTCGCCGACCGTGGCGAGGGTGGCGTCCACGCGGCGCTGGGTGGCGGTGGTGCCCTCCTGGACGACGGCGACGGGGGTGTCGGCGGAGCGGCCGTGCCGGACGAGCGCCTCGGCGATCAGGCCGATCTTGTCGACTCCCATCAGGACCACCAGGGTGCCGGTGAGCTTGGCGAGGGAGGCCCAGTCCACGAGGGACCGCGGGTCGTCGGGGCCGACGTGGCCGCTGACCACGGTGAACTCGTGGGCCACGCCACGGTGGGTGACCGGGATGCCGACGGCCGCGGGCACCGAGATGGAGCTGGAGATGCCGGGCACGACGGTGCAGGGGATCCCCTCCTCGGCGAGGGCCTGGAGTTCCTCCATCCCCCGTCCGAAGACGTACGGGTCGCCGCCCTTGAGCCGGACCACGGCCTTGCCGGCCTTGGCGTGCTCGATCAGCGCGTTGTTGATGGCCTCCTGGGCCATGAACCGGCCGTACGGGATCTTCGCGGCGTCGATGACCTCGACGTGCGGGGGGAGTTCGTCGAGCAGGTCGCGGGGGCCGAGCCGGTCGGCGATGACCACGTCGGCCTCGGCGAGGAGGCGGCGGCCGCGCACGGTGATCAGGTCGGGGTCGCCGGGACCACCACCGACGAGGGCGACGCCGGGGGTGGACTTGTGGCGGTGCCCGGGGGCGGCGAGGCTGCCGTCGCGCAGGCCCTCGATCACGGCGTCGCGCACGGCGGCGCTGCGGCGCGGGTCGTTGCCCGTCAGCACGGCGACGGTGACGCCCTCGATGCGTCCGGTGGCCGGGGTCCAGGCGGTGGCCGCGGAGGCGTCGTCGGCGCGGACGCACCAGACGCGCTCGCGCTCGGCCTCGGCGGAGGCCCGCTCGTTGACGTCGCGGTGCTGCGTGGCGATGAGGGCGTACCAGGCACCGGCGAGGTCGCCGTCCTGGTAGCGGCGGCGCTCCCAGAGGATCTCGCCGGTCTCGGCCATGGCGTCCACGGAGGGGGTGGCGGAGGGCGAGACGAGCAGGACGTCGGCGCCGGCCGCGATGAGCGCCGGGAGGCGGCGCTGGGCGACCTGGCCACCGCCGATGACGACGACGCGGCGGCCGGCGAGGCGGAGTCCTACGGGGTAGGCGGGGGTGTCGGCCATGGCGGTGCGGCTCCTGAGGGCGGCGGTTCTGAGCGTGCCGCTGCGGCGCTGGAGCGGCGGTGTACTGACGTGCGGTGATCCGGTGCGGGTCCACCATACGGCGCGGGCCGTCCCGTAGCGCGGACGGGGGCCGCGCCCGGCCTCCCGGGGCTCCGCCCCGGACCCCGCGCCTCAAACGCCGGCGGGGCTGGGGTTACGGGGCTGCGCCCCGGCCCGGAGGGCGGGTTCCGGCGGGCGGAAGCGCCGGCCCGGTGTCCCGGCCCGGAGGGCGGGGGTTCGGGGCGGCTTCGCGGTGGGGCGGTGCCCCACCGGCAGGTCTCCTCGGCTCGCGCACCCCGAGCCGGACCGGCCCGCCGCCCGGCGGCGGGTTCGCTCGGCCTGCGGGACCTCCCTGAGTGTCCTCAACCCCACGGCACCCCGTACCGCGGATCCGTGGGGCCTACTTCTCGGTGACGCCCGCCGAGTCGAACGTGGCGACCTCGTGCATCGCGCGGGCCGCGCTCTGGACCAGCGGGAGGGCCAGCAGGGCGCCCGTGCCCTCGCCGAGGCGGAGGTCCAGGTCGACCAGGGGGCGCAGGCCCAGCTTGTTCAGGGCCGCCACGTGTCCCGGCTCCGCGCTGCGGTGGCCCGCGATGCAGGCCGACAGCGACTCGGGCGCGATGGCGCGGGCCACCAGCGCGGCGGCCCCGGCGCTGACGCCGTCCAGGATCACCGGCGTGCGCAGGGACGCGCCGCCCAGGAGGAGGCCCACGATCGCCGCGTGCTCCAGGCCGCCGATCGCGGCGAGGACGCCGATCGGATCCGCCGGGTCGGGCTGGTGGAGCTCCAGGGCACGGCGTACGACGTCGACCTTGCGGGCGTGCGTCTCGTCGTTGATGCCGGTGCCGCGGCCGGTGACCTCCGACGGGTCCACCCCCGTGAAGACCGAGATCAGGGCTGCGGAGACCGTGGTGTTCGCGATGCCCATCTCGCCCGTGAGGAGAGCCTTGTTGCCCGCCGCGACCAGGTCGCGGGCCGTCTCGATGCCGACCTCGATGGCCGCGATCGCTTCCTCGCGGGTCATCGCCGGGCCGGTGGACAGGTCGGCCGTGCCCGGGCGGACCTTGCGGGGCAGGAGGCCCGGGGTGGCCGGCAGGTCGCCCGCGACGCCGACGTCGATGACGCAGACCTCGGCGCCCACCTGGTTGGCGAAGGCGTTGCAGACCGCGCCGCCGCCGAGGAAGTTGGCGACCATCTGCGTGGTGACCTCCTGGGGCCACGGGGTGACGCCCTGGGCGTGCACGCCGTGGTCGCCCGCGAAGATCGCCACCGCGGCCGGCTCGGGGATCGGCGGCGGGCAGACCCGGGACAGGCCCGCGAGCTGGGCCGAGATGATCTCCAGCATGCCCAGCGCACCCGCCGGCTTGGTCATGCGCTTCTGCCGCTCCCAGGCCTCGCCGAGCGCCTTGGCGTCGAGCGGGCGGATGCTGGCGACGGTCTCGGAGAGGAGGTCGTGCGGTTCCTCGCCGGGCAGCGCGCGGCGGCCGTAGGTCTCCTCGTGGACCACCCAGGAGAGCGGGCGGCGCTGCGACCAGCCGGCCTGGGCCAGCTCGGGCTCCTCCGGGAACTCGTCGACGTAGCCGACGCACAGGTACGCGACGACCTCCAGGTGCTCCGGCAGGCCGAGCTCGCGGACCATCTCGCGCTCGTCGAAGAAGCTCACCCAGCCGACGCCGAGGCCCTCGGCGCGCGCGGCGAGCCAGAGGTTCTCGACGGCGAGGGCCGAGGAGTACGGGGCCATCTGCGGCTGGGTGTGCCGGCCGAGGGTGTGGCGGCCGCCGCGGGTGGGGTCGGCGGTGACGACGATGTTCACCGGGGTGTCGAGGATGGCCTCGATCTTGAGTTCCTTGAACTGCTTCGCGCGGCCCTTGGGCAGCGACTTCGCGTAGGCCTCGCGCTGGCGCTGGGCGAGCTCGTGCATCGTCCGGCGGGTCTCGGCGGAGCGGATGACGACGAAGTCCCAGGGCTGGGAGTGGCCGACGCTGGGCGCGGTGTGGGCCGCCTCCAGGACGCGGAGCAGCACCTCGTGCGGGATGGGGTCGGTGCGGAAGCCCTTGCGGATGTCGCGGCGCTCGCGCATCACGCGCAGGACGGCCTCGCGCTCGGCGTCGGCGTAGCCGGGGGCCGGCTCGCCGGCGGCGGGCTCCGCCTCGACGACCGCCTCGGGCTCGGCCTCGGGCTGGGGAGCGGGCTCCGCCTCGGGCCGTGCCTCGGTCGAGGCCGCGGCCGCGGCCTCGACCTGCTCGGCGGGCTCCTCGGGGGCGACGACCGCCACGGGCTGCGGCTCCACGGCGACCGGCTCGACCGGGGCGGGAGCGGCCTCGGCCGCCACCGGCTCCGCGGCGGCGACCACCACGGGCTCCGGCTGGACGGGCTCGGGCTGGACCTGCTCGGGCTCGACGGCCGCGACCGGCTGCTCCTCGGGGGCGACCGCCACGGGCTGCGGCTCGACCGCGACCGGCTCGGCCGGGACCGGGACCGGGACCGGCTCGGCCTCGGCCGGCGCCGCCTGGACCGGCTCGACGGCGACGGCCTCGACCGGCGCGGCGGGCTCGACCGGCGCGGCGGGCTCGACGGGAGCGGCCGGAGCGACCGCCACGGGTACGACGGCCGGTGCCTCGGGGACCACCGGCTCGGGGGTCTCCGCCACGGGGAGCGCCTCGGCCGGTACGGGCTCGGGCTCGGGCTCCGGCTGCGGCTGCGCGGGGGCGTGAGCCACGGTTTCTGCGGGCGCGGGCTCGGGCTCGGGCTCCGGCTCCACGGCGGCCCGGACCGGCTCGGCGACCTGGACGGGCTCGGGTGCGGGCACCGGCTCGGGGGCCTGCGCGGCCTCGGCCGCAGCAGGCGCCGGCTCCGGCTCCGGCTCCGGCTCCGGCGCGGGAACCTGCTCCGGCGTCCACGGCGTGCCGGCCTGCGGCGGGACCTCGCCGAGCTGCGGGGCGGCGGGGTCCTGGGCGGCCTCGGCACGGGGGACGTCCAGGTACTCGGGCCCGATGGTCGGGGGGCCGGCCTGGTGGAGCGGGGTCGTGGGCATCGCGGGGGCGAGCGGGGCGGCCGGCGCGGGCGTCGCGGCCGGGCCGCGGTCGGCGAGGGAGCGTACAACTCCGCCGGTGGCGTCGGGCACGGCCGGGCCCATGTGCAGCGGGCGCCGGGCGGGGGCCACCGGGGCGGCGGGCGGCGGGACGAGCCCGCCGAGGTCCAGCGCGCCGGAGTCCCGGCCGCCCGTCTCGTGGGCGCCCGCGCTGTAGGAGCCCTCGGGGAAGGCGGGCTGGGGGAACTCGGTGTACGCGGCGGGCTCGGGGTACGCCGCCGGGGCGCCCGCGTACGCGGTCCCGGCGCCGTAGGAGGCGTCGGCGTACATCTGCTGCTCGGCGTGCTGGGGCTCCACGGGGAAGGCGGGGGCCTGCGGGACGACCTGCGGGTCGCTCCAGGAGCCCTGGGCGCTCGGCATCAGCAGGAGTTCCTCGTCCTCCGGCTCGGCCGGATTGTCCATGAGGTCCTGGAAGGCGTAGCCGGGCATGGGTGCCGGGATCTGGACCGGGGCGGGGATGCCCTGCTGATCCACCATGCCCGTGTTGTCCGGGAGACCCTCGCCCGGGACCTGGCCGGTGTCAGTCATGCTTACCCCTCGCCCATCGTGTTGCCTCTTCGATCACCCGGTCGCCCACGAGGCCTCCGAGCGGAGTTGCCGTGCGGTGTCGCGGGTGCGACGAGTCCGTCTCACGTGCGCCTGCGCGACAACCAGTAAGCATTGTCGCGCCCGTTAGCGATCGTGGCGGCCATAACCACCACGGTCCTCTGTGGACTGCGCCACGTCGCGCGTCCAGGCCGTGTCGCGATGCCCGGAACGTCCGCGCAGTACGACGATCGGCCAGCCTACCCGCCCCTCGTCTCAGCGGGCGACAGGGCGCTGAGCTGCCAGGAGGAACACCACGGAACGGTCCTGTTCGGCCCAGGTGCGGGGGTCGAGGCCGACGGCCTGGAGGAGGGCGCACTCGACGTCGTAACCGTGTTCGGTGAGTACGCGGCCGATGGCCTCCGCCTCGTCCCGGGTGGAGGCGTGGCTGACGATCCGTTCGGGGCGCCGGTCGGCGACGGCCGCGACGACCTCGGCGCCGCCGCCGCCGACGCGGACGACGTCGGGTTCGGGCAGGTTCTCCAGGACGTGCGGGGCGCGCCCGGCGACGAACTGCAGCTGCACTCCTCGCTTGCGGGCGGCGGCGGTCACGCGCTCGCGGGCCCCGGGGGCGGCGTCCACGGCGATCACGGCCGCGCCGAGGGCGGCCGCGTCCACGGCCACGCCGCCGGATCCGGTGCCGATGTCCCAGACGAGGTCGCCGGTACGCGGGCCGAGCCGGGCGAGTTGGGCCGCGTGCAGCAGTGCAGACTCCCCCTCGCCCTCCCCCGCGCCGGTCTGCGGGCGGGCCCAGCCGCGGTCGGCGGAGTGGGCCGCGCTCTGGCCGAGCAGCCAGCCGGGGTCGGCGGCCGGGGCCTGGCCCGCGCCGCCGATGACGATGACGACGTTCGGGTCGCGCCAGCTGTGGTCGGCGGCCTTGTCGGAGGTGAGGACGCTCACCTGCTCGCGGTCCGTGCCGAGTTCCTCGCAGACGACGAAGGTGCGGTGGACCCCGTCGAGGAGCAGGGCGAGTTCGGCGGGGCCGGCGCCGGGCGAGGTGAGGACGGCGACCTTGGGGTGGGCGCGGCAGACGTTGACGGCGCGCCGCAGGGTGCGGGGGTGGGCGACGACCACCTGGGCGTCGTCCCAGGGCATGCCGGCGCGGGCGAAGGCGGCCGCGACGGAGGAGACGGCGGGGACGACCTCGACCTCCAGGCCGTGCTCCGGGGCGCGCAGGGTGCGTACGACGCCGAAGAAGCCGGGGTCGCCGTCGGCGAACACCACCGCGGTGCCGCGGTGGCCGGCGATGCGGCGGGCGGCGAGGCCCAGGCTGCCGAGGCGGATGCGTTCGGCGGTGGGCGGGACTTCGGGGAGGGCGAGGTGGTGGGCGGCTCCGGCCACGAGGGTGGCGGCGGAGAGCGCGGACCGGGCGGCCGAGGTCAGGGGCGAACCGTCCCAGCCGATCACCGTGACCCGGTCGGCCATCGTCGTCTGTCTCCTGATGTGGGGGGGGCGGGAGGGTGGGGCGGGCACGGTGAGACTACCCGGTCATCGGTTCATTTCCGGTCGGCGCCGACGGGGTGGCCGTGCGCGTCGGACCGCTGTCCGGGGACCGCGTCGCCCGGACGTCCGCCGGGGCCGCCGTGGGTGTCGTGGCTTTCGTAGCTCTCGTAGCCGTCGTACCCGTCGTAGCCGTCGCCTTCGTCGAGGTCCTCGGGCAGGAGGCTCCAGACGATGAGGTCGGTGCGGGTGTCGGTCCAGCCGCCGTCGGCGGTCTGCGTGCGCACTGTCCACGCGTTGCGCAGGACGCCCTCGCTGATGCAGCCGATCTTCTGGGCGACCTGCTGGGAGGCGGTGTTGTCGGCGGCTGTGCGCAGTTCGAGGCGCTCGAACGCCTGCTCGCGGAAGAGCCATTGGGCGACGGCCAGGACGGACTCGCTGGCGTAGCCCTCGCCGCGGGCCCAGGGCGCGGTGACGTAGCCGACCTCGGTGGCGCGGGTGCGCCAGTTGGTGTTGCGGAGGTGGACGATGCCGACGAGGCGCTGGGTGAGGAACTCGGTGACGGCGAAGACGATGCCGCGGCCCTCGGCGCGTTCGGTGTGGGAGTCCCGGGTGGCCCAGGCGTGCGCGTCGGCCCGGGTGTAGGGGTGCGGTACGGAGGTCCAGGCGGTGATGTTCTCGTCGTTCATCATCTCGGCGAGCGCGGTGACGTCCTCCTCCTCGAACGGGCGCAGCACCAGCCGTTCCGTGCTGATGGTGACGTCCGGGAAGGTGGTAGTCATGCGCAGCTCCATGCCTGAGAACGTGGTGCGACCGTGTTGCGATGCGACCGTGGTGCGGGGCCGTTGGTGCGGGACCTGATCCACGGGTCGTAGGCCACAGCATGCAGCATCGAACGGGGGATGTGCAGGGCCGGGTTGCCCGGGAGCGGGCAGGGCTCGGCTCCGGGGGCGGGCAGGACTCGGCCCCGCGCGCCGACAGGGGCGTGCGGGGCCGAGATGCATGACCGTCCGGGCCCGACGGGGTCGGGCGGCGGGGTCAGGAGGTGCCGAAGGCCGGGACGACCGAGCCCTGGTACTTCTCCTCGATGAACTTCTTGACGTCGTCGGAGTTCAGGAGCTTGGCGAGCTTCTGGATCCGCGGGTCGTTCTGGTTGCCGTCCTTGACCGCGAGGAAGTTGGCGTAGGGGTTGCCCTCGGCCTTCTCCAGGACGAGCGCGTCCTTGGCGGGCGCCAGGTTGGCCTCGAGGGCGTAGTTGCCGTTGATCACCGCGGCGTCCACGTCGCCCAGGGCGCGCGGGACGGTGGCGGCCTCCAGCTCCTTGAACTCCAGGCCCTTCTTGTCGGTGATGTCGGACAGCTTGGCGCTGGTGCCGACACCCTCCTTCAGGGTGATCAGGTTGTTCGCGGCGAGCAGCTGGAGGGCGCGGCCCTCGTTGGTGGTGTCGTTGGGGACGGCGATGGTCTGGCCGGCCTTGATGTCGGAGAGTGCCTTGACCTTCTTGGAGTAGAGGCCGAGGGGCTCCAGGTGCACGTTCACGACGGGGACGACGTGGGTGTTGTTCTTCTTGTTGAAGTCGTCGAGGTACGGCTTGTGCTGGAAGTAGTTGCCGTCGACCTGGCCCTGCTCGGTGGCGGTGTTGGGCAGGACGTAGTCCGTGAACTCCTTGACCTCCAGCTTGAGGCCTTCCTTGGCCGCGAGCTTGTCCTTCACGAAGTTCAGGATGTCGGCGTGGGGGCTCGGGGAGGCCGCTATGACGAGCGGCTTGCTCTCGTCGGCCTTGCCGCCGTCGGCCTTGGCGGAGGACGGGTCCGAGGAGCTGCCGCAGGCGGTGAGGCCGAGGGTCAGCGCGGTGGCGGTGGCGGCGAGGGCGGTGAGCTTGATGTTCTTACGCACGAAGAGTGCCTTTCTTGCTGAACAAGTACCGAGGACTTGCTGGTGGTGGCCCAAGCACGACAAGTGCGGGCTCTATGGGGGAAATCGGTGGGGGCCGCGGCCCGTGGTCGCGGTCAGGCCGTCCGGCCGCGGCGGGCCAGGAGGCGTACGACGCCGTCGCCGATCAGCTGGACCACGGTGACGAGGACGATGAGGACCACGACGGTGGCGACCATGAAGCCGGTCTCGAAGCGCTGGAAGCCGTACGTGATGGCCTTGGAGCCGAGGCCTTCGCCGCCGACGGCGCCCGCCATGGCGGAGTAGCCGACGAGGGTGATGACGGTGGTGGTGACGCCGGCGACCAGGGAGGGCAGGGCCTGCGGCAGGAGGACCTTGCCGACCAGGGTCGGGATGCCGCCGCCCATGGACTCGACGGCCTCGATCAGGCCGTGGTCCACCTCGCGGACGGCGGTCTCGACGAGCCGGGCGAAGAAGGGGATGGCGCCGATGGCGAGCGGGACGATCATGGCGGTGGGGCCGATGAAGGTGCCGACGACCGCGGTGGTGACCGGGATCAGGAAGATCAGCAGGATGATGAACGGCAGCGAGCGGCCTATGTTCACGATCACGCCGAGGACCTTGTTGAGCGGCTGGTTCTGCAGCAGGCCGCCCTTGTCGGTGAGGACCAGCAGGATGCCGATGGGCAGTCCGCCGAGCACGGTCACCAGGGTGGACCACAGCACCATGTAGAGGGTGTCGTAGGTGCCCTGGGTGAGCAGGGGCTGCATCTCGGACCAGGTCACTTGGCACCATCCTTGGCCAGCTCGGTCAGTTCGGCCAGTTCGTTGTCGATCCCGTCGGCCTCGTCGACGACGTCGACCTGGAGGCCCTGCTCGCGCAGGAAGCCCACCGGCACGACGTTGTCCTCGTAGCGGCCGGGCAGTTCGATGCGCATGCGGCCGATGAGCCGGCCGGCGACGGTGTCCATCGCGGCGCCGAGGATCGAGATGTCGATGTTGTACGTGCGCGAGAGCTGCGAGATGACCGGCTGGGCGGCGGCCTCGCCGTGGAAGGTGACGTCGACGACCGTGCGGTCGGGGCCGGAGGCGGCGCCGGTGACCGGGAACAGCTCGCCGGCGAGCTCGGAGCCGGGGGTGGCGAGCAGTTCGGCGACGGTGCCGGACTCGACGATCCGGCCCTTCTTCATCAGGGCGGCCGAGTCGCAGACGGTCTTGACGACGTCCATCTCGTGCGTGATGAGGAGCACGGTGAGGCCGAGCTGCTCGTTGAGGTCGCGCAGCAGCTTCAGGATGGAGCGGGTGGTCTCGGGGTCGAGGGCGCTGGTGGCCTCGTCGGAGAGCAGCACCTTGGGGTCGCCGGCCAGGGCGCGGGCGATGCCGACGCGCTGCTTCTGGCCGCCGGAGAGCTGGGTGGGGTAGGCCTTGGCCTTGTCGGCGAGGCCGACGAGGTCGAGGAGTTCCAGGGCCTTGCGGGAGCGCTCGCGGCCGGAGACGCCGAGGATCTCCAGGGGCAGCTCGACGTTGGCCTGGACGGTGCGCGAGGACAGCAGGTTGAAGTGCTGGAAGACCATGCCGATACGGCTGCGGGCCTCGCGGAGTTCCTTGCCGGCGCGGCGGCCGCGGCCGGCCAGCGCGGTGAGGTCGACACCGTCGACGTGCACGGTGCCGGTGGTGGGGCGCTCCAGCAGGTTCACGCAGCGGATCAGGGAGGACTTGCCGGCGCCGCTCTGGCCGATGACTCCGTAGACCTCGCCCTCGCGGACGTGGAGGTCGACGCCGTCCAGGGCGGTGACCTCGCGGCCACGGGACTGGTAGACCTTCGTGAGGCCCGATGTGGTGATCACAGGAATTCCGTCGCTGTCGAGTGCACGGCGCAGCGGGGTGCCGGGCACGGGGCAAACATCTGGGACGCGATACGGGACGAACCGTCAGAAAACGATGGCTTCGACGCGTGCGCGGGGCATGAGTGGGCCGTGTTGTCCATCAGGTGGTGACGTACTGGCGCGGCCGGTCTCGCTTCGGGGCGCGAGGCTCAGGAAGGGGCCCTCAGAAGGCGCACATTCGACACATACAGCGAGCACCGGGCGTCATCGTCGCCTCGGTCGCAAGGGTGCGGCTGCTCGTCGTGGTCATGGGCCCCAGTAAAGCAGACGTACCCCCTCACCGATCAAAGCTGTCCGGATAGCGGACGCTATTCGGCCGCATACCGGACAACACCGGTCGGTCGGGGTCATCCGTCCCACCCTGCCGCCCTCGCCGCTGACCTGCGCCGACGTGCTCCGCCGGGCCCGCGGCGGGGGGCGTTCCGGGGGCTCTCGACGGGGCCTTCGCGGGGGCTCCTTGTGGTCAAGACCACGGTCGCGGCGAGGGGCACGGCGGCCGTGCGGGGGCCGCCGTACGGGAAGGGGCGCGCGCATCGGGTCTTTCGGCCCGTAATACCCTCGCTGCATGCTCGACGCCCTGACGGTCGCCATCGGCGTGGCCGCACTCGCCCTCGCCGCCTGGTGCGGTTTCGCCGCGCTGCGCGACCAGCCCACCAAGGACTGGCACTTCATCGGCATGGCCGTCGTGACCGTCCTGGTCCTGGCCCAGCTGGTGATCGGCCTGGTCCAGCTGGCCAGGGGCGAGAAGCCCGACGAGGGCACGGTGATCTTCGTGGCCTACCTGCTCGGCGCCTTCGCCGCGGTACCGGCCGCCGGGCTGCTCTCGCTGACCGAGCGGACCAAGTGGGGATCGGTGACGGTGGCCGCCGGCGCGGTCGTCCTCGCCGTCCTCGAAGTACGGCTCTACGACATCTGGGGAACGACCGGTGCCTGACGCTGAGACGACGACCGCCACTGACGCCGGGCGCAAGCGGCTGGTCTCCGGGCCGGGGCTGCTGCTGGTGTGGCTGTACGGGGTGATGGTGGTGGGCGCGGTCTCGCGGTCGGCCTTCCAGATCTCCACCGAGTTCGACCGGGCGCCGCTGGCCTACTCGTTGTCCGCGGTGGCGGCGCTGGCCTACGCGTTCATCACCTACTCGCTGGTGCGCGGCGGCGAGGCGGCGCGCAGGGCGGCGCTGGTGTGCTGCGCCGCGGAACTGGCGGGCGTGCTTGCCGTGGGCACCTGGACGGTGCTGCGCCCGGAGTCCTTCCCCGACACGACCGTCTGGTCGCAGTTCGGGCTGGGCTACCTGTTCATCCCGGTGATCCTGCCGATCACCGGGATGCTCTGGCTGCGCAAGCGCTGAACCGGAGGCCGGATCAGGCGCTGACCGCGAAGTCGGTCGGGTCCTTGGCTTCCTTCTCCAGGATCACCAGCTGCACGCCGTCGGACGCCGTGCGCCCGCCGACCTTGACGTAGCCGGCCTTGCGGTAGAGGCGCAGGTTGGACTCGCTCTTGTGACCCGTGTGCAGGCGGAAGCGGGTGGTGGTGCCGGGGCTCGCGAGGGCCTCCTCCACGGCGCGCAGCAGGCGGGCGCCGAGCCCGTGTCCCTGCAGGCGCGGGTGGACGCAGAGCTTGGCGATCTTGGCGGTGCCCTCCTCGTCCACGCTGCCGCGTACGGTCCCGACGATCTCGTCGCCGAGCCGGGCCACCAGGACGGTGTCCGTCGCGAGCTCTCCCTTGAGGGAGTCCAGGGACTGGGTGAGCGGCTGGATGAGGTAGTTGCCGTACAGCTCGGCCTCGCGCTGGAAGGCCAGGTACTGCAGTTTGAAGATCTGCTCGGCGTCCTCGGCAGTCGCCGCCGAAATGGTCACGCTCATGCCCATGTGCGCATGCCTCCAGCTCACCTGGTAGCCCGTTGGTCTACCGCTCCATTCCCCGAAGGCCAGGAGCCGCAACCTCTGCCGCGAGCATTCTGCGCAGACATCCCAGGCAACGGGAACGCACAGGCCCTAAACTTCCTTGTGAGATACCCAACTCTCCTGCGATTTCACGGTATGTGAGGTCTCTGGGCGAAAGAAGTGCCTCATCAGCTCGGGACAGCGTCCGGGCAATCGGGCGACGGCCGATCGGAGGGCCCGGTTCTCCTCCCCGTGCAGCAGGGCGTCTTCGGGCTCCGGCCCGGGCCCGCCGGCGGCGTCGGCCCGCGGGCGGTGGTCGTCCACGCGCCGGCGGCGGTGGTCGTACGGCATCTCACGGCGCGCGCGGCGCCGGGCGAGCCGGGCCTCGGCCCGTACCGCGCGGCGCAGCCAGCGGGCCGGCTCGGCCGGGTCGGCGGGATCGGGTGCGCGCCGGCCGCTCTCCAGCAGCCTGACCCAGACGGCTTGTTCCAGGTCGGCCGCGTCCACTCCGGCGCCCGGGGCCTCCGCCGCCGCCTCCGCGGAGAGCAGCGGGCCCAGTTCGTTGACGAGGTCGGGGTCCTTCAGCAGGTCCATGCCGAGCGGGACGAGTGGGCCGCGCCCGGCGGTTTCCCCACCGGGCGCGGCCCACTCGTTCGGGAAGCGGCGCTCAGCCGTTGACGGGGCGTCGGCCCGGGCGGAAGGCTTCGGCGGCGAGCAGTCCGGTGTCCGGGTTGTCGGTGAAGATCCCGTCGATGCCCTGTTCGAAGTACGTGCGGAAGGCGCCGAGGGCGTCCCCGTACGCGGCCGGATCCGTACCCCTGCGGTACTCGGCGGGCAGGAAGCTGTTCTCGTTGCGCGCGGTATAGGGGTGCAGCAGCAGCCCGCGGGCGTGGGCGTCCTTGACCAGGGTGGTCGGTGCGCCGAGCCGGCCGGCCGCGTCGCGCGGGAGGATCAGGTCCATGGTGGGGCCGATGCCCTGGGCGAAGCCGGCGATCCACTTGAGGCCCTCGGGCTTGACCAGGTCGGCGACCGTACGCGGGTCCCCCGCCTGTTCGAAGTCCCAGGGGCGGGTGTTGGCCGCAGAGAGCAGGACCACCCGGGGCGCGGAGACCAGCCGGGAGAGCCGCTGGATGCTGGAGGGTTCGAAGGACTGGAGGAAGACGGCGGCGTCACGGCCGTCGCGGCGGTACCGGCGCAGCAGCCGGGCGAGGGGCTCCTCCAGGCCGAGGCCCAGGCCGCGGAAGTAGCTGGGGTGCTTGGTCTCGACGTGGAGCCAGACGCGCTCGCCGCGCCGCCGGCCCTCGCGGTCGGCCCAGCGGAGCACCTCTTCGAAGGTGGGGACCGCCCACTGGCCGTCGTAGAGCGTGTTGCGCTGGCGGACGGCGGGGATACGTTCCTTCGCGCGCAGGGTCTTCAGCTCGGCGAGGGTGAAGTCCTCGGTGAACCAGCCGGTGACCGAGACTCCGTCGACGGACTTGGTGGTACGCCGCGAGGCGAACTCGGGGTGGTCGGCGACGTCGGTGGTGCCGCCGATCTCGTTCTCGTGGCGGCACACCAGGTGGCCGTCCCGGGTGGGGACCAGGTCCTGCTCGACGACGTCCGCCCCCAGGTCGAGGGCCAGCTGGTAGGAGCCGAGCGTGTGCTCCGGCCGGTAGCCGCTGGCGCCGCGGTGGCCGATGACCGTGGGGTACGGGAGGTCCCGGAAGCCGCCGTCGCCGCCGCGGCCGCCGCCCTCCCCGGAGGCGGCGGCCGGTCCCGCCGCGAGTCCGGTGATCCCGGCCCCGGCCGCCACCACGGCCGCCCCCAGGACCGTGCGCCGCGCTGCCCCGCCCTGCGTCATGAGTGCCACTCCTCGTCGTGAAGGCCCCGAAGGCCGTGAAGCGTGAAGGTCGTGATCGGCGTGCCGATGGTAGGCAAACGGGGGTGGCCGCAGGGGGTGCCTCGTGGGCACATCCGGGGAACTTGGCGAAAACGCGCGTCAACAATACGTATCCGACACGTGAACCCGATGTGCGCTCGGAGCTGACCCGCGAGTATCGTCCTCACCTGCGCTACTGCCGAGTGGTGGGTGCGCGAGCCGCTTTTCGATGCCGGAGGGCCCACGTTGTTCCGTACGAAGCTCATCAAAGCCACTGTCGGACCGGTCATGCGCACGATGTTCCGCACCCGCGTGGAGGGCGTCGAGAACATCCCCGGCTCCGGACCGGTGATTCTGGCGGGCAACCACCTCACCTTCATCGACTCCATGATCCTTCCGCTGGTGTGCGACCGCACGGTCCACTTCATCGGCAAGGACGAGTACGTGACCGGCAAGGGGCTCAAGGGCCGGCTCATGGCGTGGTTCTTCACCGGCTCCGGCATGATCCCCGTCGACCGTGACGGTGCGAACGGCGGCGTCGCGGCCCTGATGACCGGCCGCAGGATCCTCGAAGAGGGCAAGATCTTCGGCATCTACCCGGAGGGCACCCGCTCCCCCGACGGCCGGCTGTACCGCGGCCGCACGGGCATCGCCCGCCTCACCCTGATGACCGGCGCCCCCGTGGTGCCGTTCGCGATGATCGGTACCGACAAGCTCCAGCCCGGCGGCGCCGGCATGCCGCGCCCGGGCCGGGTCACGGTCCGCTTCGGCGAGCCGATGGAGTTCTCCCGCTACGAGGGCATGGACCGCGACCGGTACGTGCTGCGCGCCGTCACCGACTCGGTGATGGCCGAGGTCATGCGGCTCTCGGGCCAGGAGTACGTCGACATGTACGCGACCAAGGCGAAGGCCGCGTAGTACCTGGGGTCCCCCGGTGTCCCGGGGGTCCCCACGGCTTTCACTGCCGTCTCAGTGACCGGCTGACGCCCGCCGCCGTCGTGGTGGCGAGGATCCAGCCGGTCACGATCAGCAGGTACGACAGCCACTGGTGCCAGCCGCTCGGCGCGAAGGCCTGTTCCTGGCCGAAACCGATGATCGGCAGCATCAGGTCGATGGTGTAGAAGACGGCATTGAAGTCCGGCGCCTCGCCCTGCTTGAGCGGGCGCGGGGGCTGGAGCGCGAACGCGATCGCCCCGGTGAGCAGCAGCGCCGTCAGCCAGCCCGCCGCGCGCAGCGGCCGGAAGCCGTAGCCGACGGTGGCGTCCTGGAGGAGCCCCCACGCGCGCGTGTGCCGGGGCAGGGTCCGGCGGTGCCTGCGCAGCTTGGCGAGCTGGACGGTCCGGGCGGCCGCCTCGTCGCCCGCGGTGCGGTAGGCCGCGGCCAGCTGTTCGTACGGGTACGGGAGGTATCCGGGCTCACCGGTCTCCAGCGCGGCCAGCCGCTCCTCGGCGGGCAGGTGGGGGCCCAGTGCGCGGTAGGTCAGGCCGTCGAGGCGCAGCGGGTCCCGCCAGGTCCCCGGCCGCATGTTCAACAGGTCGAACTGCGAGCGCCGCAGGTTCACGGTGCCGCGCACGTCGTCGCAGGCGGGCAGCCACATCTCGCCGACCGTGCAGCTGGAGGCGCGCAGGGCGACGCCGCCCGGGTTGTCGAGGACCGCGCGCGCGAGGTTGAGACGGCCGGGGATGCGCGATCCCGTGAGGTTGAGGCGGCCCTGGGCGCGGGCCCGCGCGGCCTGGAGGTTGGTTCCGACCGTGAGGGTCTCGGCCTGGAGGGCGGTGCCGTCCGGGGCGAGCAGGCGGGCGTCGTCGAGGTTGATCTGGCCGCCGACGACGGCGCCGTTGAGGCGGAGCTGGCCGTGGACGGTCAGGTCGTTGGCGATGATGTCGGTGCCGACCTCCGCGTGGTTGAGCTGGAGCGGCGGTTCGTCCGCCTCCTCGCCCGACGTGGGGCCGACCACCGCGCCCTGGAGGAAGAGGCCGCCGGATATCTTGGCGCCCTGGAGCCGGACGGGGCCGCTGATCCGGCAGCAGGAGAGCCGCAGGACGACGTCGACGCGCACGGTGGCGGCGGTGAGGCCGGGCAGGGTGGAGTAGCCGAGGACGAGGGCCTTGAGCTGGGCTCCGTACAGGAGCGGTTTGCGTTCGAACCAGCAGTCGCGCATCCGGATCGGGTGGTCGATCACCGCGTAGCGCAGGTCGAGCTTGCCGACGATCCTCGCGCCCTTGATCTTGAGCCCCGCGACCCGGCCCTCCACGGCGGGGGCGGCGCCCAGCAGGAGGGCCCGCAGCACCTCGGCCCGCAGGGTGCGGCCGGGGCCCCAGCCGGCCCCGTCGACGGAGCTGTCGTCGGGGTGCTCCCGGAAGTCGACGCCGTCGCCGCGCGGGAAGGCCTCCCATACGCGGCGCTCGGCCGGGGTCAGATCGTTGATCTCCATCGCCGGGATGGTGTCCCGGTGTTCCACGGACTGTCAACTCGGTCCGGTACACCGTCCCTTGGCGGTGGATCAGTGCTCGACGCCCTCCTGGAGGCGCTGGCCCCGGAGCAGGAACCAGGCGGCCACGGCGGTGGCCAGCAGCACGGCCGCGCCGACGCCGGAGGCGAAGCGCAGGCCGTCGACGAAGGCGTCCTGGGCGGCGCCGACCATGTGGGCGGCGGTGTCCGGGTCCAGCGTCTTGGCGGCCTCCACGGCTCCGCCGAGGGATTCGTGCGCGGCGTCGGCCACCGGACCGCTGACGGAGGCCGGGGCGGTGAAGCCCTGGTAGACGCCGGTGACGATGGAGCCGAGCAGGGCGATGCCGAGGGCGGCGCCGAGTTCGTACGCCGTCTCGGAGACGGCGGAGGCCGAACCGGCCTGCTCCTTGGGGACGCTGGAGAGGATCACGTCGGCGGTGACGGTGAAGGAGAAGCCGGCGCCGAGGCCGACGACGAGCAGGGCCGCGCCGAGCAGCGGATAGCCGCTCTCCTTGTGGATCACGGTCAGGACGGCGAGGGCCAGGCCGATGGCGGCGAGGCCGCCGGTGACGACGGAGCGCACCGAGTACCGGCGGGCGTACCGGCCCGCGACCAGGCCGGTGACCACCGCGCCGATGGCGGCGGGCAGTTCGGCCAGGCCCGCCTCCAGCGGGCCCCGGCCCTGGACGAGCTGGAGGAACTGGGAGAGGAAGAAGACCAGCCCGGAGAGGCCGAAGACGGTGAGCAGGTCGGCGAGGACCGCGCCGGAGAAGCCGCGGTGGCGGAAGAGCCGCATGTCGAGGAGCGGGGACGGCAGGGTGAACTGGCGGCGGACGAAGGCGTACAGCGCGCCCGCGCCGAGGATCCCGGCGACCGCGACCTCCCAGGTCATGCCGTGCGTGGCGGCTTCCTTGACGGCGTAGACCACACCGATCACGCCGACGAGGGAGAGGGCGACGCTGACGAGGTCCCAGGGGCCCGCGACCGGGTTCTTCGATTCGGGAAGCAGCTTGATCCCGACGAGGACCAGGGCGATCATCACGGGGAGGTTGATGAGGAAGACCGAGCCCCACCAGAAGTGCTGGAGCAGGGCTCCGCCGACGACCGGGCCGACGGCCGCGCCGGCCGAGGCGGTGGCGCCCCAGATGCCGATGGCGAGGCTGCGCTCCCGGGGGTCGGTGAAGATGTTGCGGATCAGCGCGAGGGTGGACGGCATCAGGGTGGCGCCGGCCACGCCGAGCAGGGCGCGGGCGACGATCATCATCTCGGGGCTGGTCGCGTAGGCGTTCAGGACCGAGACGGCGCCGAAGGCGGTGGCGCCGACGAGGAGCAGCTTCTTGCGGCCTATGCGGTCACCGAGGGAGCCCATGGAGACCAGGAGTCCGGCGATGACGAAGGAGTAGATGTCGCCGATCCACAGCAGCTGGGTGCCGGACGGCTTGAGGTCTTCGCTGAGGGAGGGTGTGGCGAGGCCGAGGACCGTGGCGTCCACCGCGACCAGCAGCACGGCCAGGACGAGCACGGAGAGCGCGAGCCAGCGGCCGCGGCTCTTCTCCTCCACCCCCGTCTGACGTATCAGCTGTTCGGTACGGCTCATTTCTCCACGCTCCGTCGGGCGCCACCGAGCAGCAGCTCGATGATCATGTACTGGAAGTCCTTGGCGGCGACCCGGCCGTCCATGACGGCCCATGCGCAGCTGCCGATGAGGCCGTAGAGGGCCTCGGTGAGCCATGCGGGGCTCAGGTCGATCCGGATGTCGCCCTCTTCCTGGCCGCGCCGGAACAGGGCGGTGACGCGGGCGTCGAGCCGGGCCCAGCCCTCGTTGACCTCGTCGCCCTCGAAGAGCTGGTTCTCGGTGACGAGGAAGGCCAGCAGTTCGGCGTTGGGCTCGGCCTCGGCCACGAGGCGTCTGAGCGCCTCCACCGCAGTGCCCTCGTCGAGGCGGGCGTTGTCGAACGCCACCTCGAACTCCCGGATGCCGAGGTCTTCCAGGGCGCGTACGAGGGCGTCGCGCCCGGCGAAGTGCCGGTGGAGGGTCGCGCGGCCGATTCCGGCGGCTCGGGCGACCTCGTCCATCGTGGCGGTCGATTTGCGGGAGAGCAGGGCGGCCGCGTCGCGGAGCACCTGGTCACGATCCATGGCCATGAGACAAGCGTACACCAATTGAGACACTGACGTCTCATTCTTGGGAAAAATGGGCTGCCCCCCGGGCGGCCGGAAGGGAATCATGCCGAGATGAAGCCGCTGCTGCTGATCGACGTCGACGGACCACTGAACCCCTACGCGGCCAAGGCGCAGCGCCGCCCCGAGGGGTACTCCACCCACCGGATGCGGCCGACGGGCTGGACGGAGAAGGAGAGCGCGAAGCCGCTGCGGGTCTGGCTGAACCACGGCCACGGCGCGGAGCTGCGCGCGCTCGCGGACGCGTACGAGCTGGTCTGGGCGACCACCTGGAAGGACGAGGCCAACGACTGGATAGGCCCGCACCTGGGCCTGCCCCGGCTCCCGTTCATCGACTGGCCGGTGATGCACGGCCGGGCGCCGCGCGGCACCTTCTGGAAGACCCAGTACGTCCTGGAGTACGCGGGCGAGCGCCCCTTCGCCTGGATCGACGACGACATCACGGCGATGGACCGCGAGTACGTCGACCAGCGCCATCCGGCGCGGACCCTGCTGATGCGCGTCGACGAGCGGATCGGGCTGGTCCGGGAGGACTTCGACGCCCTGGCGGACTGGGCCGCGTGAGGCGCAGCGGCGCGGGGCGGGGGCCGGGGGGCGCCTCGGTCCGATTTTTGATCATGCCCCGGCCGCGACTTAGCATGCACATGCCCCCCGCTCCGTATCGACGAAAGCGACCCATGCGCCTTCAGCGGATCCTCGCCGCGACCGCCACCCTCTGCTGCCTCGCCACACTCGCCGCGTGCAAGGACGGAGGGAAGCCGGACGCACCGGCCGCGTCGTCGTCCACGTCCGCGGCCGCCGCCACGGGCCCGCTCGCCGAGGCCCAGCAGTACCTGCGGCAGTTCGCCAACTGCGACGACCTGAGCGACCGGCCCGACGACCCCCGGGTGCCCGCGGCCGACTTCCCCAAGGCCGGGCAGTGGTCGGTGAAGGAGCTGGGCGTCTGCAGCGACAAGGTCCGCCAGGGCGAGATCGTCATCGCAGTTCCCACGGACATGAAGCAGTTCCAGGAGGGCTACAAGAAGTACGTCCTGGACAGGATCGACGGCGGTGACGGCGCGTACGGGCTGGAGAGCCGGGTCCTGATCGGCAAGGGCTTCGTCGCGTTCCCGACCAGCACCAAGACGGCGCTCGCGCTGGTCCGCTCCGACCTGCGGGTCCTGACCTGCAACCCGGGCGCTCCCGTCCCCAAGGGCTACAAGCGGGAGAAGCCGCTGGTCGAACACTGCAACCTCAGCGACTTCGTCGGCTCCGAGGACGGATCGGGCAGCCCGAACCTGGAGACCCCGCAGGATCCGGCGGGCGAGGGCGAGAAGCCGGGTCAGCCGAAGACGGGCAGCCTGGGGCTCCCCCGCGCCGGCAGCATGGCGGAGCTGCGGAAGCTGGTGGGCAGCAGCCTCGACTGCGAGAAGCACTTCTCGACCGACCCCGACGCCGTCGCGATCGAGTCGATCGACTACGCGCCGGTGGTGACGGGCGGCGACCTGGAGTGGGGCCTGACGGGACGGGCCCTGTGCGGGCAGCCCGCCGGAGCGCAGCGCGCCCGCGACCTGAGCTGGCTCGACACCGTCGGGAACATGAAACTGCTCCAGACCAGGGCCAAGGCCGCCCAGCTGGCGGACTACAAGGACGACGGCAAGCTCAAGGAGACCGCGAGCCGGTTGCTCGTCGGGGAGAACATCGCCGTCGAGACCAACAGCCCCTCGTCCCGCCACGGCCTCTACCAGCTGCAGTTCCTGTACCTGAACTGCGTTCCCGGCTTCTCCGCCCCGTCCGGCTACCGGCTGGAGAAGTCCCAGGTCGAGGGCTGCGTCCTGACCAACTACGAGCCGGACCACCCGCTCGGCTGAGCGGGAGGCCGACGCGCCGGAGGGGCGGCGGGAGCGATGGGCTCCCGCCGCCCCTCCGGGCATTCCGCCGCGTGCGGACGTACAGGCCCGGACCCGGGTCGTCGGGCGTGCGGGCCGCAGGGCGGCGGAGGCAGTGGGGGCGTCTACTGCTTGTGGACGGCCCAGGCGTGCTGGATGACCAGGTCGGCCTTCAGCTCGGTGAGCTGGACCGCGACCGCCGACGGGGCGGTGCCGCCGCGGCCGTTGCGGGAGGCGAGGGCGCCCTTGACGTTGAGGACGGTGCGGACCTCGGGGGTCAGGTGCTCGGAGATCTTCGCGAACTGCTCGTCCGTGAGCTCGTCCAGCTCGATGCCGAGGCCCTCGCACTCCTTGACGCACTCGCCGGCCACTTCGTGCGCCACCCGGAAGGGGACGCCCTGCTTGACCAGCCACTCCGCGATGTCGGTGGCGAGCGAGAAGCCCGCCGGGGCCAGCTCCTCCATCCGCTCCCGGTTGACGGTGAGCGTGGCCATCATGCCGGTGAAGGCCGGCAGCAGGACCTCAAGGGTGTCGCAGGAGTCGAAGACGGGCTCCTTGTCCTCCTGGAGGTCCCGGTTGTAGGCCAGGGGCAGCGCCTTGAGGGTCGCCAGCAGGCCCGTGAGGTTGCCGATGAGACGCCCGGACTTGCCGCGCGCCAGCTCCGCGATGTCCGGGTTCTTCTTCTGCGGCATGATCGACGAGCCGGTGGAGAAGGCGTCGTGCAGCGTCACGAAGGAGAACTCCTTCGTGTTCCAGATGATGATCTCCTCCGCGATCCGGGACAGGTTGATCCCGATCATCGCGGTGACGAAGGCGAACTCGGCGACGAAGTCCCGCGAGGCCGTGCCGTCGATCGAGTTGCCGACGGAGCCCCGCTCGAAGCCCAGCTCCGCGGCGACCGCCTCCGGGTCCAGGCCCAGTGAGGAACCGGCCAGCGCGCCGGAGCCGTACGGCGATACCGCGGTCCGCGTGTCCCACTGGCGCAGCCGCTCCGCGTCCCGGGACAGGGCCTGTACGTGGGCCAGCACGTGGTGGGCGAAGAGCACCGGCTGCGCGTGCTGGAGGTGGGTGCGGCCCGGCATCGCCACGTCGGAGTGGCTCTCCGCGAGGCCGACCAGCGCGTCCTGCAGGTCGGCGATCAGGCCGCCGATGATCCGGGCGTGGTCGCGCAGGTACATCCGGAAGAGGGTGGCCACCTGGTCGTTGCGGGACCGGCCGGCCCGCAGCTTGCCGCCGAGGTCGGCGCCGAGGCGCTCCAGCAGGCCGCGCTCCAGGGCGGTGTGCACGTCCTCGTCGGCGATGGTGCCGGTGAAGGAGCCGTCGGCGACGTCGGCCTCCAGCCGGTCCAGGCCGGCGATCATGCGTTCGAGCTCGTCGGCCGTGAGCAGGCCCGCCGTGTGCAGCACGCGGGCGTGGGCGCGCGAGCCGGCGATGTCGTACGGCGCGAGGCGCCAGTCGAAGTGGACCGACGCGGACAGCTTCGCGAGGGCCTCGGCGGGACCGTCGGCGAACCGGCCGCCCCAGAGCCGGACGTCACCAGCGTTGTTGCTGCTCACAGCTACTGCTCCTCAAGACTGCATGTGTGGATGGAGAACGGCCTCCCCGCCGCGGAGGTAACGGGGAGGCCGTCTGCGGGCCGGCCGGGACGGCGGGGTCAGGCCAGGTCGCGCTTGGCCGCGATCTTCGACGACAGGGCGAAGATGTCGATGAAGCCCTGGGCCTTGGACTGGTCGAAGGTGTCGCCGGTGTCGTAGGTCGCGAGGTCGAAGTCGTACAGCGACTCCTCGGACCGACGGCCGGTGACGACGGCGCGGCCGCCGTGCAGGGTCATCCGGATGTCACCGGTGACGTGCCGGTTGGCCTCGTCGATGAAGCCGTCCAGCGCCCGCTTGAGCGGGGAGAACCACAGGCCGTCGTAGACCAGCTCGCCCCAGCGCTGCTCGACCTGGCGCTTGTAGCGGGCGAGTTCGCGCTCGACGGTGACGCTCTCCAGTTCGGAGTGGGCGGTGATCAGCGCGATCGCGCCGGGAGCCTCGTAGACCTCGCGGGACTTGATGCCGACGAGGCGGTCCTCGACCATGTCGATCCGGCCGACGCCCTGGGCTCCGGCGCGCTGGTTGAGCTGCTGGATGGCCTGCAGGACGGTGACGGGCCGGCCGTCGACGGCGACGGGCACGCCCTCCTTGAAGGAGATGACGACCTCATCGGCCTCGCGCGGGACGGCCGGGTTCGAGGTGTACTCGTAGATGTCCTCTACGGGTCCGTTCCAGATGTCCTCCAGGAAGCCCGTCTCGACGGCGCGACCGAAGACGTTCTGGTCGATGGAGTACGGGGACTTCCTGGTGGTCGCGATCGGCAGGTTCGCCTTCTCGGCGAAGGCGATGGCCCGGTCCCGGGTCATCGCGTAGTCGCGGACCGGGGCGATGCACTTCAGGTCCGGGCCGAGGGCCTGGATGCCGGCCTCGAAGCGCACCTGGTCGTTGCCCTTGCCGGTGCAGCCGTGGGCGACGGTGCCGGCGCCGTGCTTGCGGGCGGCGGCCACCAGGTGCTTGACGATGACCGGCCGGGAGAGGGCCGAGACCAGCGGGTACCGGTCCATGTACAGGGCGTTCGCCTTGACCGCCGGGAGGCAGTACTCGTCGGCGAACTCGTTCCCCGCCTCGGCGACCTCGGCCTCGACGGCACCGCAGGCGAGCGCGCGCTTGCGGATGACCTCCAGGTCCTCGCCGCCCTGTCCGACGTCGACGGCGACGGCGATGACCTCGGCGCCCGTTTCCTCGGCGATCCAGCCGATGGCGACGGAGGTGTCCAGGCCGCCCGAGTAGGCGAGTACGACGCGCTCGGTCACGGGACTCCTCCTCTGCGGTGCGTTCAACGACAGGCATAACTATGCACTGCTCCGTATGTTTCGTCAATCGAGGGTGCGCGGCGGGCGCGTGACCAGGGCGGATATTCCGAGCCCGGAATCATGGCCGCCGCTTAGGATCGGGGCTCGGAACGCCTTCGGGAGGGGTGGCGACAGATGGACCGCATGGGGACGGGCACCGATGCCGCGACGGGGCGCGCCCTGGCGGAGGAGCTGCTGGACGGGTGCGCTGCCGCGGTGCCGGCGCCCGGGTCGGGGCCGGACGTCTGGCTCGCCTTCGCCGAGCAGGTCCGCAGCCGGGCCCACGGCGGGCGGCGGCCGCCCGTGCCGGCACCCCCGGCGCTACGGCTGTGCCACCCGCGGGGCTGGGTCCGCGAGGCGGCCCTCGCCGAGCCGGACGCCCCCGGGGAGCTGGTCGCCGTCCTGACCACCGACTCGGCGGCGCCCGTACGGGACCGGGCCCGCGCCCGGCTGGAGCACCTCCTCGTCGCCCGCCCGGAGGCAACCCTGCGGGCGCTGACCCCGCTCGCGCTGCGGCTGGGGCGGCGGGCGCGGGGCGGATGGATCCTGGAACGGTTCGAGGAGGCGCTGCGCCGGCAGGCCGCGGCCGCCCCGCCCTGGTGGCACCTGCCCGGGCCGTCGGCGCCGTCGCACGGCGGGACCGGCGCGGCCGCCGTCCTCGCCGAACTGCTGGACCGCCCCGACCGGCAGGCCCGGCAGTTCGCCGTCCGGCTCGCCCTCACCGGGCCCGGGCGGGCCGACGCCCTGGAGTGCGCCCGTCGGGCCGCCGCCGAGTCCGACCCGGCCGCGGCCGGGCTCTGGACCGACGCCGCCCTGGCCGCGGCCGACGACACGGTGATCGACGTGCTGGCCGGCGCCCGGACACCCGCCGTGCGCGCCGCCGGGGTCACCGCGCTGCGCCGGGCCGGCCGGGCCGCCGAGGGCGTCTCGCACCTCGCCGACCGCTCCGCTCTCGTCCGCTCCTGCGCCCGCTGGCTGGTCGGCCAGGACGGCGGCGACCCCCACGAGCACTACCGCTGGCTGGTCCGCGATCCCGCCGGGCCGTCCCCGTACGCGGTGGCCGGACTCGCCGAGTGCGGCCGCGGCGAGGACACCGGCCTGCTGCGAGGGCTCGTGGCGCACCCCGCAGGGCCGGTCCGGGCGGCCGCGCTGGCCGGGCTGCGGCGCCGGGACGCCGTCGTGGCGGACTCCGTCCTGCTCGCGCTGCTGGACGACCCGACGCCTTCGGTGGCCCGCGAGGCGAGCCTGGGCCTGCTGCCCGCGGCCGGGCGCCTGGACCCGGCGCACCTCGCCGGACGGCTGGACCCGCGCGGCCCGCTGCACGTCCGGCGCGCCGCCTTCCGCCTGCTGCGCGCCCGGGGCGGGATCCACGCGCTGCGGGCCGCCGTCGCGCTCATCGACGACTGGCACCCGAGGACGCGCGAGACGGCGCGGACCGCGGTGCGGGCCTGCCAGTGGCATCCGGCGCAGTTCGACGGGGAGGCGGACAGGACGGAGCTGGCGGCCCTGCTCAAGCGGACCGCGAAGCTCTTCGGCGACTACGAACTGGGGCTGCGGCGCAGCAGACTGGGGCTCAGGACGTGAAATCCCCCGGCCCGTTCCGCAGGTGCGGGCAGTGCGGGCCGATAATCGGCTCATGGGAAAGCTCTACGAACGCATAGACGGCAGGCTCCGCACGTTCATCGAGGAGCAGCCTGTCTTCTTCACCGCGACCGCCCCGCTCTCGGGTGACGGCCACGTCAACCTGTCCCCCAAGGGCCGCGCCGGCACCCTCGTCGTCATCGACGAACAGCGGCTCGCCTACCTCGACTTCGGCGGCAGCGGCGCCGAGACCATCGCCCACGTGCGCGAGAACGGCCGGATCACCCTCATGTGGTGCGCCTTCAGCGGGCCGCCGAACATCGTGCGCATCCACGGCGAGGGCGAGGCGGTCTTCCGCGACGACCCGCGCTGGCCCGAGCTGATCGCCCTGTTCGGCGAGGCCGACGGACCCGGCGCGCGGGCGGTCATCCTGGTGCGCGCCCGCCGGATCGCCGATGTGTGCGGCTACGCCGTCCCCTTCATGGAGTACCAGGGCGAGCGCACCCTCCATGCGGACTACCTGGCCCGCAAGACCGACGAGGAGTTCGCCGAGTACTGCGAGAAGAAGGACCACATCGCGACGAGCCTCGACGGCCTGCCTGCACTGCCCCTGCCCCTTCCTGCACGTACCGTCTGACATGTGCTGCGTACCGCTCTCGTCACCGGCTCACTGATCGTCACCGCGCTGCTCCCGCACGGGGCCGCGCCCCCGACCGGGCCCCTGCCCACCCGTCTCGCCGACACCGGCGGCGGCAGTCAGCTGATCACCGCCGTCGCGCCCGCGCCCGGATCCACGACCGGCCGGGTGACCTGGTGGGACCGGTGGGCGGGGCGCTGGTACGAGGTCGGGAGCGCGCCCGCCCGCTTCGGGGCGGGCGGCCTCACCGAGGGCGCGACCCGTGTCCAGGGCACCAACACCACCCCGACGGGGCTGTACGAGCTGCCGTACGCCTTCGGGATCCGGCGGGCGCCCGCCGGGACGGAGTACGTCTACCGGCGGGTGAACGCGGACTCCTGGTGGTGCCAGGACAACGCGTCGGCCGCCTACAACCGCTGGGTGGAGCCGCTGCCCGCGGACTGCGCGCCGGGCGAGGCCGAGCACCTGGTCACCTACGAGAAGCAGTACGCGCACGCGCTGCTGATCGCCTTCAACTACGACCGGCCGGTGCGCGGCCGGGGCGCCGGGATCTTCCTGCACGTCAACGGCAAGGGCGCGACGGCGGGTTGCGTGTCGGTGGCCGAGCGGGACATGCGGGCGATCCTGCGCTGGGCGGACCCGGACCGGCGCCCGCACATCGCGATCGGCACACAGGACGGACCGCTCGCCGTCACGCGGTACTAGGGCGTGTCCCCCGGCCTCCTCTCGGACGCGACCTCGTCCTCGTCGGAGGCCCGGTACTCGTAGGCGTCCTCCCACCAGACCTTGTCGTCCAGCCACTCGTCGTCCTCGTCGTCCTCCTCCTCTGACTCCTCGTGGACGACGGTGTCGACGCCGCGCCAGGTGTGGCGGTCGCCGATGCTGCCCAGCACCAGCGTGCGCTGCTCCTCGTCCAGCGCCGCGAAGGCCGGGTGCGGCTGGGAGCGCACCAGGTCGCCCAGCGGGTCGCCGCACTCGGTGCGCTCCCGGACCACCCGGCCGGCCTTCTCGGCCAGCAGCAGCGCCGACAGGCCGAGACCGGCCACCACGGCGCAGGCCCATTCCCGCAGGCCTTGCGGGCGGCCGGTCACCAGCAGCGCGCTCGCGAGGAGCCAGAAGAGCATCACCAGGGCGATGCCCACACAACCGCAGCAGGCCAGGAACGGGTTCCGCTCGCCGCCGGGCATCCGCGGGAGCGGGGGCAGCAGGGTCTTCCGTTCGCTGCGGTAGGCGCCCAGGCGCTGGTGGTAGTCGTCGTCGCACCAGTCGATCCAGCCGATCGACACGGGCTCGGGATCGTGCCGGCGTACGGCCTCCAGCAGGGCGGCGGGCAGCGGGTGGGCGGGGGCCCGGGCCGGGTCGCGGCCCTGCTCGGTCAGGAACGCGGCGCCTTCGTCGTCGATCCGGAGGTACCCGGCGAGGACGAGTTCGGCGGCGGCGGCCTCGGTCGCCTCGTTGCGCAACAGGGCGGCGTGGTACGGCTCCAGCTCGACGGCGGCGACGAGCCGGAGCGTCCGGCTGCGGACCCGCGCGCGGCGCCACCACAGCAGGGCGACGGGCCCGTAGACGGCGGCGGTCACGGCGGACACCAGTATGGCGAGGGCGAGTTGGCGCACGCCCCGAGGCTATGTCGGCGAACACCGCTGCGGCACCGGGATTTACGGCGCCCCGGACTCCCCCGCTGCCCTGCTCAGCCCTCCTTCTGCGCCAGTCGCAGGAGGTGGTCGGCGAGGGCCTGGCCGCCCGCCGGGTCCCGGCTGATCAGCATCAGGGTGTCGTCGCCGGCGATCGTGCCGAGGATCTCGCGGAGCTCGGCCTGGTCGATGGCCGAGGCGAGGAACTGCGCCGCGCCCGGCGGGGTGCGCAGGACCACGAGGTTCGCGGAGGCCTCCGCCGAGATCAGCAGCTCCCCGGAGAGGCGCCGCATGCGCTCCTCCTTCGCGGACTCGCCGAGCGGGGCCTGCGGGGTGCGGAAGCCGCCCTCGCTGGGCACCGCGTAGATCAGCTCGCCGCCGGTGTTGCGGATCTTCACCGCGCCCAGCTCGTCGAGGTCGCGGGAGAGCGTCGCCTGGGTGACGCTCAGCCCGTCGTCGGCGAGCAGCTTGGCCAGCTGGCTCTGGGAGCGGACCGGCTGCCGGTTGAGGATGTCCACGATCCGGCGGTGACGCGCGGTGCGGGTCTGCGGGACGGCCTGCCCGCCGTGCTCGTTGTCCTGCGCCTGGCTCATCGTCGTCTCATTCTCCGGATCCGTCCCCGTGGGCTGCGTCGAGGATGCCGGGCAGAGCCCGGACGAACGCGTCAGCCTCGTCCTCGGTGAGTACGTACGGGGGCATGAGCCGTACGACGTCGGGGGCGGGCGCGTTGACCAGGAAGCCGGCGTCCTGGGCCGCTTGCTGCACCTTGGGCGCGAGCGGCTCGGTCAGCACGATACCCAGGAGCAGGCCGGCACCCCTGACGTGGGATACCAGTGGGTGTCCCGCGGACTCGATCCCCGAGCGCAGCCGCTCGCCCCGCGCCTTGACCCGGTCGAGCAGGTCGTCGGCGGCGATGGTGTCGATGACGGCGAGGCCGGCGGCGCACGCGACCGGGTTCCCGCCGAAGGTGGTGCCGTGCTGGCCGGGCCGGAGGAGGTCGGCGGTGGGACCGAAGGCGACGACGGCCCCGATCGGGAGGCCGCCGCCGAGCCCCTTGGCCAGCGTGACGATGTCGGGCTCGACGCCTTCGTGGGCCTGGTGCTCGAACCACTGGCCGCAGCGGCCGATGCCGGTCTGGACCTCGTCGAGGACCAGCAGGGTGCCGGTGGCCCGGGTGATCTCGCGGGCGGCCGTCAGGTATCCGGCGGGGGGCACGACCACGCCGTTCTCGCCCTGGATCGGCTCGATGACGACGAGCGCGGTCTCCTCGGTGACGGCGGCCCGCAGGGCCTCGACGTCGCCGTACGGGACGTGCGTGACGTCGCCGGGCAGCGGCAGGAAGGGCTCCTGCTTCTTCGGCTGGCCGGTGAGCGCGAGGGCGCCCATGGTCCGGCCGTGGAAGCCGCCGTCGGTGGCGACCATGTGGGTCCGCCCGGTCAGCCGGCCGATCTTGAAGGCGGCTTCGATGCTCTCGGCGCCGGAGTTGCAGAAGAAGACCTTGCCGGGGCGGCCGAAGAGCTGGAGCAGCCGCTCGCCGAGCGCGATGACCGGCTCGGAGGCGAAGAGGTTGGAGACGTGGCCGAGGGTGGAGATCTGCTCGGTCACGGCCGTCACGATCGCCGGGTGGGCGTGGCCGAGGGCGTTGACGGCGATACCGCCGACGAAGTCCGTGTACTGCTTGCCGTCGGCGTCCCAGACCTGGGCGCCCTGGCCGCGTACGAGGGCGAGGGCGGGCGTGCCGTAGTTGTCGGCCAGCGCGCCCTGCCAGCGTGCGCCGTACTCCTGGTTGCCGGTGCCCTTCGTCATGCTGCTCCCCCTGACTGTCGGTCGGGCACGACCATCGTGCCGATGCCGGAGTCCGTGAAGATCTCCAGCAGGATCGAGTGCGGGACCCGCCCGTCGAGGACGCGGGCGGTGCCGACGCCGCTGCGTACCGCGTGCAGGCAGCCCTCCATCTTGGGCACCATGCCGCTGGACAGCTCGGGCAGCAGCTTCTCCAGCTCGCTGACGGTGAGCCGGCTGATGACCTCGTCGCTGTGCGGCCAGTCGGCGTAGAGGCCCTCTACGTCGGTGAGGACCATCAGCGTCTCGGCGCCGAGGGAGGCCGCGAGCGCCGCGGCCGCCGTGTCGGCGTTGACGTTGTAGACGTGGTGGTCGTCGGCGCTGCGGGCGATGGAGGAGATGACCGGGATCCGGCCGTCGGCCAGCAGTGCCTCGATGGCGCCGGTGTCGATGGCGGTGATCTCGCCGACCCGGCCGATGTCGATGACCTCGCCGTCGATCTCGGGGCTGTGCTTGGTCGCGGTGATGGTGCGGGCGTCCTCGCCGGTCATGCCGACGGCGAGCGGCCCGTGCTGGTTGAGCAGCCCGACCAGCTCGCGCTGGACCTGGCCCGCCAGGACCATCCGTACGACGTCCATGGCCTCCGGGGTCGTCACGCGCAGGCCGGCCTTGAACTCGCTGACCAGGCCCTGCTTGTCGAGCTGGGCGTTGATCTGCGGGCCGCCGCCGTGCACGACGACCGGCTTGAGGCCGGCCTGGTGCAGGAAGACGACGTCCTGGGCGAAGGCGGCCTTGAGGTCCTCGTCGATCATGGCGTTGCCGCCGAACTTGATGACGACGACCTTGCCGTTGTGGCGCCGGAGCCAGGGCAGTGCCTCGATGAGGATCTGCGCCTTGGGCAGGGCGGTGTGCTTGCGGGCGGTGCCGGGCTGGCCGGCCTTCTCGTCGCTCATGAGGAGTACGCGCTGTTCTCGTGGACGTAGTCGGCGGTCAGGTCGTTGGCCCAGATGA
Organism: Streptomyces virginiae; assembly: GCF_000720455.1. Lineage (GTDB taxonomy): Bacteria > Actinomycetota > Actinomycetes > Streptomycetales > Streptomycetaceae > Streptomyces > Streptomyces virginiae. The sequence continues at coordinate 22,714 of NZ_JOAK01000013.1, read as the reverse complement.
CGGCGGACTCGTCGCCGGTGGAGAGGTCCGCGGTGATGCGGACCTCGCGGTCCTTCATCGAGACCAGGTCGCGGTCCTCGCCGACCGAGCCGTTCTTGCAGACCCACACGCCGTTGATGGCGACGTTGAGCCGGTCCGGGTCGAAGGCGGCCTTGGTGGTGCCGATCGCGGACAGCACCCGGCCCCAGTTGGGGTCCTCGCCGTGGATGGCGCACTTGAGCAGGTTGTTGCGGGCGATGGAGCGGCCGACCTCGACCGCGTCGTCCTCGCTGGCCGCGCCGATGACCTCGATGCGGATGTCCTTGCTGGCGCCCTCGGCGTCGCCGATCAGCTGGCGGGCCAGGTCGTCGCAGACCTTGCGGACGGCCTCGGCGAAGTCCGCGTGGGCGGGCGTACGGCCGGACGCCCCGGAGGCCAGCAGGAGCACCGTGTCGTTGGTGGACATGCAGCCGTCGGAGTCGACCCGGTCGAAGGTGGTGCGGGTGGCGGAGCGCAGCGCCCTGTCGAGGGCGGGGCCGTCCACGTCCGCGTCGGTGGTGAGCACGACGAGCATGGTGGCCAGGCCCGGGGCGAGCATGCCGGCGCCCTTGGCCATGCCGCCGACGGTCCAGCCGTCCTGGGACACGGTGGCCGTCTTGTGCACGGTGTCGGTGGTCTTGATGGCGACGGCGGCGGCCTCGCCGCCGTCCTCGGACAGGGCGGCGGCGGCGGTCTCGATGCCGGGGAGCAGCTTGTCCATGGGGAGCAGGACGCCGATCAGGCCGGTGGAGGCGACCGCGACCTCGCCGGCGTTGTGCTCGCCGAGTCCGTGTTCGTTGAGGACGGCGGCGACCTTCTCCGCGGTGGCGTGGGTGTCCTGGAAGCCCTTGGGGCCGGTGCAGGCGTTGGCCCCGCCGGAGTTGAGGACCACGGCGCTGACGGTGCCGCCGCGCAGGACCTGTTCGGACCAGTGGACGGGAGCGGCCTTGACGCGGTTGGAGGTGAAGACGCCCGCGGCGGCGAGGCGCGGCCCGTTGTTGACCACGAGGGCCAGGTCCGGGTTGCCGTTGGCCTTGATCCCGGCGGCGATGCCCGCCGCCGTGAATCCCTGTGCTGCCGTGACGCTCACGGTGCGACTCCGATCGTCGAAAGACCCAGGCCCTCGTGGAGCCCCAGGGCGATGTTCATGCTCTGCACCGCGCCGCCGGCGGTGCCCTTGGTGAGGTTGTCGATGGCGCTGACGGCGATGATCCGCCGGGCGGACTCGTCGTAGGCGACCTGGACGTGGACGGCGTTGGAGCCGTGGACGGACTTGGTGGACGGCATCCGGCCCTCGGGCAGCAGCTGCACGAAGGGCTCGTCGGCGTACGCCTTCTCGTAAGCGGCGCGCAGCGACTGCGCGGTCGTGCCGGGCAGGGCCTTGGCCGAGCAGGTGGCGAGGATGCCGCGGGCCATGGGCACGAGGGTCGGCGTGAAGGAGACGCAGACCCGCTCGCCCGCGAGCGGGCTGAGGTTCTGCACCATCTCGGGCGTGTGCCGGTGGCCGCCGCCGACGCCGTACGGGGTCACGGACCCCATGACCTCGGCGCCGAGCAGGTGCGGCTTGAGCGCCTTGCCCGCGCCAGAGGTGCCGGTGGCGGCGACGATCACGGCCTCGGGCTCGGCGAGCCGCGCCTGGTAGGCGGGGTAGAGCGCCAGGGAGACGGCGGTGGGGAAGCAGCCGGGGACGGCGATCCGCTTGGCGCCTTCCAGTCCGGCGCGGCCGCCGGGGAGTTCGGGGAGTCCGTAGGGCCAGGTCCCGGCGTGCGGGGCGCCGTAGAACGCGTCCCAGTCGGCGGGGTCCTTGAGGCGGTGGTCGGCGCCCATGTCGACGACGAGGACGTCGCCGCCGAGCTGGGCGGCGACGGCGGCGGACTGGCCGTGCGGAAGGGCGAGGAAGACGACGTCGTGGCCGGCGAGCACCTCGGGGGTGGTCGCCTCCAGGGTGCGGCCCGCCAGCGGCACGAGGTGCGGTTGCAGGGAGCCCAGGAGCTGTCCGGCGTTGGAGTTGCCGGTGAGCGCACCGATCTCCACCTCGGGGTGCGAGAGCAGCAGGCGCAGGACTTCTCCGCCCGCGTACCCGCTCGCTCCGGCCACCGCTACACGTACCACCATCGGACCCTCCTCATTGATGGCATGACTATACGTACGTCCGCACGTTTATGCAATGTTGTGGATCTCGGCGGGAGGGCCTGACCGAGGGAACGGGCGCGTCACGCTCCCCCTGAAAGATGTCTAGCAGGAAAGCCCGCCGTGCGGCGGCGATTGCGCCGGTCGCGTCGGGAGCGGGTCCCGGAGCTGGACCGCACTGGACCGTCCGGTGCCGCGGTGGCGGTCCCGTCGACGAGACGACCGCGGGCCCGCGGGGCCCCGGCCGGGCCCCGCGGTCGGCTCTCACGGCGCGTTCAGGCCGGGGCCTGCAGGCAGAGGTGCCATTGACCGGACCAGCCGGTGAGGGTCATCGTCGACAGCGGCCGGACGTCCACGTTCCAGTAGGTCAGCGGGGGCGCCTTGAGGGCGTAGACCAGGGCGGCGCGGACCACGGAGGGTTCCGCCACCGCCACGATCGCGCCGCCGTCGTCGGCGGGCCGGGTGTCGAGCCAGCCGCCGATCCGGGAGATGAAGGCGAGCAGCGACTCCCCTCCGTGCGGGGCGGCCCGCGGGTCGCTGAGCCACTGGTCGACCGCTGCGGGCTCCTGCGCGGTCACCTCGGCGAGGGTCAGCCCCCGCCAGCGGCCCATGTCGCACTCGCGCAGCGCCGGCTGGGCCAGGGGCGCGTACCCGAGGGCCTCGCCCGTGGCCCGGCTGCGCGGGGTCGGCGAGCAGTAGCGCAACTCGGCCGCGCCCAGGGGTACGAGGCCCTGGGCGGCGGACTCGACGGCCCGCCAGCCGGCTCCGTCCAGCGGGCGGTCGTCGTCGAAGCGCTCGGCGAGCAGCGAGGAACTACGGGCTGCGGCGACAAGCGAAACCCGAACATGCATGCGGCGATGGTGGGCCGCACACGGCGGCGGGTCAAGCGTCCGGAGAATCCGGCTCCTCTCCCAGGCCCGCGCGCAGCCGCTGGACGGCCTCCACCAGTTCGGCCGGGCCGGAGACGCCGGCGAAGCTCAGCCGGACGTACGGGGCGGGCGGCTCGGCGCAGAAGTAGGGGCGGCCGGGAGCCACCGCGACTCCGGCGCGCAGGGCCGCGGCCGCGAAGGCCGCGTCGTCACCGCCCCCGGCCATCCGGGCCCACAACTGGTATCCGCCCGAGGGCAGATGGGGCAGGGTCAGCCCGGGCAGCTCCCGGCGCAGCGCGCCCGCCAGCACGTCCCGCCGGTGACGCAGTTCGGCGGCCACGGCCTTCAGGTGGCGCGGCCAGGCGGGCGCGCCGACCAGCTCCAGTGCGGCCTCCTGGAGCGGCCGGGGCACGAAGAAGCTGTCCACCACCTGGATGGCCCGCAGCCGGTCGACCACCGGGCCCCGGGCCGCCAGGGCGCCGACCCGCAGGCTGGGCGAGGTGGCCTTGGTCAGGGACCGGACGTGCACGACCACCCCGTCGTGGTCCTCGGCGGCCAGCGTCGGGGGCAGCGGACCGCAGTCGTCGTGCCCCAGGGCGCGGGCGTAGTCGTCCTCGACCACGAAGGCCCCGGCGGCCCGGGCGATCCGCAGCACCTCGGCCCGCCGCGCGGGCGCGAGGATCGCACCGGTGGGGTTCTGGAACAGCGGCTGGCACACGAACACCCGCGCACCGGTCGCTTCGAAGGCGGCGGCGAGCAGCTCCGGCCGGACCCCTTCGGCGTCCACCGGCACGGGCACCGGGCGGCATCCGGAGGCGCGGGCGATGGCCAGCAGCCCGGGGTAGGTCGGGGACTCCACCAGGATCGGCGCCCCGGGCGGGGCCAGCGCCCGCAGTGCGGTGGTCAGCGCGCTCTGCCCGCCCGCGGTGACCAGTACGTCGGCGGCCCCGACGGCACCGCCGATCTCGCGGGCGAACCAGTCGCGCAGCTCGGGCAGCCCTTCCATCGGCGGCCGGTCCCAGGCTCCGGGGCGCCGCCCGGCCCGGGCGAGCGCCGCGGCCATGGCCCGCTCGGGCTGGATGGAGGCGTGCAGGTAGCCGCTGTTGAGGCCGATCACCGACGGCGGCGGCGCGGCCAGGCAGGCCAGCACCCCGGACGCGTCCACCGAGCGCGGCACGATCTCGCCGGGCGTCTCCGCGCTGAGGGCGACCTCCTGCCAGGAGGTGTCCCCCGCCGCGGGGAGCGACGTGCGCGGCGCGGACCGGAAGACGCCGGCGCCCGGCCGGGTGACGACCAGGCCCTCGGCGGCGAGCTGCGCGAGGGCCCGGGAGACGGTGACGGGACTGACCCGGTAGTGCTCGACGAGGGCGCGGCTCGACGGGAGCTTTCCACCCACCGAGTAGCGGTTCAGCTCGGACCTCAAGGAATCGGCCAGCTCCGCGACACTGCTACGCTCATACATGACAGCACAGAATAGCGCTACTCTCCCGGCCGCGATAGCGGTGAAGAATCCGCTGCTGCGCGGCACGGCTCTCGCCTCGCTCGGCGTCGTCGCCTTCTCGCTGACCTTCCCCGCCACCGCCTGGGGGCTGGAGAGCTTCGGTCCGTGGTCGCTGGTGGCCCTGCGCAGCGTCCTGGCAGCCGCGATCGCGGGCATCTTCCTGCTGGCCCGCCGGGTCCGGCCGCCGGCCCGCGAGCACTGGGCCGGCCTCGCCGTCGTCGCCGGCGGGGTGGTCGTCGGCTTCCCGCTGCTGACGACCCTGGCGCTGCGGACCTCCACCACCTCGCACGCCGCCGTCGTGGTCGGCCTCCTGCCGCTGACCACGGCCGCGCTGTCCGCGCTGCGCACCGGCACCCGGCCCCCGCGGGCCTTCTGGGCCGCGGCGGTGGCCGGGGCCGTGGTGGTGCTCGGCTTCACCCTCGCGCAGAGCGGCGGCTCCCTCTCGGCCGGCGACGGCTACCTCTTCGCGGCGCTGCTGGTGTGCGCCGCCGGGTACACCGAGGGCGGGCGGCTCGCCCGGACGCTGCCGGGCTGGCAGGTGATCGGCTGGGCCCTGGTGCTGTGCCTGCCGCTCAGCGCGGCCGGCTCCGCGCTCGGGCTCGCGTACGAGCCTGTGCACCTCACCGGCCACGGACTGGCCGGACTCCTCTGGGCGGCGGCCGGCTCCACCTTCCTCGGCCTGTACGTCTGGTACCGGGGCATGGCGGAGATCGGAGCGCCCCGGGCCAGCCAGCTCCAGCTCGCCCAGCCCCTGCTGACCCTGGTCTGGTCCGTGGCGCTCCTCGGGGAGCGGCTCGCCCCCGCCGCACCGGCCGCCGCCTGCGCGGTTCTCGTCTGCATTGCGGTGACCCAACGGGTCAAACAGCCCCGGAACGACCTAAACTGCTAGCACCGGATCGGAGCGCCACCGAGGAGGTCAGACATGCGAGCGACCGAGGGCGACCAGCTGGTGCAGCACGGCAGGATCGTCGGACAACCCGACAAAGTGGGCGAGATCACCCAGGTGCTCGGCGAGAACGGGACGCCCCCGTACCGGGTCCGCTTCCAGGACGGACACGAAGCGCTGATGGCGCCCGGACCCGACTGCATCGTCCGCCACCCCGCAGAGCCCGGGCACTGATTCACCGCGGCGGCACGGCCGAGCCGTAATGGTCGGCGACCACACGTGCCATCGCGCCGTTGGGGTCCGCGGCCACCTGCTTCGCCGAGAAGTAGACGTGACCGCGGACCTCGGGGTATCCGCGGGCGAACCGCACGTGCCGGGACAGCTCCGCCGGATCACGCCAGGCCGCGGTGGGGCTGTCGGCTTCGCAGCGGTAGAGCGCCTCCCCCACGTACAGGGCCGCGCCGGTGCCCGCGACCGTCCTGGCCCACCAGGGGACGAGCGCCGCGTAGTCGGCCGTCGGGTGCCCGATGTGCCAGTAGGCCTGCGGCACGACGTAGTCGATCCAGCGCTGCCTGACCCACTTGCGGGTGTCCGCGTACAGGTCGTCGTACGCGGAGAGCCCCCGGGTCTGCGAGCCGGCCGGATCCCGGTCGGAGTTGCGCCAGATCCCGAAGGGGCTGATGCCGAACCTGACCGCGGGCCGCAGGGCGCGCAGCCGCTCGGACATCTCGCGGACCAGGGTGTCGGTGTTGTTGCGGCGCCAGGCGGCCCGCGAAGAGAAACCGCCGCCGTACTCCTCGTAGGCCGCGTCGTCGTCGAAGTACTCGCCGTCCACCGGATAGGGGTAGAAGTAGTCGTCCCAGTGGACCGCGTCCAGCGGGTAGCGGGTGACCGCGTCGAGCATGGCGTCCTGCACGAACCGCCGCACCTCGGGCACCCCGGGGTTGTAGTAGAGCTTCCCGCCGTACTCGACGGTCCAGCCGTCCTGCCGCGCGGGGTGCTCGGGCACCAGCCGGTCGAAGTCGGTGTGGTTGGCCACCCGGTAGGGGTTGAACCAGGCGTGCAGCTCCAGACCGCGGGCGTGGGCCTCGGCGACGGCCGTGCCCAGGGGGTCCCAGCCCGGATCGACCCCCTGCTCCCCCGTGAGCCACTGCGACCAGGGCTCGAAGGGGGAGGGCCACAGCGCGTCGGCCGCGGGCCGGACCTGCAGGACCACCGCGTTGAGCCGGCGGCGCACGGCGGTGTCGAGGAGGGCGAGCAGCTCCTTGCGCTGCGTCGCGGCGGACAGCCCGCTGCGCGAGGGCCAGTCCACGTTGGAGACGGTGGCGATCCACATGCCCCGGAACTCGGGGGTCGCGGCACCCCAGCCGGGGGGCGGACCGGAACTCCGCGGCCCGGCGAAGGCCGGCCCCCCCGTCGCGGCGGCGATCACCGCCGCCGCTCCCGCCAGCAGTGCCCGTCGACCGATGTGCGCCATGTGACGACTCCGTTTCGCTGAGTGACGATGCGAGGTGTCCGCTCAGCATGCCCGCCCCGGCCCGCCACGCCGCGCAAGGTCGGGAGTAACGTCGGGGGGCGTGGCGGGCGCCGGAATCGTACGGGGGACCCGCCGACGGATGAGCTGCGAAAGGCACGAAGTGACTGACCTCCCTTCCGACATCACACGAGTCGGCGTAGTGGGCTGTGGCCAGATGGGCGCGGGTATCGCCGAGGTGTGCGCCCGAAGCGGCCTTGAGGTCAAGGTCGCCGAGACCACCGGCGAAGCCCTGGAGATCGGCCGTACCCGGCTGCACAACTCCCTGACCAAGGCCGCCGAACGCGGCAAGATCACCGAAGAGGAGCGGGACGCCACCCTGGCCCGCCTCACCTTCACCACCGACCTCGGCGAGTTCGCCGACCGTGACCTCGTCATCGAGGCGGTCGTCGAGAACGAGCAGGTCAAAACCGAGATCTTCCAGGTCCTGGACCAGGTGATCACCCGCCCGGACGCGATCCTCGCCTCCAACACCTCCTCGATCCCGCTGGTCAAGCTGGCCGTCGCCACCTCGCGGCCCGACCAGGTCATCGGCATCCACTTCTTCAACCCGGCCCCCGTGCAGAAGCTCGTCGAGCTGATCCCGGCGCTGACCACGGGCGAGGAGACCATCAAGCGGGCGGAGGCCCTGGTGCGGGACGTGCTCGGCAAGCACGCGGTCCGCGCCCAGGACCGTTCCGGCTTCGTCGTCAACGCGCTCCTCGTCCCCTACCTGCTGTCCGCGATCCGGATGTTCGAGTCGGGCATCGCGAGCCGCGAGGACATCGACAACGGCATGGAGCTGGGCTGCGCCCACCCCATGGGTCCGCTGAAGCTGTCCGACCTCATCGGTCTGGACACCATCGCCTCGATCGCCGACTCGATGTACGCCGAGTACAAGGAGCCGCTGTACGCCGCTCCCCCGCTGCTCCAGCGCATGGTCGACGCCGGCCGCCTGGGCCGCAAGACGGGCGCGGGCTTCTACCCGTACGGCTGACCGCCCGGGCCCGACGCCCCTACCGGCCGAGCCGCAGGTGGTGCAGCAGGAGCAGCCCGGCCGCCATGTTGGCGGCCGGGATCTCCCCGTCCGCGATCATGTCGGGCACCAGCTTGAGGGGGACCCACTCCCGGCGCGAGGACTCGAAGTCGTCCTCGGGGTGGCCGGTGTAGGTGGCCCCGTCCGCCCAGTAGAGGTGGTGGCGGGCGTCGGTGAGCCCGTTGGACGGCTCGACGGTCATCAGGTGGTGGAGCGGGCCGGGCCGCCAGCCCGACTCCTCCTCCATCTCGCGGGCCGCGGCGGCGGCGATGTCCTCGCCGTCCTCGACCACCCCGGCGGGAAGCTCCCAGCCCCAGCTGTCGGTGATGAAGCGGTGCCGCCAGAGCAGCAGCACCTCGTTGGCCTCGTTGACGGCCGTGGCGACGGCCACCGGACGCAGCCGGATCACGAAGTGGTCCAGGTGCCGGCCGTCGGGAAGTTCCACATCGGCGAGATTCACGTCGAACCAGCGGTTCTTGTACACAGTCTGCTCACTCAGGTTCGTCCACTGCACGGCTGTGCCACCTTCCGTTCGAGTAGGTGGCAAACATCGCAGCAGCTGCCCTGTCACAGCGGAACGCGCAGCGCCCCGTCGATGAGCCGCACGGTCTCCCGCGCGTCCGAACAACCGCTGGTCAGCAGCTGTTCGCGGACTGCCCGAAGCCGGTCGCGCAGGCGCAGCGACTCCATCCCGCGGGCCCGCTCGGCCATCTCGGCCGCGCCCGCCGCGGCCCGGTCCGCCTCTCCCTGACGGAGCTGGATCTCGCAGAGCATCGCCAGCCGGTGCACCCGCCCCCGGTCGTGAGCGGGGGTGCCGACGGCGGCGGCCGCCTGGACCCGCGCCGCCTCCAGATCCCCCAGACTGAGCAGTGCCTCGGCGACCTGGACGTTGACGAGGCCGGGCTGTACGTAGCCGGTCTCGTCCGGTTCGCTGCCCGGGTGGATCCGCGCGGCGGCCGTCTCGGCACCCCGGATGCACGCCAGCGCGGCCTGCGTGTCGCCGAGTTGGGCATAGGCCTTGGCCTGCATGGCGTGCAGGTCGGCGGCGAGCGCCGGGGTGGTGTGCCGGCCGGCGGCGCGCAGCGCGGCCTCGGCGAAGGCGACGGCCTGGCGGTACTCCCGCAGGTGCAGGGACTGGTTGACGATCAGGGCGATCACGTACGCCCCGAGCCCCCGGTCCCCGCTCGCCTTGGCCAGCCGCAGCGCCTGGTGGAAGTAGCGCTGGGCCAGCCCGTGCGCGTCGGAGTCGTACGCGCAGATCCCCGCCACCGCCACCAGGGACCCGGTGGCCCGGTGCAGCCGGCGCCCGAGGTCGTCGGGGTAACTCCCGCGCAGCATCGGCGCGGTCTCGGTGCCGAGGAAGCGGACGATCCGGTCGCGGGTGGCCATGCCGCCGGCCCGGCGGTACATCAGCTCGTAGTGGGCTCGGGCGGCCTTGAGGATCTCCACGTGCTCGGGGCCGATCCGGTTCGGTCCGTCGCGCGAGACGTCTGCGTCCTCGGGCGGGTTCTCCCATTCCCAGACCGGGATGACGGCCGGGGTGCCGGTCACCGCCTCGGCGGTGAGCAGTTGGGGCCGGGCCTGGCCGTCGGAGCGCCACAGGGCCGCGGCCCGGTCCACGAACCCGGCGAGGGGGGAGGCGTGCAGGGAGACCGGGTGGTCCGCCGCGCCGAGGCCGATGTCGTCCAGACCGACCGGCCGCCGCAGCCGGCCCCCGAGCACCTCGCAGATCAGGTCGGGGACCTGGCCGCGCGGGCGCTGCCCCTTCAACCACCGGGTCACGGCGGTGTGTTCGTAGCGCAGGGCCAGCCCGCGGGTGCGGCCCGCCTGGTTCACGTGGGCGGCGAGCCCGGCGTGGGACATGCCCGCCTCTGCGAGGAGGGCGTCGAGCAGGACATTGGGCTGCATGGGCCGCTCCCGGAGCTCGTCGGTATCAGGCTAGTGGGTGCGCGGTTCACACGGGGTGTGAAGTGAGTACGCGCATAAATGCGATCCGCACTCTGCCGCACGGACCCCTGGACGCGCTTGACTGAAGGCCCTCGCCAAGAGGAGCTCGGGTCGTCGGCTCCCCCTCGTACAGTGCGACGACCCGTCACCGCGCCGCCCGTCCTGCTGTCTGCCCGACACTCCATGGCAGGCGGGCGGCGCCTTCCGGTTCCGCCGGGCGCCCGGTTGGTCGCCGGACCCCGGCAGCGGACCGGATCGGACGCGCGCCGGGCCCATCCACCGGGCCCGGCGTGCGTGGGTCAATGCCGGTCGTTGCGGAGCACCAGCAGGGCGACGTCGTCGGCGAGTCGCCCGCCGGTGTGCCGCAACAGGGCCGCGTGCACGCCCGCGACCAGCCGCGCGGGCGTGAGCGGCGCCTGCGCGAGGACACTGCGCAGGGGGAAGAACCGCCCGGCGCCGTCACGGGCGTCCTCGGCCCCGTCGGTGTGCAGGAACAACGTCTCCCCGGGCCGCAGTTCCCCGCACGCGTGCACCCGCGGATCCCGCGGTAACGGCACCACGCCGAGCGGCGGCAGGGTCTCGCCGTCGAGCCATTCCACCCCCGCCGGCATGTGGGGCGCGGGGTCCGGGGCGGAGCCCCGGAGTTGCACAGCGCAGTGCTGCGGTACCGGACGGAGCAGATAGGGCCAGGGATGGCCGCAGTTCAGGGCCGTCAGGGCGCCGTCCGCAGCGATCTGGAGGAGCAGGACCGTCACGAACTCCTCCGCCGCCGGGGACTCCGGCTCGGCCGGGCAGGCCGACGGGTGCTCGGACCGGGCCCGGTCCCGTACGTGCCGGCCCAGGGCCCGTTCCATCCGCCGCAGGACACCGCCGAGCGAGGGCTCGTCGTACGCGGCCTCGCGGAATGCCCCGAGGACGGCTGCGGCCGCGCCCAGCGCCGGCAGCCCGTGGCCCCGTACGTCCCCGATGACCACCCGGATCCCGTGGGCCGTGGGCACGGCCTCGTACAGGTCGCCGCCCACCGCGGCGCCCCGGCTCGCGGAGAGCTGCGCCGCGGCCAGGGTCAGCCCGTCGATGCGGCCCGGCAGCGGCCGCAGCAGCGCCCGTTGCGCGGCGCCCGCGATCTCCTCGGACCGGTGCAGCTCGGCCATCAGCCCGCGCCGGATGTGCAGGGCGCACCCGGTGGCCAGCAGCAGGAAGGCGGCACAGGTGGCCAGGCTCGGCACCAGCATTCCGGGGGTGGACAGCTCCCAGGACACGGCGGCGCCGCCCCAGGCCGCGACGCACACCCGGCGCACCTGGGTCATCTGCCCGCGCGTGATCATCCGTAGGTCTCCCCTCCGGCCGGATCGATTGTGTCGACCGGACGGCGGCCCCCGACACGGGCCGCGGAGGTTCTCACCCGAATGAGTGAGGGGCGTATCCGGTACCGGATACGCCCCTCACCAGGCCTCGAACGGGTCCGAGGACCGTTCGGCTACGCGCCCCGGAGCACCGCTCCGGTGCGCTCGCCGGCGAGCGCCACCGCCGCGTCGCGCGCGGCGGTGGACTCCTCGGCGGTCAGCGTGCGGTCGCTCGCGCGGAAGCGCAGCGCGTACGCCAGGGACTTCTTGCCCTCGCCGACCTGCTCACCGGTGAACACGTCGAACAGGCGCAGCGACTCCAGGAGTTCGCCGGCGCCCTTGCGCAGGGCGGCCTCCACCGAGGCGGCCGGAACGGACGCGTCGACGATCAGCGCGACGTCCTGGGTCGCCACCGGGAAGGAGGAGATCCGGGGCGCCTGGACGGCCTCTCCGCCGGCCGCCGCGAGGCGGTCCAGGTCGAGCTCCATCGCGCTGGTGCGGGCCGGCAGGCCCATCGCCTTGACCACCCGCGGGTGCAGCTCGCCGGCGTGGCCGATGACCTGCTCCACACCGTCGACGGTGACGACCAGCTCGGCGCAGCGGCCCGGGTGCCAGGGGCCGTACTGGCCCTGGCGGACGACGAGCTCCGTGCCGGCCTCGACGGCCAGCGCGCGGGCGGCCTGGACCGCGTCCGCCCAGTCGGCCGGACGGCCCTTGCCCCACCAGCCGGCCTGCTCGCGCGCACCGGCCAGCACGACCGCGGCGTACCGCGGCTGCGCGGGCAGCGCCGCGTCCAGGGTGGCGACCTCTTCGTCCGTGGGACGCCGGTCGACGGGCAGCCGTACGGCGACACCCGGCCGGGCGGCGGCCCGGAAGACCGAACCGGTCTCGAAGAGCGCGAGGTCGTGGCTGCCGCGGCTGTCGTTGCGCCGCAGCGCGCCGAGCAGACCCGGCAGCAGCGTGGTGCGCAGCGCCGGCTCCTCGTCGGAGAGCGGGTTGACCAGCTTGACGACCTGGCGGGCGACGTCGTGCGCCGGCAGCTGGAGCTGGTCGAAGACGCCCTCACCGAGGAACGGGTAGCTGAGCGCCTCGACGTAGCCCGCACCGGCCAGCGCGCGGCCGACCCGGCGGTGCAGCTGCTGCCGGGCGGTCAGACCGCGGCCGGAGGGCACCTGCGGCAGGGTCGACGGGAGGTTGCCGTAGCCCTCCAGCCGGATGACCTCTTCGGCGAGGTCGTTGGGCGCGGCGAGGTCGGGCCGCCACGAGGGCAGCGTGACGACGAGCTCGTCCTGGCCGTAGACGTCGCAGCCGATCTCCTGGAGGCGGCGCACGACGGTCTCGCGGCCGTACTCCATGCCCGCGACCCGGTCCGGATGGTCGGCGGCCATCGCGATGGTGCGCGGCGCGCCCGGGGCGACGACCTCGGTGACCCCGGCCTCGGCGGTGCCGCCCGCGAGGAGCACGAGCAGGTCGACGGTCCGCTGCGCGGCCGCGGCGGCGGCCAGCGGGTCGACGCCCCGCTCGAAGCGCTTGGAGGCCTCGGAGGAGAGCTTCATGCGGCGGGCGGTGCGCGAGATCGACACGGAGTCGAAGTGCGCGGCCTCGATGACCACGTCGGTGGTCCCGGTGACGGCTCCGGTCTCCGGGTCGGTGACGGAGTCGGCGATCTCGGTGTTGGCACCGCCCATGACGCCGGCGAGGCCGATCGGCCCGCTGTTGTCGGTGATCACCAGGTCCTCGGCGTCGAGCGTGCGCTTGACCCCGTCGAGGGTGGTGAACTTCTCGCCCTGCTCGGCACGGCGGACGCCGATGGTGCCGTCGATCCGCGAGCGGTCGTAGGCGTGCAGCGGCTGGCCGAGTTCGAGCATCACGTAGTTGGTGATGTCGACGGCGAGCGAGATCGGGCGCATGCCGGCCTTCTGGAGGCGGCGCCGGAGCCAGATCGGGGAGCGGGCCTCGGGGTCGAGACCGGTCACGGTGCGGGCGGTGAAGCGGTCGCAGCCGGCCGGGTCGTCGATCTTGACCGGGTAGCCGTACGAGTTCGGCCCGGGCACGTCGAGCAGCGCGGGGTCGCGCAGCGGCAGGCCGTAGGCGGTGGCCACCTCGCGGGCGATGCCGCGCAGGGACATGCAGTAGCCGCGGTCCGGGGTGACGTCGATGTGCAGCACCTCGTCGACGAGCTGGAGCAGCTCGATCGCGTCGGTGCCGGTCTCGTGCTCCGGCGGCAGCACGATGATGCCGTGCGTGCCGTCGTCGCCCATGCCGAGCTCCTCGCCGGAGCAGATCATGCCGTGCGAGGTCTTGCCGTACGTCTTGCGCGCGGCGATCGCGAAGTCGCCGGGCAGGACCGCGCCGGGCAGGACCACGACGACCTTGTCGCCGACGGCGAAGTTCCGGGCGCCGCAGACGATCTCCTGCGGCTCGCCGGTGCCGTTGGCGGAGCCGACGTCGACCGTGCAGAACCGGATCGGCTTGCGGAAGCCCTCGAGCTCCTCGATGGTCAGCACCTGGCCGACGACGAGGGGGCCCTTGAGCCCGGCGCCGAGCTGCTCGACCGTCTCGACCTCCAGGCCGGCGTCGACGAGCTTCGCCGCGACGTCGCGACCGGTCTCACCCGCGGGGAGGTCGACGTACTCCCGCAGCCACGAAAGCGGGACCCGCATCAGATCTCCATCCCGAAAGGCCGGGTGAAACGAACGTCACCCTCGACCATGTCTCGCATGTCTTCAACGTTGTGACGGAACATCAGCATCCGCTCGATGCCGAAGCCGAAGGCGAACCCGCTGTACTTCTCCGGGTCCACACCGCAGGCGGTGAGCACCTTGGGGTTGACCATGCCGCAGCCGCCCAGTTCGATCCAGCCCTCGCTGGAGCAGGTACGGCACGGGCGGTCGGGGTTGCCCACCGACTCGCCGCGGCACACGTAGCACTGCATGTCCATCTCGGCGGACGGCTCGGTGAACGGGAAGAAGTGCGGGCGCAGCCGGGTGGTGGTCTCCTCGCCGAACAGCTCCTTGACCATGTGGTCGATGGTGCCGCGCAGGTCCGCCATGGTCAGGCCCTCGTCCACGGCGAGCAGCTCGACCTGGTGGAAGACCGGGGTGTGCGTCGCGTCGAGCTCGTCGGTGCGGTACACCCGGCCCGGGCAGACGATGTAGACAGGGGGCTTGCGCTCCAGCAGCGAGCGCGCCTGCACCGGGGAGGTGTGGGTGCGCAGCACGACGCCGGACTCGTCGCCCTCGGTGCCCTCGGGCCCCTGGACGAAGAAGGTGTCCTGCATCTGGCGCGCCGGGTGGTCGGGCGTGAAGTTGAGGGCGTCGAAGTTGAACCACTCCGCCTCGACCTCGGGCCCTTCGGCGATCTCGTACCCCATGGCGACGAAGATGTCCGCGACGCGGTCCATCAGCGTGGTCAGGGGGTGCCGGGCGCCGGCGGGGACGCGGTCGTAGGGCAGCGTGACGTCCACCGCCTCCTCGACCAGCACCCGCTCGTCGCGCTCGGCCTCGAGCTCGACGGTGCGGGCCCCGAAGGCCTTGTTCACGGCGCCGCGGGCCTGGCCCACGCGCTTGCCCGCCTCGGCCTTGGCCTGCGGGGGCAGGGCGCCGATCTCGCGGTTGGCGAGCGCCAGGGGCGAGCGGTCGCCCATGTGCGCGGTCTTCGCCTCGCGCAGCGCGTCGAGGTCGCCGGCGGACGCGAAGGCGGCGAGCGCCTCGTCCCGCATGCGCTCGATCTCTTCCGGTTTCAGTGCCTCGACCTCGACAGGGTCGTACGACTTGTTCGGTGCCGACATCTCTTCCCGTACTTCCGATGGCTGGCTGGTGGGTCCCCGTACGACACGATCAGACCGATCGAAGCAGAGACACAAAGGTGCCAAAGGACGAGTCTAAAGGTCGCCGGGGGTGAAGGAGCCCGTGGGCCGCCCGGTGAGACGCTCCGCAGGACTACTGCGTGAGGTAGGCCGGGGCGCTCACGGGCAGGATAAATCGGAACTCGGCGCCGCCGCCGGGGCCGCGGCCGACCGTGATGGTGCCGCCGTGCGCCTCCACGATGCCCTTGACGATGTACAGGCCCAGCCCGGTGCCGCCGCGCTTGCTCCCCCGCCAGAAGCGGGTGAAGACGCGGGCCATCGACTCCTCGGGGATCCCGGGGCCTTCGTCGGACACGGTGACGGCGGTTCCCTTCTCATGCGGCGATACCCCGATGGTGACCGTTCCGTCGCCGTGGCGCACCGCATTTTCCAGGAGGTTGCCGAGGATCTGGTCGATCTTGTCGGGATCGGCCCACAGGTCGGGGAGCGGGCGGCTGATGCTGACGAGGAACCGCTCGGGGGCCTGGCCGTTCGCGGTGAGCGCCTGGACGTGCCGGCCCACCGCGGTGGCGATGTCGACCGGCTGGCGGCGGACTTCCAGGCGGCCGGAGTCGATGCGCGAGATGTCGAGGAGCTCGGTGATCAGGCGGGTGACGCGGTTGGCGTCGGCGTCGACGGTCTCCAGCATCAGCCGCTTCTGGTCGTCGGTGAACCGCTCCCACTTGGCCAGGAGGGTCGCGGTGAAGCCCTTGACGGAGGTCAGCGGCGAGCGCAGCTCGTGGGCGACCGTGGCGATCAGCTCGGCGTGGCTGCGTTCGGTGCGGCGGCGGGCCTCGGTGCCGCGCAGGGTGACGACGAGGCGGCGCACCGGGCCGGTGGGGTGGGTGCGGATGTAGCTCGCGGAGACGAGCACCTCGCGGCCGCCCGGGAGCAGCAGGTTCCGCTCGGGCTGGCCGCGGCGGGTGGCGAGGCCCCCGTACGGGTCGGTCAGCGCCCACCAGCGGCGGCCTTCGAGGTCCTCCAGCGGGAGGGCCCGGTCGATGGGGGCGCCGAGCGCCTGCTCCGGCGCGAGGGCGGTGATCCGCGCGGCGGCCGCGTTGAAGCAGACCACCCGACCGGTGTCGTCGGCGACGACGAGTCCGTCGGGCAGGTAGTCGGGGTCCACGGCGAAGCCGGGGCCGAAGCCCGCGCCCGGTGCCCCTGCGGCCGCCCGGTCCGCGCGGACCGGGCGGGCGGCGGGTCCGGCGCCGCGCGCGCGGGCCGAGTCCACGGCCTGCGGCGGTACGCCGCACAGCCCGTCGGCGGCTGCGGCCGGGGGTTCGGGGGCGTCCCGGAACCGCTCCTCGGCCGCGGCCGCGACCCCAGGTGCGCTGTTCGTACCGACGGTCATGTCCGTCATGTCCCCGTACCCCACATCTCCGAGTAGCGCCGTGGGCCCCCCGGGCCGCCACACTACTAGCTGGGGGTCACGGAGCGGCACCCTCCGGGCGCCCGCTGTGCTCGCGCGGACGCGTAGAGACACACGGCGGCGGCCGTCGCCAGGTTCAGGCTCTCCGCCTTCCCGTGGATCGGGACCCGCACCACGGCGTCCGCGAGGGCCCGGGTCTCCTCCGGCAGGCCCCAGGCCTCGTTGCCGAACACCCAGGCGGAGGGCCCGCCCATGGTGCCCGCGTCGAGTTCGGCGTCGAGGTCGTCCTCGCCCGCCCCGTCGGCCGCGAGGATCCGTACGCCGGCCGCGCGCAGCCCCTGGACGGCCTGCTCCACCGGAACGCCGACGGCGACCGGGAGGTGGAAGAGGGAGCCCACGGAGGCGCGTACGGACTTGGGGTTGTAGAGGTCCACGGAGGCGTCGGTGAGCACGACAGCGTCGGCGCCGGCGGCGTCCGCGCAGCGCAGCACCGTGCCGGCGTTGCCGGGGTCGCGGACGTGCGCGAGGACCGCGACGAGCTTCGGCCCGGCCTTGAGGACCTCCTCGAACGGCGAGTCGAGGAAGTGGCAGACCCCGACGAGGCCCTGCGGGGTGACCGTCTGGGAGACCTCGGCGAGCACCTCGTCGGAGGCGTAGTGGACGCGCGCGCCCGCGTCCAGGGCCGCGCCGATGATCTCCGAGTAGCGCTCGGCGGCCTCGACGGTGGCGAACAGCTCGATCAGGGTCGGCTCTCCCGTGGGGCCGCGGTGCTCGACGGCCTCACGGACCGCCTGGGGGCCCTCGGCGATGAACCGGCGCTCCTTGGTGCGGAAGTTGCGCCGCGCCAGTCGCCTGGCGGCGGCCACCCGCGGGGATCGGGGGGAGATCAGCTCGGCGGGGTGACCCAGGTCAGCCATGGTCTCTGCGGTTCTCTCTCGGGGTGCGGGCGCCCGGGGCGCGACGGTGCGGGGAAAGCACTCGGACCCGCAGGCGCATCGCCTGCGGGTCCGAGGGTGCCGACCGCTCGTGCGGCCGGCCAGGCCTTACGCGGCGGCCTTGGGGGCGTTGACGTCGGCCGGGAGCGCCTTCTGCGCGACCTCGACGAGCGCGGCGAACGCGTTGGCGTCGTTGACGGCCAGCTCCGCGAGGATCTTGCGGTCCACCTCGATGTTGGCGGCCTTCAGACCCTGGATGAGGCGGTTGTACGTCATGCCGTTCTGGCGGGCAGCGGCGTTGATGCGCTGGATCCACAGCTGACGGAAGTCGCCCTTGCGCTTCTTGCGGTCGTTGAAGTTGTAGACCAGCGAGTGGGTGACCTGCTCCTTGGCCTTGCGGTACAGGCGCGAACGCTGACCGCGGTAGCCGGAGGCCGCCTCGAGGATCGCCCGGCGCTTCTTGTGGGCGTTTACTGCCCGCTTGACGCGTGCCACTTTTTAACTCCTTGTAGCGGGGCCGTGGGTGTCTTCACACGACCCGGAAATTCGATGGGGTCCCGGTCTCGACATGCATCCGCTCCCTGCAGGGGGAGCGGTGGATGTCAGATGCCGAGAAGCTTCTTGATCTTCGCGGCGTCGCCGGGAGCCATCTCCGCGTTGCCGGTGAGGCGGCGGGTGACACGGGACGACTTGTGCTCGAGCAGGTGGCGCTTGCCGGCGCGCTCGCGGAGCACCTTGCCGGAGCCGGTGACCTTGAAGCGCTTCTTGGTACCGCTGTGCGTCTTGTTCTTCGGCATGGCGCCGTTATCTCCTCGTCGGTGGCGCTCCCTCGCCGGTCCGGACCGGACCGGCTTGTGGGAGCGTCATGTTGTGTAGGTGATTCGAGACAGGTGCCTCGGAATCAGGCCTCGGCGTTCGCCTCACCGGCGTCGGCCTCGGTGACCTCGGCATCCGTGGCGTCCGTCGCCTCGACCGGGGCGGTCTCCTCGGAAGGAGTCGCCTCGTCGGCAGCGGCGGCGCCCTGGCGCTCGGCCTTGCGGGCGGCCTGCGCCTCGCGGGCTTCGGCCATCGCCTCGGTCTTCTTCTTGTGCGGACCGAGGACCATGATCATGTTTCGGCCGTCCTGCTTCGGGTTCGACTCGATGAAGCCGAGCTCCTCGACGTCCGAAGCGAGACGCTGCAGCAGTCGGTAGCCGAGTTCCGGCCGGGACTGCTCGCGACCACGGAACATGATCGTGATCTTGACCTTGTCGCCCTGCTTGAGGAACCGAACGACGTGACCCTTCTTGGTGTCATAGTCGTGCGGGTCGATCTTCGGCCGGAGCTTCATTTCCTTGATGACCGTGTGCGCCTGGTTCTTGCGCGCCTCACGGGCCTTCATGGCCGACTCGTACTTGAACTTGCCGTAGTCCATGAGCTTGCAGACCGGCGGGCGTGCGGACGCCGCGACCTCGACCAGGTCGAGGTCGTACTCCTGCGCGAGCTCAAGCGCCTTGGCAAGCGGCACGATGCCGACCTGCTCGCCGCTGGGACCGACGAGTCGTACCTCGGGAACGCGAATCCGGTCGTTGATGCGGGGCTCGGTGCTGATGGATCCTCCTCGGTAGCACCACACGACTGCCTGGCAGACAGCCGCTGACGTGTATTTCCGTCAGACCGACCACGGCGGGAGAATGAAAAAAGCCCCGCCGGGCACAGGCAGGGGCTCCAAAACAACCGGAGCACCGCCGCATGCGAAGACGCGGGGCGCAGACTCGGGCGGCTTTCCATCGTCCGTACGGAACGATGGATGCCGCCTGACCGGTGACCCGCCGCCCCGGAAGGCGGTCAGGTGGGAGAACGGAGCCTCCACTTGTGGGCCGGACACCAAAGCATCCGGCCGGTCGATGTACATACTAGCACCCGCGTTGCAAGCCCGCCGCACGGCATATCGTGGTCCGCATGACTGACGCGACACCCTCCACCTCCACCGAAACCGCTGCCGACGGCACCCCCGACTACGACGCCATGACCCGCGACATCGCGGACGTGCCCGCCGTCGAGGTGATCACCACGGTGGCCGTGCACCTGCTGAGCGCCGCGGCGGTCAACCTGGGCCTGGACAAGCCGGACTCCGAGCACAAGGACCTCGACGAGGCCCGCAAGCTGATCACGGCCCTCGCCGGCCTGGTGACCGCGAGCGCCACCGAGATCAGCTCCTTCCACGCCGCCCCCCTGCGCGACGGCCTGAAGTCGCTCCAGCTGGCCTTCCGCGAGGCCTCGATCGTCCCGGACGAGCCGGGCCAGGGCCCGGGCGAGAAGTTCACCGGCCCCGTCTTCGGCTGATCCCCGCAAGCGGAACACGACGAAGGAGGGGCGGGCCGTGCTGTCACGGCCCGCCCCTCCTTCGTCGTTCAGCGGGTGAAGAGCGGCTCGCCGGGCGGGGCCGGGGCGTCCGACGGCAGCAGCGCCAGGTTCAGGCCGCGCACCAGGCGGGCCCGCAGGGTGGTGTCCGCCGCCAGGGCCTCGGCGACGCGGCGGGCCGCGGCGGGGGCCTGGGCGTCGGCGGCGAGCACGATCGCCAGAATCCCGTCGGCGTCCGCGCCGCCCGGGCCGAGGTGGGCGCGGAGCACGGCGGGCTCGGCGGACACAGCCACCCGTACGGCCTCCCGTACGGCGGGGTCGGCCAGCGGGTCGGTGTCCGTGCGGCCCTCGGCGAGCGCGAGCAGCGCGGGGCCGGTCAGCTGGTAGGCGACCGGGCCGGCCAGGTCCAGCACCACCGTGTCGGCCTTCTCGTGCGCAGCGGCCGCCAGGGCCTGGTGCAGCGGCACGGCCACCGGCCGGGCGGCAGGGTCCCAGAGCGCGAGCGAGGCGATCGAGGTGAAGGCGGGCAGGGCCCGGCGGTCGCCCGCCCGCAGGGTCGGGACGGCCATGTCGCTGGTCTTCTCCCGCTTGAGGCCGGTCTCGGGGTCGGTCTCCACCTCGCCGAGCACCGCGACCACCGGGACCAGCAGCCGGGCGCCCTTGAGCGCCGCCAGCACCCGCGGCTCCTGGGTGCGGTCCCCGGCCCACGCGGCGAGGGCCGCGGTCAGCTCGGGGTCGGCGGAGCCGTCGTCGTCGGAGAAGCCGGGGTCGGGAATGTTCTTGTTCGCCATGTTCGCCACAGTTACCCGACCCTACTGTGCCGGGTGCGCGTCGTGGCCCCGGGGACCCCGGCGCGGGCGCCGGGCCAGTACGGCGGCCAGCACGAGCAGCACCGCTCCGGCGACCGCCGCCGCCGGGGCGCCGAGCCGGGCGCCCCGCTCGGGCGGGCGGACCGGCTCGGGGCCCGGGCCGAAGTACCGGCTCGCGGCCGCGGCCGGCGCGGGCACCGCGGCCTCCGCCTGCATCGCCTCGGCGACCTGGAGTGCGGCGGCGGGATCCACCGTTCCGTGCCCGCGGGCGTCGTCGCGGCCGCCGGCCGGGGAGTCGGAGGCGGTGTCCTCCAGCAGCTTCTTGACCTGGGCCGGGGAGAGGTCGGGGTGCGCGGCCTTGACGAGGGCGGCCGCGCCGGAGACGAAGGCCGCGGCGGCGCTGGTGCCCCAGCCCTCGTAGTACGAGCGGTCGGGGTCGGCGATGACGACGTCGACGCCGGGGGCGCTCACGGTCGCGTACCAGTTGCGCGTGGAGAACTTCGCCTTCCGGCCGCGGCGGTCGACCGCGGTCACGGCGATGACCCCCGGGTAGGCCGCCGGGTAGGAGACGCGGTCGCCGGACTCGCCGCCGTTGCCCGCGGAGGCGACGACGACCACGCCCTTGGCGAGGGCGTACTGGACGGCCTCGTCCTCGCCCGCCTCGTGGTGGGCGGAGTCGCTGTCGTCGCCGAGGGACAGGTTGATCACGTCGGCGCCGTGGTCCGTCGCCCAGCGGATGCCTTCGGCCAGGGCGCCGCCCTTGCTCTCGCGGGCCTTGGCCCGGCCCGGGTCGCCCTCTTCGAGGATCACCCGTACCGGCAGGATCCGTGCCTGCGGGGCGATGCCGAGCACGCCCTGACCGCGGCTGGGGCCGTGGCCGTGCCCGGCGATGATGCTCGCCATGGCGGTCCCGTGGCGGGCCCAGGCGCGGTCGCCGGGGCCGGCGCCCATGCCGATGAGGTCGGTGCCGGCGAGGACCTGCCCGGACAGGTCGGGGTGGGACTCGTCGACGCCGGTGTCGAGGACGGCGACGGTCACGCCGTCGCCCCGCGTGGTGCCCCAGGCCTCCTCGGCGCGCAGGGCCAGGAGTCCCCACTGGCGGTCGCGGATGGTGTCGGCGGCGGCCGGGGCGGCGGTGGCGGTGGCGAGGAGGGCGGAGGCGGCGAGTACGGCTGCGCCGCGCAGGGGGGTGCGGGCGGGGGTGCGGGCGGGGGTGCCGGTGCGGGTGCGGGCGCGGGCGCGGGTCATCGTGCGGCCTTCGGCGCGGGGGTGGTGGGCGCGGTGCTTGTGGCCTGGGGTGCGGCGAGGGTCGCGAGGCCGTCCCCGAGGCGGTCGGCGAGCGCCTTCGCCTCGTGGCCGAGGCCCGCCTGGGCGGCGGCTCCCGTGGCGTCCTTCTTGACGAGGTCCGCGGCGGGGCGGGGTGCGTCCTGCGGGCGGCCGTCGGCGAAGGCGGAGACGGTGTAGACGACGACGGGGGCCTCGGTGGGTACGAAGGTGGCCCAGGCGGCCCGCTGGTTGTCGGCGAACCCGTAGGCGGGCGGGGCGGTGAGCCGGCCGTCGAGCGCGCTCATCGTCGGCTCGTCGGCGGGGGTGAAGACCATGCCGACGGTGATCAGGGAGCTGCGGGTGGCGTCGGTGTAGGTGGCGCGGAGCACGCGGGTACAGCCGGTGGGGGCGAGCAGCGCCTGCCAGTCGGCCGCGAGGGCGGCCGGGCAGTCGGCGTCGGGGGCGAGGGCGATGCGGGTCCACGTGCGGTCGGCGCCGCCGGGGCCGGCCGAGGGGCCGGTGAGGACGGGCGGGAGGAGGCTGTCCACGGGGGCGTCGCGCCACAGCGAGCCGGCCTTGCGGTAGGCGGCGTCGGCGGGCAGGGGGCGGTTCGCGGCGCGGTGTTCGGCCCAGGTGGTGACGGCGGCTCCGCCGACGAGGCCGCCGCCGAGGACGAGGCAGAGCGTGGCGGCCGCGACGCGGGCGGGGTGGCGGCGGGGCGGGGCGTGTGCGGGCTGGGGCGGCGGGGACCAGGGGTCGGGCTCGCCCGGGATCGTGGTCCGCGGTGTCGTCGTGGTCATCCGGCGGCTCCGCCCCCCGTTCCGTACGGCTGCCTGCCCGTACTCTACGGGGTTCGCGAACACCCACCTGGCGGGGGCGGTCCGGGGGGCGCGGGGCGGCGG
>NZ_JOAK01000012.1 GCF_000720455.1 Streptomyces virginiae | reverse complement strand
CCCCCGTACTCCCCCGAGCCCCCCGTTTCCCCCGTGGGCTCCCCCGTACGCCGTGCGCCGGTTACGGGCGCGGGCCGGACGCGTGGTTGTCCAGTGTCTGGATCTCCTCGCCCGCGGCCTGGTCCTCGGTCGGCGGCTTGATCTCGATGCCCGACGCGTGGTTGTCCAGGGTTTCGATCTCGACGCCCGAGGCGTGGTTGTCGAGCGGCTTGACCGTGCCGTCGTTCGGCAGAAGGTTCTCGTTCGTCGTCATCGGTTCTCCTGATGGATGGGTGGGACCCGTTCGGCGATTCCCCCGATGACCGCCGAACGGGTAATCCTTCCAACCGGCCCGGATGTCCCCCGACGCACCGGGTCGATGCACCTATCGTGCCGTTCGGCGATAAACGAACGATGAACGCCTCGTTCAACCGGCGTCCGTGCAGGTCAGGCGGCGATCTCCGTGGCCAGCAGGGTCTGTACCTCGGCCAGTTCGGCCGAACCCAGCTGCTTGAACACCGTCTCCGCGTCCCGCCAGCACGCGCGCGCCCGGTCCGTCTGCCCCAGCCGCCGCAGCGCCTTGCCCAGCACGGTCAGCACGGTCGCGCGCCGCCACTCACCGCCGATGCCGCGCAGCGCGATGGCCTGCTCGGCGTGCGCGGCGGCCAGCGTGGGCCGGCGCGCCGCGAGATGTGCGACGGCGAGCCGGAAGTGGGTCACGCCCTCCCACAGCGGCTGGCGGTTGTCGTGGAACAGGGCCAGCGCCTCGGTGAGCTGCGCGAGGGCCTCGCCGAGCCGGCCCGCCTGGGTGAGCGCGATGCCGAGGGCGTAGCGGCCGTTGGCCAGGCGCAGGGACAGGCCCATCCGGTCGTAGATGGCGATGCCCTGCTGCGCGAGGTCTATGGCGCTGGTGAGGCGGCCCAGCTCGACGTGGATGCGGGAGAGGTTGCACAGGGCGCTCGCCTCGCCGACGTTGTTGCCGTCGGCGCGGAAGTTCTGGATGGCCTGCAGCAGGTACCGCTCGCCGTCCGCGTGTCGCCCCTCGTAGAGGGCGATGATTCCGCGGTCGTTGGGCGCCCAGCAGCTGGGCAGCGGGTCGCCGGCCTCACGGGCCAGGGCCGTGGCCTGGCGGGCCTCGTCGTCGGCCTCGGCGAAGCGGCCGGCGACCAGGTGGACGTTGGTGAGGGTGGTGCGGGCGCGGCCCTCGGCGTACGGGTCCTTGGCGGCCTGGGCGGCGTCGCGCAGGGCGGTCGCGGCCGACTCGTACTGCTTGGAGTTGGCACCCGACTCGGCCAGGTCCTTGGCCGCCCACAGCAGGTCCACGCCCCGGCGCAGGACCGGTGAGTCGCCGCCCCGCACGGACGCCTGCCGTACGCACGCCAGCAGCGGGCCGGCCTCGGCGTACAGCCAGTCCAGGGCGGCGCGCGGCTCGGCGAAGACCAGCCCGGGGTAGTGGGTGTCGGACAGGTGCGCGGGCAGCCGGTCGCCGGGGCGTTCCAGGGCGTAGACCCCGGAGGCGGTGGCCAGGTAGAAGTCCAGGAGGCGGTCCAGGGCCGCCTCGCGCTCGCTCGGCGGCTGCTCGTCGCGTTCGGCGCAGGCACGCGCGTAGAGGCGTACGAGGTCGTGGAAGCGGTAGCGGCCGGGGGCGGCGGATTCCAGGAGGGAGCAGTCGACTAAAGCCTCCAGGAGGTCCTCGGTGTCGTACTCGGGCAGGTCGAGTACGGCCGCGGCCGCGGACAGCGAGATGTCGGGGCCGTCGGCGAGGCCGAGGAGGCGGAAGGCGCGCTGCTGGGCCGGTTCCAGCTGGCCGTAGCCGAGCTCGAAGGTGGCCTTGACGGCGAGGTCGCCGGCCTGGAGCTCGTCGAGGCGGCGGCGTTCGTCGGCGAGTTTGGCGGCGAGGACGGAGACGGTCCAGGTGCGGCGGGCCGCGAGCCGGGAGGCGGCGATGCGGATGGCCAGGGGCAGGAAGCCGCAGGCGCCGACGACGTCGAGGGCGGCCTGGCGTTCGGCGCGTACGCGTTCCTCGCCGACGATGCGGGTGAAGAGCTGGAGGGCCTCCTCGGGGCTCATCACGTCGAGGTCGACGAGATGGGCCCCGGCGAGGCCCGCCATGCGGACCCGGCTGGTGACGAGGGCGGCGCAGCCGGCGGTGCCGGGCAGGAGCGGGCGGACCTGGGCGGCGTCGCGGGCGTTGTCGAGGAGGACCAGGACGCGGCGGCCGTCGAGGGTGGAGCGGTAGAGCGCGGCCCGGTCGGCCGGGGAGTCGGGGATGGCGGTGTCGGGGGTGCCGAGCGCGCGCAGGAAGGAGCCGAGGACGGCCTCCGGTTCGGCGGGGCGGGCGTCGGTGCCCTGGAGGTCGACGTAGAGCTGGCCGTCGGGGAAGTGCGGGCGGGCGGCGTGCGCGACGTGCACGGCGAGGGTGGTCTTGCCGACGCCGCCGATCCCGGCGAGCGCGGAGACGGCCATGACCTGGTCCTGGGCGCCGCCGGAGAGGATCGTGCCGAGTTCGGCGACGAAACTGGAGCGGCCCGTGAAGTCGGGTACGGTCGCGGGCAATTGGGCGGGCCTCACGTGAGCGGCGGTGGCGGCCGGAGCGGGGTCTTCCGCGCGGGCCAGATCGGCGTCGGCGTTCAGGATGCGCTGCTGGAGCGCGGCCAGTTCGGGCCGAGGGTCGACGCCGAGTTCGTCCGCGAGGAGGCGGCGGGTGTCGGCGTAGACGGCGAGGGCCTCGGCCTGCCGGCCGCTGCGGTAGAGGGCGAGCATGAGCAGCTCGCGCAGCCGTTCGCGCAGCGGGTGGGCGGCGGTGAGGGCGGTCAGCTCGGAGACGGCCTCGGCGTGGTGGCCGACCTCCAGGTCGAGGTCGAGGCGTGTCTCCAGCAGCTGCAGTCGCCATTCGGCGAGCCGGGTGCGCTCGGTCTCGGCGTGCGGGCCGGGGACCCCGGCGAGGGGTTCGCCCTCCCACAGGTCGAGGGCGCGGGTCAGGAGGGTACGGGCGAGGGGGCGGTCCCCGGCGGCCCGGGCCGCGTCGGCGTCGGCGGCGAGGCTGCGGGCGACACCGAGGTCGAGGGTGGCGGCGGAGCGCAGCCGGATGGCGTAGCCGCCGGACTCGGTGACGAGCAGGCCGGGGGCGACGACCTTGCGCAGGCGGGAGGCGTAGGTGCGGATGGTGGCCAGGGCCTGCTGCGGTGGGTCCTCGCCCCAGATGGCGTCGATCAGTTCGGGTGCGGTGGCCGTGCGGCCGTCGCGCAGCAGGAGTACGGCGAGCAGGGCCCGCTGCTGGGGGGTGCCGGAGGGCAGGGCCTCGGCGCCCCGCCAGGCCCGTACGGGCCCGAGGACGGCGAACCGGGAGTCGCCCGTGGCGGTGTCGCCCGTGGCGGTGTCGGCTGGTGCGTCGGCGGTGCCGGTCCGTGCCGGGCGCGAGGCGGCTGACGGGGATGCGGTGGCCGCCGTGGTAGCGGGCCGGGCCGCGGCCGTGCCGGGGTCGGCCGGGCCTGCGGCGGCGGACGGGGAGGCGGTGGGGGCGGAGGGTTCCGTTCCCGTGTCCGTGCCGGCTCCGTTTGCGGTGGCCGTCGGCCATACGGGTCCGGCCGGAGAGCCGCCCGTCGCGGGGTCTGCGCCGGAGCGGACGGCGGCCGCGGGGCCGGTTTCTGATGCGGCGGCAGCCGCACGGACCTCGGGGTGGTTCCGCGGGTGCGGGATGGCCGGTACGCCGTCCATCTGTCGTCCCCCCTGCCTTCCGTCGGTGTAAGGGTCAGTCTGCCCTGTCTCGCGCGTACCCGTCAGCCCGTCCATGACCGATCACAGACCAACTAGCTGACGGTTCGTCAGATCGGCGCTACCGTATGAGCCATGGAGACCTTCCCGAAGATCATCTCGGTGGACGACCACACGGTTGAGCCCCCCCACGTCTGGCGGGACCGGCTCCCGTCCAAGTACCGGGACACCGGTCCCCGCGTCGTCCGCGCCCCGTTGAAGGAAATGACCTTCCTCGGAGGCAAGTTCGCACCCGTCATGGGGGCGAAGGGCGACGACGGCCCGATCGGCGACTGGTGGGTGTACGAGGACCTGCACCGGCCGCTCACCCGCCTCGACACCGCCGTCGGGTACGACCGCGACGAGATCAAACTGGAAGTCATCACCTACGAGCAGATGCGCCCCGGATCCTTCTCGGTTCCCGACCGGCTCGCCGACATGGACGTCAACCACGTCCAGTCGGCCCTCTGCTTCCCGACCTTCCCCCGCTTCTGCGGCCAGACCTTCACCGAGGCCAAGGACCGTGAGCTGGGCCTGCTCGGCGTACGCGCCTACAACGACTGGATGGTGGAGGAGTGGTGCGGCCCCGACGCCCGGGGCCGCCTGATCCCCCTCACCCTGATCCCGCTCTGGGACGCCCGCCTCGCCGCCGCCGAGGTCCGCCGCAACGCGGCGCGCGGCGTGCGCGCGGTCGCCTTCTCGGAGATACCCCCGCACCTGGGGCTGCCGTCCGTCCACACCGACGAGTGGGACCCCTTCCTCCAGGCGTGCGACGAGACCGGCACGGTCATCGCGATGCACATCGGCTCCTCCTCCCGGATGCCGTCCACCTCCGCGGACGCCCCGCCGGCGGTCGGCTCCACCATCACCTTCGCCAACTGCTGCTTCTCCATGGTCGACTGGCTGATGAGTGGCAAGTTCGAACGCTTCCCCAATCTGAAGATCATGTACGCGGAGGGCCAGATCGGCTGGATCCCGTACATCCTCGAGCGCGCGGACGTCGTCTGGGAGGAGAACCGCGGCTGGGGCGGGGTCGCGGACAAGGTGCTCCGGCCGCCGTCGGAGCTGTTCGCCGGGCACGTCTTCGGCTGCTTCTTCGACGACGCCTTCGGTCTGAGGAACCTGGACTCGATCGGCGTCGGCAACGTCCTCTACGAGACCGACTACCCCCACTCCGACTCGACCTGGCCGAAGTCCCGCGAGGTCGGCGAGGCGCAGATGGGTCACCTGGCGCCGGACGTGGTGGACCGCATCGTGCGCGGCAACGCGATCGACCTGCTCGGCCTCACCCCGGACGGCCTGTGGGCGGGCCCCGGGGCCTGACCCGCGCCGCTCCGTCGGGGGCCCGGTCAGACCGGTGCCCGGCGGCTGGTGACCGCGCCGACCGCCGGCGCGGTCACCAGCGCGAGCGCGACGGCCAGGCCCGCGGCCGTGAGCACCGGCAGCAGCAGCGTCACGTCCACGAAGGCGACGAGGCCGGCGCCCAGGGCCAGGGCCAGCGCGTTCGGTACGAAGACCAGGGTGTTGGCCGTGGCGGCGGCGCGGCCCACGGCGGAGTCGGGGACCTCGCGCTGCACGGCGGTCAGGGCGGCGATCAGCACGCACGGCAGGCCCGCGCCGATCAGCGCGCTGCACACGAGGGCCGCCGCGTCGTACGGCAGTGCCCGCCCGCCGCAGCCCAGCGCGAACAGGGCCGTGCCGGCCGCCGTGAACACCCGTACCGGCATCCGGCGCAGGAGCGGGCCCGCGACGAGCCCGCTCAGGACCGAACCGGCGCCCTGGACCGCGTACAGCACCCCCACGTAGGCGGGCGTGCGGCCCAGCACGTCGTCGGCTACCGCGTAGACCACCGCGCCGTTGATCCCGGCCAGGAACATCACGGCGGCGGCCGCCGACACCAGCGGACGCAAGCACGGTGAGCCCCACAGCTGCCGGCCGCCCTCAAGCACCCGGGCGAGGCTGCCCGCGCGCGGGACGGTCCGGTCCGGTGCGTCGCCGTCCACCCGCAGCAGGAGGAACAGCCCCGCCGCGAGAGCGAAGGTCGCCGCGTCGAGCAGCGCCACGGAGTCCCCGCCGAAGCGGGTGAACAGGGCGGCGCCCGCCAGGGGCGCGAGCAGCTTCATGCTCTCGCCGGCCGTCATCCGCAGCCCGTTGAAGTCGCCGAGGAGGCGGACGTCGACCGCCTTGGCGACCAGGGCCGCCTCCGCCGCGTCGTGGAGGGTGCCGCAGGTTCCGTAGAGGAGGAGGACGGCGAAGAGCAGCCACACCCGGCCGGCCGAGTCGACCAGGCACAGGGCGGGCAGCAACGCGGCCATCAGGAGGCAGGCGGCCACCAGCAGCGGCCGCCGCGGCAGCCGGTCGGCGAGCACCCCGAGGGCCGGCCCGGCGAGCACCGGTGCCCACATGGCGAACGCCGTCAGCGCCGCGAGGCTGTCCGAGCCGGTCAGCGACTTCACCCAGACCCCGGCGACCAGCCACATCGCCGTCGTGCCGAACCCGGACACCACCACCCCGAGCAGGTAGAGCCCCGCATTGCGGTCCCGCAGGACCCGTCCGCTTCCCCCATCGCGCATGGTGCCAGCGTGCGTTCTGAGGTGGGGCCCGCGGATCGGGCGATTGCCCTATACGGCCGGGCCCGCGAGCTGCCGACCGCGGCCTCCGGCCCGCGGTCCGTCCCGCGTCCCGCGTCCCGAGTCGGCGTCCCGCGTCCCGCCATCGCGTCCCGCGGCCCGCGTCGAAGTGCGCTCGGCCCCGGCCCTGTTACGTTTTCGCTCGGCAGCGGTCGAACACCGTTTCGGCCGGGACCATGCCGCGAACCATCCTTTTCACACGGGGGAGTACCACCCAGATGAAGCGCACCCTGGCCCACCTCCTGGCCGTCGCCGCCCTGGCGACGAGCCTGGCCGGCATCGGCACGACGTCCGCACAGGCGGCGATGCCCGCCTGCAACGACAGCACGGTCTACATCGACCGCGCGGGCTTCTACACCCACGTGCCGACCCAGGTGAACATGGGCAGCAACTTCTGCACCCTGCGCAGGGGCGCCGACAACAACGCCGTCTACGACCTCCAGCAGACGCTCTGGTACTGCTACGGCGGCTACCTCGTGACCGACGGCAAGTTCGGGCCCGCGACCGAGACCCTGCTCAAGAAGGCGCAGGCCCAGGCGGGCATCCCCGCCGACGGGGTCTACGGCCCGCAGACGCGTGACGCCATCAAGTTCCGGTTCTGGCAGTGGGAGACGGGGACGTGGCGCTGCCTCAAGCTGACCGACGCCCCGCAGCCGCTGACCGCCTCCACGAACTGACCGGCCTGCCCGGCGCGGCAGCCGCACGGGCCGTGGTGCCCGTGCGGCTGCCGTGCGTCCGGGCGCGGGTTACTTCGGGGTGACCCAGACCTGGCGCTTGTTCGTGTTCGCCGTGTACAGCTGGACCACGGTGCCGTTGGCGGTCGCGCCGCCGGTCGCGTCGAGGACCTTGCCCGATGCCACGTGGACGATCTGGCCCTTGGCGTTGACCGACCAGCGCTGCGCCGCCGAGCCGTTGCAGTCGTAGAGGCTGATCTTGTTTCCGTTGGTGCTCGCGTTGCGCGCGTTGTCCAGGCACTTGCCGAGCGCGCGGAGGGTGCCGTCCTTGCCCAGGATCCAGGACTGGGCCGCGGTGCCGTTGCACGTGTAGAGCTGGATCTGGGTGCCGTTGGCGGCCTTGCCGCCCTTGACGTCCAGGCACTTGGATCCGATGCCGCTCACGCGGCCCTGCGGGGACAGCGTCGCCCCGGCGCCCGCCGCGAGGCGGCGCAGGCCCTGCACGTCGAACTGCTGGACGTAGGTGCCCGCCCGCTTGTCCTGGTAGGCGTAGGTGGGGGAGCACATGACCGGGAACTGGCCCGAGTCGGTCCCCTTGACGCAGTCGCTCTTGGTCAGGCTGCGGTTGGCGTGCGCCAGCCCCAGCGTGTGTCCGAGCTCGTGGCTGACGTGGTTGCGCATGTACGTCTCGCCCATGGCGGCGGTCGGCTTGCCGGCCGGGGTGAAGAACGAGTCGTCGATGTAGGCGTGCCCGCTGGTCACGGTCTCGGCGACGGAGGAGCTGGTGAAGCCGCAGCTGAGGTTGGCGGTGCCGGTGCCGTCGCGGACGATCTTCCAGCCCGTGCTGCCCATGCTGCCCTCACCGGCCGGCGGGACGCACGGGCGGTGCAGCACCCCCACGATCACCTCGCCCCTGGGCCGGACGTAGTCCCAGCCGACCGGCTTCGTGTCGACGGTGACCGGCAGGTTCGTGACGCGGCGCAGGTCCGCGGCGGAGGCCTGGACGTACGGACCCAGCCAGTCGGCGGACTTCTGGTCGTAGAACTTGATCGTGTAGCCGGTCGTCAGCCACTTGGTCGCGCCGCTCAGCTTCCAGCCCTCGCCCTGCGGCGGGGTGGGCGCGGCGGCCGGGGCGGCCGCGGCGGCCGACCTGGGTGCGGCCATCGGCGACGCCGTCTGCGTGCCGAGTGACATGACGCCGTTCCTGAAGACCGTTCCGTCGCTGCCGTGGGTGGCGGAGTCCTCCGCGTGGGCGTCGGGCGCGTCCCCGGCCGGCGGGGCGCTCTCCGCGGGACTCTCGATGCCGGTGGTGCCCGTGGTGCCCGTGGTGTCCTCGGTGCCGAACGCGGTGGAGGGGAGCTGAAGGGTTCCCACGATCGCGGCCGCGGCCGCCGCGGCAACGATGGATATCCGGTGCTTGCCTGTGAATCGCAAGTTTTCGTTGCCCTCTCGTCAAGATTCTCTTTCCGCGGGCCCGTGCGACGGCGGGGCGGCGAGAATCGAGGCGATGATAGGCGAATCGGCCAAAGCCCCCGCATCGGACCCGAGTTGACGGATGCGCGATGTCTGCCGGCGGTGACGGGCCGGCTACACAGGGGTCGTCCCGTGCCTTGCACCCGGCCCCGCCGTCAAGGCATGCTTCGCCAGGGCAAAGCGGAAGGATCATCATGCCGGTGGACAAGCGGAGCGTCGTGACTGCGGTGCTGTGTGCGGTGGCGGCTCTGGGGGCTTCCGCGGCGGTGGCGGAACTCGCGCCGCCCCCCGAGGCGACCGCGCCCGCGCGGGCGAAGGCCGCGCAGCCCTCCCTCTCGGCCACGGCCCCCTCGCGCTCGCACGCGCCGAAGCCCCAGCTGTCCTCGCCGCCCGGGACCACCCTGCCGCCGGCCGTGACGCCCCCGCCCGGCGGGCCCGCCGCCTTCACCGGCGCCCTGTTCACCGACGGCCTGGACAGCGACCACTTCTGCACGGCCACCGTGGTGCACAGCCCCGGCCGCAACCTCATCGTCACCGCCGGGCACTGCCTGCTCGCCGGGGACCAGGGAGGAGGCACCGCCGTCTTCGCCCCTGCCTACGCCAACGACACCGCCCCGTACGGCACATGGAAGATCGAGAAGGTCTTCGAGGACGACCGCTGGGCGGAGGGCACGGACGACGACTACGACCTCGCCTTCGCCACGCTCGCCCCCGACGCCCAGGGCCGCTCGATCGAGGACGTGACCGGCGCGGCCGTGCTGGACACCTCCGGCCGGGCCGGCGAGGAGGTCACCGTCACCGGCTACCCCGCCGACCGCAAGATCCCCCGTACCTGCACGGCGACCGCCGTGCGCGAGAGCGCGACCCAGCAGCGCTTCGACTGCGCGGACTTCCCGGGCGGCACCAGCGGCAGCGCCTGGATCGCCCGCGACGGCAAGATCGTCGGCATTCTCACGGGCGGCGACACCGACGACGTCTCGACGAGCACGATCCTCGGCGAGTACGCGTCCTCCCTCTACGCGAAGGCCACCGCCAAGGCCCCGACGTCCCACTAGAGCGCGTCCACGGACCCCGGCCGGCAGCCGGCGCTACTGCCAGAAAATCTGCTCGATGACGATCTGCGGTTCGGCCGTGCGGTGGACGAAGGTGAAGCGCAGCCAGCCGTGGCTCCGGTCGAAGTGCAGGACGTGGGCGCCGCGGGGGTCGGTCGAGCGGGCCGGCTCGAGACTCACCTTCGTGGTGTCGAGATGGTCGTCGCGGTAGGGATGCTGTGACGTCTTCAGCTCAGTGACCGCGTCGACGATCAGATCCCGCACGTCATCAGGCAATGTGTCCCGGTACTCGGCGGCGAGCTTGGTCCAGTCCGTGGCCCACGGGGGGCCGGTGAACTCTGCGCTCACTCGCCGGGTCCGAGCGCGGCCACCCGGTGGTGGATGCGCGACGCCTCTTCCAGCAGGTCCC
This sequence comes from Streptomyces virginiae, assembly GCF_000720455.1. Classification (GTDB taxonomy): domain Bacteria; phylum Actinomycetota; class Actinomycetes; order Streptomycetales; family Streptomycetaceae; genus Streptomyces; species Streptomyces virginiae. The sequence goes on along the minus strand of NZ_JOAK01000012.1, from coordinate 358,987 downwards.
TGGCCTTGTCGGGGTCAGCGCAATCGGCCGCCCGCTGCTCCAGATCACGCACGTGGTGGTCGAGGTGGGGATCCCTGGCGAGCGCGTACTCGCCCCACCAGCGCGCCAGGAACGCCGGCGCCGCCCCGATGTCGTAGGTGTCGGCGACCTTCGCGCGCCAGTTGGCCTCGAAGTCGTCCAGCAGCTGCGGGGCGTGGGCGGCGATCGCCGCCCGCAACGCGGGAATGCTGCGCTCGGGCATCGGGGGGACACCGTGGGCGGGCCCCGGGGCGGTGGTCATGAGACTTCCTCTTCCGGTCGGCGCCCTACACGATAGTGCGCCCGGACCCGTCCCGTGAGGGGTCGGCGCATACGGGGCAGGCGTGGCGCGGGGCGCGCCCCCAGGGGGTGGCGGGCCGGGGTGGGGTGGGGTCAGGGCAGCAGGCCCAGGTGGACCGGTTCGGTCCGGGGGTTGGTGAGGAGGTCCGAGAGGCGGGGTGGCCAGACCGGTTCGCCGAGGGTGGCGAGGTGCTGGGCCGACAGCCACTGCCAGTGGATGCCGGGGGCCTCCAGGACCGGTTCCCGGTGCGGGCCCGTGGTGACGTAGATGTGCTCGTGCTGGCGCACCGGTACGCCCTGGTGGGTGAAGTCGTGCTCCCAGGTGCACAGCAGCCGTTCCGGTTCCAGGTCGGTCCAGCCCGTCTCCTCGCGCAGCTCGCGCCGGACGCAGTCCTCCGGGCTCTCGCCGGGGTCTATCCCGCCGCCGGGCGGCAGCCAGTGGATGCCCACCTCCACGTTGTTCTCGCGGAAGAGGAACACCGACCCGGTGGGGGACAGGATGACAACGCGTGCCGCGTGACGTGGAGTTCGCCTCATCGATTCAGGGTACGTCCGTGATCGGCTCCGAGGGGTCGGCTTGCGTTCCCTTCACTCCCCGGAGCCGATCACCGATCACCGGTCACCGATCACCGAACGCCGCCTGAGCCGCCTACGCCGTCGCCAGGGCCAGCGTCGGGGAGAGGCGGGCCGCGCGCACCGCCGGGTAGAGGCCGGCCAGGGTGCCGATCACCAGGGTGGCGGCGAAGCCGCCGCCCACCGCCCACGGCGGGACCACCCACGGCATGTCGCCCGTGCGGGCGTAGACCGCCGTGGCCGCGCCGCCCAGGACGGTGCCCGCGAGGCCGCCGAGCCCGGACAGCAGCAGGGACTCCGTCACGAACTGGATCCGGATCTGCCCCCTCGTGCCGCCCAGCGAGCGGCGCAGGCCGATCTCGTGGCGCCGTTCGAGCACCGAGATGATCATCGTGTTGGCCACGCCGACCCCGCCCACCAGCAGTGCGATCCCGCCCAGGCCCAGCAGCAGCGTGCTGAAGGCGCCCTCGGTGGCCGCCTTCGCCTGCAGGGCCGCCGACGGGTCGGTGACCGAGACCGCGCTCGGGGCCTGCGGGTTGGCCGTCCGCGCGATGAGCTCGCGGACCGCCGCCACCCGGTCGTCCGCGGAGCGTTCGTACACGGCCGTCGGGTGCCCGTCGAAGCCCAGCAGCCGCTCGGCCGCGTCCCAGCCGATCAGGGCGGAGCGTTCGATCTCCGGGGCCAGCGGGACCGGCCCGAGGATGCCGATGACCGTGAAGTACCGGCCGCCGATGAAGACCTGCTGCCCCGGTTCGGTGATGCCGAGCCGGCGCGCGGAGACGTCGCCGAGCACCACCGAGGGGTAGCGGCCGGTGGCGTCGTTGAGCCAGGTGCCGCTCGCCACCGAGGCGCGCAGGGTCCCCGGCAGGTCGTCCTTGGCCGCCTTGACCGCGACGCCGCCCGTCTCCTCCTTCGGGATGTTCTCGGAGCGGCGTACGGACTCGGCGACATCGCCCGTGGTGCCGACCGACTCGACCCCCGCGATGCGGGAGATCATGCCGGGGGCCTCCTTGGGCAGCGTGGTGTCCTGGCCGCTGAACATGCCCTGGCCGGGCGTCGCCACCAGCATGTTCGTGCCGAGCCGGTCGAGTTCGCGCAACAGCTTGGCCTGGCTGGAGGAGGAGATGCCGACCACCGCGATCATCGTCGCGATGCCGATGGCGATGCCGAGCGCGGACAGGAACACGCGCATCGGGCGGGCGCGCAGACCGGCCGATCCGACGTGCAGGACGTCGCGCGAGGAGAGCCTGGGCGGGCTCAGCCGCGCGGCCGGCTTCCGGACGCGCCGCCTCGTACGGCTCATCGCGCCGCCCCCGCGTCCGCCCCCGCGTCCGCGCCCGCCGGGGCGGCCCGGCAGGCGCGGATGTCCGCGACGACCTCCCCGTCCCGGATGCGCACCTGCCGCGGCAGGCTCGCCGCGATCTCGTTGTCGTGGGTGATCACGGCGATGGTGGCCCCGTCCTGGTTCAGTTCGTGCAGCAGCTCCATCACGGACTCGCCGGACGCCGTGTCCAGCGCGCCCGTCGGTTCGTCGGCCAGCAGCAGGTCCGGTGCGCCCGCCACGGCCCGGGCGATGGCCACGCGCTGCTTCTGCCCGCCGGACAGCTCGTGCGGCCGGTGGTCCATCCGGTCGCCGAGGCCGACCCGCTCCAGGGCCCACGCCGCCCGGCGGCCGCGCTCGGCCCGCGAGAGGCCGGAGTACAGCAGCCCCTCGGCGACGTTCGCGCGGGCGCTGATGCCCGGCACCAGGTGGAAGGACTGGAAGACGAAGCCGACGTGCCGGGACCGCAGGGCGGACAGCGAACGGTCCGACAGGGCCGCGATGTCGTGGCCGGCGATCCGTACGCCGCCCGACGTCGGGCGGTCCAGGGTGCCGACGATGTGCAGCAGGGTGGACTTGCCCGAGCCCGACGGGCCGACGATGGCGAGGAGTTCGCCGCCGCCGATGCTGAGGTCGACCCCGCGCAGGGCCGTGACCCCGCCCGGGTACTCCTTGGTGACCCCGGTCAGTTCCACGACCGGCTCGGCGGCTGTTGTCGTGGCCGTCACAGCTTGGGGATCCCCACCTGCATGCCCTCCTTGAGGGCGTCGCCGGTCACCTCGACCCGGCCGTTGCCGAACATGCCCAGCTCGACGCGGACCTCGCGGGCCCGGCCGTCCTCCACGACCTGGACGCCGAAGCCGCCGCCCGCGAGGGCCAGCAGGGCGTTGACGGGTACGGAGAGCACGCCCTTGCGGGTCTCGCCGGTCAGGCCGACGGTCACCGGGGACTGGTCCGGTGCGCTGACCTCGGCCGGCTCGTCGAAGGTGACGACCACCTCGGCCTGGGCCTTCTTGTCGCCGCCCCCGCCGCCGCCCCCGCCTGCGCCGCCGCCCGCGCCCGGTCCGCCGTTCTTGTCGTCGGACCGGGCCCCGCCCACCGACTCGATCTTCCCGGTGGCGCTGCCGCCTCCCGGCAGCCGTACGGTCACCGGCTCGCCGGCCTTCGCCGCCGCCGCCTTCGCCGCGTCCATCTGGAAGCGGACGATGCGCTCGGTGCCCGTCACCGTCAGCACCGGCTTGCCGGGCGCCGCCTCGTCGCCGACCGCCGCGTCCTTCGCGCGCACCCGCTGCGGACCCGCGGCGAAGGCGACGTCCTCCTTGCCGACCTCGCCCGTCTCCGCCGCCTTGTGGGCCTTCTGCCACCGCTTGACGGCCGTCGTCGTGCCCGCCGTGAAGACCGGGTCCTCCGGGTCGAGCCCCGTGCCGTACCCGAGGGCGAGGAGGTTCCGCTTGAGCTGCTTGACGTCGTCGCCCTTCTCGCCGGCCTTCAGCGGGCGGTACATCGGCGTCGACCCGTACATGAGCCGCACCGGCCGGCCGTTGACTTCGTACAGCTTCCCGTCCCGCTCGACCGCCGAGCCCTCGTCCGCGACCCACGTCAGGACGCCCGGGCCGCCGGCGTTCACCTTGCGCTCCCGTGCGTAGCCGAGCGTGCCCTCGACCTGGAGGCCCGAGCTGAGGTCGCCGCGCTGCACCGGCGCGGTGGCCGGGGGCAGCCCGCCCGCACGGCGCTGCTGCCCGGCGTCGTCGCGCTGTGGCTGGGCCGTGACGACGTAGCCGCCGCCGGAGACGGCCAGTACGGCGGCCAGCGAGCCCAGCAGCCACTTGGCACGCGTCCTCATCGGGCCGCTTCGCACTTCTTCTGGGCCTCCTCGAAGGCCTTCTCCTGACCCTTGGGGATCTCCACGGCTCTCCGGGCGCCGCCGCTGTACTCAGGGTCCTTGAGGGCGACGCCGTTGTCGCGCATGCACTGGATCCACTTGAGCTCCTTGTCCTTCTCCTCCTGCGAGGGCTCCTTGCCGGAGCCGGGGCCCTGCATCCCGCACGCCTTCATCGCCTCCTGCATCTTCTGCGGGTCGGCGCCGCCGCCCAGGGTCATCCCGCGCGGGTCCTGGCCGGGCTCGGGGTCGGGCACGTCGATGCCGTGCTCGCGCAGGCACTGGCGCATCTTCACGGCGCGGTCGGCGTCCGCCCCGGCCCCGCCCGCGGCGGAGCCGTTGCCGCCGCCGCTCGCGGAGGTGTCCTCGCCCTCCGAGGGGTCGTTCGCGCAGGCGGTCGCGAACAGGGTCAGCCCGGTGACGACCGCGGCCGTGGACATGATGAGGGATCGCTTCATGGGCCCGAGCCTGCGGTGAAGGGGCCTTTCGCTTCCCTCTCGCACCCCGCTTACAACGGCGAAACACCGACCTCCGGTAAAGAGGACGGCATGCGCGTACTGGTGGTGGAGGACGAGGAATTCCTCCGGGAGATGATCGCCGAGGGGCTGCGCCGTGACGCGCTCGCCGTCGACGAGGCGGGCGACGGCCTGGAGGCGCTGCGGCGGCTGCGCCTGGGCGAGTACGACGTCATGGTGCTGGACCGGGACCTGCCCGGCCTGCACGGCGACGAGGTCTGCCGCCACGTCGTGCGCGAGCGGCTGCTGACCCGCGTCCTGATGCTGACCGCGTCGGGGACCGTACGCGACCGCGTCGAGGGCCTCGGGCTCGGCGCCGACGACTACCTCACCAAGCCCTTCGCCTACGACGAGCTCCTCGCGCGGGTCCTGGCGCTCGGGAGGCGCGCCCGCCCCGCGCTGCCGCCCGTACTGGAGCGGGCGGGCGTCGCCGTCGACACCGCCCGGCGCAGCGCGACCCGGGACGGGCACCGGCTCGCGCTGTCCCGCAAGGAGTTCGCCGTACTGGAGGCGCTGCTGCGCGCGGAGGGCGCCGTGGTCGGCAACGACGACCTGATCGAGCAGGTGTGGGAGCAGGACACCAGCTACTCCACCAATGCCGTCCGCGTCACCCTCAGCAAGCTGCGCGCCAAGCTGGGCGAGCCGCCGCTGATCGAGACCGTGCCGGGCGCGGGCTACCGGATCGCGGTCCGGTGAAGGTGTTCCGGCGACGGCGGGTCCCCGGGGAGCCGCGTCCCCCGCGGAAGGTCCCGCGGGTTGCGCGCGTCCCGCGGACCGAGCGCGGCCGGCTCACCGCCCTGTACGGCTCGCTGCTGCTCCTGGCAGGCGGCGGTCTGGTCGCCCTGGTCTACGTCATGGTCGGCCAGGGGCTGTACGCGAGCGTCAGCGGCGCCGTCCGCACCGTCAGCCCGGCCTACGTCCTCCCCTCGCCCGGGGCCACGCCCGGCCCGCTGCTGCGACCGGGCCGCCTGTGCGAGCCGGCGCAGCGGCGGCCACCGGGCGAGGCGCCCAGCGCCGAGGAACTGAAGGGCTACGCCTACACCCAGAACCTCTCCGACGCCGTCACCGAGGCGACCCGCCACCGGCTGCTGATGTATTCGCTGCTCGCCCTGGCCGTCTTCGCCGTGCTGTCGATCTGGCTCGCCTGGTGGATGGCAGGCCGGGTGCTGCGCCCGGTCGGCGTGATCACCGGGACGGCGCGCCGCCTGTCCGGGGAGAACCTCCACGAGCGGATCTCCCTCGACGCCCCGCCCGGCGAGCTCAAGGAGCTCGCCGACACCTTCGACGCGATGCTGGGGCGGATGGAGCAGCTGGTCTCCGCGCAGCGGCGGTTCGCGGCGAACGCGGCGCACGAGCTGCGGACCCCGCTGGCCGTGCAGCGGGCGGCGGCCGAGATCGGGCTGGCCGGGGATCCGTCGCCGGAGAAGGTCGCCCGGATCCGGGCCAAGCTGATCGGGGTCGCCGATTCCAGCGAGCACCTCATCGAGTCGCTGCTGCTCCTCGCGGTGTCCGAGCAGGGGCTGGAAGCGACCGGACCGGTGGACCTGGCCGCGCTCGCGGCCGCCGAGCTGGCGGCCTGCCCGCAGGAGGGCCTGACGGTCGTACGGACCTTCGCGCCGCTGACGGTGACGGGCGACCAGGTGCTGCTGGGCCACCTCCTGCGCAACCTGCTCGTGAACGCGGTGCGCCACAACCGCGCCGGGGGCCGGGTCGAGGTGTCCACCTCCGAGGACGGGGAGCTGGCGGTGTCCAACACCGGAGCGGTGATCGATCCGGCGGACGTGCCCGGGCTCCTGGAGCCCTTCCGCCGGCGCGCCGAACGGCAGCACACCGCAGGTGAGGGCGCCGGGTTGGGCCTGTCGATCGCCGCGTCCATCGCGCGGGCGCACGATGCGGAGCTGACGGCGGGGGCCAATCCGGGACCGGAGGGCGGCCTGACCGTGCGCGTCCGGTTCCCGGTGCCCGGCGTGGCGCGCACAGCGCGCACAACGCGGACAAACCATCTCTGATGGTGTGTTGAGGTACGGTCGGTTGAATGAGCAAGCACGCCCGAGCACGCTCCCGTCCCGCCCGTACGTCCCGCCGTACGGCCCGTCGCGCGGCCCTCGCCGCCACCCTCGGCCTGCTGACCCTCACGGCCGGATGGGCGTACGTCGCCCAGGACCCCGACCAGGCCGCGGGCGCGGGTCAGGCCCGCGCGGACTCCCGCCCGCAGCCCGTGGACCGGGCGGCGCGCGACATCCCGCGGTCGCCCCTGCAGGGCCTGACCGGGATCAGCGAGCGGACCCGGGAGAGGATCCCGGCCGAGTCGCGCCAGCTGATCCTCGTCACCGGCAAGGCCGTGGACTCCTCGGAGTCCACGGCCACCCTCTACACCCGGCCCGCGGCCGGGGCCGACTGGGTCAAGGCCGAGAGCTGGCCGGCGCGCAACGGGGCCCGGGGCTGGTCCACGGAGCGCACGTACGGCGACCTGACCTCGCCGCAGGGCGTGTTCGCGCTCACCGACGCGGGCGGTCTGCTGTCCCCGCCGCCGGGCACGCGGCTCCCGTACGACGAGGACCGGGGCTTCGTCGCCACGGGGCGCGGTGTGAACGGGGAGTCCCTGGTGGGGTCCTTCGACTACGTCGTCGCCATCGACTTCAACCGCCGTCCGGGCCGGTCCCCGCTGGATCCGGTCATGCCGGACGGTGAGGACAAGGGAGGCAACATCTGGCTCCACGTGGACCACGACGGCCCCTCCCAGGGCTGCGTCGGCATCCCGAAGGAGGCCATGCGCAAGGTCCTGCAGACCCTGGACCCGGCGGCGAAGCCGGTCATCGTGATGGGGCCGGAAGGCTTCTGAGGGGGCCGCCGGGGCCGCGCAGCAGCAGCCCGATGTAGGCCAGGTCGAAGAGGCTGCACAGGATGCCGAGGCCGAGGATGAACGGAGCGTCCTCGATCACCCCGAAGAGCAGGGTCGGGGCCAGGGTTCCGAGCCATTTGGCGACGCCGATGGTCAGGGACTGGCCCTGCGGCCCTTGCCGGGCGGCGTACATCGCGACGAACAGGCCCGACATCAGCAGGTTCTGCAGGAAGGCCGAGTAGCGGGTCGCGTCGTGCATCCCGAAATGTGCGAGGAAGAGCCACTGCACGGCGAAGCCGGTGGTGAACAGCAGCGCCGACCAGCCGGCGAAGAGGGGCCGGGTCACGAAGCCCGGCAGCCCGGCGCGCCCGAAGCGCAGGTACGTCCAGATGATCACCACGTCGGCCGTCGCCCACACCACGTCGACCACGCCCTGGGGCGAGAGCCCCTCCCTGAACTCCAGGACCGCGTAGGTCGCCTCCCAGGCGAAGTTCAGTGCGAGCGCGGCGACCGGCATCGCGTACGTCCGGTCCCGCAGTCCGACGCGGATCGCCTCCACGTACACGACCGTCCAGGCGATCCCGCTGACCAGCGTGAGCATCAGATCCACGGGCCGCACCCTAGGCGGTACTCCCCGGCCGGGAAAGGTGCGCGTTCGAACCGACCTCTTGTCTGACGGAGCGTCAGGTATCACGATGGCCCGGCACCGATATGACGAATCGGCAGACGAAGGCGAGGCGGGCCCGCCATGGCGCGCGTGTTTCCGGAAGGTCGGCTGGTCTACGGGATGCAGCTCCCGGTCCAGTCGCAGAGCACCATCTACGCCGAGCCCTGGGAGGCGTCGGCCACCGCCGCCGATCTCGCCGGGATCGCGCGGGCCGCCGACCGGTCCGGCTTCGGGTACGTGGCCACCTGCGACCACGTGGCGATCCCGCGGCGGCTCGCGGGCCCCATGAGCACCGTCTGGTACGACCCGGTCGCCACCCTGTCCTTCCTCGCCGGGATCACCGAGCACGTGCGGCTGATGAGCCACGTGGCGATCCTCGGGCTGCGCCACCCGCTGATCAGCGCCAAGCAGTACGCCACCCTCGACCACCTCTCCGGCGGCCGGCTGATCCTCGGCGTCGGCGCCGGTCACGTCCAGGAGGAGTTCGAGATCCTCGGCGTGGACTTCGCGCGCCGCGGGCCGGTCCTCGACGAGACCCTGGACGCGCTGCGGGCGGCGCTCGGGCCCGAGGAGTATCCGGAGTTCGAGGGCGAGCTGTTCTCCTTCAAGGACCTCGGGCAGCTGCCCCGGCCCGCCCAGGAGCGGATCCCCGTCTGGGTGGGCGGCTCCTCGCCCGCCGCCGTCCGCCGGGCCGCCGTCCGCGGGGACGGCTGGCTCCCGCAGGGCGACCCGCGCGACCGGCTCCCGGCGCAGATCGCCCGGATCCGCGAACTGCGCGCCGAGGCCGGGGTGGACGCGCCCTTCGAGGTGGGCGCCATCACCGAGGCGCTGTACGTCGGCGAGCCCGCCTGGGACACCGGCCGCCGCACCCTCACCGGCAAGGCGGAGGCGCTCGCGGAGTCCCTGCGGGAGTACCGGGCGCTCGGCGTGGACCAGATCCAGGTCCGCTTCCGCAGCCGCGACCGCGCCGAACTCGTCGACCAGATCACCGCCTTCGGGGCCGAGGTGGCCCCGCACCTCAACGACTAGGGAGCACGGGCATGGGCAAGCTGGACGGGCGCGTCGTCATCATCACCGGTGCGGCGCGCGGCCAGGGCGAGCAGGAGGCCCGCCTCTTCGCCGCCGAGGGGGCCAAGGTGCTCCTCGGTGACGTACTGGACGAGCAGGGCGCCGCGGTGGCCAAGGACATCGGCGAGGACCGCGCCCGGTACGTACGCATGGACGTGAGCCGCGAGGAGGACTGGGCGGCCGCGACGGCCGCCGCGAAGGAGGCCTTCGGCCGGGTCGACGGCCTGGTCAACAACGCGGGCATCCTGCGCTTCAACGAGCTGACCTCGACCCCGCTGGAGGAGTTCCAGCAGGTGGTCCAGGTCAACCAGGTGGGCGCCTTCCTCGGCATCAAGACGGTGGCGCCCGAGATCGAGGCGGCCGGCGGCGGCACCATCGTCAACACCTCCTCCTACACCGGCCTGACGGGCATGGCGTACGTCGGCACCTACGCCGCCACCAAGGCGGCGATCCTGGGTCTGACCCGGGTGGCCGCGCTGGAACTGGCCGGCAAGGGGATCCGGGTCAACGCGATGTGCCCGGGCGCGGTGGACACCCCGATGGCCAATCCCGGCCTGCTGGACCCCGAGAACATGACCGACGAGGCCCGCGAGGCGATGGCCGAGCTCTACCGGCGGGTGGTCCCGATGGGGCGGGTGGGGCAGCCCGAGGAGATCGCCAGGCTCGCGCTCTTCCTGACCGGCGACGACTCCTCGTACATCACCGGCCAGCCGTTCGTCATCGACGGCGGCTGGATGGCGGGCGTCAGCATTCTCTGATGAGGCGTCAGGTATTGACGCTCGCACCCTCGCGATGGAACAGTCGAGACATCGAATCTGACGGAACGTCAGAAACAGAAGGACGGTGAACCCCCTTGGAATTCGGGCTCTTCGTGCAGGGATACGTGCCTGAGGCGCGGTCCAAGGTCGACCCCGAGGCAGAGCACAAGGCGCTGGTCGAGGAGACCGAGTACGTCATCCAGGCCGACAAGTCCGGCTTCAAGTACGCCTGGGCCTCCGAGCACCACTTCCTGGAGGAGTACTCGCACCTGTCGGCGAACGAGGTGTTCCTCGGATACCTCGCGCACGCCACCGAACGCATCCACCTCGGCTCCGGGATCTTCAACCCGCTCGCCCCGGTGAACCACCCCGTCAAGGTGGCCGAGAAGGTCGCCATGCTCGACCACCTCTCCAAGGGCCGCTTCGAGTTCGGCACCGGCCGCGGCGCCGGCAGCCACGAGATCCTCGGCTTCCTGCCGGGCATCGAGGACATGAACGGCACCAAGGAGATCTGGGAGGAGACCATCGCGGAATTCCCCAAGATGTTCCTCCAGGAGGAGTACGAGGGGTTCCAGGGCAAGCACTGGTCGCTGCCGCCGCGCAAGGTCTTCCCCAAGCCGTACGGCAAGGCCCACCCGGCCATGTGGTACGCCGCCGGCTCCCCGTCCTCCTACGCCATGGCGGCCAAGAAGGGCCTCGGCGTGCTGGGCTTCAGCGTGCAGAAGGTCTCCGACATGGAGTGGGTCCTCGACCAGTACAAGACGGCCATCAGGGAGGCGAAGGCCATCGGCGCCTTCGTCAACGACAACGTGATGGTCACCTCCACCGCGATCTGCGCCGAGACCCATGACAAGGCCGTCGAGATCGCCGTCAACGCCAACATGAACCGCTTCCAGTCGCTGGTCTTCCGCTACCACGACACCTTCCCGCGGCCCGAGGCGATCCCCGAGTGGCCCGAGACCCTGCCGGAGTACAACGCGGAGATCATCGAGCTGCTGATCGCCGAGGAACTCCTCATCTGCGGCGACCCCTCCGAGGTGCGGGCCCAGTGCAAGCGCTGGGAGCAGGCGGGCGCGGACCAGCTCTCCTTCGGTCTGCCGACCGGCGTCGGGTACGAGGACACGATGACCACGATCAAGCTGATCGGCGAGCACGTGATCCCGCAGATCGACACGGACCCGGTCCACCGCACCACCCGCTTCCGGCAGTCCGCCTGACCCCTGCGGGGCGCACCGACGGGGACGGCGTCTTCCCGGACCGCCGTCCCGCACCGGCCCCGGCCGGGCGGCCACCGGCCGGGGCCACATCCAGCCCCGCCGGCGGGGCTGAAGGCGGGTGGAGCCCCCACGCACGGCGCAACGCGAACACCGGCAGAAGGGACGTCATGCTCGACCACCTGATCAAGGGCGCGACCGTCGTGGACGGCACCGGCGCCCCCGCCCGCGTCGCGGACCTCGGCATACGCGACGGCCGCATCGCCGTCATCGCCGAACCCGGCACCGTCACCGAAGACGCCCGCACCAGCGAGGACGCCACCGGCCTCGTCCTCACCCCCGGCTTCGTCGACCCGCACACGCACTACGACGCCCAGCTCTTCTGGGACCCCTACGCCACGCCCTCCATGAACCACGGCGTCACCACCATCGCCGGCGGCAACTGCGGCTTCACCCTCGCCCCGCTCAACCCGGACCGCCCCGAGGACGCCGACTACACGCGCCGCATGATGAGCAAGGTCGAGGGCATGGCCCTCAAGGCCCTGGAGGAAGGCGTCGACTGGACCTGGTCCACCTTCGGCGAATACCTCGACGCCCTGGAAGGACGCATCGCCGTCAACGCCGGCTTCATGGTCGGGCACTGCGCCCTGCGCCGCCACGTCATGGGCGAGGCGGCCGTCGGCGGACAGCCCACCCCCGAGCAGATGCAGCAGATGCTGGACCTCTTCCACGACGCCATGAACGCCGGCGCCTGGGGCCTGTCCACCACCCAGTCCTCCACCCACTCCGACGGCGCCGGCGCCCCCGTCGCCTCCCGGCACGCGAAGCCCGCCGAACTCCTCGCCCTGTCGAAAGCCGTCGCCGAACACGAGGGCACCCAGCTCGAAGCGATCGTCGCCGGCTGCCTCGACCAGTTCTCCGACGAGGAGATCGACCTCTTCGTCGACATGAGCGCCGCCGCCGGAAGGCCCCTGAACTGGAACGTCCTCACCATCGACGCCGCCGTCCCCGAACGGGTCCCGCGCCAGCTCGTCCCCAGCGAACGCGCCCGCAAGGCCGGGGGCCGCATCGTCGCGCTGACGATGCCGATCCTCACCCCCATGAACATGTCGCTCGGCACCTTCTGCGCGCTGAACCTCATCCCCGGCTGGGGAGAGGTCCTCGGCCTGCCCGTCCCCGAGCGGATCGCCAAGCTCCGCGACCCGGACGTCCGCGCCGAGATGCTGCGCCGCGCCGACAGCAGGGAAGCCGGAGTCTTCCGGCGCCTGGCCAACTTCGGCCGGTACGTCATCGGCGACACCTACAGCAAGGAGAACGAGGGGCTCTCCGGGCGGGTCGTGAACGACATCGCCGCCGAACGCGGCCAGGACCCCTTCCAGTGCCTCGTGGAGATCTGCGCCAACGACGAACTGCGCACCGTGCTCTGGCCGATGCCCACCGACAACGACCCGGCGAGCTGGGCCCTGCGCGCCGAGACGTGGCAGCACGAGGACGTCATGCTCGGCGGCTCCGACGCCGGCGCGCACCTGGACCGGATGTGCGGAGCCCCGTACACGACCCGCTTCCTCGGCGACTGCCTGCGCGGCCGCAAGCTGGTGCCGCTGGAAGAGGCCGTACGGATGCTCACGGACGACCCGGCCCGGCTGTTCGGGCTGCGCGAGCGCGGCCGGCTCGCCGAGGGCTACCACGCGGACCTGGTCCTCTTCGACCCCGAGCGGATCGAGGCCGGCCCGGCCACCCTCGTCCACGACCTGCCCGGCGACAGCCCCCGCCTGGACGCGCGGGCCATCGGCATCGTCTCGGTCCGGGTCAACGGCGTGGAGACCATCCGCGACGACGAGGTGACGGGCGCCGTCCCGGGCACCGTGCTGCGGTCGGGCCGGGACACGAGGACGGTGAGCACCCGTTGAACACCCAACCCCTCTACATCGGCGGCGAGTGGGTGGAGCCGGCCGGCGGCCACTACGAAGTGGTCAACCCGGCCGACGAGTCGGTGGTCGGTCTCGCCCCCGAGGCCTCGCGCGAACAGGTCGCCGAAGCCGCCCGCGCCGCGGCCGAGGCCTTCGAGAGCTGGTCGCGCACGACCCCGCAGGCACGGGCGGCGATCCTCGACCGGGCCGCGGACATCATGCAGCGCGAGTTCGCGCCGTGGACGGCGCTGGCGCAGGCCGAGACGGGCGCGCCGACCGGGATCGCGCGGGGCATGCAGGTCGGCGTCGGCGTCGCCCGCTTCCGCCGGTACGCCAAGGGCGCGCTGGAACCGGTCGAGAAGGGGCTGCCGCCACAGGTCACGGAGTCCGGCCCGATGGGGAGGGCGAGCATCCTGGGCGCCCTGGAGGTCCGCCAGCCGGTCGGCGTGGTCACCTGCATCACCTCCTACAACAACCCGTGGGCGAACCCGGCCGGCAAGGTGGCACCCGCCCTGGCCATGGGCAACACGGTCGTCGTCAAGCCGGCGCCACAGGACCCCCTGTCCGTCTTCAAGATGGCGCAGGCCCTGCACGAGGCCGGGGTCCCGGCGGGCGTCGTCAACGTGGTCGGCGGGCAGGCGGTGGAGGTCGGCGAGGCCGCGGTGGACTCCCCGTACGTGGACATGGTGTCCTTCACCGGCTCCACCGGCGTCGGACAGCGCATCGCGGAGGTCTGCGGCCGCACGATGAAGCGGCAGCTGATGGAACTCGGCGGCAAGGGCGCGGCCGTCGTCATGGACGACGCCGACCTGGACGCGGCGGTGATGGGGATCGGGACCACCTTCTCCTTCTACTCCGGCCAGATCTGCACCGCCCCCACCCGCGTGATCGTCCACCGCTCGGTCCACGAGCAGCTGATCGAGAAGCTCACCGGCTACCTGGCCTTCATGAAGGTCGGCCACCCGGCGGCGGCCGGGACGGTCGTCGGCCCGGTCATCTCGGCGGCCCACCGCGACCGCGTGGAGTCGTACGTCGAGCTGGGCAGGAAGGAGGGCGCGCGGGTCCTCCACGGCGGGGAGCGCCCCGTGGTCGGTGACGGCCGCGGCTTCTACGTCGCCCCGACCCTGCTCGTGGACTGCACGAACGACATGCGGGTGGTCCGCGAGGAGATCTTCGGCCCGGTCGTCGTGGTCGTCCCCTTCGACGGCGACGAGGACGAGGCGGTCCACCTGGCCAACGACAGCGACTTCGGGCTGCTGAGCTACGTGTGGTCCGGCGACTCGGCGCGCGCCTTCCGCATCGCGCGGCGGCTGCGCGCGGGCGGGGTCGGCGTGAACACCATCGGCCGGAACATGGAGGCCCCGTTCGGCGGCTTCAAGCGCAGCGGTGTGGGCCGCGACGTCGGCTCGTACGCCCTGCACGCCTACAGCGAGGTCCAGTCGATCGTCTGGCCGGGCTAGGGAGTTCCGGCCGGGGGCGGTCGCCCCCGGCCGGAGTCGGGTCATGTCTGCGGGGCGGGCGGGGGTGGGCGGTAGCCGAGAGCCCGGGCCAGCTCGTCGTTGCCTCCGCCGAAGGTGGCGAAGGCCTTCGGGTCGTCCGTCTCCAGTCGTCGCAGGACGGCGGCCGCCCGGTCCCGGGGCGGGCCGTCGTCGTCGGGCAGCGACCAATGGAAGGAGAGCGATCCCCCGGTGCCGGGAGGCGGCGCGGACGGTTCGTGGCGGAGGTGGAGCACCACGGCGTCCGGGTCCCGCCAGTCGGTGCCGACCCAGTGCTGCGAAAGCTCCCACCGGGCCGCCAGCTCGGGACGTTCCCGCAGGCCCGCCGCGATCAGCCGGGCGGTGCTGCGGGCCGGCCAGCACCAGGAGTGGTCCCGTTCGGCCCGCGCCAGCTCGGCGTCGTAGGCGGCGGCGTCGAAGCGACAAGGGGGCGGCGGCGGGCCGACCGCTCCGCGCCAGCCGTCCCACACCACCTCGTCGCCGTCCCGGCGGATCGTCACGTACAGGGCGCCGCAGCAGCCCTCGGTGCAGTACGCCTCGGCGAGCTGCACCTCCCGGGGCTCCGGTGCGGCGCGCAGCCGCCCGCTGTCGAGCAGGTACTCGGGCGGGTTGCCCCGCCCCTTCCCGAAGAGCGCGGCGACGAGCGGGACTCCGTCGGCCAGGATCCGGGTCTCGACGGCGGAGGAGTCCGCGGACCCGTGGACGACGACCACCTCCCACCGCGGGCGGTCCCCGTCCTCGGCGCGGGCGAAGGGGAGGTGCCGGTTGCGCCGGAACCAGGCCGCCTCGCGGTCGCCGGGTACGGATTCCGGCGCGGTGGCGGGCAGCAGCCCGTCCAGGGCGTCGAGCAGGGTCCGGCGCCGCCCGGGCCGCCAGTTCAGCAGTACGGCGGGGCCGCTGTGCAGGTCGAGGGCGACCGACAGCAGCAGCGACCGGTGCTCCGGGGTCGGGGGCAGCCGGTCGGCGTGCCGGACCAGGGCCTCGTACACGGCCCGGGCGGGCCGGTAGCCGAGGATGTCGGCGCGGCCGTCCTGTTGGTCTGCCATCCGGTGCAGCAGCCGGCCGGTCAGCGCGAGCAGCTCGGCGTCCTGCGGCCGGGCCCGGAGCAGCCCGTGCAGGTCGGCGGCCTCGGCGATGCGCCGGGCGAGCCACATGGCCTCCGGCTCGTCCGGCAGGGAGACCAGAGCCGACCGGGTGGCCTCCGCGTCGCCGGTGGTGATCGCGTCGGTCAGCGCGGTCAGCTCCCCGCGCCGGTCTCGGCTGCGGATGACCAGCAGGGCGGCGGCCTGCCGGTCGAGCGGGTCGAGGGCGGCGCTCGCGGCGTCCGCGAGACCGTGGAGCATGCCGAGGGCCTTGAGGCAGGGCACGTCCTCGGGCTCGCCGAGGCGGATCAGCAGGGCCATGCCGACGCCGACGGCCGCGGCGTCGGTACCGGTGCGGGTCAGTTGCCGGGCGGTCCGCCGGGCGGCGTCCTCGTCGGCGAGGGCGAGCCGTGCGGTGTGGGCGCGCAGGGTGCGATGGGGCATGGCCAGTTCGGCGGCCGCCCTGTGGACTGCCGCGGCGGCCCGTACCGGATCGGGGTCGCAGAGCAGGGGGGTGAGGGCGTCGGTGACTTCGATGTGCGCCTGTTGCCAGGTCAGGTCTGCGCGGCTGGGCTCCGCAGGGCTCTCGGGCAGGGGAAAACCCTTGCGCGGGACGCGGCCGTCCGGCTCGATGCCGTGGCGGAAGAGGGCGTAGTCGTAGAGGGAGGTCGTCCGGGAGCTGAGCGCCGGGCGCTCTTCGCGGGCGCTCACCGGGCGGGGTGGGACTCGATTCCGTAGGTCATGCCCCGCAGCATGCCGCAGTGATCATCCGGCGTCCAGCGAGAATACGGCCTCGCCGCGGACCCGGCCGTTGACCTGGAGCTGCACCAGGTGCTCGCCGGAGTGGTAGCGGCGGGTGGTGATCGGCTTGAAGGAGTGCCGCTTGGTGCCGCCGAGGGTCTCGCCGGGGGCCAGCGGGCGGGTGACGAGCTTGAAGACCTTCGGGGTGCGGGTGCCGTTCGCCTTCGTGTGGTGCACGACGTAGTCGATGACCAGCTCGGCCGGGAGCTCGCCGGTGTTGGTGACGGCGTAGTCGAAGACGAGGTACTCCCCGACGGCCACGCGCGGGGTGGTCACCACCGGCCCGTGCACGGTGACCGGTACGTCCGGGGCGTGCCCGAGGAGGGTCAGCGCCTCGGGCCGGCCCGCCTTGACCAGGGTGCGCAGGCCGTGCCGGACGACGCGGTCCGTCGTGCCGGCGGGCCCGGCCAGCCAGCGGGCCGCGGTCTCGACGGCGAGGTCGGGATGGTCCCGGCTGATGTCGTTGAGGTGGTTGGAGACGGAGCGGCGGACGTACTCGGACTCGTCGGTGTAGAGGGCGTCGAGCACCGGCAGGGCGGGGCGGGGGTCGGCGACGAACGCGGGGAGCTGCGGGGCCCACGGCAGGCGGGGGCGCGTGCCCTCGCTGGCGAGGCGCCGTACGTGCGGGTCCGGGTCGCCCGTCCACTTCCGTACGACGGCCAGGGCGCGGTCCGGGTCGGCGCGCAGGAAGGGCCGTACCGCGGATTCGGCGGTCAGCCGGGAGGTGAGGTCGTGCAGCAGCTCCAGTCCGGGCTCGAACACCTCCAGCCCGCGGACGGCGACGGCCTCGTTGACGGGGAAGGTCATCCATCCCGCGAAGCCGGGCTCGGCGAGGGCGGTGCGCACGACGGCCTCGAAGGCGGGCCAGTCCTCGGGGAGGTCGGCGAGGACGGCGTCGCGGACGGCGGCGACCCGGCCGCTGTACGTCAGCCCGTCGAGGGCGGTGGCGCGGGCGGTCAGGGCGGGCGCGGTCCGGCGACCGCCGGACCGGGCGAGGAGGCGGGCCAGGGTGGTGACGGTGTCCGCGCTGAGGAGCTCATCGGCCGTGGGCATGGGGACAGTCTCACGGATCGCCCGCCCGGTCCGCCGGTCCGCCGGTCCGGAGGCCCGCGGGTCCGGAGGCCGCCGGCCCGCCGGTCCGCCGGGCTGTGGGGTCGCCGGTCCGTCAGTCCTTGTAGTAGTCGGTGAGGACACAGCCCTTCACCAGGGCGGGCTCCTTGCGGAAGCCGCTCGGCGGGTTGAAGTCCGCGTGGCAGTTGAGCATGAGCAGTCCGGCCCGGGGCTGGAGCAGGGCGCTCATGGCGTCCGAGCTCTCGGATCCCATGGCGAAGTCCTGGCCGACGACGATGCCGCTGTTGCGGTTCCCGCTGCCTTCCTTCGCCGTCTGGTCCTTGAAGGCGGTCTGGAAGGCCTTCGCGTCCTTGTAGAGGACGATGGTGGTGGTGTTCCGCCTGCCGCAGTATCCGGTCTCGGTCACGGTGGCGTTCGCGCCGAACGAGGCCTCCGGGCCCTCGCTCGGTCCGCCGTCGCCGCGGTCGGGACTGATCGGGTCGCACTTGGTGTAGCCGTTGACGAAGCGGGCGGCCGCGGCCATGGTGCCCGCCTTGGGCAGCTTCTGGAACGCGGTCCCGTCCTTGGGGGCGTTGCCGTTGACCCCGCCGTTCTTCGTCGGGTTCTCCAGGGTGCCCTCGTGGGGCCCGCCGTCCGTGACCCCGCCGGTCCCGGTCCCGGTGTCGGAGCCGATGCCTCCCACGGTCGGGTTCTGGCCGCCTCCGCAGGCGGTGAGGGTGAACAGGGCGGTGACGGCCGCGGCCGATGCCAGCAGTGTTCCGGTGCGCATGTGCGTGATGACTCCCCCGTTGATGACCTTGAACGGCGGCGACTCTAAGACGGTGATCATGTCCACGGCAAACTGGTCCGCGTACCCCGTTACCAGTGGTCACCGCAAAGTCACGAGGGAAAGTTTGGAAAAGTGCAAATCGGACATGCCTGCGGTTTCCGCATACCGAAAGCTTCTCGGTCGAGCCTGCTGATTCGCGGTTGGGTGCCTGAGTGAACCTTTCATTAAGTGCTCGTGAACTGTCTTGCCCGCAAGATTCCAAGGCGTCAGGGCCTGTTCTCTTCCGGAGTCCGATCCTCCAGATGTGGAATACGCACCATCTAACGTCCTGACCCATGACTCAGCTGGACGTTCGGCCTCGGGCCGGAGACACGGTAAGCGGCGTCGCCGACGGCGATGTTCGCGGCAAGGGCCTCGGCAAGGGGTCCGTGGGGCTCGTGGGCAGCGCCGTCATCGGCATCTCCACCGTCGCCCCCGTCTACTGCCTGACCTCGACCCTCGGCTCCACCGCCGGCGAGGTCGGCATGCAGATGCCCGCGATCTTCCTCGCCGGCTTCCTCCCGATGCTCCTGGTCGCCTTCGCCTACCGCGAACTCAACAAGGCCATGCCGGACTGCGGCACCTCCTTCACCTGGACCGTCAAGGCCTTCGGCCCGCGGATCGGCTGGATGTGCGGCTGGGGCCTGGTGATCGCCACGATCATCGTCCTCTCCAACCTCGCGGGCGTCGCCACCTCCTACTTCTGGCTGCTGGCCGGTGAGATCACGGGCAATCCGTCGATCGCCGCCCTGGACGACAACAAGCTCGTCCACATCGCCACCTGCCTCACCCTGATCGCCCTCGCGACCGCCATCAGCTACCGCGGCATGACCGCCACCAAGGGCGTCCAGTACGCCCTGGTCGGCCTCCAGCTCGTCGTGCTCGCCGTCTTCGTCGCGATGGCCTTCCAGAAGGCCTCCGCCGGCACCTTCGACACCGGCCTGGACTTCTCCTGGTCCTGGATGAACCCCTTCGCGGTCGAATCCATGGCGGCCTTCACGGCCGGACTCTCGCTCTCGATCTTCATGTACTGGGGCTGGGACGCGTGCCTGGCCACCAACGAGGAGACCACCGGCTCCACGAAGACCCCCGGCCGCGCCTCGCTCATCGCGATGGTCGTCCTGGTCGGCTCCTACCTCGCCACCGGCGTCGCCGCCCAGATGGCCGTCGGCTCGGGCGGCGAAGGCCTCGGCCTCGCCAACGAGGAGACCTCCGACAACGTCTTCGCGGCCCTCGCCGGCCCGGTGATGGGCCCGGTCCTCGGCATCCTGCTCTTCGTCGCCGTCCTGGCCTCCGCCGCGGCCTCCCTGCAGACCACCTTCATCCCGGTGGCCCGCACGGTCCTCGCGATGTCGACGTACGAGGCGCTGCCGCCCTCCTACGCCAAGGTCCACCCCAAGTTCAAGACCCCGGGCCGCGCCACCGTCATGGCGGGCGCCGCCACCGGGCTCTTCTACACGGTGATGACCCTGGTCAGCGAGAACGTCCTGACCGACACGATCTTCGCGCTCGGCCTGATGATCTGCTTCTACTACTCGCTGACCGCCTTCGCCTGCGCCTGGTACTTCCGCGCCGAGCTGCGCCGCTCCTCCCGCGACCTGTTCTTCAAGGGCGTCTTCCCGGTCCTCGGCGGAGTCCTCCTGGCCGCGGTGTTCTGCAAGACCCTCTTCGACATGTGGGACCCGTCCTACGGATCCGGTTCCACCGTCCTCGGCGTCGGCAGCGTCTTCATCATCGGCGTCGGCCTGCTGGCCCTCGGCCTGGTGATCATGTTCGTCACCGAGCGCCGCAGCCCCGCCTTCTTCCGCGGCGAGGTCCTCACGAAGTCCACCCCGGCCCTGGTGGTCGAGGACTGACCCGACCCCCCGACGGCACCCGCAACGCCACCCGCCGAGTCATCCCCGCGGCCCCGGATCGATCCCCCCGATCCGGGGCCGCCGGCGTTCCCGGCGGTGACCTCGGGTGCGGGAGGTCGTTGGGCCGGGCATGACTGCCATGAAGCGCACGCTCGCCGCCCTGGTCCTGTCCGGGGGCGCCGCCCTCGCACTCGTTCCCGCCGCCGCGCACGCCGCCGACGAGCCGGCCGCCGGGGCGGCGCCGCTCGTCGGCCGTGTCGTCGACATCGCCGACCACCCCGCGCAGACCGTTCAGGACACCAAGACGGCGGTCGCGGTGACCCAGGGCGCGGTCGGCTCCGCCACGAAGGCGACCGACAGCTCACTCGGCGGCGCCGGCTCCGCCCTGGACGCCGGGCTGCCGAAGACCCCGAAGGTCGACTGATCCGGGCCGGTACGGGGGCGGGCCGGGATTTCGACCCGCCCCGCTCGTTGAGCAGCGCATGATCCTCTGGTTGCTCAACAGCCTCAGCACCTTCGTCATCGCCGTCCTCCTCGTCGGCGGCCTCACCGGGCTCGCCGTGGCCGGGAGCGTCGCGGCCCGCCGCCGCTTCCCGCACCTGGCCCAGGGGGAGCACAACGAGATGGTCGGGGTCGCGCTCGGCATGTTCGGCGCGATCTACGGCATCATCCTCGCCTTCGTCGTCGTCACCCTGTGGACGCAGCTGGAGACCACCCAGAGCATCATCGCCGCCGAGGCCAGCGACCTGGCGGCCGTCGTACGCAGCGCCGACGCCTTCCCCGCGGCCGACCGCGCGAGGGTGCACGCGGCCGTCGGCGCGTACTCGCACGCCGTCGTCGAGGTGCAGTGGCCCCTGATGCGCGAGGGCCGGCCCAGCTACGAGGCGACCGGCGCGCAGACGCACGCCCTGTACCAGGCCCTCATGGCCTACGAGCCGCAGGGGCCCCGCGCCGAGACCTTCTACGGGGAGGCGGCCTCCAGCCTCAACGACCTCAACGCGCAGCGCCGGGCCCGGATCACGATGGCCGAGACCTCCCTGCCGGTCCTGCTCCAGGTGCTCGTCTACGGAGGCGCGCTCGTGATCGTCCCGCTCACCTTCCTCTTCGGGCTGCGCAGCCTGAAGATGCAGCTGCTCTTCGTGTCGGCCGTCGCCGGGCTGATCGGATTCAGCCTGCTCCTGGTGGTGGCCCTGGACCGGCCCTTCGCCGGAGACCTGAGCGTGAGCCCCGCGCCCTACAAGGAGGCGGCGCTGGCGCGCTTCTGGACGGCCGACGCCCCGGCGGACCAGCCCCAGGTGCGGGAGCAGAGCACCAGCCGGTAGCCGTCGGGGTCCTCGACGGTGACGCCCCACTCGTCCCAGTACGGGTTGTGGGCGACCACCCGGGTCCCGCCGTGCTCGACGAGGCGCTGCACGAGGGCCTCGTCGGGCTTCTCGCCGAGGTACAGCACGAAGAGGTCGTCGACCGTGGGGGCGGGCGCGATCGGGTTCGAGGCGTCCCGGGTGAGCTCGAAGTGCCACCCGCCCCCGGCCGGTCCGACCATCAGCAGGTCGTGCTCACCGGGCACGCTCTCGGCGCTCCGCCACTGGACCTCCAGCCCGAGCCCGTCGACGTAGAAACGCTCGGCCGCGCGCAGGTCCAGGGAGGGCCGGGCGACACGGACATGGGTACGTGCATCGATCATGTCCGGCAGCGTACGGGGCGCGCCGCGCCTACGTGGCCGGTAATCGTCCCGTCACCGGCCACCTCGGATTCCGCTTAGCCGTGGCGGCTCTCCCCGGGCCGTGCGGCGCGGGCGGACCAGGGTCTCACCCTCACCTTCAGGGCAGGATCGAATACCGGCCACATAGGTCCTGACCTGGGTAAATGCGCTTCGTGTTGGGTGATGCATCGGCCTAAGATCGACCCTGCCGACGGCCCGCTCATGCCGCTTCTCGGGGGGAGCGACATGGGCCGAAACGACCATTTCAGGGTCCGTCCGGCCTCTGCTTCAGCCCGACATGGGGGAAACGAACGATGCACAAGAACCTTCTGCGCGCCTCGGCCGTCGGCGCCGCGGCGATCGCCTTCTGCGGCGTCATCTCCGTCTCGCAGGCGAGCGCGGCGCAGACCTGCTCGACCGCCGGCACCAACGCCCGCATCCAGGTGATGACCGGGATCATCCCGGAGGCGCAGCTGTCCGTACCGACCTGCGTCGAGGCCGTCGCGGACGGCAAGGTCCGCGGCAAGGCGACCGTCAACTGGGGCTTCATCAACGACGGCCAGTCCGACATGACCAGCAAGCGCTTCACCTCCTTCAAGGTGACGACGCGTCTGGAGAGCCGGGTCCCGGGCGGCACCGACGTCGTGGTCAACAGCAAGACCTGCGACGTCACGGCCAACATCAACGCCGCGCCCGAGAGCAGCTTCACCTGCCTGACCCCCGCGGTGACCCTGGACCCGGCCAAGCAGTGGTCCGGCGACGCGACCGTCGTCTACGACATCGAGGGCGACGGCAAGGGCCCCATCACCTGGCAGCTCACGGGCTCGCCCCTGATGAGCTGACGCCGAGCCGGCGGAAGGACAAGAGGCCCCTCGCCGGAGCGAGGGGCCTCACCGCGTGGCGGTACGACTCAGGGCCGGGTCGGCCGGCCCGCCTGCGAGGTCGCGCCCTTGAGGGTGATGGAACCCGTCGCGGTGAGCGGGCCCCCCTGGCCGTCCGCAGGGCTGACGAGCAGCGTCCATTCGTACGGTCCGTTGGCGACCGTGCGGCCCGCCTGGTCCTTCCCGTCCCAGGTCAGATCGATCACACCGCGCGTCTCGCCGCCGGTGCGGACGACGGTCGAGATGCCCGAGGTCGGGTTGCGCACGAGCAGCTTCCAGGACGCGGCGGGCTTGGACAGCCACCAACGGGCCTGGCGGCCGGTCGTGCTCTTGGAGTCCAGGGTGCCGGGGACGCTCTGGTCGATGACAGCGAGCGGGGAGCCGGCGCCGGTGACTGCGACCACGTGGACGGTCTCGTCCTGCCCCAGGTATGCCAGGCGGCCGCCGAAGCGGTCTACGGCGAAGCCGACGCTGGGACCGCCCGCCGCGAAGTCGTCGACGCGGTGCTCCTTCACCGCCGTGCCGGAACGCAGGTTGTAGACGTCCAGCCTGCCGTAGCCCTCGTGGGCGAGGTAGCCGTCGCCGAGCTCCACCGCGCCGTGGGGCTTTTCGGCGACGAAGGGCACCGGGACCCGCTTCCGTGTCGGCACGTGGTAAGCGGCCGCGGCGGCGCCCTCGGCGGAGCAGGTCGAGTAGAACCAGTCGCCGTTCGCCTGCAGCTCGTACGGACGGCAGCCCGACCCGAGGTCGACGCGCCGCGTGACCTGGCCGGTCCGCAGATCGGTCGCCGCCACGACGCCCTTGTCGCCCTCGGGCTGCCAGAGCAGGGAGCCCCACAGTCCCGCGGTCGAGGCGGGCTTGATGTCCAGGGGCTTGCCGCTGTCGATGTCGAGGACCATGAGCCGTTCGGTCCCGTTCTCCTGCACACGGATCAGTACATGGCGGCCGGAGGCGCTCAGCATCGTGGCCGACTGCAGGGCGCCGGGCAGCTTCACGGTGCGGTGGGCGCCGCCGGTGCGGGCGTCCCGGATGTAGGCCGTGTACGCGCAGCCCTGGGTGCACGACGTACTGTCGGCCGTCACTCCGACGACCCGACCGTCACCCGTCGCCGCGTTTCCGGACCTCGTGGAGGCCGCGTGCTGGCAGGAGGGGTCCTCGCGCGAGGTGTCGCAGCGCCAGAAGGGCGCCGGGGCGACCGACAGCGGACCCTTCACCGACACGCGGTAGCCCAGGACGGATTAGGTCTGGTCGAGGTGCAGGGCGGAGAGGTCGCCCTGGGCGAAGGCGATGCTCTTGCGGTCCGAGGGCCGGGGCGTGAGTGCGAGGGCTTCCTGGACCCGCAGGGTGCCCTGGGCGTCCGTGGAGATGCCGTGGACGCCCCAGCGGCCGCTGCCGATGGTGGTGGAGAGCCCGTAAGCGCCGCCGTCGGGGCCCAGGAGCAGCGGCCCGTCCAGCTTGCCCAGCAGCGGTCGGGGTGTGCCGCCGTCCACCGGGTAGGCCGACACCGAGTCGTCCCAGCCCCTCGTGGTGTCCGCGATCAGCCAGTCACCGACCGGCATGACCCGGTCCGGTCCGGGGAGGGACAGCGTGCGGGTCACGGAGGGGTCGGTCCTCGACACCATGACGGCGTCGTCGAACTGGACCATGGCGATCCACTTCGAGCCCAGCGACGCCTTGTTGTACGCGGAGTCGACGCCCGAGGGGCGCGGGAGCTCCCGGAGCGTGGCCGTGGCGTAGTCGAGGTAGCGGTGCCCGTGCCCGCCTTCCTCGGCCGTGTTCCAGTATTCGAGGAGCGCGCCGCGCGCGTCCGACGCGAGAACGGCGAAGGACCCCATGGGCCCGGCGCCCGTCACCGGGACGTCCTTGCGCGGCTCGTTCGCGCGACCGAGCAGATGGAGCACGTACCGGCTGTTCGCGTCCTTCTCGTACGCCAGCACCTGGGTCGGAGACATGGCGTTGGTCCAGGTCAGGTTCGCCCTGGCCGGAACCGATTCGGCCGCCCCCGTGTCGAAGTTGCGGATCTTCAGGTCCGAGGCGCTCGTGCAGGCGATCTCGTCCCCGAGCGCGGCGACCCCGCCACCGCAGTCGAGCGGCGTCTTCCTGCCGTCGGGATGACGCCACGAAATCGGCTCCCTGTTCCTCCTGTCCTTGAGCACCATGCCCTTGCCCGCGGTCAGGAGGATCAGCTCCGGCGGGAAGGCCCCCGGCTCGGCCGCGAGCACGGCCTCGCCCCCCGGGGCCGGAGTGGCGGTGGCTGCCGTTGGTGCGGCGACCAGCGCCCCGATGGATGTGGCCAGTGCGAGCGCGGTGGCTCCCACGGCACGGGACAGTCTCAAGTGTGTTCCGACCCCCTGGACACGTGTGGGGGTCGGCAGCGGCTGTCGAATCCCACTGCCCTGCGCCCCCCTCGCAAAGTGAGCAGGTCCTATCCGGCCGCTTCCCGACGTCAACGGCGCGATTCCCCGCCACCGCCGGCCTGCTCCACGTCGGGTACGTAGACGCTCACCCGGTAGCTCGACGGGTGGGTGAGGCGGCCGCAGAACATGTCGATCCGCAGCTGCGCCGGATCGGTGACCGTGCCCTCCTCGTGGAGGCGGCGGACGAACTCCTTCAGCTCCGAGTGCACCTGCGTCGAGAACAGCGGTTCCCAGTGCCCGGGGACCCTGTCCGGCCGGCTGCGTTCCCAGTCCCGCCGCTGCTTCTGCTTGCGTTTGCGCTGTCCTGGCATCCGGACCGGGCTCCTTTCAGGGCCGCCAGCGCGGGGCTTCGTCGTCCGGGGTGTCGGGGCTGGCGAAGTGGAACGGTACGCCGAGGTGGTCGGCCAGGGTGCGGCCCGCTTCGGCGGCGGCCTCGGCCGGGTCGCGGTCGCGGCGGCCGTAGACCGTGGCGAGGGGCCGCTCCTCGTCCGGATCGTCCGTGACCGCCAGGAGGTTCACGAACCAGTTGTGGACGGTGTCCCCGTCCCAGACGGCCTCGATCGCCGCCACCCGCCCCGGCAGGCCGCCGGCGAGAGCGGCCAGGGACTCCAGGTCCAGCGGACACTCGGGCGTACGGGCGATCCGGTCGCCGTGGAAGGCGTACCGCTCGTGGACCACCGTCTCGGCGTCGTGCAGGCCGATGCCGTGGGCCCGCCCGGCGTCCCAGACGAGCCTCACCGCCGGCAGGAGGCGGTCCTGGAGGACGTAGCCGTCGACCTGGGTGCGGATGCCCGCCGGGAGCGTCTCCCAGAGGCCTTGGTCCTGTGGCTGTGGTGCGGGCATGCCCGGTTCGTCCCCCTCGATCTCGATCCGTCCGGCTGTCATGGTCCACGGCGGCCGGTCGCGTCGTCGAGGGAATTTCGCCCGCCCCGGACGCGGACGGAATAGCTCCGTCAGCGGGGAGGGTTGCACGCCGCATGACGACCGACATACTCACCGACGCCGACCGCTCGTTCCTCTTCGTCCTCGGCAGTTCCCGGCCGGACGGCAACACCGAGATCCTCGCCCGGGCCGCCGCCGAACAGCTTCCCGCCGGCATCCCGCAGCGCTGGGTGGACCTCGCGGAGGACCCGCTGCCCGACTTCCAGGACGGCCGGCACGAGGACGGGACCTGGCCGGTGAGCGAGCAGGAGGAGGAGCTGCGCCGGCTCACGCTGGAGGCCACCGACATCGTCATCGCCTCGCCCCTGTACTGGTACGCGGTCTCCGCCAACACCAAGCGCTACCTCGACTACTGGTCCGGCTGGCTGGGAGTCCCCGGCCTGGACTTCAAGAAGCGGATGGGCGGCCGCACCCTGTGGGGCGTCACGGCGATGGCCGACGAGAACGAGGCCACCGCGGACGGGCTGATCACCAGCCTCAACAACACGGCCGCCTACATGGGGATGCGCTTCGGCGGGGTGCTGCTCGGCAACGGCTCCCGGCCCGGCCAGGTACGCGCCGACGAGCGCGCGCTGACCCGCGCCAAGACCTTCTTCGAGCGCGAGGCCCCGCTCGCCCGGTTCCCCTCCGAGGAGGAGACCGGGGAGCGGTAGCCGCGCCGCCGTTCAGCGGGTGGAGGTGACGCCGCCCAGGAACGCGGTCCAGACGCCGGGGGTGACGGCCAGCTCGGGGCCGGCCGTCACCTTGGAGTCCCGGACATGCACGGCGTCGGGGCAGGCGGCGACCTCGACGCAGTCGTCGCCCTGGCTTCCGCTGTACGTGGACTTGTGCCAGGAGAGGGCGACCTCGACGCAGTCGTCGCCTTCGCTTCCGCTGTAGCTGCTCTTGAACCATCGCAAGTCGGAGCTGTTCACAGGGAACCTCGCATTCGCATCAACAGGCCCGTGCTGTCCGCAGGATTGAGGGCCTGGATGCGAAGTTTGGCATACCGCTGGTGGAGCACGCTGATGGCTTTCGGGTCGGTGATGACCTGGCCGGTCTTCTGCCCCTCGCTGTAGCCCAGCCACTCGTGTTCATCGGTTTCCAGGAGTCGGAAGGGGCCGTCGGTGCCCGCGTGCACCGGCTGGACCAGCGGCATGATCTGGACGTCCACGTTGGGGAGGTCACCGCACTCCAGGAGCCGGTCGACCAGCTCCCGCGTGACCTGCGGGCCGCCCGTCCGCCGCTCGATCAGCGCCTGCTCGATGACGAAGCTGAAGAGGGCGTAGGGGGTGCGGTGGAGCAGCTTCTGCCGTTCCAGGCGGACCGCGACACGGGCCTCCGCCTCCTCCGCGGTGGCCAGCGGCGGGACGCTGTCGATGAGGGCGCGGGCGTACGACTCCGGCTGGAGCAGACCCGGCACGGAGTGGCACTCGTACGTATTGAGGGTGACGGCCACTTCCTCCAGCTCCGCCCACCGACGGAACCACGTCGCCAGGCCGCGCCGCCGCGTCAGCTGCCTGGCGGCGATGTCGATGACGCCGAAGGTGTCCAGGACCGCCTCGGTCTTGTGCACGAACTTCTCCGACGGGTGGCGGCGGCCCTGCTCGACCGAGCCGACGTACTGGACCGAGTACCCGATCAGCGGCGCCAGTTGCTCCTGGGTCAGGCCGGCGCGCTTGCGGGAGGCCTTGACCGTTTCGCCGAAGCTGCGCAGGTTGTCGTCCGGCTCGACCTCGCCGTCACCGCTGACGTCGGCACTCACCATGGCGGTCACCTCCCCGATCCCCGACAGGCAGATTCACGCACGGTGACAGCGCCTGTCCAGGGAGTGGACTCGTACAGTTGGTTTGTACGAGTCCGGGTGGTGTTGAACGAGCCTGGTCGGGCGGGATGTTGGCCGCATGACCGCACCTTCCGGCCGCGCCCGGACCCTCGTACGCGTGTTCACTCAGCGTTTCACCAGCACCTGCCGCGGGGCCCGGCTGGCCCGACAGCTGGCCCTCGTCGAGCTCCACACATGGGGCTTCCCGGAAACCACCGCCCTGTCCGCCGACGCGGGGCTCCTCGTGGCCGAGCTCGCCGCCAACGCCGTCCGCCACGGCCGCGTCCCGGGGCGGGACTTCGAGCTGAAGCTGACGCTCCTGGAGGACTTCCTGCGCATCGAGGTCTCCGACGCCCGCCGCGACCGCCGCCCGGCCGTCCAGCCGCACGCCCACCAGGCCGAGTCCGGCTACGGCCTGCGCATCGTGGACGCCGTCGCCGCCCACTGGGGCGTCACGGACCGCATCGTCGGCAAGACGGTCTGGGCGGAGCTGACCCGTCGACCGTGCCCCCCTGCGGGGGGCGTGTAGGGGGCTTGTAAGCTCCGCCTGCCCTTCGTGTGAGGGACACAGGACGAGGCTTGCTGAGCTGGGGGCTCCATGAGATTGCTGCCGTCGGGCAGAAGAACGCGCGAGAGACCGGGGAGGGGCAGGGCCGCGGTCGCGTCCGGGGTCCTGCTGCTCTCCGTACTGGCATCGTTCACCGGCCAGACCGGAGCCGCCGCCGCGGCGACACAGCCGCCCGCCGCCACCGCCTCACCGCAGTCCGGCACTGCTGCCGGAGCCGCTCCCGAGGCCGGCCCCAAGGCCGCACCCGCGCCGAAGCCCGCTCCGGAGGGCGATCGCGAAGCCGTCGTGCGCTCGCTCCAGCAGAGTGGCCAGGCCGCCGGTGCCTGCCCGACGGCCCTGCAGCCGAGCACGATCGTCAACTGCGCGGTCGAGGCGAACACGACGGCGTCCTTCTCCATAACGCTGAGCGCACCGGACGTGCTCGTCCTGCAGGTCGCCACGACGCCCGGGGTCCTTCGGCCCAAGCTGACCTCCCCCACGGGCGCCGCCGTGGCGTGCGAGCACATGCTCGGTGCCGATGTCGACGCCTACGGAGCGGTCCGCTGCCCTGCCGCTCAGGCGGGCACCTACACGATGAAGGTCGACAACGGCAGCGGCTCGCAGAGCCAGCTCTGGACCTCGTACCTGCCGCTGGTCTCTTCCACCGCCTGCAAGACGGTCGCTCCCGCGGACCGCGCGCTCGGTGCGCCCAAGGTGTTCCAGGGCTCCCTGCCGGCTGGTTCGGCAGGTGACTGCTACACGCTCGACCTGGCCGCGAACGACGTACTGCGCAGCTACTCGTCCTCGACCGACGTCCACCACAGCGTCTACGACGCGACCGGCAAGCAGATCTGCGCCACCGTCTACGCCTGGCAGAACACCGGCAGTGTCGCGCTCGACTGCAAGCTGACCGGTACCGCGCCGTTTCGCACGATGGCGCTCCGCCCGGACGGAGGGAGCCTGCCGGCCTATGACGTCACCCTGGCGAGGCTCTCCCGCCCGGAGGGCTGTGCGGTGGTGGAGCCGCAGGCGTTCGGGGTCTCCCCGGACCTGAGCTCCACGGCGCGCTGCCGCACCCTGCGGGTCTTCCAGCCCGCCTGGCACAACTTCGGCCCGGTCGCGAACGGGGCGGTACCCGCCGGAAAACTGTTCACCGCGGCCGGCGCCGAGGTCACCGGGCCCTGCCAGTACGGCGCGTGCGACCTGCCCGCCGGCGACCACACCTGGGTGGCCGCCCCCAGGCCGGAGGCCCCGGCCGGCTTCGGCATGGCCCTGCACTCCGCCAAGGAGACCCGCGGCTGCACCGCCACCCACGACAACGGTCTCGTCGCCGGGCCGGCGACCGGCACCTTCGGCGGACCCGGGCAGAAGCTGTGCCTGACCCTGCCGACCGCCTCCGGCAACGGCGTGTACCTGCTCGACCGGTCGCCCGCCGGCGGTAAGGCCGTCAGCGCCGTGGTCTACGACGCGTCCGGCCTCAAGCAGTGCGAGTACTCAGGCTATTACCCGGTCTGCAAGCTGTCCGGGGCCGCGCCCTTCCGGGCCGTCCTGACCGGTACGCCGTCGCAGGCGTACGCGCTGGCGGTCCACCGGACCGGCGAGGTCGCGGGATGCGCGGCCTGGCCGCGGACCGGCTTCGACGGCACGGTGGGAGCGGAGGTGCAGCTGACCTCGGACGGACGGCAGTCCTGCCTGAGCCTGCCCGCCGACAAGCACGCGGCCGCCGAGGTGCTGTCCTACTCCGAACCCTTCAACCGGCAGTGGGGGACGTTCTACGTCGCCGACGCCGCGGGCAACGTCGCGTGCACCGGTGGCGCCGTCCTGGCGTGCCCCCTGACTGCCGGCACCCCGTACACCGTCATGCTGGTCGGACAGGCCGACACCTACAAGCTGGCACGCCGCGACATCTCGGCGACGGCGAACTGCACCGCCCCGGTGTCGACGAAGGTCGGCGGCCGGCCCACGTCCTTCGACCTGGGCTCCGCGCTCGACGCCCGCTGCCTGCGGGTGAGCGGCGCCGCCACCGACAAGTTCTGGCTGAGCGCCAGGACGGCCGGCGGCAAGGACGACCCCACGGCAACGCTGCAGGTGGTCGACGCCGCCGGCAAGCACCTGTGCGAGCAGTACACCGTGGCCTGCCGGGTCACCGGATCCACCTCGTACGTCGCGATCGTCCACACCAAGAACCACGCGGACAAGCCGATCCACACCGACGTGGACACCTGGAAGGTCGGCACGTCCGCGGGCTGGGCGCCGGAGTGCACCGCGAACCGGATCTCGGTGGCGGGCTTCCCGGACCGCAGCGGGGTGCTGACGGAGACCTCCAGCGCCTACTGCGCGGTCGTCGACATGAAGCCCTCGCAGAGCTTCGGCGTCGGCGGACTGAGCACCTCCAACGACCTCGGCAGCCAGGTCACTCCCGAGCTGAGCCTGCTGGACCCCCGGGTATGGGAAGGCACCGGCACCACGTCCAGGTACCAGTGCGACGGCGGTTTCGGCAGCCGCTGCTCCGCCGACAGTGACGCCCAGGCGGGCCAAGCCGTCCTCATGCTGAGCGCCGGCAGGACGGTCCTGCCGCTCGAATTCACCCTGGGGGGCACCTGCATCACGGAGTGCACGGGCCAGCAGCGGAGCCCGTGGGTGTCCGGGATCAGCCCTGCGAGCGGTCCGGCGGGACAGCTGAACCAGGCGGTCGTCCACGGCGTGGACCTCACGCTCGGCAGCTATCTCCAGCTGATGCCCAGCGGCTCGCAGTTCGCCGACGGTCCCTACCTGAAGCCGCTCTCGGTGAGTCCGGACGGGACCTCGATGAAGGTCCTGGTCGACACGAACGGGCTCCAGCCGGGCCTGTACGACGTCGGTCTCTACATCGGGCACCGGATCGCCAAGGCGTACACGGTGACCGCGCCGACCACCGCAACCAAGAGCCGGTTCGTGCCGCACGGTCCGTCGCGGTTCCTGGACACGCGTGACGGTACGGGCGCGGCGAAGCAGCGCGTCGGCCCGGGCGGGGTCGTCACCCTCCAGGTCGCCGGTGTGAAGGGGATTCCGGCGAGCGGGGTCACGGCCGTGGTCATGAACGTGACCGCGGTGCAGCCGACCGAGGCCGGGCACGTGATGGTCTACCCGAACGGCCAGCCCAGGCCCTCGGTGTCGAACCTCAACTTCGCGCCGGGGCAGATCGTCCCGAACCTGGTGACGGTGCCGGTGGTGAACGGGAAGGTGGACCTGCGCAACAACTCCGGTTCGGTGGACCTGATCGCCGACGTCACCGGCTACTACACCGACCAGGCCGGGGTCGGCTCCGCACTCAACCCGGTCACGCCGGCGCGGTTCCTCGACACCCGTGACGGCACGGGCGCGGCGAAGCAGCGCGTCGGCCCGGGCGGGATCGTCACCCTCCAGGTCGCCGGCGTGAAGGGCGTCCCGGCGAGCGGGGTCACGGCCGTGGTCATGAACGTCACCGCCGTCCAGCCGACCGAGGCGGGCCATGTGACGGTCTACCCCAACGGGCAGGCGGCACCGGGTGTGTCGAACCTGAACTTCACGCCCGGGCAGATCGTCCCGAACCTGGTGACGGTCCCGGTGGTGAACGGCAAGGTCGACCTGCGCAACAACTCCGGTTCGGTGGACCTCATCGCCGACGTCACCGGCTACTACGCGGCCACCGGTTCGGCCTTCTCGGCCGGTGCACCGGTCCGGCTGCTCGACACCCGGGACGGGACCGGCGCCCGCGCCGGAGCCGTCGGCGGGGGCGGCATCGTCAGCCTGCAGGTCGCCGGGGTCGAAGGAGTGCCGCTCACGGGAGTGACCGCGGTGGTCCTGAACGTCACCGTCACCAACCCCTCCCAGGACGGCCACCTCATCGTGCACCCGCACGGCACCGGGCGGCCGAACGTGTCGAACCTCAACTACACGGCCGGGCAGACCGTCTCCAACCTGGTGGTCGTGCCGGTGGTGGACGGCCGGGTGACGTTCTTCAACAACTCGGGCGCCGTCGACGTGATCGCCGACCTGAACGGCTACTTCACGTCCTGAGGGACCCGCGGAGAAGTGAACCGGGGCCCGTCCGATCGCATGATCGGGCGGGCCCCGCTGCTGTACGGGGCGCGGAGAGGTCAGAGGTACTGGGCGAAGTCGTCCAGGGTGCGCAGGATGTCCGGCTCGGGGGCCGAGGGGAGCTGGAGGACGACCTCCTCGATGCCGAGGTCGGCGTAGTGGGCGAGCTTGCCCGGGGAGGGCTGCACGGCGTACGGGACCACCTGGAGGGACTTCGGATCGCGTCCGGCGGTCTCCCAGACCTGGCGGAGCACCGGTAGCGACTCGGTCAGGCCGCCGCCGCCGATCGGGAGCCAGCCGTCGGCGTGGTCGGCGACGGCGGCGAACAGCTTCGGGCCGGCCGCGCCGCCGATCAGGGTGCGGGGGCCGTGCAGGGCGGTGCCGGGGCCGAGTTCGCGCGGGGCCTGGGCGGGCTTGGGGTGGGCGCTGCTGGCCTGGACGGAGCAGAACTGGCCCACGTACGCCGTCGGCTCCGGGGCCCACAGGGCGCGCATCAGGGCCATGCGGTCGCGGACCAGGTCGCGTCGGGTGCGCCAGTCGACGCCGTGGTCGGCGGCCTCCTCGACGTTCCAGCCGTAGCCGATGCCCAGGGTGAAACGGCCGCCGGAGAGGTGGTCGAGGGTCGCGACCTGCTTGGCGAGGCCGATCGGGTCGTGCTGGGCGACCAGGGTGATGCCGGTGCCCAGGTGCAGGTGCTCGGTGACCGCGGCGGCCTGGCCGAGGGCGACGAAGGGGTCGAGGGTGCGGCCGTACATGTCGGGGAGTTCGCCGCCCATGGGCGCGGCGGTCTCGCGGGCGACCGGGATGTGGGTGTGCTCCGGCAGGTAGAGGCCCGAGAAGCCGCGCTCCTCCAGGCTGCGGGCGAGACGTACGGGGGAGACGGTGCGGTCGGTGAGGAAGACGGTCGTGGCGATCCGCATGTGTGCTGGCACCTCCGGCGGCCGGGACGTGGGAACGCCACGGTACGGTCTGGGGCCGCGATTGTTGAGGGGGCGTCAGGTGGTGGGGGTACGACGTCAGCCGCGCGGGTAGCGGGCCAGCCAGCCGGGGGAGGAGGCCGAGGGGTTGTGGAGGGTCGGGCCCTGGGTCATCTCCAGTGCGAAGTCGTCGCACAGTTCGAGGAGCGTGGCCCGGCCTTCGAGCTCCGCGAGCCAGGCGGGCGGCAGGGCGGTTTCGCCGTGGAGCGCGCCGAGCAGGGCCCCGCAGAGGGTGCCGGCGGCGGCGGAGTCGCCGCCGTGGTTGACGGCGAGGCGCAGGCCGTGGGCGACGTCCTCGGCGACGAGGGCGCAGTAGACGGCGACGGCGAGGGCGTGCGAGGCGTCGGGCGCGGCTTCGTCGGGCCCGGCTTCGCCGGGGGCGGTCTTGCCGGGGGAGAGCGCCTCGACGGTGTCCGGGCCGGGCGGGCCCTGGGTGACAGCCGACATGGCGCGCTGGAGGGCGTCGGTGACGGGCTGGTGTCCGGGGCGGGCCCCCAGCAGTCCCAGCGTGCGCTGGACTGCGGCGTCGAGGGAGTCGCCGCGGATCAGGCCGTGGACGATGACGGCGAGCGCGCCGGCCGAGAGGTGCGCGGTGGGATGGCCGTGGCTCTGCGCGGCGCACTCGACGCTGAGCTGGAGGACGAGGGCGGGCTCCCAGCCGACCAGCAGCCCGAAGGGGGCCGAGCGGGCGGCGGCGGCCGCGCCGCGGGCGGCCGGATTCTTGGGCTGGTCGAGGGTGGCGAGGACGTCGTCGCCGAAGCCGGTCAGGCAGGCGCGGTCGGGGTCGCGGCGGGCGTAGAGCCACTCCTGCTGCGCGAGCCAGCCGTTGTCCTCGCGGCGCTCGTCGGGGCCCCAGTCGTGCTGGGTCGCCGCCCAGCGGCGGTACGCGCGGTGGACGTCGGTGGGCGGGTGCCAGGCGCCGGTGTCCCGGCGTACGTGGGCCCGTATCAGCCCGTCCACGGTGAAGAGGGTGAGCTGGGTGGCGGCGGTGATCCGGCCGCGGCGGCCGTGCGCGGCGGCGGGGCCGGTCAGGCCGTCGGGGCCGTGCGTCTCGCGAATGGCGTGGAGGGAGAGGCCGGTGAGGGGCGCGCCGAGGGCGTCGCCGAGGGCCGCGCCGAGGAGCGTGCCGCGGATGCGGCTGCGGAAGTCCTGCTGCTCGATCCGCCCCCAGAGGCCGGTGACGATCCCCCGCCCGAGCGTCCTGCCTCCGGCGGGGTCGGCGGGGTTCTGCGCTGCGGCCACCCCTCGGCCTCCGGCCGGGCCGTGCGGTGCGGCCGCCGTCGGGCCGGGGCCCGCCTGTCCTTGGCCTGCGGCCGGGTTGGCTGCGCCGGTCGGGCCGGGGGCCGTCTGCCCCTGGCCTCCGGCCGGGTTGGCTGCACGGGTCGGGCCGGGGCCCGCCTGCCCCTGGCCTCCTGCCGGGTTGGCTGCGCCGGTCGGGCCGGGGCCCGAGTGTTCTTGGCCTGCGGCCGGGTTGGCTGCGCCGGTCGGACCGGGGCCCGCCTGCCCCTGGCCTCCTGCCGGGTTGGCTGCGCCGGTCGGGCCGGGGCCCGCCTGCATCTGGCGTGCGGCCGGGGCTACCGCGCCGGGGGCGGTGGCTGCCGTGTCTCGGCCTCCGGCCCGGCCGTGCGGTGCGGCCGCCGTCGGGCCGGGGCCCGCCTGCCCCTGGCCTCCGGCCGGGTTGGCTGCGCCGGGGGCGGTGGCTGCCGTGCCTCGGCCTGCGGCCGGGTTGGCTGGGGTGGGAGGGGGTGTTGGGGCTGGCTGACCCGAGGGGGCGGCCGGGCCGGGTGTTCCGGCTGGCTGTGGTGCGTGGGTGTTGCCGGTCGTGGTGTCGTTCGTACCGATCACGTCGTCCCCCTACCCGTGGCCGCCGAGCATACGAAATCCGCACTGTAGTGGACAGGTTCGATCGGATCCGGAAGCGGTCCGCCGAGTGAACAGTTCCGGCCGCCGCCTGGCTGATGGCACGTTTTGCCACACCGGCCACGCCTCGTTCATGCGACGTTCGCCACCGCCGCCCAGCCTCGACCGCATGAAGAAGGCTCTCCTCGCCGCGACCGTCGTCGCCTCCGCGCTCACCGCCACCCTGATCGCGGCCCCCGCCGCCAACGCCCGCGACCGTTCCGCCGTCCCGTTCACCGAGGCCACCGTCACCGCCGGGGCCGACGGCTCCTTCGTCCTCGCGTGGAAGGCCCCGGGCAGCAAGCGGTCGAGGTCAAGGCGAACGGCAAGGTCGTCGCCAAGGGCGGCGCCCAGGGCCGGGCCGTGGTCACGGGCCTGCCCGCCGCCGACCGCCAGTGGTTCGACTTCACGCCGCAGCACGGCCAGGGCCTGCGCCTCGCCGACCGCCTGATCAAGCTCGACGGCACCACCAACTTCCGTGACGCCGGCGGCTACCGCACCACCACCGGCCAGTGGGTCCGGATGGGCGAGGTCTACCGCTCGGACGCCCTCGCCAAGCTGACCCCGAACGACCTCGCCAAGCTCCGGCGCCTGCACGTCCGTACCGTCTTCGACCTGCGCATGGAGGACGAGCGCACCAAGGACGCCGACAAGGTCCCGGCCGGCGCCACCTACGTCGTCGCCGACGTCTTCGCGGGCTCCGGATCCTTCCAGACCATGCCCCGGACCCCCGACGAGGCCGTCAAGGCCATGGTCGACGCCGAAAGGGCGATGGTCTCCGGCGAGGGCGGCAGGAAGGCGTACGCGCAGGTCTTCGAAGGCATCGAGCGAGACCGCGACCGCGGCCACGACCGCGCCCGCTCCGTCCTCTTCCACTGCACCGCCGGCAAGGACCGCACCGGCTGGGCGGGCGCCACCCTGCTGACCGCCCTCGGCGTGCCCCGCGAGACCGTCGAGGCCGACTACCTGGCCAGCAACGACTACCGCAAGGCCGCCAACGACGCGATCCTCTCGCACCTGCCCGCCCGGCAGGCCGCCGTCTACAAGCCGCTGCTCGACGTGCGCCCCGAATACCTCAACGCCGGCTACGACGAGGTCGAGGCCACCTACGGCTCCTTCGACCGCTACCTCAAGGACGGGCTCGGCATCGACGCCCCCGAGCTGAAGCAGCTGAAGAAGGACCTCCTCGTCGGCTGAGCGACGGCGGGGAGGGGGACCGCGCCACGGACCCCCTCCGCCGCGCTCAGTCCAGGACCGGCAGCAGCTCCGGCAGGTGCCCGTCCGATGCGCGGGCCGCCTGCTGCCGCTCCTCGGGCACCTCCCCGTACAGCGTCGTACGGGGCTTCGCCGGACGGCCCGCCGCCTCTGCGACCGCCACCAGGTCCTGCACCGACTTGTACGATCCGTAACTCGACCCCGCCATGCGGGAGATGGTCTCCTCCATCAGCGTCCCGCCCAGGTCGTTCGCACCCGACCGGAGCATCTCCGCCGCGCCCTCGGCGCCCAGCTTCACCCAGCTGGTCTGGATGTTGGGGATGTGCGGGTGCAGCAGCAGGCGGGCCATCGCCGTCACCGCGCGGTTGTCGCGGACC
This sequence comes from Streptomyces virginiae, assembly GCF_000720455.1. Classification (GTDB taxonomy): domain Bacteria; phylum Actinomycetota; class Actinomycetes; order Streptomycetales; family Streptomycetaceae; genus Streptomyces; species Streptomyces virginiae. The sequence continues at coordinate 321,988 of NZ_JOAK01000012.1, read as the reverse complement.
GTCGGGCCGGGACGCGCGATGCCCGCCAGGTACACGGGCGCGTTGGTGTGGATGAAGGGGAGCGTGACGAACTCCGTGAAGCCGCCCGTCTCCTGCTGGATCCGCGCGAGCGTGCGGAAGTGGCCGAGCCAGTGCCGGGGCTGGTCCACGTGCCCGTACATCATCGTGGAGGAGGAGCGGATCCCCAGCTCGTGCGCGGTGGTGACGACGTCGATCCAGTCCGCCGTCGGCAGCTTGCCCTTGGTCAGGACCCAGCGGACCTCGTCGTCCAGGATCTCCGCCGCCGTCCCCGGAATCGAGTCCAGACCGGCCTCCTTGGCGGCCGTCAGCCAGTCCCGTACGGACATGCCCGTGCGGGTCGCGCCGTTGACGACCTCCATCGGCGAGAAGGCGTGCACGTGCATGCCCGGCACCCGCTGCTTGACCGCCCGCGCGATGTCGAAGTACGCGGTCCCCGGCAGGTCGGGGTGGATGCCGCCCTGCATGCACACCTCGACCGCGCCGACCTCCCAGGCCTGGGCGGCCCGGTCGGCGACCTGGTCGAGGGAGAGGGTGTAGGCGTCGGCGTCCGTACGGCGCTGGGCGAAGGCGCAGAAACGGCAGCCGGTGTAGCAGACGTTGGTGAAGTTGATGTTCCGCGTGACGATGTAGGTGACGTCGTCCCCGACGACCGACTTGCGCAGGTCGTCCGCGATCCGGCACAGGGCGTCGAGGGCCGGCCCGTCCGCGTGCAGCAGCGCGAGCGCCTGCGCGTCGGTCAGCTTCTCCGGGTCGTCGGCGGCCTGCGCCAGGGCGGCCCGTACGTCGGTGTCGATGCGCTCGGGCACCATGCCGGGCGCGGCCGCCTCGCGCAGGGCCTCCCAGTCGCCGTAGACGTGGTCGAAGTCCTCGCGCCGGTCGGTGGTGCGGCCCTCGGTGTCGATGGCGGTGTGCAGGTCCGTGCGCCCGGTGCCGGTGCGCCCGTACGCGGCGAAGCCCTCGTCGGGCTCCTGCCAGGGCCGGCCCTCGACGGCCGCGGACTCGTCCGCCAGGCCGGTCTCCGCGTCGGCCAGCGCCCGTACGTGCGGCAGCAGCCGCGGGTCCAGCCAGGGCTCGCCGCGCTGGAGGAACTCCGGGTAGATGGTGAGGCGTTCGCGCAGCTCGAAGCCGGCGGCCGCGGTCCGCGCGGCCAGCTCCTCGATGTGCGGCCAGGGGCGCTCGGGGTTGACGTGGTCGGGGGTCAGCGGGGAGACGCCGCCCCAGTCGTCGATGCCCGCGCCGATGAGCAGGGCGTACTCGGCGTCCACCAGGTTCGGCGGGGCCTGGATACGGGCGCTCGGCCCCAGGATGTGGCGGGCGACGGCGATGGCCGCCGCCAGCTCCTCCAGCTCCGCGTCCGGCATGCCGCGCATGGCGGTGTCCGGCTTCGCGCGGAAGTTCTGGACGATGACTTCCTGGATGCCGTGGTAGCTGCGCTGGATGCGGCGCAGCTCGAAGAAGGCCTCGGCCCGCTCCTCGTAGGACTCGCCGATGCCGATCAGGACGCCGGTGGTGAAGGGGACGTTGGAGCGGCCCGCGTCCTCCAGCACCCGCAGCCGTACGGCCGGTTCCTTGTCGGGGGAGCCGTGGTGGGGGCCGCCCGGCTCCGACCACAGGCGGGTGGCGGTGGTCTCCAGCATCATGCCCATGGACGGGGCGACGGGCTTCAGGCGCTGGAGCTCGGACCACGACATGACGCCGGGGTTGAGGTGCGGCAGCAGCCCCGTCTCCTCCAGGACCCGGATCGCCATGGCGCGGACGTAGGCGAGGGTGTCGTCGTAGCCGTGCGCGTCGAGCCACTCACGGGCCTCGGGCCAGCGGTCCTCGGGGCGGTCGCCGAGGGTGAAGAGGGCCTCCTTGCAGCCCATCGCCGCACCCTTGCGCGCGATGTCGAGGACCTCGTCGGGGGACAGGTACATGCCGTGGCCGTCCCGGCGGAGCTTGCCGGGGACGGTGACGAAGGTGCAGTAGTGGCACTTGTCGCGGCAGAGGCGGGTGAGGGGGATGAAGACCTTGCGCGAGTACGTGATGACACCGGGCCGCCCGGCGGCGGCGAGCCCGGCGTCCCTGACGCGAGCGGCGGAGGCGGCGAGGTCGGTCAGGGCCTCGCCGCGCGCCTGGAGCAGTACGGCCGCCTCGGCCGCGTCGAGCGCGACGCCGTCTCGGGCCCGTCGCAGCGCGCGGCGCATCGCGTTATCGGTCGGAGCGTCACTCGGAGTGGTCATGTGGTGAGCATACGATCCGCGGACGCGGCGGTGGAGTCCGTCATCTCATCAGCTCACCGGCGTTGACCAGCAACGATTGGCCGGTAATCGCCCGGGCGCGGTCGGAGGCGAGGAAGACGGCGGCGTCGGCGACGTCCCCGTCGGTGGCGAGGTCGGGCAGGGCCATGCGCTCGGTCAGGCGGGCGTGCACCTCGGCCTCGGGGACGCCTTCCGTGTGGGCGGTGAAGGTCACGAAGGCCTGTACGGGCGGGCCCCACATCCAGCCGGGCAGCACGGTGTTGACGCGGATCCGGTGCGGGCCGAGCTCGCGGGCCATGGAGTACATGGCGGAGGTGAGGGCCCCCTTGGAGGCGGCGTAGGCGGCCTGCTGGACCTCGTTGGGCGCGGCGACGGCGGACTGCGTCCCGATGATCACGACGGCCCCGCCGTTCTCCTTGAGGGAGGGGAGGCAGGCGCGGGTCATGCGCAGGGTGCCCAGCAGGTTGACGTCGATGATCTGCTGCCAGGTCCCGAAGTCGGCGTCCTCCAGCCCGCCGAAGTACGAGTCCCAGGCGGCGACGTGCACGACGGCGTCGACGCCCCCGAACCGCTCCCGCGCGAGGGCGGCGAGGGCCTCGCACTGCGTCTCGTCGCCGATGTCGGTGGCCAGGTGGGCGGTGTGGGTGCCGTCGGGGTCGATCTCGGCGGCGGACTTGGCGAGGTTCGCCTCGGTCCGCGCCCCGAGCACGGCGTTCCCGCCGTCCCGCACGACGGCGGCGGCCACCTGATGCCCGAGCCCGGCCCCGACGCCGGAGACGATGACGGTCTTCCCTCGCAACAGCACGACGTACCTCCAGGCGGGCGCGACCACATCTGACGGTGCGTCAGGCTAAAGTCCGGCTGCTTCTATGGGAAGGGCCACGACGCTCTGATTGCGGCAACGAGCCCCGGCCCGGACCCGCGGTTACGGCACCACGTCCGAAAGGGTCCCGGTAGTGGCCTCCAGCGCGGACGGGGTCAGCGCGCCGCCCGAGGCGGCCTCCAGCGCCTTCCGTAATCCACGTTCCCCCCAAGGGGTGCGGAAGGAGAATCCTGCCCATTCAACCGCGGACGTGCACGGCGGTGATAAAAGCCGATGCCACGACCCGAGGCCCCTCCATGACCAGCATCTCGCCGCCCGGAACCAGGTGCGGAGTCGCGAGGTCGCGCACCAGGAAGTCGACCTTGCACACCCGAGAACCGTCCTCACGCACGGAGGTCTCCTCCAACAGGACGCTCAGCTGGTTGGCAGAGGAAGGCCAGCCTGGCTGCAGTTCCTCGTCCTTGCCAAGGACGAACACCGCCGTTGCCGCATACACGGGGGCAGTCGGAGGCCCGGACCGTCGCCCCCCTTCTTCGGCCGAGCGCCAGGACACCACTGCCTCAGCCGCCGGATCTTCGATCTTCTTCATCATGGCCACAACCTGATCTTGTCCATCATCTCGTTGATCTGCGCCAGCTGTTCCCCGTCGGCGTAGTATCCGGGCCCGACGCCATCGAGCTTCCCTTCGTGGAAGTGCAACTGGTCAGCCAGCGATTTGGGGATCCTAGCGGCGATGGTGAGGCCAGCGCCGCCGTTGAGTAGTTCGCCCCAGCGATCGGCGTGTTCTCCCTGGGTGGCGAACCACTTGCCTTCCATTTGGCCGGCGCCCGTTCCGAACCGCTCCGTCAATGCAATGGCGTCGAATTCGTCTGCGTCGACGTTGCGGAAGATCTGGACTGTCTCGGTAGTGCCGCTCTCGTTGGCGTCAGGGCACCCGTCCGGCGCCAGGCCCAGGGGGTCCGACCACGTGTGGGGGTTCTTGACGTAGGTGGCCGGGTTCGGGGCCGGGGTGAGGCCCAGGGGGTCCGGGGTGAGGTAGCGGGCCGTTTCCGGGTCGTACGTGCGGAAGTAGTTGTGGTGGAGGCCCGACTCGGGGTCGAAGTACTGGCCGGGGAAACGGAGCGGGGTGTAGGCCGTCGCGTCGCGGGTCCAGGTGGTGGAACCCCAGAGGGTGGAGCGGGCGCGCCAGGCGATCTCGCCCGACTCGTCGACCAGCTCCTGCGGGGTGCCGATCAGGTCCGTGACGATGGCGAAGAAGCGGTCGTCGGTCGTGCCGAGGACGCGCTCCGCCTGGGTGAGGGGGTGCAGGCCGTGGTGGGTCCACGTGAGGGTGACCGGGCCCTCCCGCTGCTCGCAGAGGGTGGTGCCGTCCCACGTGAAGAGGACTTCCTCCGCCACCTCGCCGGTGGGGGTGAGGCGCTGCTTCGCCGCGCGGCGCGACAGGGCGTCGTAGCGGTAGCGCCAGCGCATGCCGTCGGGGGTGGTGACCCCGGTCAGGCGGTCTTCCGCGTCCCACTCGTAGTGCCAGGTGTCCGGCTTGCGGGAGAGGCGGGTCTTCTGGCGGAGGATGATCCGGCCCAGGGCGTCGTGTTCGTAGCGGATCGCGCCGGCGCGGGTGATCCGGGTGCCGGTGTACGCGCGGTCGCCCCGTGCTTCCGCGCCCGGGTGGCGGTCCGGCCAGGCCGCGGCCGTCTGGTTGCCGCAGTCGTCGTAGGCGTAGCGCTCGGACCAGTTGGCGGCGTCGACCCCGGTGACGCGGGCCGCCGCGTCCAGGGTGAAGGTACGCGGGCCGGCGAGGGCGTCGTCGATCGCCGTCAGGGCCCCGTCGGCGCGGTAGCTGTAGCCGCGGCGCTGGAGCGTGCGGCCGTCCTGGCCCACCAGCCGCTGGTCGGTGAGGCGTCCGGCGGGGTCGTACGCATGCACAAGGCCGACGTCCGCGCCGATGCTGCGGGTCAGCTCCCGGCCGGCCGCGTCCCGCTCGAAGGTGAGGGTGCGGCCCGATGCGCTGAGGGCGCTGCGGCGGCCCGCCGCGTCGTACGTCCATGCCGAGACGGCCCCGGAGGGGGTGGTACGGCGGGCCCGGCGGCCCGCGGCGTCGTAGGCGTACGCCAGCGTCCGACCGTCGACCGTCTCCGAGACGAGACGGCCGTACCGGTCCCGCTCCAGGGACAGCGTGGTGCCGTCCGGCGAGACGGCTCGGGCGAGCTCGTCGAAGACGTCGTACTCGTATGAGGTGATTCCGTCCGCCGTCTCCTTCCTGAGGAGATGGGAGAGGGCGTCGTGCCGGTAGGTCGTCGTGGCACCACAGGCGTTCGTACGGGATGTCAGGCGGCCGGCGGCGTCGTAGCCGTAGGTCAGCGTACGGTCGTCGAAGTCCGTCTCCTGGGCGAGCCGCCCCGCCTGGTCGTAGGCGTAGGTCCAGGTCAGGCCCTGGGGGTTGGTGACTTGGGTGAGGCGGAGTTCGGTGTCGTGGGCGAAGGAGTAGCGGACGCCGTCCGGGCCGGTCCGGGACGTGAGGAGGTCGAAGTCGCCGTACTCGGAGAGCGTCACCCCGCCGATCGGGTCGGTGTGGGCGGTGCAGTTGCCCTCACCGTCGTACGTCCAGGACTCCGTGCTGCCGTCGGGCATCTCGCGGCGGAGCAGCCGGCCCTCCACGCTCCACGTCAGGACGGTGGTCTGGCCGAGGGGGTCGGTGACGGCGGTCGGACGGCCGAATGCGTCGCGCGTGTAGCGGGTCGTCCCGCCCAGCGGATCGGTGATCTCCAGGGGCAGGCCGGCCGCGTCGCAGCGCACCGTCGTGACCGCACCCAGAGGGTCCGTCACCGAGGCCAGGTGCCCGCGTGTGTCGTAGGCGAAGTGGTGGGTGGCTCCGAACGGGGCGGTCGCGGACGTTCGGTTGCCGTGGGCGTCGTACGTCATGCGCGTGACGCGACCGTCCGGCCGGATCACCGCCAGAGGCATGCCGAGCGCGTCGTACTCCGTACGCACCTCGCGGCCGTCCGGCCGGAACAGCGATGTGAGACGGCCCTGTTTGTCGTACACGTAGCGGGTCGTATGGCCCAGCGGATCCGTACGGGTCAGCAGGCGGTCGTACGCGTCGTGGGTGTAGTGGGTCGTCGCGCCCGCAGGGTCGGTCTCCGCCGCGATCTGCGCACGGTCGTCGACCAGGTACCGGGTCTCGTGACCGATGGAATCGGTGTAAGTGGTGAAGCCGTCCCCGTAGGCGAAGCGGACGTTCAGGTGGCCGTTGGCGCCGGACTGGGCAACGCAGCGGTGCCGCTCGTCGTAGACGTAGTCGAAGTGGCGGCCGTTGGTGTCGGTCCAGGAGGTGATCCGGCCGAGGTCGTCGTAGCCGAAGCGGAGGGGACGTCCGGAGGAGTTGGTGACCCGGGTGAGGTGACCGTCCGTGTACCCGTAGCGCAGTACTTCGGTGCCGTCGGCGAGAGCCAGGCCGGTTATTCGGCCTTCGGAAGAGGTCAGGCGGATCTCGTAGCCGCCGCTGTGCGACACGGCGGTCGGGGTACCCGCCTCGTCGTACTCGAAGGCGATCCAGGCGCCGTTGCGGTCGTCGAGTTGGGTCAGGAGCCCCTCGGCCGTGAAGTGGCGTGCGTGGCCGGACTCGGGGTCCGTGACGGTGTACCCGCCGTCCGCGTCGAGTACGAGCGGCCACTGCTGTCCGTGGCCGGGCAGTACGGGCACCCCCGGCTCGGGGTGCGAGTAGACGAGCAGGCTTCCGTCCTCGCGGACGAGGATCACGCCTTCCTCGTCGATCTCCAGACGCTGGTCGGCGGTGGACGCCCAGGACGGGCCGAACCAGCGTCCTGCCCGGTACGAGGACTCGAAGGTCCGGCTGAAGACCAGCGGCAGCGAGCCGGGAAGGACCAGGTCGGTCTGCGGCAGGACCATGCGGCCGGTCGCCACGTCGACCGGGTCGCCATCGCATTTGAGTCGGGCCTTGGCGCGAGCAGCCGCCTCGGCTTCGGCCCTGGCGGTGGCGCGCGCGGCCTCTTGGCTCGCCGCCCGGCCCGCCGCGTTGTCGGCGAACCGCATCGCCGTCCGGGCCCCGGTGAAGCCCTTCGTCCCGAGGAGATCCGGGAGGAGGCGGCCCTTGAACTCGCTGGGGTCCGCCATGTAGCTGTCGATCATCGGACCGGGGATGCGTTCGGGGTGGGACGCCGTCGAGACGAGACCCGCCAGCGTCATGTTGACGTTCTGCTGGTAGTCGGCCGGGTGGGTCACGTTGTAGAAGTCGATGGGGTTCAGGCCGCGTGCGAAGTTCAGCGTTCCCGCCGCGCCCTTGGCCACACCGCCGACGAAGTGGTTGAGCTCGACCGCCTCCGAGCCCGCGTAGTCGGCGATCCCGGCCAGCAGCCGGTCAGTCGCAGGAGGCTCGGCCGGAGCGTGCTCCATGGCGGCCCTGAGGCTGTGCTCGGCCGTCGTGGCGGCTTCGTCGCGCTGCCTGCGCGCCTCGTCGAGGATCTCCTTGGCGCGCTTGCGGCCCGCCGCGCCCGGGTCGGCGCCCTCCACCGGCTTCGGGCCCGGATCGCCGCCCGCCTTCGCGGCGGCGACGTAGGCGTCCTCCTTCGCGACGTGCGCCTCGTGAGCCTCCTTCGTCGCCTTCACCGAGGCCTTGTGCAGGGCGATGGCCTCCTGGGCCTGCTTCTGCGCCCACTCCACCATCTCCGCGTACCGGGTGAGGGCGCCTCCGGCCGACTCGCACGCGTCCGAAGCGCGCATCCAGTCGGCGGGGTGCATCGCGAACTTCTCGCGGAACGCGTCGGCGGCCTGCCCCTTCCACCGGTCGGAGTCGAGGGCCTTCATGCCCTGGCCGACCCGTTCGAAGGCGGCCTGGAAATCAGTGAGGTGTTTGGCCGAGGCCCGGATCGCCGACGGCTTGCCGTGGACCAGTTCGTCCGCCTGCTCGCTCTCGCCGAGTTCGTGCTCCCGCACCGAGGCGCCGAGACCGGACGCGAGGCCGTCGCCGAAGTCCTCGACCGCGTCCGCCCAGCCGTGCGCGCCCATACGGTCCAGCGCCCCGCCGACCTCGTCGGTGGCCCGGTCCACGCCGTGGCCGATGACCCTCTTCGCGGAATCGACCCCGGCCTCGATCTTGTCGAGGCCCTTGTCGACCAGGCCGCCCCAGTCCGTCATCGGCCCTCACCGCCCGGCTGGGGCTCGGGGGCCTCGATGACCTGGGCCGTCTCGGGGGCCCGGCCGACGAGGTCATCGACCACCCCGTCCATGTCGTCGCGCAGGCCGACGGCGTCGAGGAGTTGGTTGTGCATCAGGATGCCGGAGCTGTTCACGTCCCGGACCGCGGTCTTCCAGGCCTCGTTGCCGTTCTCCGTGGCACGCCCGAGGTCCGTCAGGTCGTAGTCCGCGTCCCGGATCTGGGTGAACGGATTGTCGGAGAGGACCTCGCCCCAGTCCTTGTCGATGACGTCCTTCTCGGACGCGTGCGGATTGCCCAGCGCCGCGTTCGCCACGACTTTGAAACTCCCCTGGATGTACCGGTCCTGCTCGTACACCAGACCGGCCGACAGCCCCACGTTCATGGCGAAGGCGTTGCCCTGCTGGACCAGCGAGCGCACACCCCAGCCCCAGCGTTCGCAGAACGTGTGCAGGGTGGACGTCAGGCCCTCGTGCCCGGTCTCGATCCCGGACAGCCCCAGCTCGGAGAAGCCGCCGCCCATGCTCGCGTCACCGACCGACCCGAGCTCCTTCAGTTCCGCCAGGCTGTCGGTGATTCCCTTTGCGATCTGTCCGAGTGCCTGCTTCGAGACATCGAGATCCGCCCCGTCCCCGCTCACTGCGCCGCCTCCCCGTCAAGTGCCGCCGCATCCGGCACGATCCCGCGCATCGGCGGGAACGTCATTCCGTCCGGCCCCGCCGCGTTCCATGCGACCCCGCAGGGGAAGCCGAGGGCCGGCACCACCTCGTCGAGCAGCCGCGCACCGACGACACGGCGGTACGTCCACTCGCGGTCGCCCTCTCCGCGGGCCACGGCGAACCGGGCCAGGGCCTCCTCGTCGGAGAAGGCGCAGATCCAGTCCAGGCCGCCGAGTCCGGCCGTCCACAGGCCGTCACGCTCGTCCAGCGGTACGAGGACGAGCCGAGCGCGGAAGTCCGCCAGCCGTTCCATGACCGCTTCGCGTGCTGCCGTCGGCGCGTCGACCTCGGCCGGACCGTCGACCGTCTCGTCCGACGGCGCCGACAGCGCACGTCGCCGGCCGGCGTCGGCGCGCAGCCGACCCCACTCCTCGTCGAACCCCACCCCGAGAACTCCCCCCACCGCACCGTCACCCGGCCTTTGCCGAAGCCGGTGTCCCGCCACGCGGCCCAATCGAACGTACTTTTGCACTCTGGGCTGGAGTCGGCCAACTTTACTGTTCAGTAGCGCACATATCGCGCCAGTCGTAGTCGGTTCATTGCTGGTGGCGGCCTCGATCGATGCTTGCTGAAGCAATGTGCGGGCTTGTGGGGGTCGGTGCCGGCGGGCCGGGGGTGGGGGTTCGGGGGATGATCGGATGGAACGCATCCTGGTGGGGACGTCGTGCCAGGACCCGGTCGTCAGGACGTGAGGACCATGTCGCTCTCGCACCCTGCCGGCGTGCCACCGCGCGCCCGGCTGTTCGCTCTGCTGGCGCTGATCTGTGCGCTGGGCGCGGTGGTGGTGCTGGTGGCGGCCGGCGAGGGCGGCGGGCTGGTCGTCGTCGTGGTCGGGGTGGCCGGCGCGGCGCTCACCGCCATGGGCACCTGGTGGGTGGTCGCCCACCGCGGGCCGGCCCGGCTGGCCGGGGCCGTGCTGGCCGTGGCCGCGCCCGTGGCCATCCTCGTCATCTACGCCCGCGCCGACCTGTGGCCCACGGCGCTGGCCGCCATCCTGGTGTGGGCGGCCGCCGTGGTGTGCGCGCGGACGGCGCTGCGCGCCGCGCGGCCACCCGCCGGGATGCGGGCGGTCGCCGCCGGACGCCCCCGGCAGCCCGTGCTGATCATGAACCCGAAGTCCGGCGGCGGGAAGGTCGGCCGTTTCGGCCTCGTCGAGAAGGGCGAGGCGCTCGGCGCCCGGGTGGTGCTGCTGGACCCGGAGGTCGTCACGGACGTCGCCGCCATCGCCCGCCGGGCGGTGGCCGAGGGGGCGGACCTGCTCGGGGTGGCGGGCGGCGACGGCACCCAGGCCCGGGTGGCCGAGGTGGCGGCCGAGCACGGTCTGCCGTTCCTGGTGGTCTCCGCGGGAACCAGGAACCACTTCGCCATGGACCTCGGCCTGGACCGCGAGGACCCGGCCCGGTGCCTGGACGCGCTGGCGGACGGCGAGGAGCTCAGGGTCGACCTGGGCTTCGTCGGGGGCCGCGCCTTCGTGAACACGGCCTCCTTCGGCGTGTACGCGGAGGTCGTGCAGCGCCCGGAGTACCGGGACGCCAAGGCGGACTCGGCGCTGAGCGCACTGCCCGACCTGCTGCTCGGGTATGCCGGCGGCACCCTCGAAGCGGCGACCGACGATATGCGCCTGGAAGCCCAGCAGGCGCTCCTGATCAGCAACAACCCCTACTCGTCGCCCGAACCGATGGCCGTCGGCGCCCGCCGGGCCCGCCTCGACCTGGGCGTGCTGGGCGTCGTCGGGATCCGCGTGAACAACGCCGCCCAGGCGGCCGACGTGGCGCTGCGCGGCGCGCGGGCGGCGGGCCTGCACGTCCTGACCTCCCGGCAGGTCGTCATCGGGTCGGAAGCGGAGAGCATCCCGGTCGCCGTCGACGGCGAGGCCCTGACCCTGCCCACGCCCGTCACCTGCTCCATCCGCCCGGGCGCCCTGCGCGTACTGGTGCCGAGGGACCGTCCGGGCGCTCCGGCGGCCGGTCCCCCGATGCAGTGGCGCGACGTCCTCGCGCTCGCCTTCAACCGGATGACGCCGCAGTGACGGCGCATGCGTGCGGGAGCGTCCCGGGATGCCCGACCTCCGGTACGGCGTCACAATGAGCCTTACCCGGTGATCCCGCTGTTCCCGCTGGTCGTGGCGGAGAGGAGACAGCGGATAGGAGACAGCCGTGAAGGACCTCAAGTTCGAGCAGAAGAGTTCCCTTTCACGCCTAGAGGCCGCCGATCAGCTCTCCGCCCTCGCGGAGGCGCTGCGGCACGGCGGCAACGCCGAACTGGAACTCGGCCCCGGCACGATGAGCCTGCGGGTCCCCGACGAACTCAGTACCGAGATCGAGGTCGAGGTCGGCGACGGGGAGATCGAGATGGAGATCGAGCTCAAGTGGCCCACCGCCACCGCGCGGTCCGGAGCCGCGTCATAGTGGCCGCGGGTGGCGGTCCCGGGCGGGCGGGCCCGGAACGGGGCCCGGAGCGCGCCGGCTCCGAGGGCGCAGGACCCGGGCCCGCAGTCCCCGGGCGAGGCCCGGGGCCCCGCCCGGAGCCGGCTCGGGAGCCGGCCATGGAGGAGGCTTCGTACGATGCGTACGAGGCTCCGGGAGACGCTCCGGAGAAGGCCCGCGGCGACTACGCGGGCGCCGTGTACGGCTCCCTGCTCGCCGCCTCCGTCGTCGTCGGCGCCGGGACGCTCGGCTCGTTCCCGCGGCTCCAGCTCATCCTGTTGCTCCTGGGCACCGGTGTGGTCTTCTGGGCGGCGCACGTCTTCGCCCGCCACTTCGGGGCCCGCCTGGCGGGACAGCTCAGCTGGACCGTGATCCGCCGCGTCTCCCGCGAGGAGCGCCCGATCATCGAGGCGGCGGTCCCGCCGGCCCTCGCCGTGGCCATCAGCCCGCTCTTCGACCTGGGGCCGCAGGGCATCGTGTGGCTGGCGCTCCTGGTCGCCCTGGCCGGGCAGGTGGGCTGGGCGACCGTGGCCGCCCAACGCGCAGGCGCCTCCCGCCGCCTGATGGTGGTCGCCGGCGTCGTCAACCTGCTCCTCGGGCTGCTCATCGTGCTGCTCAAGGTCGGGATCCAGCACTGACAGCACTGACAGCACTGCCAGCACTGGCCTCGCACGGCCGGCCGTGGCCGCCGTCGGGCGCCGCGCCGTGCTCCGCGAGCGCCGTGCCGTACTCCGCCAGGGCCGCGCCGAGACGGCCGACCCCCTCGGTGATCTCCCTCGGGGTGTGCGTGGTGAAGGACAGGCGCAGCGTGCGGGGGTCCGGGGCGCCCGTGTGGAAGGGGGCTCCCGGGACGAAGGCGACGCCGTGCGCCACGGCCGTGCTCAGCAGGGCCGTCGCGTCGTGGCCCGCCGGGAGCCGGGCCCACACGAACATGCCGCCCTCGGGCAGGTTCCACTCGCAGTCCGCCGACAGGGTGCGGCTCAGGGCGTCCTGCAGGGCGTCGCGCCGCTCCCGGTACGCGCCGCGCACCGTGGCTATGTGCGCGTCCAGGTCGACCGTCGCGAGGTAGTGCGCCGCGGCCAGCTGGTCCACCGTGGAGGTGTGCAGGTCCGCCGCCTGCTTCGCGACCACCACGGCCCGCAGGAGCGCCGCCGGGGCACGCAGCCAGCCCAGCCGCAGCCCCGGCGCCATGATCTTCGAGAAGCTGCCGAGCAGGGCCGTACGGTCCTCCGCGCCCGGGTGGGCGGCGAGCCACGGCAGGTCGTCGCCCTCGTAGCGCAGGTCCCCGTACGGGTCGTCCTCCACCAGCCACAGACCGAGCTGGGCCGCGACCTGGGCGACCGCCGCCCGGCGGGCGGCCGGCAGGGTGCGTCCGGTCGGGTTCTGGAAGGTGGGGATTGTGTAGAGCAGCTTCGGCCGCTCCCGCGCGACGAGTTCCGCCAGCGCGTCCGGCAGCACGCCCTCGTCATCGCAGGGCACGGCCACCACACGCGCCCCCGCCAGGGCGAAGCACTGGAGCGCGGCGAGGTAGGTGGGGTTCTCGACCAGCACCACGTCGCGCGGCTCGATCAGGGCCGCGGTGATGAGGGTGAGGGCCTGCTGGGAGCCGGAGGTGACGACCACGTCGTCCGCGCGGGTCGGCAGCCCGCGCGCGGTGGCCCGCGCCGCGACCGCGGCGCGCAGCTCCGGCGCGCCCTCGGTGGTCGAGTACTGGAGCGCGCGGCGCGCCGACAGCGCGAAGGCGGCGTCGTACGCGGCACGCAGGCCCTCGGTGTCGAAGAGCTCGGGTGCGGGGAGGCCGCCGGCGAAGGAGATGATCCCGGGCCGCTGGGTGAGCGCGAGGATCTCGCGTACGGGGGAGCCCTCGACCGAGGTGGCGCGGGCGGCGAACGCGGGCGGTGCGGCGACGGTGGCGACAGCGGTGGGGGCGGTGACAGCGGTGGCGGCAGGCACGTGGGCGGCAGCGGGCACGGGGGCTCCTCCGGGAGACGGTGCGCGCATCGTAGCCAGGGAAAGTTGTAGACGGCATGTATGTATCAGCCGGTGGACGTCCGGCCCTCCGTCCCCCGACTCCGCCCGCCCCCTCCCCATCTGACGCCACATCAGCTAGACCGTTACCATGACGACAGCAGAGCAGGACCCGCAGCAGGACACCGGCACCCGCGTCGACGACTACGCCGCGCTGGCGGCCGTCGGCCCGTACGGCGTCCGCCCCGGCCATGCGCTGATCACCATGGTGGAGCCGCACCCGGGCCACGAGTACGCGTACAACCGCTGGTACGAGGACGACCACTACTACGCCGGCGCCATGGCCATGCCCTGGATGTACGCGGGCCGCCGCTGGGTGGCCACCCGCGAGCTCCAGGAGCTGCGCTACCCCGAGAAGTCGGCCGTCGCCCAGCCGGTCACCGCCGGCTGCTACATATCGACGTACTGGGTCACCGAGGGCCGCTACGACGAGCACATGAAGTGGACCGTCGGCATCAACAAGCGGCTCAACCGCGACGGCCGCGTGTACCAGGACCGCACCCACGTCTTCACGGCCTTCCAGGACCACGCGGCCACCGTCTACCGCGACGGCGCCGCCGGCCCGCGGGACTACCATGCGCTCGACCACCCGTACGCGGGGCTGGTGGTGCAGGTGATCGACGCCGACGGCCCCGGGCAGCGGGCCGAGTTGCTGGAGTGGCTGCGCTCACGCGCCCTGCCGAAGCGGCTGCACGGCTCCCCGGCGGCGATGGTCACCGTCTTCCGGCCGACACCGCTGCCCGGCGACCGGATGACCTACGTCAAGCAGGTGGAGGGGGTCGACACGCGCCTCACGCTGCTGTGGTTCCTGGAGGAGGACCCCCGGACCTGCTGGGACCGCTTCCAGGGGCTGGACGCGGAGGTCGCGGAGGCGGGCTTGGGGCGGGTGGAGCTCGTGGCTCCGTTCATCCCGACGGTGCCGGGGACGGACCGTTACGTCAACCAGTTGCGCTGACCGGCGGGGCCGCTTGGCCGGTTGACGGCCTGATCGCGTGAACCCGCTGGCCGCCTGTCCGCCTGGCCGCCTGTCCGCCTGGCCGCCTGTCCGGCCGGGCCGTGGGCCGGAGGCGGGCATGGCCGAGCCCCCTCGGCCAAGACGGCGGACCGGTCGAGAGGGCTCCAGTCGGGACGGTCGGGACGCGTCGTGATCTTCAGGCGAGGCGTCCCAGCCGGCCTTCGGTGACGTCGGTGACGAACGAGGTCCACGAGCCGGGCGCGAAGGTGAGGGACGGGCCGTCCTGCACCTTCGAGTCGCGTACGGCGATCGCCTCCATGACGGGGGACTTGACCTCGACGCAGGCGCCGTTGGCGGAGTAGGAGGACTTGACCCAGTTGTCGTTGGCGCCCTGGCGAATAGCCATGTTTCTCTCCGGTGAGCGAGTAGTTCCGGTGTCTTGTCGGCCATTTCCGGCTGACGTGATCGACGCTACCCGCAGCTCCTGACGGGTGAAGGAAGCATTCACCCGACCGAGTGGCATATTCCATTCAAGCCTTCTGTGGCCGGGGATCGACGGTGTACGGTGCCGCCCCCGCGCCCGCCAGCCCCTTCCGTCACAGGACTATTCGCCTTTGTCCGCATATTCGTTGATGATGCGCAGGATGAACTCACGTGTCCGGTCGACACCCAGGGCCTGGGCGCGCAGGTGCTCGTACATCACGCTGTACTTCTGGACGTCGTTGGCCTTCTCCAGGTACAGGTCGCTCGTCACGCCCTCGATGTAGACGACCGTCGAGTCGGACGCGTCCGGGAACTCCAGGATCGCGTACTGGCCGTTCACGCCGGGGTGCGCGCCCAGCTCGAAGGGCATCACCTGCACCGTGACGTGCGGCTGCTCCGACTGCTCTATCAAGTACTCAAGCTGTCGGATCATCAGCTGTGCGTCGCCCACGTGCCGGCGCAGCGCCGCCTCGTCGATGACCGCCCACAGGCGCAGCGGGCCGAGGTCCGGATTGTTGTTCTCGGTCTCGGAGAGCCGCTTCTGGCGGTGCATGCGGACCTGGACGCGCTTGTCCACGTCGGCCGGGGCGGTCTCCGGCCACGCGCCGCGGACGAGGGCCTGGGCGTACTCCGTGGTCTGCAGCAGCCCCGGGATCACCAGGGGCTCGTACGTGCGCAGGCTGGCGGCGTCCGTCTCCAGCCCGATGTAGACGCTGTACGGGATGTCGCCGAAGGCGTGCCACCAGCCCTGCTGGCGGGAGTCCTTCGCCATCTGCATGAGGGAGTCGATGAGCCGGCGGTCCTCGACCTCGTACACGTCGCACAGGTCGCGGACGTCGCGCTGGCTGATGGAACGGCGGCCGTTCTCCAGTCGGCTGATCTTCGACTGGGAGACGAGGAGGCGTTCGGCGACCTGTTCGGCCGTCATGCCCTTGTCCTCGCGGAGCTTGCGCAGCTCCATCCCCAGTCGGCGGCGTCGGACGGTGGGATTGACATTGGACGCCACGTGAACGGCACCTCCGCCTTCTTCTGTCGTGCAGCTGTCTCTCTGCGTGGCTGATGTTCAGCAGACTGCCACCGAAGCGGGCGGTGCCGCTGGGGAACGGCAGGGAAAACACAGACGCGCGGGGTGACGGAGCCGGCGGACCGGCTCCGCCACCCCGCGCGCTGGCGGCTCGGTGCAGCGGTGCTGTGGCGGTGCTGTGGCGGTGCTGTGGTGGAGCGGTGGAACTGTGGAGCGGTGCAGCTGTGGAACGGGGGACCCGGGATCTGTCCGGGCCGCACCGGGGGTGGATCAGTGCGCGGCCGCGCGGGCCATCGCACCCGTGCGGCGCGGCTGCAGCGGCACGCCGCTCGCCGCGGGCCGGGCCTGTGGCGCCGGTGGGCGGTCGCGGCGCGGCTGTGCGGCCACACCGTTCTGGACGTCCATCACGGCGTGCGCCACGAGTCCGCCCATCGGGTCGTGCCTGATCAGGTCCCGAAGCCGGGACCTGGACGAGCGCCCCTCGTTGCCGGGGTACAGGTGCTTGCCGAGTCCGACCGCGTGGGCCAGCGCAGCGAGCGCCGCGGTCCGCGGGTCCGGCGGTACGCCGGTGCGGATCGCACTGTCGAGCCGGGCTCGGATCTCCCGGCTGATCTCCGTGTCCGTCGCCTGGTAGCGAGTCGTCGGCAACACCCCGCACATCTGTCCCGCGACGGCATGGACCATGCCGCAGCGCTCCAGGTGCGCGAGGTAAATCTGACGAAGCCCCAGCCGGGGTCCGCCGATCCAGTGGACGGCCCGTACCGGGCTGCCGCGCCTGCGCAGCAGTTCCAGTGCGGAGTCCAGAGTCGGATCTCCTGTCGGCCGTGGCATCACCACGGCGATACGATCCCCATCAGGGGCTATCCGTCCTGCCAGAGCCAGCTCCACTAGCTGTGCCCCGGCCAGGCCGAGGTCGAGCGACTGCGGCTGCGCCGTGGTACCCGTGGCCGGGTCCAAGGCGAGCAGCAGAAGCTCCTCCGGAATTGTTCTGCGGCTCCTGCCCATCCATGCCTCCCCGCGTGGATGAGTGACAGGGTGACGCCTCTCACATTCATCTGTCGAGAGCGCGTGGCCGCTTTGTGGGGGAACCCGCAGCTATGTCGTTCTCGTCTGGCACGGGGGCGATGCTCCCGAGACGGGACACTGTTAGACATTCGGACAGCCGAACGTGGCGGCGATGAGGAGGAGCGGTGGCGGGCGAGTCCCCCGACAAGTCGGTAGATGAAGAAACGCCGGGGGCGGCGGAGTCGTCCGCGGAGCGCGACCCGAGGCTGTCGGTGTTCCGGCCGAGGGAATCCGAGGACGGTGCCGTGGTCGCCCGTAAGGGCGAAGCTGGGGCCGAGGCGGATGCCGATGCGGATGCCGATGCGGATGCGGATGCGGCCGAGTCCGGCGGGCGGGATGCGCTGCGCGAGGCGGTGGCGGCCTGGGTCGCCACCACGGAGCCCACCGCCGCCGAGAAGGAGACCCCCGACTCCGCCGGCCGCCCCGCGGCCTCCCCCGCGGCCGGTTCCGCATCCGGCGAGGCGAAGCCTGCGGCCGCGGACAACGGCTCGGCCGAAGTGGCTCCCGCAGGCGCGGGCAAGCCGTCGGGCGAGGCTGGCGGGCGTGCCGCTGCGTCCCGCGAGGCGAAGCCTGCGGCCGCGGACAGCGAGCGCACCGGCTCCGCCGGGGTGGGCTCCGCAGCCGCGGGCAAGTCGTCGGACGAGGCCGCTTCCGATGCCGGTTCCGATTCCGATTCCGGCTCCGGCTCCGGCTCCGGTTCCGCTTCCGGTGACTCGAAGTCCACGGCCGCGGACAGCGGGCGCACCGCGGTGTTCCGTGCCGTGCAGCCCGGCTCCGCTGGCGCGGGCAAGCCGTCGGGCGAGGGGACCGGGCGTCCCGCCGAGGCCCGCGAGGCCGGTTCCGCTTCCGGTGGGTCCAAGGCCGGGGCTCCGGCCGCCGAACCGAGCGACAGTGAGCGCACCGCCGGGGTCCGTGCCGGGAAGCCGGCCGCCGAGGAGTCGGCGGCCGCGTCCGATGGGCGTTCGGCCCGTACCGGCGAGTCCGGTTCCGGTGAGCCGAAGGCGGAGTCGGCGGACAGTGAGCGCACCGCGGTGTTCCGAGCCGTGAAGCCCGGCTCCGCCGGGGCGGGCAAGCCGTCGGCCGAAGCCGACAAGCGCCCTGCTGCGGCCCGCGAGGCCGGTTCCGCTTCTGCCGGTGACGCCGGGGGTGGGCCGGCGTCCGCCGGTTCCGGTTCCGGCGCGCCGAAGTCCGGGGGTGTGCGGCTGCCGAAGGGGCCGGCTGCGGCCGCGCCGTCGAAGCCTGCCGCCGATGAGCCTGCGGACAGCGAGCGCACCGCCGTCTTCCGTGCCGTGAAGCCCGGGGCGGGCGGCGGCGCCGCCGGGAACGGTTCCGCCGAGCCGAAGGGGCAGGCGGCGGACAGTGAGCGCACCGCCGTGTTCCGCGTGCCGAAGGTGGATGCGCTCAAGCCCGACGGCGGGCAGAAGCCGAAGCCCCCCGCCGCGAAGCCGGCCCCCGCCCCCGCTCCGGCCGACGAGGCCGCCGACAGCGAGCGCACTGCCGTCTTCCGCGCCCCGAAGCCGGAGGCGCCGCGGCCCGACGCGCCCAAGCCCGACGCGCCCAAGCCCAGTACCTTCGTGCCGCTGCGCGCCGACGGCGGTGCGCCGAAGGCCCCGGTTCCGCCGGCCCCGCCGGCACCGGGCTCCGCGGCGACCACCACCGAGCGGCTCGACCGCGGCGACCGGAGCGAGCGGACCACCCAGCAGCCGCTGCCGCCCAAGCCTCCGCTCGACATGCTGGCGGACCTCACGAACAACCCGCCCCCGCCGCCGAGCCCCCTGCGCACCGCCGTCCGCCGGGTCAAGATCTACGCGCCGCTGGTCGTGCTCCTGGCGGTCATCCTGGCCGTCGTGCAGCTGGTACGCCCGCTGCCCGAGCCGAAGCTCGTGATGACCGCGAAGTCCTCGTACACCTTCGAGGGCGGCATGCCGCAGCTGCCCTGGCCCACCGAGGGGCAGGCGTACATGGCGGCAGCAGGCCTCGGCACGCTCGGCCAGTCCGGCGAGCAGAAGCCGGTGCCGATCGCGAGCGTCACCAAGTCGATGACGGCGTACATCATCCTGCGCGACCACCCGATAAAGAAGGGTGAGCAGGGCGCGATGATCGACGTCGACAAGACGGCCGAGACCGAGGGCAAGAAGAACAACTCCACCGACAACGAGTCCACCCTCGACACGGTCAAGGAGGGCGACAAGATCTCCGAGTACGACGCGATCGCCGCCCTCATGATCCCGTCGGCCAACAACATCGCGCGGCTGCTCGCGCGCTGGGACTCCGGTTCCCAGGAGGCGTTCGTCAAGAAGATGAACGACACCGCCAAGGAACTCGGCATGACCAACACCACGTACACGGACCCCTCGGGTCTGGACGCGACCACGGTCAGCACCGCCGAGGACCAGGTGAAGCTGGGCCTGAAGCTGGTCGAGATCGAGACGCTCCTCGACATCACGAAGAAGCCGAACTGGGTCGACCCGTCCGGCAAGAGCTGGCGCAACTGGAACGGCCTGACCGGACCCAGCGGTGCGCTCGGCATCAAGACCGGTACGACGACCAAGGCGGGCGGAAACCTCCTCTTCGCCGCGCAGAAGAAGATCGGCAACACCAACCAGCTGATCGTCGGAGCCGTCCTCGGCCAGCACAAGCCGTCGATCATCGACACCGTGCTCGCCGCGAGCAAGCAGCTGATGACCGCCACGCAGAAGGCCCTCGACGGCGCGGTCGTCGTGAAGAAGGGCCAGGTCGTGGGGTACGTCGACGACGGGCTCGGCGGCCGGACGCCGGTCGTCGCCACCGCCGACGTGCAGGCGATCGGGTGGGCCTCGCTGACCGTGGACGTGAAGCTCGCGGACGGCGGTGGCAAGATGCCGCAGACCGCGAAGGCCGGCACCGAAGTCGGCCTGCTGACCGTCGGCGAGGGCGCCAGCCAGGTCAAGGTGCCGGTGGCGCTGCAGAGCGACCTGGCCTCGCCGGGCATCGGCAGCAAGCTGACCCGCATCGGCTGACGCCCGTCGGCTGACGCCCGTCGGCCGGCACAGCAGTCGGCGAGAGCGCTGATCCGGCGCCCCGGGCAACCCCGGGGCGCCGGTGCGCGTCTAGCGAGTGTCCGCAAGGTGCGTGCCGGGCGCCCCGGGGCGGGCTCGGCGAGACTTTGACGGCAGGGACGACGAGGACGACAGCAACGACAGGGTGGACCCGGGGCGCGGAGATGCGTGCCGGTGCGGATCCATGTGGGGAGTGCGGCAGTGACCACCGCTGAGCAGCAGGGCCGGCGCCAGGCAGCCATCCCGTCGGCCGACGGCGGCGGCCCGGGCCGTGGCGCCGACGCCCTGCCGCCGCGGCAGGGGGCACAGGGTCCGCAGGAGCCGCAGGGGCAGCCGGAACAGCACGGGCGGCCCCGGCGGCGCGCCCGAGCCCTCGATCCGCTCCGTCGGCACCCGGTGGCCGTCGCCACCCTGCTCGCCGCCGTCCTGCACGTCGTCTGGTTCTTCACCTTCGCCAACAGCGGCGGCGACCTCGCCGCGCAGGACGCCTGGGCCGAGTTCGTGGGCCGGCATCCCGACTCGGCGTACAACCTCGCCTGGTACGGCGGCATGCACCCCGTCTCGTACAGCGTGGTCTCGCCGTACCTCATGCACATGCTCGGCGTGCGGACCACGATGATGATCGCGGGCACCGTCTCGGCCGGGCTGCTCGCCCTGATCCTGACCCGCTGCCGCGGAGCGGTGCGGGAGCCGGTGTGGCCCGCACTGGCCGGGGCGTACGGGCTGTTCTGCAACGCGCTCTCGGGCCGGGTCACCTTCGGGCTCGGCGCGATGTTCGCCCTCGGCGCGGTCGCGGCGGTCTTCTGCTGGCCCCGCAAGTGGGCGCACCGCCGCTGGGCCAAGGCCGCGGTGGCGGCCCCGCTGGCCGGGATCGCGACCGCCGCCAGCCCCGTCGCGGGCCTCTTCCTCGGGGTGATCGCGGCCGCGCTGTTCCTGAGCCGGCGGCACCCGGGTGCGTACGCGCTGGGGCTGGCCCCGGTGGCCGTGGTCGGGCTGTCGGCCTGGCTCTTCCCGTTCTCCGGGACGCAGCCGATGAAGATCGGTTCGGCCGGGCTGCCGTTCGTGTTCGGGCTGCTGATCTTCTTCCTCGTGCCGCGGCGCTGGAAGACGGTCCGGATCGCCGCCGCGGTCTACGCCCTCGGGGTCTTTTTGACCTGGGTGATCGACTCGCAGGTCGGCTCGAACGTCACCAGGATGGTGATGCTGTTCGGCGGCGCCGTGCTGCTCGCGGCGCTCCCGTACGAGGTCCCGCGGTCGCGGCGCTGGTACGCGGTGCTGCTCGCGTTCGTCGGCCTGAACGCCTGGATCACCACCAACAGCATCACGGACATCGTCCGCACCACCCCGGTGGCCGCCTGGAACCGAGAGCTGGCCCCGCTCGTGGACCAGCTCCAGAAGGCGGGCGCCGACCGCGGCCGGGTCGAGGTGGTCCCCGTCAGCAGCCATCGCGAGTCCTCCGCCTTCCCCTCGTACGTGAACCTCGCGCGCGGCTGGAACCGGCAGGCGGACCTGGAGCGCAACCCGCTCTTCTACGACGACACGCTCACCGGCGACAGCTACCGGGCCTGGCTGGAGCGCTGGGCCGTGCACTACGTGGTGCTGCCGGCCGACAAACCCGATTCGGGCGGTGAGGACGAGGCGAAGCTGGTGCGGGCGGGGCTCCCGTACCTCCAGCAGGTGTGGGGCGACGCGAACTGGCAGCTCTTCAAGGTCGACGACCCGACGAACCTGGTGGCGGGGCCCGCGACCGTGGTGCGGGCGGGCGCCGACCAGCTGGTCATCGACGCGAAGCGGGCCGGTCGGGTGCTGGTCCGGATCCCGCACTCGCCGTGGCTGGGGCTGGTGGACGGGGCCGGCAAGCCGGTGCCGCCGCCGCAGGAGACCGCGGATTCGAAGGCGCGGGGGGCCGTGCCCAAGGAGTTCGCGAACACCGCCGGGTGCCTGTTCAAGGCGCTGCCGGACGCCGAGGGCGACGTGTGGACGGAGCTGCTGGTTCCGGCACCGGGGGAGTACCGGGTGGCGGCGAAGTACCAGCTGCCGCGGGGCACGCCCTGCCCGGAAGAGGTCATCCGGGCGACGGTCGGGCTGCCGGAGCGTCCGGCTCCGGCGACCGGCTCGACTCCTTGATTTCTTTACGTTCCGGTCCGGGTGCGTTGCTCGGTATATATGCATACGATCCCAGTAGTCCGATTGGGTGCTTCCTGAGGGAGTTGACGACGGGATGAACAAAGAGCAGAAGCGGGACGTCCGGGCTGCCATCGCAAAGGCGCAGGAGGCTTCGCAGCCGCCGCGCTCCCCGGGTCACGGCTTCGACGGTCCTGTACGGAGCAAGGTCAAGGGCGGACCGCACACGAAGGCCGCTCTCAAGCGGGCCGGCACTCCGCAGGGCGACCGCATCGGCGAACGCAGCAGCGGCCTGAGCTGACCCCCGGAGGGGGGTGCATCCGTGGTGGCGCGGCCCTTCCGGCTCCGGCCGGGAGGGCTTCGTGCGTCCTGACGCCGCCGCGGGGGCCCGGCCGGAGCGGCGGCCCCGGGTCGGGCCCCGGCTCCTGGGTCCGGCCCTCGGTTCCTGGGTCCGGCCCTCGGTTCCGTTCCCGCCTCCATTCCCGATTCCGTTCCCGCCTCCGCCTCCGCCTCCGCTTCCGGTTCCGTTTCTGCTTCCGTTTCTGCTTCCGCGCCGGGCACCCCGCCGGCCGGCCCCGGCTCGACCCGGCTCGATCCGGCTGGATCTCGCGGGATCCGGCCGGATCCCGCCGGTCGCCCGCCCGGGCGGGCGCATTACCGTGACCTGACCATGAACGAAATGCAGCGCAGAGCGCGGCTGCCGGCCTGGACCTCGACCCTGACCTGGAAGGCCGCGGTCTTCATCACCCTGATGTGCTGCGGGCTCGCCGCGCTGCTCGGCTGTCTCGTGCACGGCGCCATGACCCGCCAGACCGTGGGCACGGCGCGCGAGAAGGCGCTCCTGAAACTGGAGCGGTCCATCGAGGCGTACGAGGACGGCGCGCGCATGCCGCGCGGCGAGGGCGTCGACCCCTCGGGCCTGCCCCCGGAGCTGCGCGCCCTCGCTCTCGCCGGGAAGCGCGGCACGGCCGTCGGCAGGCACCGCGGGCGCCCCGTCATGTGGGCGGCCGCGCCCGCCGAGCACGGCAGCGCGATCGCCGTGTCCGTGGACTTCCGCGGGGCCGAACGCACGATCGTCGATCTCGACCGGGCCATCCTCGGCTCCTCGGGCCTCGCCATCGGCGTCACCCTCCTCGTCGGCGCACTCGGCGTCACACGGATCACCCGGCGCCTGCACGTGACCGCGCAGGTGGCCCGCCGGATCAGCGCCGGCGACCTGGACGCCCGGGTCGGCGACCGGCCCCGCAACAAGGACGAGGTCGCGGCGGTCTCCCGGGCCCTGGACACCATGGCCTCGTCCCTGCAGGGCAAGCTGGAGGCGGAACAGCGGTTCACGGCGGACGTCGCCCACGAGCTCCGCACCCCGCTGACCGGCCTGAACGCGGCCGCCGAACTCCTGCCTCCGGGCCGCCCGGCCGAGCTCGTACGGGACCGGGTGCAGGCGATGCGCGCGCTCACCGAGGACCTGCTGGAGATCTCCCGGCTGGAGACGCGCAGCGAGCGCGTGGAGCTGGACTCCTACGACCTGGCGGACCTGGCGGCCCGCACGATCCGCGCGTCCGGCACCGACACCGCCCTGACGGTGCTGGCCCCCGCGCGGGTGGAGACGGACCGGCGCCGCCTGGAGCGGATCCTGGGCAACCTCGTCGCCAACGCGCACAGCCACGGCGCCGCCCCGGTCACGGTCACGGTGGACGGCCCGGTCCTGACGGTGACCGACGCGGGGCCGGGCTATCCGGAGTACCTGATCACGACCGGCCCGCAGCGGTTCCGTACGGAGGGCACGAACAAGGGCCACGGGCTGGGCCTGACCATCGCCGTCGGCCAGGCCCGGGTCCTGGGCGCCACCCTCGCCTTCCGCAACCGCGCGGAGGGCGGCGCCGAGGCCCGCGTCGCACTCCCGGGCCCCACGTCGCCGACGCCCTAAAGGTTGTTTCACAAGGTGACCGAGCCCTGAGCGGCAAGCTCGGACCGACTCGACTAAGGACGATTTGCCCGGATTCTCGGCAGGCAAGCGCCGGGGGTAAACCCGCATATAGCGGACGGCGTATCGATCCAGACGACCTTGTGAAACTAGGTCGTGTCCGCAAAGTCCCGCCTGCACTCCGGGGTCCGGCACGCGCGCTTGCCGCGTTGTCGTCGGTCGCCGATGCTCGGCATCGGCTCCCTCCTCCGCCTTGCAATCGCACGCACCGGACCCCGCCGCGCCCGCCCTCCGGGCGGCCGACGCTACTTTGCGGACACTCCCTAGGACCCCCGGCTCCCGCACGCGCCGTGCCCGCTGACGTCCCGTACAACGCGAAGAGGACCCCGGGCCGTTCGACGGCGGGGGTCCTCGACTGTGCCCTCGGCAGGATTCGAACCTGCGACACCGGCTTTAGGAGAGCCGTGCTCTATCCCCTGAGCTACGAAGGCGGGGGTCTCGGCGGAGACCGCCTCGTGACCGCTGACAGCCTAGCGGATCGTGCTCGGAGTGGTCGCATGGATTGCCGCAGGCGCGGGTCTGGGGCGAGGGCGGGATCGTGACCTGGGGTTCTGACGGCCGGGGGCCGGGGCGCGGAGGCTGGTGGCGTGCTGCGAGGGGGCGACGCCGAGGACGAAGATCTTCTGACGCTCGACGCCGTAGGCGATCACGCCGCGATCCAGAGGCTGGGGTCGAACCGGCTCTGCATGGACTCGGAGTCGGCGCGGTACGGGTGGAGGAGTTGGTGGGTGAGGTCGGCCTGAGGGATCTGCCTCAGGTGTTCGGCTCGGTGGAAGCCGCGCTCGGTGTCGCTCTTGAGGCGCCGGCCGGTGCCGTGGGATCGGGGAGCCGGTCGGCGGGGTGGTGGAGATGCCTAGGGGCATCTGTAGAAGGTGGGGGCGACGGCTCCGTGCTGTCTCTTCAGCATGCGGAACTGCCTGACCGCTATGGCAGCTTCGTCCTCGGGCCTGAAGACTCACTCTCTGCTTGCGACCAGCAACACGTTCACTCGGTCATCTGTCTGACTCCGTCAAAGCGGCATCGGTGCGCCCAAGGGAGAAGCCAAGCACAGGTTGGCTGATACGAGCCGGTGTGTGGCGGGGAGCTGACCTTGACCATGGTCTGTGAGAGCTGATCCGCTTGTGCGCGACAGGGCGTCGGATTCGGGGGTTGGGTTCGTGACCAGAGCTACAGCTGGAAAGCCGTGCCGCGCCACAGGCGGCCGGCCCGGACCGACCGATCCCTGCTCCGTCAAGACGACCCACGTATGAGGCTCCGGCGGGGGATTTCCGTCGCCGTCGTGGCCGCCGGCGGAGCCGTTACGACCATGCTCGTGGGGCTCGTCACCAACGCGGTGTCCGAGTCGCAGTGGCCCGGGTGGCTGGGGTGGTTGCAGCGGCATGGCTGGTTCTCGTTCGCTTTGCTCGGCGTGGCCACGGTCGGG
The DNA here is from genome assembly GCF_000720455.1 of Streptomyces virginiae. GTDB lineage: Bacteria > Actinomycetota > Actinomycetes > Streptomycetales > Streptomycetaceae > Streptomyces > Streptomyces virginiae. The sequence continues at coordinate 296,465 of NZ_JOAK01000012.1, read as the reverse complement.
CTGGCGGTGCTGCTTGCTGCGCTGTCGGAGTCGGGGGCGTCCGAGCGCCGCGCTGCTCCGACGCCCCAGCCAGAGGAAGGGGCGGTGCCTCCGGGTGCTGCCCTCGTGCTGCGGTCCCTGCCACGCGACACCAACGCGTTCACCGACCGGACCGCCGAGCTCGAGGCGCTGGTGCGGTCCGTACGGAACTCGCAGGAGAGCGGCGAGGCGCTGCCCGTGCATGTGATCGACGGAATGCCAGGAGTCGGGAAGACGACGTTCGCCGTACACGCGGGACATGTGCTGTCGGAGCGGTTCCCGGACGGCCAGCTCTTCGTGAATCTCAACGGGCACACGACGGGAAGGCCCCCCGTCCAGGCCACGGAAGCGCTCGCATCGTTGCTGGCGGCGACCGGAGTGCCGGCGCAGCGGATCCCTGTCGGCGACGACTTGGGCGCGGTCACCGAGGCGAGGGCGGCCATGTGGCGGAGCCAGCTCGCGAACAAGAAGGCACTGCTCATCCTCGACAACGCGTCCAGCTATCGCCAGCTGGAGCCCCTGCTCCCCGGCGGGAGCGACTGTCTCGTGCTGGTGACGAGCCGGAAGCGGTTGGCTGCGTACGAGGAGGTGGTCCTGCCAGTGGAGGCGTTGCCGGCGGAGCATGCGGTCGACCTGTTCGTACGCCTCAGCGGGCGATCGGCGGAGTCGCTCGATCGGTCCGTCCTCGAGCAGTTGGTGGAGCTGTGCGGGTACCTGCCACTGGGGGTGTCGTTGCTCGCCGCGCGGCTGCGTCATCGCCCGTCGTGGAGCGCTGAGGATCTCCGTGCGCGTCTGGTCACCGCCGGGGACCGGCTGGGAGAGCTCCGAGCTGGGGAGCGCGCGGTCGCCGCGACGTTCAGTCTGTCCTACCAGGACCTCACACCTGAGCGGCAGCACTTCTTCCGGTGTCTCGGCCTCTACCCTGGAACCGAGCTCGATGCCTTCTCCGGGGCCGCGCTCGGCTCGGTCTCGGTGGCGGCGGCACGCGAGGGACTCGACACGCTCTACGACGCCCATCTGATCGAGGAACACCCGGGAAGCCGGTTCCGGCTTCACGACCTTCTACGCGACTATGCCCGCGGTCTCGCCGACGAGGGAGGCAGCATGGCCCCTGTTCATGCCGTCCAGCGCGTGTGCTCGTACTACCTGGCCGTCCTCGCTGTCGCGAACAGACACATCGCACGCAACGGTGCCTCTACACCGAATTCTCCGGATGGCGCCGCCCAGGTCGAGACCCCGCCCATCGATTCACGTACGGCGGCTCTCGGCTGGCTGGAGGACGAGCGGGCCAACGTCCTGGCCTGCATCCGAAGGGCGAACGATCTCGCGCTGCACGAGTTGGTGATCAACATGGCTGCGGCGATGGCGCCCTTCCTGCGGCAGGCCGGGCCCTGGGACCAAGCCGTTGGCCTCCACCGGACCGCCGCCGAGGCCGCCCGGCACACCGGCGACCGGCGGGCGCTGGCCGATGCGCTGGCCGAGCTCGGAGTCGTCCGGCGCTTCATGGCGGCCTACCCCGAGGCCATCGAGGCACTGAGCGAAGCGGTGACGGAGTACGAGGCGGTCGGCGAGAAGCGCGGCAAGGCTGACGCTTTGAACCAGGTGGGCATCGTCTGGTACATGACCGCGGACAACGACGCTTCTGCCCAGGCGCAGACCGAGGCCCTCGCGCTCTATCGGGAAGTGGGCGACCGTCTCGGCCAGGCGAACGCGCTCGCGGACCTCGGCATGGTGCGCCGGCAGACGAGCCAGTTCGACACAGCGGTGGCGGCACAGACCGAAGCGCTGGCGATCTACCGGGAGCTGGGCGATCGGTACGGAGAGGCCAACTCACGGCGGGACCTTGGCGTCGTGCACAGTCTCCTGGGTGAGTATCAGCTGGCTGAGCAGCGCCATCGTGAGGCATTCGGCATCTACCAGGAACTCGACGACCGGGTCCACCAGGCGTACGCCCTCAACGAGCTCGGAGTCGTCCGGCGCCTGATCGGCGACCCCACCGGAGCGCGGGAGGCTCACAACCGGGCGCTGGGGTACTTCACCGAGCTCGGTGAACGGTTTGGCCGCACGAACAGCGTTCGCCACCTCGGGGTACTGAACCGAGTGGAGGGGAACGTCACCGAGGCGATCCGGTTGTTGGATGACGCCCTGGGCTCGTACCGCGATCTCGGCAGCCGTGGTGGCGAAGCCGCCTCGCTGGGCGAGCTGGGCGTTGCGCGCGGGATCGCCGGTGAGCGGGACGATGCCATCGAGTCGTTCCGGCGGAGTCTGGACATCCTCCGAGAGCTTGGCGACCGGTGCGGTGAAGCGGAGGTGCGGAACCACTGGGGGACGCTGCTGTGCTCCTCCGGTGACTGGCTTGCCGCCCGCGGACTCTTCGAGCAGGCGCTGGGGCTGGCCCGCGACATCCGCTGCCCACTGGAAGAGGCACGGGCTTTGGAGGGGATCGGCCGTTGCGACTGGACAGCCGGCGAACGGGCGCGGGGCGAAGGGGCGCTGCGTGAAGCGTGCGATGTGTACCGACGGTTGGGCATCGGTGGGGCGGCAGATGTCGTCGAGCGGCTCATTGCTGCGCAGGCCGAGTAGCGGGGCACGTGGCCGGATTCGATATGTTGCCGAGGGTAGCGGCGCTGCTACCTTGCGGGCTGGTGTGCCACCTCAATCGCCGTTGCACTGCCCCGAGGAGCGTCGAATGCCGTCACGTACGCCCGTTCCCGCACCGCATGCTCCGGCGCCCGTCGTCGCGGAGTCCATCAGCGGTTCGGCCGTCCTGGATCGTGTCGCCGTCCGCGTACGGCAGCGGCTGGCGGCCGAGCAGACGGCGTCGAACCACGCTGGCGAGGGTGGTCACCACGCTTCGCTGATCTGGACCTGGCCTCTTTGAGCCGTTCCGCTCGATGACACCGCGCGCGGACGTCGCCCCCTTTCGGTCCTTCATCCTCAAGGTTGCCAATCGCTGCAACATCGACTGCGACTACTGCTACGTGTTCAACTCCGCTGACCAGGCGTGGCGGCACCTGCCTGCTCGGATGAGTGCGGACGTGGCCCGGGCGGCTGGGCTGCGAATCGGTGAGCACGCAGCGGTGCACGGCCTGCGGAGCGTGCACGTCGTGCTGCACGGCGGTGAGCCGTTGCTCACCGGCCCCCGGCACATGGCAGACCTGCTCGGCGCCGTGCGGGAGGGTGTGCCGGTCGGTGTGGCGGTCCGTTTCGAGCTTCAGACCAACGGGACGCTTCTCACGGAGCCGTGGCTGGACCTCTTCGAGCGGTACGAGGTCGTCGTGGGCGTCAGCCTCGACGGACCGCCGACCGCGAATGACCGGCACCGGCTGACACACGCCTCGCGATCGAGCGCCGCCTCGGCCGTACGAGGCATCGAACTCCTGCGGTCCCGCCCGCACTTGTTTGCAGGGCTGCTCGCGGTCGTCGACCTGGCCAACGACCCGGTCGAGGTCCACGACTACCTGGCGTCGTTCGAGCCGCCTGTGATCGACTTCGGCCTGCCGCACGGGACTCACGACGAGCCGCCGCACCGCGACGACCCGAGTGCGCCCGAGTACGGGTTGTGGATGAGCCGCGTCTACGACGCCTGGCTCGCCCGGCCGGAGCAGCGGCACAGTGTTCGGATGCTGGAGGACATCGTGGCGCTGAGCTCCGGGGTGCACAGCTCGGTGGAGTCCCTCGGCCTGGCCCCGCCCACGAGCATCGTGATCGAGTCGGACGGCACGATCGAGGGCGTGGACACCCTGCGGTCCGTCGAGGAAGGCGCCTCCTGGCTGGGACTCGACGTCTTCAGTCAGTCCTTCAATGAGGTCCTTCACCATCCGAAGCTCCTGCACCGGCAGAACGGGAAGACCGCGCTCGCCGATCAGTGCCAGAGCTGTCCTCTGGTGGAGGTGTGCGGTGGGGGCTATTTACCGCACCGCTTCAGCACCGACCGCGGCTACCGGAACCCCTCGGTCTACTGCGCGGACCTGGAATACCTCATCCGGCATGTTCAGGACTCCCTGCGCCGGCACGGATGGGCTCCTCAGGCACTGACGCCCCCGTAGCCACGAGCCGTGCCGCCACGCCAGGATCACGCATTGAAACGAACGAGTGCAGCGATGAAAGAGCGACAGGAGATGTCGATGACCGTGACGATCCGCCCCGCCGAAAGGCGCGACACCGTGGCAGTGGCCGATCTGATCGAGGAGATCGAACGGTTCTACGGATCGACCGAGATCCAGCCGCTCGAGGAGCGCCGCTCCCAGGTGGAGGAGGCGCTCTTCGGCTCCCCGCCGTTGGCGTCCGCTCTCTTGGTCGAGGACGAGGCTGGTGATCTCGTCGGGCTCGCCGCCTACTCCTTCCTCTGGCCGGCAGCCGGCTCCTCCCACTCTCTGTTCCTGAAAGAGCTCTATGTCCGCGACACCCTCCGCCGCCAGGGCGTCGGTGCCCGCCTCATGGACGAGCTCCGCGCCCTGGCCTCAGCACGTCCCGGATGCAGCCGGGTCGAGTGGATGACGGACCGCAACAACCCGGGCGCGCGGGCCTTCTACAAGTCGTTGGGGTTCGCGGAGTTCGACGGGAAGATCGTCTACCGTGTGGACACCGCTACGACGTGAGGGCGGGGCGGGGCCGTGAAGGAGCTGGTGACCGCCCCGTACTGGGGATCGATCCGTTGCCTCCGCGGACGGCTGGGCGTCAGACCGCGCCGCGGATTCTGCGGGCGTCAGTCGACCCCTCTGAGGTAGACGCGGCTGCTCCGTTCGTCGATCTGCGCCACAGCGACCTTGAGCCAGTTCAGGTCGCCCTTGCAGGGAGCGCACACCTGCCCCTCCCTGACCTTGGGAAGCGAATCCGGTTCCGGCAGCCCCAGGCGTGCGAACGGCGTGGCCGGTGTCGCCTCGGCGGCGAAGGGCTGCTCGCGCAGTCTGAGGGGCTGCTCCGGCTTCAGCTGGGTGAGGAAGGGGTCGACGGCTTCCGCAGGCAGGACGAAGGACAGGATCAACCCGTCGTCCTGGAACCCCCTGCGCTGCGCCGCCGCGGTCTGGGTCGCTGTCGAGGGGACCTCCACGTGCAGCGTCCGGGCGATGGACTCGGCGGTGGCCCCTTCGACCCAGTCGGACGTCCCCGGGTCTGCCGAGCGGCCGCCTTCCCTGCCGCTACCGCCGGACGCCCCGGAGCATCCGGCGGCGAGCGCGCCCAGCACCACCGCCACCACGGCGAGAGCCGGGGCGCGCCACGGGCGTTGCGCGCGGATCATCGGGCCGCCTCGTTGCGGCCGATGTCCGTGCGGGTGCCGTCCCGCCCTGTGTCCTCGGGAGCGGGCCAGGGCCCTCCCGCCGACAGGTCGTGCCGCTGCACCGAGCTGCTTCCTCGCATGTCGAACTCCCTGGCCAGTCCTGTCGTGTGCAAGCGGGCCATGTCGGCATCGGTGACGGTGGTCGGTCCGATCGGCGTGGCCTTGGTTCCGTCCCAGTTGTAGCGGTCCCACACATTGACCTGGTAGTCGATGCTGACCTGCGGTTTCCCATCGGGTCCGGGGACGGCGGTGACCACTCCTGTCGTGTTCGTCATGCCGCTGCCCACGGCCAGGTACCAGTTGTTCGTACCGTCCGGGCCTTTTTCGTGTTCGTATCCGCTACTGCCGGATTCCACGGGGACGGCGACAGGCTTGCCGCCTGACCTCTCGAAGGCATCCAGTGCCTGGCGCCGCCATTCGTCCTGCTCCGTGGCGCGGATCCGCGCCACCTGGTCCCGCAGGGCCGGGTCGTCGGCCAGCATGCGGTCGACGTCCAGGTCGAGCGTCCTACCGGTGCCTTTGAGGTAGTGATCCATGTGCCGGGCCGCGTCGGTCTTGCCCATGAAGTCGCCGGAGTTGGAAATGCCGTGGGCCTGGATCTGCTTCCAGTAGTCCGACATGCCTGGCGATTCGACGTCGTACGGGCCGGCGCCGTCGTCCGCGGCGACCTGCTTGACCTGAGGTCGTAGCAGGCCGGCTGCCAGGAGGTCGTCCCGGTGCTGGGTCCACAGCTGGGCCCGGGCCTCGGGCCCGAGTGACTGCCAGAGCCGCTGCAGCTCCTTCCGCTGTTGGGTGTCGGCCTCCTCGCCGAGCCCGGCCAGTTTCAGTGCTCGCGGGAGCATCTCCTGGTCGAGGGAGGTGTACGTCGCATGGCCGGCGTTGTGCGGATCCGCGCCGTGGCTGCCGCGCAGAGCGCGTACGGCAGCGGCATCGACCTCGGCCGCATGGCTCACCACTCCGCTCAAGGTGTCCGCGTACCAGCGCATGAGATCGTGCTTGCGCCGGCCGGGACCGTCCACCTCGCAGACCAGGGCATCCTCGATCGTCACCGCTCCGCCCTGCCCTACACGCACGTTGAAGCCCGCCTCCTTGGCGTCGGCGGTCACGTTCTTCGCCTGCTGCTGGATGGCCACCAGTTCGGAGTGGGCGTCCTGGAGGACGCTGAAGACGCTCTGGGCCTCCGTGTGGAGGTCCTCTATCTCCTTGACCGTCTTGCCGACGAAGGCACGGGTCACACCGGCGTTCACGCCTTCCCAGCGGGCCTTCTCGGCCTTCGCCTTTACCCCGTCGCGCGCCTGTCCGCCCAGGCGCTGCAGAGCGTCGGCGGTGCGCTTCCAGTCCTGAACGGCGGATCCCAGCTTCGTGAGGTCCAGTTCCATGAGGTCCGAGTAGTCCATGCCGCGCTCCCTACTTGAGGTACTCGTCGATACGGGAGACGGACACGGCCGCGCCGTCGCGGTTGCGGAGCGAGGCCGCGATGGCCTCGTCGTCCGCGGCGTGCGCCTTCTTGGAGTAGTCCAGGTGGTTCGAGATGTGGGCGCATGCCTGCAGGACCGTCTTCACCTGCGAGGTCCACACGGACACGGTGGTCTCCAGCTCGCCGCCGAGCGAGAAGCCGGCCGTCTTCAAGGATGCTGCGGCCTGCATCGTGGAGCCGCTCCCTGAACCATCGGCACCGGCACCGGCACCGGCACCGGCGCCGGCGATGTCGGCCTGCTTCTGCAGTTGGCCATGCAGCAGGAAAGCCTCATGACCCACTTCGCCCAGGTCATCCTGGTGTACGACCAGGTCGGCCTGACCGCCACCAGGTCCGCTGGTCACCTGGTTGAGGCGCATCGACACCTGGCGCTCACCGGCCACATCCACCTTGGCCTTTTCCCACTCGTCCCACACCATGGCGCCATTCGATCATGTTTCGCCAGGCGGGGTAGGAGCAATGTGAGCCGGTTTTCACGGCTCTGACCTGCCCTGCTTCTGTGTGACCTGCGCGTTTCGGTGATGTCGGGTGTCTGGGGCCGCTGTCGGGGCGGTGGACGTCGCCGCGCGGCAGGGCGTCGCCGCGCGCCGGCCCCGGTCCCCGTGCGGGGCCGGGGCGCAGTCGGCGGGCGCCGCCGGAGCTGTCAGCCGAAGGGGCCGCGGCGGGCCAGCGGGGGGATCGTGATCGGCGTGGCGACCTCGTCCTCCGCGGGGCCGCCGTCCTGGCGCAGCGCCGACATGACCATCAGCTGCGGGTCCTGGAGCAGCAGCCGCGCGTGGAGCGCGCGCAGGGCCGGGCCGGGCTCCACGCCGAGTTCCTCGACGACCCGGGCGCGCTGCACCGCGTACGTCGACAGGGCCTCGTTGCCGCGGTCCGAGCGGTAGAGCGCCAGCATCAGCAGCCACAGGAAGCGCTCGCGCAGCGGGTACTTGTGCACCGCGTAGTGCAGGTACGGGACCGCGTTGCGGTGCCGGCCCAGTTCCAGTTCCAGCTCCGCCCGCACTTCCATGTCCGCCAGGAAGCGCTCCTGGCGGTAGAGCCGCTCGCGGTCCAGCATGGGGCCTTCGAGCCCCTCCACGAGCGGGCCCGTGGACATCGTGCGGGCCTCTTCCAGCAGCTTGACCGCCTGCATGATCTCGCCCTTGCGGGCCGCCGCGATGCCGGCCGCGGCCAGCTGCTCGTACGTGTAGAGGTCCACCTCGGATGCGCCGACGTCCATCCGGTAGCCGCCGCCGGACCATTCCAGGGTCACGCCGGGGCCGTCGCCCTCTAACGCGGTCAGCAGGCCGCGCAGGCCCGAGACGGACTTCTGGATCAGGTTCTTCGCGTACGCCGGATAGTCCTCCCCCCAGAGTGACTCGATCAGCTGGTCGACGCCCGTCTCCAGGCCCGGTCGCAGCAACAGCACCGCCAGCAGGGCCCGTTGTTTGGGCGGTCCCAACTCCAGTGTCTTCTCGCCCCGGTTGACCTGGAGCGGTCCCAGCAGTCGGAAACGCAAGTGTGAACTACCCCTGCCGTTCCCGTAGAAGCCGCGCTCACGCAGCAGCACACCACTCATTCTTCCCCCCGAATAAGGCCACGGTAAGGCTAGGTATTACCGACTGGTTCGCGCCATTTGGAGATCAAATGAGAGGGGGATCACATCCCCCGACCCCTTGACGTTGTCCGCTGGTTGAGATCCGTGAGCAGGCCACGCACATGGCGCCCGGACGCCGCCGCGGTCGGTCAGCGATCGTTCCAGCGGCTCGTCAAACCACGTACTCCAAGGTGAAAGCGTCCCCGCTCTCGCTCTTTGGAGAAAACGATGACAGGTCCAGCGCAGCAGGACGAGCTCCGTTCCGCTCTCAGATTCGACAGCACCGTCCCGCGGGCCATGGTCCACCGCGCCGCGATCGCCGAGGTCTTCCTGACCGATTCCCGACGGGTACCGGACCAGGCCGACACCTACGAGGTCGCCGCGCAGCTGCCGCGCGCCCACATCATGGGCGAGCAGTCCGGCACCCACGACTTCCTCCTCCTCATCGAAATGCTGCGACAGGCCGGGGTGTTCCTCGCGCACGCCTACGAGGACGTCGCGCTGGACGAGTCCTTCATCTTCCGCCACCTGCAGACCGAGGTCCGCGACCGCGCCGCCCTGCGCACCGGCGACCGGCCGGCCCGCGCCGTCGCCACGCTCACCGTCCTGCCGCAGCGCAAGCGCAACGGCCGGGTGCAGGCCATCGACTTCTCCGGCACGCTCGCCATCGACGGCAAGGAAGCCCTCCTGTGCAGCGGCGGCCTGGCCTTCTTCACCCGCGGCGTCTACCACGCGCTGCGCGACCGCCGCCGCAGCACGCTCGCGGCAAACCTCGGCGCCCTCCCCACCCACGTGGCCGCCGCCCCCGCCTCGGTCGGCCGCCGCGACCCGTACAACGTGGTGATCACCCAGCCCCTCCCCGCCGGGGAGAGCGCGTTCGCCGCCACCGTGCTCTCCGACACCACCCACCCCCACCTCTTCGACCACCAGCTCGACCACGTGCCCGGCAACCTCCTGCTGGAGGCCGCCCGCCAGCTGGCCGCCGCCTCCGTGTCCTCGCTGCACGCCATCTCGGCGACCGGCCTGCAGGTGACGGCGATGGACGCGCAGTTCCACGAGTTCGCCGAACTCGACCTCCAGACCCGGGCCGTCGCCCGCGTGGAGCAGTTCCGGCTCAAGGACTCGCTGCGCACCCTGGTCGTCCCGGTCGTCGTGGACGTCCTCCAGCAGGGCCGGGCCGTCGCCTCGTTCCGCCTTGAGGTGGCCCAGTGACGTTCCGTCCCATCACCACCGTGGTCGTCGACTACGGCGGTGTCCTGACCAACCCGCTGGATGAGACCTTCGCGGCCTTCGCCCGCGCCGTGGACGTGCCGCTGCCCGAGCTCCGGCAGGCCTTCGCCCGGGCCGCGCAGCGCCACGGCAGCAGCCCGATGGCCGACCTGGAGACCGCCCGCTGCACCGAGAGGGAGATGGTCGAGCGGGTGCTCGCCGAACTGCCCGGCGGCCGGACGTACGCGGACCTGCTCGGCGACGAGCCGTTCGGCGAGGTGTGGTTCCGCGCCCGGACCGTCAACGAGCGGCTGGTCCGCTTCCTGCGCGAAGTGCGCCAGAGCGGCTACCGGACGGCGCTGCTGACCAACAACGTCAAGGAGTGGGGGCCGCTCTGGCGCGCACAGCTCCCCGTCGACGAGCTGTTCGACGCCGTCGTCGACTCCTCGGAGGAGGGGGTGCGCAAGCCCGAACCGCTGATCTACCGGCGGCTGCTGGAGCGGCTGCCCGCGACGGCGCACGAGTGCCTCTTCCTCGACGACCTGGAGGAGAACTGCCAGGCCGCCTCGGACCTCGGCATGCTCGCCGTCCACTTCACCACCACCGACGAGGCGGTCGACCAGATCGTGGCCCTGCTCCGGTCCCGGGGCGGCGCCTATGGCAGGAGCCTCGTATGACGCAGACGGACACCGTGCTGATCGTGGGGGCCGGTCCCACCGGCCTCACCACGGCCTGCACCCTGCTCCAGCACGGAGTGGACTGCCGGGTGATCGACCGCAGGAACGGGCCGGCCAGCGAACCCAAGGCGCTGATCCTGTGGAGCGGCGCTCTGGAGGTGCTGCGCCGCATCGACGTGGCGGACTCGCTGGAAAAGCGCTCGCTGCCGCTGTCCGGCGCCTCCTACTGGTCCGGCGGCAGGCGCACGGGCGGCGTCCGCTTCGGCGCGCTCGCCGACACCGCCTTCCCGCGCCCCCTGTGCGTACCGCAGTCGGTGACCGAGGGCGTGCTCTACGACCGGCTGCTCAAGCTCGGCGGGAACGTCGAGTGGAACACCGAACTCGCCGCCGCCCGCATCACCGGCTCCACCCCCTCCAACGTCTCGGTCACCCTCACCGTTCCCGGTACGGGCTCCCCGGCGCCCTTCTCGCCGCGCTGGCTGATCGGCGCCGACGGCACCCACAGCACGGTGCGCGCGGCCGCCGGTATCGCCTTCGAGGGCAGCACGTACGCACGTGACTTCCTGCTGGGCGACGGCGTGTTCACCGGCGGACTGCCCGAGGACGAGGCGCAGTACCACCTCACCCCCGAGGGGGTGCTGGTCGTCGTACCGTTGCCCGGCGGCGGGCACCGCGTCTTCTTCGACCGTGACGCCACGGGCGAGGTGCGGCCGCTGTCCGACGAGGAGCTCCAGGAACTGCTCACGGCCCGCGGCCCGAAGGGCTGGAAGCTCGAATCCACCTGGTGGCGCAGCACCTTCCGGGTGCACACCAAGGTCGCCGCGAGGTTCCGCGAGGGCTCGGTCCTCCTGGCCGGCGACGCGGCCCACTGCCACAGCCCGGCCGGCGGCCAGGGCCTCAACACCGGTGTGCAGGACGGCTTCAACCTCGGCTGGAAGCTGGCCGCGGTGATCAACGGCGCGGACCCGGCGCTGCTCGACAGCTACGAGGCCGAGCGGCGGCCGGCCGCCCTGCGCGCGCTGCGCAACTCCGACCGCCAGACCCGGCTGTGGATGCTGCGCCAGGGACCCAAGCGGGTCCTGCGCGACACCCTGCTGAAGGTGGCCACCGCCACCGGCGCGCTGGACCGCAGGATCGTCCCGGAGCTGGCCCAGCTCGATCCCGGTCTGGAGTCGAGCCCGGCGGTCCCCGGCGAACTCCCGAAGCCCGGCACCCGCGGCGGCCGCGGCGGCAGGGGCCCGGGCCTGCTCAGCCCCGGGGTCCGGCTGCCCGACACCCCGTGGCAGCCGCTGCACGGCACCGACGCGGCCTCCCTGCACGAGTTCCTCGCGGCCGGCCGGCACACCCTGCTCGTGCTCCAGGGCGCGAGCGCCCCCGGCACGTCCGGCTCCGGCGGCCCCGGCACGTCCGGCGCCGACGCGGGCGAACGCACCGCCGCCGAGGCCGCCGAGCTCGTGGCCCGCTCGACGGTGCGCTCCCAGACCGACGTCCTGCTGCTCACCGACCACCGGCCCCGGGGCGGCTGCGACCCCTCGGCGCCGTACGCCCGGGCCGTGGACATCGGCCGGAAGCTGACCGAGCTGGGCGGGGCCGGCCCGCTGGTCGTCTACGTGCGCCCCGACGGGGCGGTCGGCGCCTGGTCCTCCCACCGGGACCTGGGCCGGCTCGTGGCCGGGGTGTCCGTGCTCGGCGCCGCCGTGGAAAGCGTGGCGTGATGCTGAGGCTCCTCGGCGCGCACGTGGTGCGCCGCCCCTGGCTGTTCCTCGTGGCGGCCCTGGTCCTGGTCCTCGACGCGATCCTGCTCGGGGCGGACCTGCCCGACCGGCTCGGCAGCGGCGGCACCACCGACCCGGCTTCCGAATCGGCGCGCGTGCAGCGCGTACTGGAGGCGCACTACCCCGAGCAGCAGCCCAATCTGGTCCTGCTGGTGTCCGTACCGGAGGGCGGGCAGGTCGACGACCGCGCGCTCGCCGCACAGGGCGCCCGGCTCGCGGAACGCCTCGCCTTCGAGAAGCCGGTCGTCGGCGTGGTCTCGTACTGGCAGACCGGCCTCGCCGAGCTGCGCTCCCACGACGGCCGGCAGGCCGTGATCGCCGCCCGGATCGTGGGCGACGAGGACCGGGCCCGGTCCGCGCTGGAGGAGCTCGCGCCCCGCTTCCGGGGCGGCCAGGGCGAACTGACGGTCCGGATCACCGGACCGCTCGCCGTGCGGGACGAGATCCAGTCCACGGTCGCCGAGGACCTGGCCCGCTCCGAGCTGATCGCCCTGCCGCTCACCCTGATCGTCCTGGTGTGGGTCTTCGGCGGGGTGCTGGCGGCGGCCCTGCCGGTCCTGGTCGGGCTGGTCACCGTCCTGGCCACGGGGGCCGTCCTGCGGATCGTCACCGGATTCACCGAGGTGTCGGTCTTCGCGCAGAACCTCACCACCGCCCTGGGGCTCGGCCTCGCCATCGACTACGCGCTGCTGATCGTGCGCCGCTTCCGCGAGGAACTGGACGCCGGGGCGGCACCCGGGGACGCGGTGGCCCGTACGGTGCGCACCGCCGGGCGGACCGTCCTGTTCTCGGCGCTGACCGTCGCCGTCGCCCTGTCGGCCATGCTGGTCTTCCCGCTGTACTTCCTGCGCTCCCTCGCCTACGCGGGCATCACCGTGGTGCTCGTCTCGGCGCTCGCCGCGCTGACGGTACTGCCCGCGGTGCTCGCCCTGCTGGGGCGCCGGGTGGACGCGCTGACCGTACGCCGACGCCGGCGCGGGACGGCGCGGGGACCGGTGGCCGACGGACGGGTGACGCGGCTGGTGATGCGCCGCGCCCCGCTGGTCACGATCGCGGTGACCGGGGTGCTGCTGGTGCTCGGACTGCCGTTCCTGAACGCCCGCTTCGGCACCGCGGACCACCGCCAGCTGCCCGCGTCGAGCCAGTCGCGGGCCGCCCAGGAGTCCCTGCGCGCCGACTTCGACGACCTGCCCGAGGGCGCGGTCCCGGTGCTGCTGCGCGACGGCGGGGCCGCCACGGCCGAGGCGGGGGAGCGGACCGGCCGCATCGCCGGGAAGCTGTCCGCGCTCGCGGGGGTGACCCGCGTGGAGTCCTCGGCCGGCACCTACCGGGACGGGCTGCGCACGGAGGTCGCCTCGCCCGCCGATTCCGGGCGCCGCACGGCGGGGTACGACCTGCTGACGGTGGTGGCCGAGGACGACACGGCCGCGACCTCGGCCGCCCACCAGGACCTCGTACGGGTCCTGCGCGCGGCGGTCGGGCCCGACGGCGGGTCCGTCGGCGGTCCCGCGGCGGAGGTCGTCGACGGCAAGGCCGCCATCGGACGGGGCCTGGCCCCCGCCCTCGCCCTGGTCCTGCTCGGCACGCTGCTGCTGGTCTTCCTCCTCACCGGGAGCGTGGTGCTGCCGGTGCTGACGGTCCTCCTCAACGGGCTCAGCCTGACCGCCATGTTCGGCGCCGTCGTCCTGGTGTTCCAGGAGGGCGCGCTGTCCGGGCCGCTGGGCTTCACCGCGACCGGCGACGTCGAGGCGACCCTTCCGGTCCTGATGTTCTGCGTGGCCTTCGGCCTGTCCATGGACTACGGCGTCTTCCTCGTCGCCCGGATCAAGGAGCACCACGACCGCGGCGGCGACCACCGGGCCTCGGTACTGGCCGGGATGCGCAGCACCGGCGGGCTGATCACCGCCGCCGCCGTGGTCCTCAGCGTCGTGTTCGTCTCCATCGGCCTGTCCCGGATCACCAACACCAAGATGCTCGGCCTGGGCGTCGCCCTGGCCGTCCTGGTCGACGCACTCGTCGTCCGCACGCTGCTGGTCCCGGCGGTGCTGGCGCTGCTGGGCCCCCGTACCTGGTGGGCCCCCGCCCCGCTGCGCCGCCTGCACCGCCGTCTCGGACTGCGCGAGGGCGCCGGTCCCGAGCCGCAGCCCCGTACCCCGCACACCCCGGCCGGCCCCGAAAGGACCCCGCATGACCGAGAACCCGCCGCCCTCTGAACCGGCGCCGCCGCGCCGCGCGGCGCCGGGCGCCGTCATGGTCACCGGCGCGACGGGGCTGCTCGGGCACGCCGTCGTCGCCCGGCTGCTCGCCGCCGGGTCCGAGGTGACGGCCGTGGTCCGGGACGTCGAGCGCGCCCGCAGGCTGCTGCCGAACTGCCCGCAACTGCGGCTGGTCGGCGGGGACGTCAACGACGTCGACAGCTACGCCGGCGCCCTGCGCGGGATGGACGCGGTGATCCACACGGCCGCGTACTTCCGCGAGTACTACCAGCCCGGACCCGACCTGGAACTGCTCTACCGCACCAACGTCGACGCGGTGGAGGAGCTGCTCAAGGCCGCGGTGGACGCCGAGGTGCCCACCGTGGTGCAGACGAGCTCCATCGCCGTGCTCGGCGGCGGGGACCGGCACGCGCCGGCGGACGAGGACACCCCGAACGGGGACCCTTCCCGAGGCAACCACTACCGGGCGAGCAAGATCCGCGCGGAGCGGCTGACCGGCCGTTTCGCCGAGCGGTACGGGCTGCGGGTGCCGCTCGTGCTGCCCGCCTGGATGTGGGGGCCCGGCGACGCCGGACCGACCTCCGCGGGCCGGCTGTTCCTGGCCGTGGCGCGCGGCGGGATCAAGGCGCTGCCGGTGGCGGGCAACCACCTGGTGGACGCCCGTGACGTGGCCGCCGTGTGTGTCGCCGCGGCCGCGCCGGAGGCCGGTGGCGGGCGCTGGATCGCGGGCGGCAGCTGGTACCCGCTGCACGAGATCTGCGCGGCGGTCGTACGCGCGACCGGTACCGGGACGGTGCCGCGCAGGCTGCCCGCGCCGGCGGCCATGACGATCGCCTCGCTCCTGGAGTGGCAGGCGAAGGCCCGCAGGGTGGCGCCCGTCGCCACCCGGACCGGTATGCGCACGCTCCTCGAAGGACACCACAGGAGGGTTTCCTCCGCCCGGGCGGTGCGCGAACTCGACGTGAGTTTCCGCCCGTTGGAACAGACCGTCGCGGACCAGGCCGCCTGGCACCGGGCGCAGGGACAGCTTCCGGCCGCCGCGGCGCCGGCACGAAAGGTGCGCAGCTCATGAGCATCATCAAGCGGATCGCCGTACTGGGTGCGGCCGTCGCACTCCTGGCGAGTCCGGTGGCCGCCGCCATGACCGCCGCGGCCGACACCCCGGCCGACGCCCCGGCCGCCGGAGCGGCCGCGGGCACGGCGGCGGTGTCCGTGCCGCCGTCCCCGGCCGAGGCCGAGGCGGCCGCGAAGGCGACGGCCGCGCGCCTCGCGGCACGGCACATCGTGGACGTCCCCGTCAGCTTCACCGTGCGCAACACCAACGGGAGCAAGGCGGGTTGCCGCACCAGCGGCGCGACCCAGCGGATCAGCGGCCACCTGACCGCGCCCGCGTCCGTGTGGGCGGGCGGCAAGCGGGCCGTCACCCTCTACCAGCACGGGATCGCCTCCGGCGAGTGGTACTGGCGCCTCGACGTGCCCGGCTACCACTACGCCGAGGAGCTGGCCCTGCGCGGGCACGCCTCCGTCACGATCGACCGGCTCGGCTACGGCGCCAGCGACCGCCCCGACGGCTTCGACACCTGCATCGGAGCCGAGGCCGACATCGCCCACCAGATCGTGCAGCAGCTGCGGGCCGGGACGTACACCCTCGGCGGGAAGCCCGCCGAGGGCCCGGAGACGGCCCAGGGCTTCGACACGGTCACCCTGGCGGGGCAGTCCAACGGCGGTCAGGTCGCGCAGATCGAGGCGTACTCCTTCGGCGCCGTCGACGGCCTGATGATCATGGACTGGACCGACCGGGGCCTGACCCCCGAGGCCAACACCCGCTTCTTCGGCGCCCTCCAGGGCTGCATGGCGGGCGGCCAGCCCAGCAGTGAGCCCTCCGACCCGAGCGGCTACGTCTACTACGACCTCGGACCGGACCAGTTCCGCCGGGGCAACTTCCACGACACCGAGCAGCGCGTCATGGACGCCGCCGCCCCGCACCAGAACCGGCACCCCTGCGGCGACATGAGCTCACAGCTCGACTCCGTCTTCACCGACCTGGAGCACCTGGGCTCGATCAAGGTCCCGGTCCTGCTGGTCTACGGGGACGAGGACGCCCGCGTCACCGGAGGCGCCGCCCACCAGCGGCTGTTCACCGGCGCCCCGACCGAGCTCGTCACCGTCCCCGGCGCCGGCCACTACGCCACCATGGCCCGCTCCGCGGCCTCCACCTTCGACCGCATCGACGCCTGGCTCGACGCGCGCGGCCTGTGAACCGCCGCCGGCCCCTTTCCCCCCACACCGCCCCTTCGTCCAGAGAGCAGACCATGCCCCGTACACACACGTCCGACCGCCTCGACCCCCACGTCCGCCCACCGGCCCTCCAGCGCTGGGGCCGGGTGACCGCAGCGCGGTCCCGGCTCGTCGTCTGGGCCGGCGTGGCCCTCGCCGTACTGGGCCTCGTCCTGGCCGCCGGCACCATGAACCGCCTGGTCCTGAGCCGCTTCGAGACCCCCGGCTCCGAATCCGTGACCACCCGGGCCTTCCTGGAGAAGGAGTTCGACGCCGGCACGCCCAGCGTGCTGCTGATGGTCACCGCCAAGCAGGGCACCGTGGACGGCGAAGCGGTCGCCTCCGAAGGCCGCGCACTGGAGCGGGAACTGGCCGGGCAGGACGGGGTGGCCGAGGTCTTCTCGTACTGGTCGCGCGGCAACTCCCCCGCCATGCGCGGCAACGACGGCAGGCAGGCCCTGATCATCGCCCGCATGGCGGGCACGGTGACCGAGGCCCGGACCCGGCTCGCGGACATCTCCCCGGCCTTCACCCGGGACGGCGCCCAGGTCACGGTCCAGGTCGGCGGCGGCGACGAGATCTTCCGGCAGGCCGCCGAGCAGTCCCGCAAGGACTTCCTGCGGGCCGAGATGATCGTCTTCCCGCTCGTCCTGCTCCTGCTCTTCGCGATCTACCGCCGGTTCTCGGCCGCCTTCCTCACCCTCGGCATGGGCCTCTTCTCGGTCATCACCACCCTGGCCCTGATGCGCGGCGTCACCTACCTCACCGACGTCTCCACCTTCGCCGCCAACCTGGCCCTGGTGATGGGCATCGGCCTCGGCGTCGACTACAGCCTCTTCGTCATCAACCGCTTCCGCGAGGAGCTGCGGGCCGGGCGCAGCGTCCCCGACGCCGTCGAGCAGTCCGTCGCCCACGCCGGCCGCACCGTCGCCTTCAGCGGCCTCACCGTGGTCCTGTCGCTGGCAGCCCTGCTCCTCTTCCCCTTCCCGTTCCTGCGCTCCTTCGCGTACGCCGGTGTCGCCACCGTCCTGACCTCGGTCTTCGCCGCGCTCGTGATCCTGCCCGCGGCCCTGGCCCGGCTCGGCCGCAAGGTCCTGCGCAAGAACGAGGACGGGCACACCCGCCCCGCGCAGGGCTGGTGGCACCACACGGCGCTGCGCATGATGCGCCGCCCGCTGCTCTACGGCATCCCCGCACTGGTGGTGCTCCTCGGGCTGGCCTCGCCCGCCCTCGGCCTGACCTTCGGCGTGCCCGGCGCGCAGGTGCTGCCCCGGGACGTCTCCAGCCGCGTGGTCCAGCAGCAGATCCTCGACAACTTCGCCGCCGAGGAGATGAGCGCGATCAAGGTGCTGCGCACCGGACAGGCCGGGACCGACGCCAACCGCGCCTCGATCGACGCCACCGCCGCCGAGCTGTCCCGGATCGCCGGGATCCACCAGGTCGACGCCCTCACCGGCTCGTACGCCAAGGGCCGGAAGATCGCCGAACCGGGTGAGTCCGCCCGCCGGTTCGCGAGCGAGCGCGACACCTGGTACTCGGTCGTCGCCACCCACCGCACCGTCGCCCAGGACATCGACCGCGCCCACGCCGAGATCCGTACCGTCGCGGGCAGGGGCGCGGAAGGCGGCGCGGTGAAGATCGGCGGCTACCCCGCCGAGCTGAGCGAGTTCCGTGCGGAGCTGGTCGACCGGCTGCCGCTGGTCTTCGGCCTGATCCTGGTCACCACCTTCCTGGTGCTGTTCCTGATGACCGGCAGCGTGCTGCTCCCGGCGAAGGCCATGCTCCTGAACACCCTGAGCATGGGCGTGATGTTCGGCGTCCTCGTCTGGATCTTCCAGGAGGGCAACCTGGCCGACCTGTTCGGCTTCACACCGAGCGGCTCGATCGAGCCCAGCATCCCGATCCTGATGTTCTGCGTGGCCTTCGGCCTCTCGATGGACTACGAGGTCTTCATGCTGTCGCGGATCAAGGAGGAGTACGACCTCACCGGCGACAACGCGGGCGCCGTCGCCGCCGGCCTGGAGCGCAGCGGACCGCTGATCACCTCGGCGGCCGTCATCCTCGCCGCGTCGTTCGCCACGTACGCCTCCTCCGAGATCGTCTTCCTCAAGATGCTCGGCATCGGCATGGTCGTCGTGATCCTCGTCGACGCGACCCTGATCCGCGCGGTCCTCGTACCGGTCTCCATGCGGCTCGCGGGCCAGGCCAACTGGTGGGCTCCGGCGCCGCTGCGCGCCTTCCACGACCGGTTCGGCATCTCCGAGTCGTCCCCGGCCGCGCGCCCGGCGGCCGCCACCTCCGACACGGCCGGGGCCGGCGTCCGCGCCGGCCGCTCCTGATCCACCAGGTCCGAGGGAGACAGACACATGCTGGGAATCGGACTGTGGGCGCTGATGCTGGCGGGCTCCGCCGTCGTCCACTACTACCTGTGGATCCGGCTCGTCCGTGACACGACGCGGCCCCGGACCACGGCCCGGCGGCTGGCGACCCCGGTCGTCGTGCTGTCGGCGCTGCTGGCTCCCGCGACCCGGATGCTCACCCCGCTGTTCGACCCCTCGGGCGGGGGAGGCGGCCGGTTCCTGGCGTGGCCCGGCTACACCCTGATCGGCGTACTGCTCTACCTGCTGCTGGCGCTCGCGGTACTGGAGCTGCCGCGGGCCCTGATCCTGCGCGGGTGGCGGCGGAGCGCCGGGCAGCAGGCCGGTCCGGCGCCGGTACGGGTTCCCGTGACGGCGGCCGCCGCGCCCGAGGCCGCGACGCCCGAGGCCGCGGCGGCACCCGTGCCGGCCGCGGCCGAACCGGAGCCCGCCGCGCCGGGGGAGGAAGACCGACTGCTGCTCGGCAGGCGGTTGTTCCTCGGCCGCGCGGTGGGCACCGTGGCCGGGGTCACCGCCCTCGGCACGACGGGCTACGGCATGTCCTCGGCCCTCGGCGACCCGCTGGTCACCCGCGTGCCGGTCACCCTCTCCAAGGTGAACCCGCGCCTGGCCGGCCTGCGGATCGCCGTCGTCAGCGACATCCACCTGGGGCCGCTGCTCGGGCGCGCCCACACCGAGCGGATCGTCCGGATGGTCAACGGGCTCCAGGCCGACCTGGTGACGATCGTCGGTGACCTGGCCGACGGCACGGCGTCCCAGCTGGGACCGGCGGCCCGGCCGCTGAAGGCGCTCGAGTCCCGGTACGGGAACTTCTTCGTCACCGGCAACCACGAGTACCTCTACGACGGGGTCGAGGACTGGCTCGACGAGATGCGCAACGTGGGGGTGCGCCCGCTGGTGAACGAACGCGTGGAGATCCGCCACAACGGCGCGTACCTGGACCTGGCCGGCGTCGAGGACCTGGCGGGGGAGGAGTTCGGCCGGGGGCCGGACCTCGGCCGGGCCCTGGGCGGGCGGGACCTCTCGCGCCCCGTGGTGCTCCTCGCCCACCAGCCGGTCTTCGCCGACGAGGCGGCCCGGCACGGGGTGGACCTCCAGCTGTCCGGACACACCCACGGCGGGCAGATGTTCCCGCTGACCGCGGTCACCTCACTGGCCAACCCGGTCAACTCCGGGCTCGGCAGGGTGGAGGACACCCAGGTGTACGTGACGAACGGCGCGGGCTTCTTCGGCCCGCCGGTCCGCGTCGGCGCCCCGGCGGAGATCACCCTGCTGGAGCTGCGCTCGCCGCTGCCCGTATGACGGGCCGTGCCCCGGGAACGGCCTGTACGGCTGTTCCCGGGGCACGGTCGTGAGGGCTCGGTCCGCCCGGTGGGTCAGTTCTGCTGGTAGACGCCGAACATGTCGACCACGAGGTCCGCGGGCTCCCAGCCCCGGTTCCAGAAGTCGATGACGCCGGTCTTGCCGGTGCTCGCCTGGACCAGGTTCGGGACGGTCGCGCCCTTCGTCCAGTTCAGGTTCGAGGAGTTCGGCGCGGTCGGCGGCTTCCACGTGTCGTTGTCGTACTGCGCCCAGGTGTTCGGGTCCGGGGCGACCGAGAGGTGACCGCTGCCGCGGGTGTTGGTGACCGTCGTGTTCAGGACGTACGCCGTGTTGTTCGGCTTGCCGTCCGCCAGCGGCAGCCAGCGGTAGTCCTGGCCCTCCACCGGCCAGTCCCACTCGCGGGAGTCGTGCAGCCGCGTCGGCAGCACCGGCAGGTAGGCGGCCCCGCCGTTGGGGGTGTAGTAGCCGACGACGTCCACGACCACGTCGGCCGGGTCCCAGGCGCCGTTGCGGATGTTGATCTGGCCGTCCGGGCCGACCGGGACGATCACCGAGTTCGCGATCGTCTGGTTGGCGCCGAAGTTCACGTTCGACGTGCCGGGCGCCTGCTGTCCGCTCGGGAAGACCGTCAGGTGGCCGGCGCCGCGAGGGCCGGTGACGGTGACGTTGAGGGCGACGGCGGTGACGTTGGAGGACGGGATCGCTCCGCGGCCGGCGACCTGGACGGGGAACTGGCTCTGCCCGGCGACCTGACCCCAGGTGCCGAGGCCCGCGCGGCTGTCGACGATGCGGGTCGGTTCCAGCGCGGTGTAGCCGCCGGCGCCGGCGGAGTGGCTGAAGTAGCCGGTGACGTCCGCGAGCAGGTCCACGTCGCCGTAGCTGCGGTTGACGAGCTCGACGTAGCCGTCCGCGCCCACCGGCACGATCGTCATGTTCGGCACGGTCTGGCCCGCGGTGAAGTTGACGTTGGAGGTGGTCGGCTGCTCGGTGCCCGACGGGTAGGCCGTGATGTGGCCGCCGGAACGGGGGCTGACGACGGTGAGGTTGAGCGCCACGGCGGTCGCGTCGTCCGGGATGCCGCTGTTGCCGCCGACCTTCACGCGGGCCACGCCGTACGGGGTGACCGGACGGTTGCTGCCGCCGATCCCGGAGCGGGTGTCCAGCAGCCGGGTCGGTGCGTGCGGGGTGAACTTCGAGCCGGCGGCCTGGACGTCGACGCTGTTGGTGGCGGTGACGTTGTTGTCCTGGTCGGTCAGGGTGACCGTGACCTTGTGGCTCCCGACCTCGGCGAAGGTGTGCTTCGAGGTCAGCAGCTTCGCCCCGGTGACGTGCTCGGTGTCGGTCTTGCCGTCGCCCCAGTCGATGTCGACCTTGACGGGCGCGCCGGCGGCGCTGGTGATCTGGGACGCAAGGCTGAATCCGTGCGCCGAGGTGGCCGAGGCGCGCAGGTCGACGCCGAGGCCGGCGTTGCCCTTCGCGGCACCCGCGGCACCCGCGGCACCCGCGGCACCCGCGGCCTGCGGAGCGGCCGCTGCCTTGCCGGACGTGCGGACCGTACGCTCCGCCGGGCTGTGGAAGACGGCGGACTTCGCCGCGGCGGCCTTGACGGCGTCCGTCGCCGCGGCTGCGCTCCCCTGGCGCTGCGCGGGCTGGTCTGCGGCCTGGGCCGCGGTCGGTACGAAGCCGATGACTGCCGCTACGACGGCAGCCGAAATCATGACGCGGTGACGCTGCACCGGTCCCCCCTTGTTTATTGAACCAGTTCAGAAGTGAAGCGCGTTCAGAGTACACATACCGGATGGTCGAGACGAATGTGTTTCCGAAACGTGCGAACGCCCTGTCGATGGGGACGACAGGGCGTTCGTGGCGGTTGCACCGAAAGTGATCGAGTCGGCCGCACCGGATGTCACTTCTCGGCGGTGTCGACCGCGCGGTGCGCGGGTGGCCGGCGACGGTGCGGGCGATGGGGGTCAGGCATCGCCCGCGGCCGTGCTGCCGTCGTCGAGCGTGCCCGGCTGGTCGGTCCCCCCGTGCCTGCGAGCGGTCGCGTCGACGCGTCAACCGCCGGCGGCGGCCACGTCGGTCCACGTGTCGTGGACTTCCCCCAAGGCCTCCGGAGGCGGATGTCTGTCGGGACCATACCCGCAAGTACCCGCAGGTGGGCGGAGTTGTCCGGGCCTCGGCCGGGGTTCCGTCCGGTCTGCCGACGGTGTGCACGGAGGGTGGCCGGACGGTCGCCGTGAGAGGGCGTCAGGGCGGTCCCGGGCCCGCCAGGAACGGGATCGGAGAGGTTTCCGGAGGGTGACGACCCGCTGGGGCGGGGGCGTCGGATGTCCGGTTCGGGGTGGTACGGCCGCCCGTCGAAGGTCGCTTTCGAGCCGTTTGAATTTGGCTTGAATGGCTGGGGCATGCTGGCGGGAAATGGTCGTTCGAAGGTGACGAAGAAACGGAATCGGGTCATCCCGGATGAGTGTGAGATGTGGCCGATTCGTGTGGACCGTTCGTAATCCGGAGATTCCCTCTCGGCACCTCAAGAGTTCCTCAGATGAGAGATGAGCGGCTTGACTCGATCTAGGTACCCCATGAAAGATCTAGGGGTGCGGAGGGGGGCTGCACGTTGCAGGCCGGTTGTTCGCATCCCCTTCGTGGCGCAGAGGTCTACCAGGGGGAATAGTGAAGTTCCAAGTGCTCGGACCAGTTGAGATAGAGACAGAGGACGGGACCCAGGTTTCGCCGAGAGCGCTCAAGCTCCGCTCCCTGCTGGCCTATCTCTGTGCCCACCACGGCGAGGCCGTGTCCTCCGGCCGGCTCATCGAGGCCCTGTGGTCGGGCGCTCCCCCGCAGACCGCCTCCACCGCCCTGCACGTCTACGTGTCCAAGCTGCGCAAGCACCTCCAGAGCCTCGATCTCGACGCAGCCGCCCTCATCACCACGCAGCCGCCCGGCTACAAACTCCGGCTCATCGGGTGCGATCTCGACGTCTACGAATTCGACAGGCTGCTCGGAACGGCCCGGGAATTCCGCCGGAACGGCGATCGGGAAAAGGCTTCGAAAACCTTCGAGCAGGCCATTTCTTTGTGGCGCGGTCAGGCCCTGGAGGATCTGCGCAGCATTCCTGCATTTGAATCCCTCGGCCGCAGGCTCGACGAGCGCCGTTCTTTCGCGCACGAGCAGCGTTTCGAGCTCGAACTCGAACTCGGAAACCACAAGGCTCTGGTGGGCGAGATCTACGCATTGCTCGACGACCGCTCGACGTGGGAAAACCTTTACGCCTACCTGATGGTGGCGCTCTACCGGAGCGGGCGGACCGCCGAGGCGCTGGCTACGTACAGCAGGGTCAGGCGGAACCTGGTCGAGGACCACGGGATCGAACCCGCGCCCCGCCTCCAGCGGCTTCAGCACGCGATCTTGACCCATGCCCCGTCCCTGGACGACTGTGGCGCGGATCAGCTGGTGGGCGTGAACGCCGCATGAGCGCGGTCGACCCGCTGCATAGGCTGACCATTGGTCAATCCGGATCCGGGTCAGGATCCATGGAACGAGGAGAATCACTGATGGTCGGGTCCCGCGTCCTTTCCTTCGGGCACTATCAGCCGTCAAAGGTTTTGACCAACGCCGATCTGGAGCAAATGGTCGAGACCAGTGACGAGTGGATTCAGAGCCGGGTCGGGATCAAGACCCGCCGGGTGGCCGCCGAGGACGAGTCCGTTTCGGACATGGCAGCAAAGGCGGCTGCAAACGCTCTGGCGAATGCGGGCCTGACCGGAGCCGACATAGATTTCGTCATCGTGGCCACCTGCACGGCACAGGACCGCTCTCCCAACATGGCCGCCCGCGTCGCCGCGGCCGTCGGCGCCAAGGCTCCCGCGGCGATTGACGTGAACACGGCTTGCTCTGGATTCCCACACGCAATGGCGCTGGCGGACCAGAGCATCCGGACCGGCTCCGCCACGAAGGCCCTGGTCATCGGCGTGGAGAAGCTGACGGACTTCGCCGACTGGACCGACCGCACCACCTGCGTGCTCATCGGCGACGGAGCCGGAGCGGCCGTCGTGGTCGCCTCCGAGGAATCCCTCATCAGCCCGGTCGTCTGGGGATCCGTGCCCGAGATGGGGCACGCCGTGCGCATCGAGGCGCCGTCCCACACCTTCTCCCAGGAGGGGCAGTCGGTGTACCGCTGGGCCACCACCGCCCTGCCGAAGGTCGCGCTCCAGGTGTGCGAGCGGGCCGGGGTCAAGCCCGAGGACCTCGGCGGCGTCGTCCTGCATCAGGCCAACCTGCGGATCATCGAGCCGCTGGCCCGCAAGATCGGCGCGGTCAACGCCGTCATCGCCAAGGACGTCGTGGACTCCGGCAACACCTCGGCCGCCAGCATCCCGCTCGCGCTCTCCAAGCTCATCGAGCGCGGCGAGATCGAGAAGGGATCGCCCGTACTGCTCTTCGCGTTCGGCGGCGGCCTGTCCTACGCCGGCCAGATCATCCACTGCCCGTGACCGGGAGAGACGACGTGAGCACGGTGAAGTCCTCCTCCACCGCCCCCTGGTGGCCGCTGCTGCGGCTGCAGGGGGCGGCGGTCGCGCCCCGGCTGCGCCTGCTGGTGTTCCCGCACTCCGGTGCCGGCCCCAACACCCTCTTCCCCCTCGTCGAACCGCTCCCCGACGACGTCGAAGTGCTCGGGCTGTCGCTGCCCGGGAGGGAACGCCGCTTCGGCGAGACCCCCGGCTGCCGCCTCGACGAGGTCCTCGGCTCCGTCACCGACGAGGTGCTCGGCCGGGACCCGCTGCCCACCGTGGTCTTCGGACACAGCCTCGGAGCGCTCCTCGCCACCCGCACCGCGCACCTCCTCGGCCCGCACTGCCGCGCCGCCGTCGTCAGCGGCCAGGTACCCGGCCGGACCAGGCGCCGGGCGCACGCCACCAGCAGCGAGGAGGACGCCGTCCGGCTGCTGCGGGACGGCGGGGGCACCCCGGAGTGGGTCATGCAGGACCCGGACATGCTCGCCCACGTCACCCGCGTCCTGCGCGCCGACATCGACCTCAGCCGGGAAGCGGCCGTGGGGTTCGAGGACATCCGGCTCGACGTGCCCCTGCACGTCCTCGGCGGCACGGCCGATCCGCTGGTCCCGCACGAACCGCTGGACGGCTGGGCCGACCACACCACCGGCCCCTGCAAGGTCCGCCGCTTCGACGGCGACCACTTCTTCCTCCTCGCCGACGAACACCGCGGCGCGGTCGTGGACACCCTGCGCGAGGCCCTCGCGTACTGACCGGCCTCCGCCGGCCGCCGCCGTGGGGACAGCCAGCCCCACGGCGGCGGCCGCCGTCATGCCCCGTCCAGCTCGCCGGCCAGGTGGGCGGCGAGGGCCACGGCCGTCGGGTGGTCGAAGGCCGCCGTCGCACCCAGCCGCACCCCCGCCTCGGTACCGAGCCTGCCGGTCAGCTCCAGCGCGGTCAGTGAATCCAGGCCCAGCTCCCAGAAGTCGCGGTCCGCGGCCACCGCCTCCGCTCCGGCGTGCCCCAGTACCTCGGCGACCCGGCGGCGCACGATCTCGACGAGTTCCGCCCGCCGCTCCGCGGGCGGCAGCCCGCGCAGCGCGTCCCGCGGGGAATCCGCCCCCGCGGACCCGGCCGGGGCCGCCCCGCCGCCGAGGGCGAGGCCCCGCAGCAGCGCCGGCAGCCGGCGCCCGTCACCCCGCAGCGCTGCGGGTGCCAGGGCGACCGGTGCGACGACCGCCTCGTCGCCCGCGCAGGCCGCGTCGAACAGTTCCAGGCCCTGCTCCGCCGAGAGCGGCGCCAGGCCGATCCGGGCCATACGGGCCAGGTCCGCCGCCGCGAGCCGGCCGCCCATCCCCGCGCCGCCCCACAGCCCCCAGGCCAGGGACAGGCCCGGCAGGCCGAGCTCGCGCCGGTGCAGGGCGAGCGCGTCCAACTGGGCGTTGGCGGCTGCGTAGTTGGCCTGCCCGGCGCCGCCCAGCAGGCCCATGACGGAGGAGAACATCACGAACGCCCGCAGTGGCGCGCCCTCCGTCAGGCGGTGCAGGTTCAGCGCCGCCGCGGCCTTGGCCTCCAGTACGCGCTCCAGCCGGCGCGGGGTGAGCCCCGCGATCGTGGAGTCGTCGGTGATGCCCGCCGCGTGCACCACGGCCGTCAGCGGCCGGTCGGCCGGCACGTCCGCCAGTACGGCGGCCAGAGCCCCGGCGTCGGAGGCGTCGCACGCCACGACGGTGGCCGACGCCCCCAGGTCGGCCAGGGCGGCGACGAGCCGCCCCGCGCCCGGGGCCTGCGGCCCGCTGCGGCTGAGCAGCAGCAGGTCGCGCACCCCGTGACGGCGCACCAGGTGTTCGGCCAGCAGGGCGCCGAGGGCGCCGGTGCCGCCGGTGACCAGCACCGTGCCGTGCCCGCCCCACGCGGTCGCGGCCGGCTCCAGGCCGTCGCCGCCGCTGACGGCCCGGGTCAGGGCCGGGTGCAGTGCGGCGCCCGCCCGGATCGCGGACTGCGGTGCGCCGGAGGCCACGACCGAGGCCAGGGCCCGCGCGTCGACGTCCTCATCCGCGGCCACGTCGACCAGGACGAACCGGCCCGGGTGCTCGGTCTGCGCGCTGCGCACCAGCCCCCACAGGGCGGCGCCGGCCAGGTCGCAGACCTCGTCCCCGGCCGTCGCGGCGACCGCGCCGGAGGTGACGAACACCAGCCTGCTGTCGCCGAGCCGGGTGTCGGTCAGCCACTCCTGGAGCAGCAGCAGGGTGCGCTGGGTCGCCGAGCGGGTCGCGTCGGCGGTGTCCGCGGCCTCGCCACGGGCCGTGACGAACACGACGTCGGGGACCTCCCGCGCCGCGCCCAGCCCCCCGTCCAGGGCGAGCAGGTCGACGAACGTGGTCACCGCGACGTCCCGCGCCTTGAACGCCGTGGCCAGCCCCAGGCTGTCGGACCCCAGCACCGCCCAGCGCCCGCCGTTCACGGCGGCGGAAGGAGCTTGCGGCGCGGGCGCCGACTCCGTCCCCGGCCGCGATGCCGGCGACCAGTCGAGCACGAGCAGGCCGGCCGCCGGATCGTCCCCGGCCGGACGGGCCCGGAACACGACGGACTCCGCCGTCAGGATCGGCCGCCCCGCGCCGTCGGTCAGCTCCAGCGCGAACGTGCCCGCACCCGGCGCGGACTCCAGCCGCACCCGGGCGGCGCCGGCTCCGGGGCCGTGCACCCGTACACCGCGCCACACGAACGGCAGCAGGACCTCCTGCCCGCCCGAGTCGAGGGAGTCCACCAGGAAGGGGTGGAGGGCGGCGTCCAGCAGCGCGGGGTGCACCGCGAAGGCCGTCCCCGCGGGCCGCTGCCCGTCCGGCAGGGCCACCTCGGCCCACAGCGCGCCGTCGGTGCGCCGCATCGACCGCAGCCCCCGGAAGCCAGGCCCGTACGCGAACCCCAGGCCGGCCAGCCGCTCGTACGTGCCGTCCGGCAGCCCGTGCTCCTCGGCCGGGTCCGTCCCCGCCGCGAGACCGGGCGCCCGCTCGTCCCGCGCCGCCGGAGCCTCCAGCAGGCCACCGGCGTGGTCGGTCCACGGCTCGCCGCGGCCCGCACCGGCCGGACGGGAGTGCACCGTGACGGTGCGCGCGCCGTCCGGGCCGGGGGCCCCGACCTGGCAGCGCAGGTCCACCGCGGTCCCGGGGTCGAGCGCGAGCGGGCGCCGCAGCACCAGCTCGGCCACGCCCGCGGCCCCGACGGCGGCCCCGGCCTGCAGGGCGATCTCGACGAAGGCCGTACCGGGCACCAGGACCGTGCCCTGCACGACGTGATCGGCGAGCCACGGGTGGGACTCGGTCGACAGCCGCGAGGTGAACAAGAGGCCGTCCTGGCCCGGCAGTTCGATCTCCGCGCCGAGCAGCGGGTGGCCGCTCGCCCCGATGCCCGCCGCGGCCAGGCCGGTGCCGGCCGGACCGGGCAGCGGCAGCCAGTACGCGGCGCCCCGGAAGGGATAGGCGGGCAGGTCCACCCGGCGCGCCCCGCGCCCGGACAGGACCCGCTCCCAGGCCACCGTCGTGCCGCGCACGTGCAGTTCGGCGAGGGCGCCGAGCAGCGTCGCGGGCTCGGGCCGTCCCCGCCGGGCCGCCGTGGCCAGTACGGTCGCCCCCGGCTCGGCCAGGCACGAGCGGGCCATGGCGCCGAGCACGCCGTCCGGGCCCAGTTCCAGGCAGGCCCGCACGCCGTCCCCGGCGAGCGCGGTCATCCCGTCGAGGAAGCGCACCGGCAGGCGGACGTGCTCCACCCAGTGGTCGGGGGTGCACAGCTCGGCGGCGGACACCGGCCGCCCGGTGCGGTGCGAGACGACGGGGATCCGCGGCGGGTGGTACGTCACCGACCGGGCGACGTCGGCGAACCGCTCCAGCATCGGCTGCATGAGCGGCGAGTGGAAGGCGTGGCTGACGTTGAGCAGCTTGGCGCGCCGGCCCGACTCCCGGCAGCGGTCCAGGAGTTCCCGTACGACGTCCTCGTCCCCGGACACCACGACCGAGCGGGGGCCGTTGACGGCGGCGATGCCCGCGACGTCCTCGTGCCCGGCGAGCCAGCCGAGCACCTCGTCCTCGGGCGCGTGCAGCGCGGCCATGGCGCCGCCCTCGGGCAGCGCTCCCATCAGCCGGGCCCGGGCCGCGACCAGCGCGCAGGCGTCGGGGAGCGACAGCACACCGGCCACATGGGCGGCGGCCAGCTCGCCGACGGAGTGCCCGAGCAGCCGGTCGGGGCGCAGGCCCCACGCCTCGACCAGCCGGAAGAGCGCGACCTCGAAGGCGAACAGCGCCGGCTGCGTCCACTGCGTACGGTCCAGCAGCGCGGCCCCGGCGGTGCCCTCCGCGGCGAACATGACGGGGCGCAGCGGGCCTTCGAGCAGACCGTCGAGGTGTCCGCACACCTCGTCGAGCGCGCGGGCGAACACCGGGAACGCCTCGTACAGTTCGCGGCCCATGCCGGGGCGCTGGCTGCCCTGCCCGGTGAAGAGGAAGGCGAGCCGCCCCGGTGCGGAGACGGCGGTCCCCTCGTGGACGTACGGGGTCGCCGTGCCCTCCGCGAGGGCCGACAGCGCCGCCGTGAACTCCTCGAGGCCGGTGGCGAGGACCACCGCGCGGTGCGCCAGGTCGGCGCGGCCGGTGGCCAGGGAGCGGCCGACGTCGGCCGGTTCGGGCGGCCGCCCGCCGGTCACCGCGTCGCGCAGCCGGGCGGCTGCCTCGCGCAGCGCGTCCCCGTCGGCGGCCGACAGCGGCCAGGCGACGGGCACACCGGCCGGGACCGGGTCGGCGGCCGGTTCGGCCGACGGCGCCGGGGCGGGCGGCTCCTCGACGACGACGTGCGCGTTGGTGCCGCTGATGCCGAAGGAGGAGACGGCGGCCCGGCGCGGGGCGGCGGCCGCCGGCCAGGGCCGGTGCTCCTGCAACAGCCGTACGGCGCCGGCCGACCAGTCGATGTGCGGGGAGGGGGCCTCGGCGTGCAGGGTGCGCGGCAGCAGGCCGTGGCGCATCGCGAGGACGGTCTTGATCACGCCGCCCACCCCGGCGGCGGCCTGGGTGTGGCCGATGTTGGACTTGAGGGAGCCCAGCCACAGCGGGGAGTCGCCCGGCCGGTCCCGGCCGTAGGTGGCCAGCAGCGCGCCGGCCTCGATCGGGTCGCCGAGCACGGTGCCCGTGCCGTGGCCCTCGACCGCGTCCACCTCGTGCGGGGCCAGTCCGGCTGCGTCGAGGGCCGCGCGGATGACCCGTTCCTGGGAGGGGCCGTGCGGGGCGGTCAGCCCGTTGCTGGCGCCGTCCTGGTTGGTGGCGGTGCCCTTGACCACCGCGAGGACCGGGTGTCCGTGGCGGCGTGCGTCGGAGAGCCGTTCCAGCAGCAGCAGGCCGGCGCCCTCGCTCCAGCCGGTGCCGTCGGCGTCCGCCGAGTACGCCTTGCACAGGCCGTCGGCGGCCAGTCCGCGCTGGCGGCTGAACTCGGTGAACATGCCCGGGTTGGCCATGACGGTGACGCCGCCGGCGAGCGCCGCGTCGCACTCGCCGCGCTCGATGGCCTGCGCGGCCAGGTGCAGGGAGACCAGGGAGGACGAGCAGGCGGTGTCCACGGTCAGCGCGGGCCCCTGGAGGCCCAGGACGTAGCTGATCCGGCCGGATATGACACTGGGCGCGGAGCCCGTGAGCAGGTGGCCCTCGGCGTTCCTGGGGGCCTCGTGCAGCGGGGGACCGTAGCCGGAGGGCATGGCGCCGACGAACACGCCGGTGCGGTGGCCGCGGACCGACCGGGGGTCGATGCCCGCCCGCTCGAAGGTCTCCCAGGCCAGTTCGAGCATGATCCGCTGCTGCGGGTCCATGGCGAGGGCCTCGCGCGGGCTGATCCCGAACAGGGTCGCGTCGAAGCGGGCCGCGTCCAGGAGGAAGCCGGCCCGGCGGGCGTACGTGGTGCCCGGCCGGGCGGGATCCGGGTCGTGCAGGGCGTCCAGGTCCCAGCCGCGGTCGGCGGGGAACTCCGACATGGCGTCGCCGCCCTCGGTGACGAGCCGCCAGAGGTCCTCGGGGGAGCCGACGCCGCCGGGGTAGCGGCAGGCCATCGACACGATGACGACGGGGTCGCCGTCCATCCGCGTGTCGGCGGCCGGTGCGTCGGAGTCCTTCGGCGTGCCGGGGGCGGCCGGTGCGTCGGCGGCGGGAACGCCCGCGGGCCCGTGCGCCCGGCTTGCGTCCAGCTCCCGCAGCCGCCGCGCCGTGGCGTCGGGCGTGGGGAAGTCGAAGAACAGGGTGGCGGGCAGCGGCAGGCCGGTGGCCTCGGCGAGACGGCGCCGCAGCTGCACCAGGGTCAGGGAATTGAAGCCGAGGTCGCGGAAGGCCCCGTGCGGGTCGACGTCCGCCGGGTCGGCGTACCCGAGCAGCGCGGCCGCGTGGTCGAGTACGAGGTCCAGCGGGTCCGCGCCGGACGCGCCGGACGCGCCGGACGTGTCGGCGGCCGGCGCCGCCGCGGGCACCGGCTCGACCGGGCCGGCGGGCCCGGCGGGGGCCGCGGGCGCGGTGCGCGGCAGGGTGCGCAGCCAGTGCCGGCGCCGCTGGAAGGGGTAGGTGGGCAGCGGGACCCGGCGTCCCCCGGCGGCCCGGGCCACCTCGGCCAGGTCCGCCGCCGCGCCGCCCGCGTGGGCCTCGGCCAGTGACAGCAGGAAGCGGTCCCGGCCGCCCTCGTCGCGGGCGAGCGTGCCCACGACGCTGACGTCGGCGCCGGCCCCGGCCGGGCGCGACTCCAGGGTGTCGGCGAGCCC
Organism: Streptomyces virginiae; assembly: GCF_000720455.1. Lineage (GTDB taxonomy): Bacteria > Actinomycetota > Actinomycetes > Streptomycetales > Streptomycetaceae > Streptomyces > Streptomyces virginiae. The sequence goes on along the minus strand of NZ_JOAK01000012.1, from coordinate 264,987 downwards.
GGCGGCCAGGACGGCGTGCGGGCTGACCTCGACGAAGAGGTCGAAGCCGGCGTCCAGCAGGGTCCGGGTGGAGCGGTCGAAGCGCACGGTGTCGCGCAGGTTGCGGTACCAGTAGTCGCCGTCGAGCGCCCCGGTGTCGAGGAACTCCCCGGTGGTGCTGGAGCAGTAGGGGACGCGGGCCGCGCGGGGCCGGATGCCGCTCAGGGCCGTGCGCACCTCGTCGGCGATGGCCTCGACCTGCGGGGAGTGCGAGGCGTAGTCGACCGGCAGGGTGTGCGTGCGCACGCCCCGTTCCTCGCATGCCGTGCGCAGGGCGGCGAGCGCTCCGGGGGATCCCCCGGCCACGGCCGAGGAGGGCCCGTTGACCACGGCCAGGGCCAGCTCGCCCGGGTGCCGGGCGAGCAGCGGCTCCAGCTCCTGCGGGGACAGGGCCACCGACATCATGCCGCCGGTGCCCGCGAGGCGGACGATGGCTCGGCTGCGCAGCGCGACGACCCGGGCGGCGTCCTCCAGCGAGAGCGCCCCCGACACGCAGGCGGCGGCGATCTCGCCCTGCGAGTGGCCGACCACCGCGTCCGGCTCCACGCCGTGCGAGCGCCACAGGGCGGCCAGTGACACCATCACCGAGAACAGCACCGGCTGGACCACGTCCACCCGGTCCAGGCCGGGAGCCCCCGGCGCGCCCCGCAGGACCTCCGTCAACGACCAGTCGGTGTACGGCGCGAGCGCCTCGGCGCACTGCTCGACGGACGCCCGGAAGACCTCCGAGGTCTCCAGCAGGTCCAGCGCCATGCCCTCCCACTGCGAGCCCTGGCCGGGGAAGACGAAGACGGTGCGGGCCGGGCGGCGGACCCGTCCGCGGACGAGACCCGGCGCGGGGCGGCCCTGCGCGAGGGCCTCCAGGCCGGTCAGGAACTCCTGTCTCGAACCCGCCACGAGCACGGCCCGGTGTTCCATCCGGTCGCGGGTCGCGGCCAGCGCGTAGGACACGTCTGCGGGGGTCAGGCCGAGGTCGGCGGCGAAGCGCTCGCCCAGGGCCCGGGCCTGGTCGCGCAGCGCGGCGGTGCTGCGGGCGGAGAGCACCCACGGCACGGTGGCGCCCGCGGCGCTCGCACGGGCCGCGGCGGTGGCGGGCCGCGGCGGTGCCTGGCCGATGACCACGTGGCAGTTGGTCCCGCCGACGCCGAACGAGCTGACCCCGGCCAGCCGGGGGCGGCTCCCGCCGGGCCACGCGCCGTGCTCCCGCTGGACGGCGAGCCCCAGCCGGTCCAGGGGCACGAGGTCGCTCGGCCGCTCGAAGTTGCGGCTGAGGGGGATCTCCCCGTGCCGGACGCTGAGGGCCGCCTTGAGCAGCCCGGCGATGCCCGCCGCGCCCTCAAGGTGGCCGATGTTCGTCTTCACCGAGCCGACCCGCAGCGGGCCGACGGCCTCGCGGCCGTCCGCGAACACAGCGCCCAGCGCCTCGGCCTCCAGCTGGTCGCCGCGCCGGGTGCCGGTGCCGTGCAGCTCGACGTAGCCGATGTCGCGGGCCGGGACGCCCGCCTGGCGCAGGGCGGCGCGGATGACGTCGCCCTGCGCGTCGGGGTTCGGCACGCCGAGTCCCTCGCCGCGGCCGTCGTTGTTGACCGCGCTGCCGTGGATGACGCAGACGATCTCGTCCTCGTCGGCGAGCGCCCGGGACAGCGGCTTGAGCAGGACGACGGCGGCGCCCTCGCCCCGTACGAAACCGTTGGCGCGGGCGTCGAAGGTGTAGCACTCGCCGTCCGGGGAGAGCACCCCGAACTGCGAGGCGCGCACGGCGCTCTCGGGGATCAGGTTGAGGTGTACGCCGCCGGCGAGCGCGAGCTCGGACTCGCCGCGGCGCAGGCTCTCACAGGCCAGGTGGACGGCGACCAGGGAGGAGGACTGGCCCGTGTCCACCGTCATGCTGGGGCCGGTCAGGCCGAAGGTGTGGGAGAGGCGGTTGGCGACCAGCGCCCGCTGCAGACCCGTGAAGGCGTAAGGGCCGATCGCCTCGGGGCCCTGCTGCGCGAGCAGGGCCTCGTAGTCGGCGGCGATGGAGCCGACGAAGACGCCCGCGGCGCTGCCGCGGACCTCGGACGGGCGCAGGCCGGCGTTCTCGAAGGCCTCCCAGCCCAGCTCCAGCACGAGCCGCTGCTGCGGGTCCATCGCCTCGGCCTCCAGCGGGGAGATGCCGAAGAACTCCGCGTCGAAGCCGGCCACGTCGTCGAGGAAGCCGCCGCGCCGCGTGTTCACGCGGCCCGGCCGCTGCGCGTCCCCGTCGTAGAACTCCTCGGCGTTCCAGCGGTCGGCGGGGACGTCCTTGACGCCGCTCGCCCCGTCCCGCAGGAGGCGCCAGAGGTCGCGTGGTCCGGCCGCGCCCGGCAGGCGGCAGGCCATGGCGATCACGGCGATCGGTTCGGCCGGCGCGTGCGGCTCCGGGTGGCCGGCTGTGGTCCCAGGCTTGCTGCTCATCGCTCTCTCTCGTCCGCTCGTCTGTTCCGTCCGCCGGCCCGCCGCGTATGCCGCCGCCCGCCGGTTCAGTCCTTGAGGAAGTCCAGGACCCTGCCGATGACCTCGGGGTCGCCCAGGATCCGGCGGTGGCCGAGCTTGCTCGTGATGAGCAGCTCCGCCCGGTCGCCGTAGCTCGCGGCCAGCCGGCGGCCCTGGTCGACGCCGACCTCGCGGTCGTTCTCGTCGTGGACGACGAGGATCCGCGCCGTGATCTCCTCCGGCCGGTGGTCGGCGGAGAAGCGGTTCCAGACGTCCCGCTCGGGGGCGAAGAACAGCTCGGTGCGCCGGCGCAGTTCGGTGGCGAGGGCGGGGCGCAGACCCAGCTGGCCGCAGAAGGTGTCCGGCAGCGAGCCGAAGTCCGCCACCGAGGAGATGGAAACGAGCCGCTCGGTGACGAGGCCGCGGCGGGCCGCCAGGTAGGCGGAGGTGCCGCCGAAGGAGTGTCCGACGACCGCGTGGAAGTCGCCGTACCGCTCCTGCAGCGCCGTCATGACGGCGCCGTGCTCCAGGATGGTGCAGGTCGAACCGCCCGACGAGCCGTGGCCGGGGGCGTCGTAGGCCACGGCGGTCAGGCCGAGGGCCTCGATGCCCGCGACGAAGCCGGCGAAGTTCGCGGCCCGCCCGCTCACGCCGTGCACCAGCAGGACGGGCTTGTCGCCGCTGCCCCAGCGGTAGGTGCGGATCTCGCGGCCGCCGACGGTGAGCGTCTCCTGCTCGGCGCGGTCGTGGACCTCCCGCTGCTCGGGCCGGACCGGGGTGCGGGGCGGTGCGCCGTGGAACAGCTTCCAGGCCGGGCCTCCGGCCGCCTTCACGGAGACGTACGACACGGCGTTGATGACGTTGCGTATGGTGCTGAGGGAAGCCATCCGGCTGCCTGCTTTCTCGCTGGATCGGGACGGGAAGTGGGGGGAACAGGCGCCAACACAACGCCCGCGGGCATCAGTTGACCTGACGCTCCCGGTCCTGCCAGAAACGGTCGCGCAGTTCCCGCCGGAGGATCTTTCCACTCGGGTTGCGCGGGAGCGTGTCGATGAACTCGAAACCGGACGGAATCTTGAAGTCGGCGACCGTGCCCTTGAGGGAGAGCACCAGCTGCCGCGGACTGACCTCGTGACCGGGCCTGACCACGACGAACGCGTGGATCGCCTCGCCCCAGCGCTCGTCCGGGACGCCCACGACCGCCGCCTCCACCACGGCCTCGTGCCGCGCGAGCGCGTTCTCGATCTCGGCCGGATACACGTTCTCGCCGGCCACGATGATCGTGTCCTTGATCCGGTCGCAGATGAACACGTAGCCGCCGTCGTCGAGGTAGCCGGCGTCCCCGGTGTGGATCCAGCCGTCCACGAGGGTGTCCGCGGTGGCCTCGGGCAGCCCCCAGTACGAGAGCATCCGCGACGGCGTGCGCAGGCACACCTCGCCGATCGCGCCCGTGGGCAGCACCCGGCCCGCCCGGTCGACGATCTTGGCCTCGAAGCCCGGGTAGGGCCGCCCCGCCGCCTTCAGCCGGGCCCCGCCGGCCACGTGCTCGTGCGGCGGCAGGCAGACCGCGGTGTTCCCGGTCTCGGTGAGCCCGTAGATCTGCGCGAACTCGCAGCCGATCCGCTCCAGGCACTCCTGGAGCAGGCTCTCGGAGATGGGCGAACCGCCGTAGACGATCTTGCGGAGCGTCGCGAAGTCGGCGGTGCCGGCGCCCGGTTCCGCCAGCATCATCTGGAGCATCGCCGGGACCAGGCAGGTGGTGCTGACCCCGTGCTCGCGGATCAGCCGCACCGCCTCGCCGCTGACGAACATCCGCATGGCGACGTTGGTGACACCGGCGTTGAAGCCCTGCGTGGCCCACCAGAGGCCGCCGATGTGGAAGCCGGGGATGCCGATGAGGCTGACGTCGTCCTCACGCCAGTCGATCCACCCGAGCCCCTCGGACGCGAGGGCGTCGCGCACCTTGAAGAAGCTGCGGTGCGCGAGCACCACGCCCTTGGGCAGGCCCGTGGTGCCGCTCGTGTAGATCTGGGCGATCGGGTCGTCGGGGGAGGCGGACGCCTCCGGGTCGGCGTCCGAGTGCCCCGCCTGCCAGGCGGTGAAGCCGCTGCCGGGGCCCGCCGGGCCGTCGAGGGCGACGATCCGCACCTGCGACGGCAGTTCGGCGGCCGCCTTGTGCGCGACGTCGAGGAACTCGTCCTCGACGAAGAGCAGTGAGGTCCCCGAGTCCCGCAGGATGTGGTCCACCTCGGAGGCCGTCAGCCGCCAGTTGATGGGGACCAGGACCGTGCCGGCCTTCGCGCAGCCGAAGAGGATGTCGTAGTAGTGCTCCGACTCCTTGCCCAGGTACGCCACCCGGGAGCCGCGCACCGCCCCGGCGGCGTGCAGTGCGCGGGACGTCCGGTTGCTGCGCCGGTGCAGCTCCCCGTAACCGACCTCGCGGCCCTCGCAGACCACGGCCGTCCGGTCGGGGCGTTCGGCGGCGTGGAAGGCCGCCGTACGGTCCAGGGTCTGCAACTGCGGGTGGTACATCTGCGGCTCCTCGCTCCTCAAGTCCACTGGTTGCCCTCCGGCCAGTACCGCCGGCCGCGCACGGGCGCCGGTCCGGGCGCCTGCCGCGGGGGCCCGTCCACGCCCTCCATCAGGACGTGCGCGTTGGTTCCGGTGAAGCCGAACGCACTCACCCCGGCCAGCCGCCGCGGCGCGTCCGGCCACGGCTGCGAGGCCGTCGGCACCCGCAGGGCCAGGCGCTGCCACGGGATCGCCGGGTCCGGCACGTCGAAGCCGGGCTGCACCGGGACCGTGCGGTGGTTCAGCGCCAGCACGGTCTTGATCAGGCCGGCCGCGCCGGACGCCGTCTCCAGGTAGCCGAGCGTGCCCTTGGCCGAGCCGACGAGCAGCTCGGGGGCGTCCGCCGAGTCCCGGCCGTAGACGCCGGCGAGGGTCTCCGCCTCGATCACCCCGCCCAGCTTCGAGCCGTTGGCCTGCGCCTCGACGTAGCTCACGGCGTGCGGGTCGATCCCGGCGGAGCGCAGCGTGTCCGAGATGACCCGCCGCTGGCCCAGCGCGGACGCCGCGGCCATGGCGGGCCGGTCGCCGTGCTGGTGGATGCCGCTGCCACGGACCACGGCGTACGGCACGTCCCCGTCCGCCTTGGCGTCGGACTGGCGCTTGAGCACCAGCACCCCGCAGCCCTCGCCCCGCACGTGCCCGTCGGCCGCCGCGTCGAAGGGCCGGCTGCGGCCCGTCGGCGAGACCATGCCCGCCTGGGCGAACACGGCCGTCGTGAACGGCGCCAGCAGCAGGTGGCAGGCGCCGACGACGGCGAGGTCGCACTCGCGGGCCCGCAGCGCGTGCGAGGCCAGGTGCAGCGCGGTCAGCGCCGAGGAGCAGGCCGTGTCGACCGTGAGCACCGGCCCGCCCAGACGCAGCCCGGTGGCGACGCGGGCCGCGGTGGCGCTCAGCGCGCCACCGGTGCCCATGTACGGGGAGAGGCCCTCGGGACCCACCCCGTTGCGCAGACAGGCGTAGTTGTACTCGACGGTGCTCACCCCGGCGAACACACCGACCCGGGCGTCGGTGCCGGGCTCCGCTCCCGCGTCCTGGAGCGCCTCGGCGGCCACCGTCAGCAGCAGCCGCTGCTGCGGGTCCATGAAGGCCGCCTCCTCCTCGCCGATGCCGAAGCGCTCGGCGTCGAAGAGGTCGATGTCCGCCAGGTAGGAGCCCTGGCCGAGCAGTCCGGCCAGGTGGGCCAGGTCGGGTGCGGCCACGTTCCACCGGGGGCGGCCGGTGGAGTCGACGGGGATTCCGCCGCCACCGGCCACCACACGGCCGTCCCGCAGCGCCTCCCAGTACTGCCGGGGGCTGTCCAGGCCGCCCGGCAGGCGGCAGGCGAGCCCGGTGACGGCGATGCCCTCGCTCTCGCGCAGCCGCTGCCGTGCCAGCATCAGGACCAGCTGCTTTTGGGAGAGCCCCGACAGGGACTCGATGTACTCCTTCACCGCGTCACAGATCCATCAGGTCGGCGAGTTCGGCGTCGGCGTCGGCCTCGGACAGCTCCCGGACGTCCTTCGGCGCCTGGCGCGCGGCCCCCTCGTCGGCGGCCGGCGGGGCGATCTCCTGGTCCAGGTACTCGGCCAGCAGCAGGATCGACGGGTAGTCGAACACGATCGACGTCGGCAGCGGCACCTGGAAGCCCGCCTCCAGGGCGTTCTTCAGCTCGACGGCCACCAGGGAGTCGAGCCCCAGCTCGGTGAACTTCGCGTCCGCCGGGACGTCGTCCGCGCCCTCGAAGTGCAGCAGCACGGCGATCCGTTCCCGGATCAGCTCGTTGACCGTGGCCCGGCGCTCGGCCCGGGGCAGGGCCCGCAGCGCGTCGAGGTCGACCTTGCGCACCGCCGCGGCCGACGCCCGCGCCACCTCGCGGTAGAGCGCGCTCACCGCCGGACGCCCGGACGCGTACCGGTCCCAGTCGAACTCGCCGATGGTGACGTGCGACTCGCTGCCGCCCAGCGCCTTGAACAGGCACCGCGCGCCGTCCGTCGGCTTGAGGAACCGCATGCCCTGGCCCTCGATGCCGCGGATCAGCTCGGCGCTGAGGTTCGCGGCCATGCCCACCTCGGCCCACGGCCCCCAGCCGATGCTGAGGCCCGGCAGGCCCGCCGCGGAACGCCACTGCATCACCGTGTCGATGAAGGCGTTGCCCGCCGCGTAGTTGCCCTGCGCCACCGGTCCCAGCACCGAGGCCACCGAGGAATAGCCCACCAGGAACGGCTCCTCGGGGAAGGTCCGCAGGACCTGGTCGAGCTGCCAGGTGCCGAACACCTTCGCCTCGAAGACCTTCTCGACGCTCTCCCAGTCCATCGCCGAGATCGGCATGTCGGCCAGGACGCCCGCGCCGTGGAAGACGCCCGCGAGCGGCCTGCCGGACGCCTTGACGTCCTCGGCGATGCGGAGCACGTCCTCGGTGCGGGCGATGTCGCCCTGGTAGGCGGTCACCGAGACCCCCTCGCCGAGGCCGGCCGCGATGGCCGCGGTCCGCTCGGTGGACACGGCCCGCCGGCTGACCAGCCCGATGTGCCGGGCGCCCAGGGCGACCAGGCGTTCGGCGGTGACGGTGCCGATGGCGCCCAGACCACCCGTGATCAGGTACGTGCGGTCCGCGGCGATCTCCACGGGCCGGGCCGGGCGGTCGCCCGACGCGGTGAGGTCGAGGACGAGCTTGCCGATGTTCGCACCCCGGCTGAGGACCCCGAACGCCTCCTCGATCTCCTCCAAGGAGTACGAGGTCGTCGGGATGGGCCGGATCTCCTCCCGCTCCAGGAGGCCGGCGACGGTCTCCAGGATCTGCTTGTTCACCGCGCGCAGCTCGTGCTCGGGGAACTCGCTGAGGTCGAAGTTGTGGTACGCCACGTCCGGACGCGCCTCGCGCGCCTGCTCCGCGGACCAGATGCCGATCTTGCCGAGCTCCACGAAGCGCCCGCCCCGGCCCAGCGCCCGCATGCCCTCGGCGATGTACTCCTTGTTCAGGCTGTTGAGGACGATGTCGACGCCCGCGCCGCCGGTGATCTCCAGGATCCGCTCGGCGAACTCCGGGGAGCGCGAGTTCAGGACGTGCTCGACGCCCTGGGCGTGCAGCAGGGCCTGCTTGCGCGGGCTGGCCGTGGCGATGACCTCGGCCCCGGCGAGCTTCACCAGCTGCACCGCTGCCTGCCCCACCCCGCCCGCGGCGGCGTGCACCAGCACCTTGTCGCCGGCCTTGATGCCGGCCAGGTCGTGCAGGGCGTAGTACGCGGTCACGTACGCGGTGGCCAGACCGGCGGCCTCGGCGAAGCCGACGTTGGCGGGCTTGCGCACCGCCATGGCCGACGGCACCGTCACCCGGCGCTTCATGCACCCGAGGTGGCTGAGGACGACCTCGTCGCCCGGGGCGAACTCGGCGTCCGGGCCGGCCGCGAGGACCGTGCCGGAGCCCTCGAAGCCCAGGGGCAGCCGCTGGTAGGGCACCCCGGTGTCCTCGGCGTGCTGCTTGAGCAGGCCGAGCGCGTTGAGGACGTCCTTGAAGTTGAGGCCCGCGGCGTGCACCTGGACCTGCACCTCGTCCCCCTGGGGGGCGACGTCGGCCAGCGGCACCGGCTTGATGTTGGCGAACTCGCCGTACTCCGTCACGGTGAGCTCGAAGTTGTCGTCGTCCGCGGCGGCCGGCTCCACCGGGCGCAGCCGGCGCACGTGGCGGTTGCCCGCCCGGTAGCCGATCTGGAACTCCTCGGCCTCCGCGGCCAGCCACTCGTCGGCCAGCGACCGTGCGTCGCCGCCCTCCGGCAGGTCGACCAGGGTGACCTTGTACGTCGGGTACTCGCTCCACAGGGAGAGGCCGAAGCCCCACAGGGAGGAGGCGGGCACGGCGCCGGCCCCCGGCGCGGGCACGTCGCCCGGCAGCCGCTGAGCACCCTCGGTGACCAGCCACAGCCTCTGCTCGCGGCCGAAGCCCTGCTGCTCCAGCGAGGCCAGCAATGCCAGCAGGTCACGGTAGTTGGCCTCGGACTCGGCGCGCAGCCGCTCCTCGGTGACCGGGCCCGGCTGGGCACGCCAGAACCAGGCCACGTCGGTGGGACGCCCCGCCAGGCCCTGGGCCGCGCGGGCCGCCGAGCCGGCGTCCGGCGCGAAGGCCAGGGAGACGTCCGCCGCCTCGAGGTCGTTGACCGCCCCCGCGAGGGCCGCCTCGTCCCGGCCGACGACCAGGATCCGGCGGGCTCCCTCGGTACCGCGCCGCACCAGCGAGCGCTTGGTCCAGCGCGGGGTGTGGAAGAACCTGCGGCGGGGCCCGCCGGCGGTGTTGGCCACCCGCTTGAAGCCGAGGTCGCGTACGACGAACAGCGGCCGGTCACCCTCCAGCAGCACCAGGTCGGCGGTGAGTTCGCCGTCGGCGCTCTCCTCGCTGGTGATCCGCGCCAGGCTGCGCAGGGCGCCCTGCTTGGGCTTCTTCAGCAGCTGGAAGGTGCCGAAGGCGACCGGGAGGTAGGTGTGGCCGTTGTCGAGGACGGCCGCGAGGGACTGGATGACGTTGTCGAGGACGGACGGCGGCATGTGCTCCACCGCGCCGGCAGGCCGGCCGAGGAGCTGGGCGACGGCCACGCCGTCGCCCTCGCGGGACAACAGCTCGATGCGGCGGAACTCGGGGCCGTACTCCAGACCGAGGTCGGCGAAGTCGGCGTACAGGTCGTCCGCGCGGCGCGGGGCCGGAGCCTGCCCGCCGGTGTCGGCGGCGGCCCGGGCGGCCAGTTCGGCCGCTGCCTGCTCCAGCTCGGGCAGCAGGGTCCAGCCGGCGGCGATCCGGGCGACGGCGTGCCGCCGCTCGATGGCCCGGCCGGAGCCCTCGACCCGGCTGACGATCTCCACCTCGGCGCCGCCGTCCGGCAGTTCCGTCAGGCGGGTGCGGACCTCGGTGGGCTGGTCCTCGGTGAGGATCAGCGGTTCGAGGATGTCCACGCCCTCCAGCGGCCGGCCCGTCTCGCCGTACACGGCGTCCTGGAGCGCCAGCAGGATCTCGACGTAGCCCGCTCCGGGGAACACCACCTGGCCCATGACCACGTGGTCCGCGAGCTGGGCCGGGCGGTCGGGGGCGATGGTCGCGGCGAACTCGCGCACACCGCGTTCGCGGCCCGCGGCGTCGGTGATCTCCTGGCCGAGCAGCGGGTGGTGGACGCGCGAGGCATCGGCCACCAGCTCCTTGGAGTGCCGGACGCCGTTGATCGGGAGCCAGTAGCGCTTGCGGTCGAAGACCGTGCGCGGCAGCGGGACGCGGCGGTGCGGGCGGCCCGCGTGGTAGCCGGCCCAGTCGACGTGCAGGCCGGCGGCGTAGACGTCGGTGAGGGCCTTGCGGGCCGTGGAGCCGGCGGTGTCCTCGGCACCGGTGCTCGCCACCCAGACGTGGTCGCGGGCGTCGAGGATGCGCCGGCCCAGGCCCAGCAGCGTCGCGGCGGGCCCGACCTCGATGAAGGCGTGGCGGCCGCGGGCGCCGATGGTGGCCATGCCCGCGCTGAAGTCGACCGGTTCGCCGATGTGGCGCACCCAGTACTCGGGGGTGGCCAGCTCGGCCGGGTCGGCTACCCGGCCGGTCAGGTTGGAGACCAGGGTCAGCTCGGGCACCCGGAAGTCGATCGTGGAGACGACCTCGCGGAACGCGTCGAACACCTCGTGCATCAGCGGCGAGTGGAAGGCGTGCGAGACCGGCAGGGCCTTCGTCTTCACCTCGCGGGCGGTGAGCGCGGCGGTGATCTCGGCGAGCGATGCCGTGCCGCCCGAGATCACGCACTGGCCGGGGGCGTTGAACGCGGCGAAGGAGACGTCCCCGTAGGCCTCCAGCAGCGGCGCCACCTCCTCGGCGGGCGTTGTCACGGCGACCATGCCGCCGGGGGCGGTCACCGACTGCATCAGCCGGGCACGGGCGGCGACCAGCCGCACGGCGTCCTCCAGCGAGAACAGCCCGCCGATCGCGGCGGCGACGACCTCGCCGATGCTGTGGCCGATCAGGACGCTCGGCTCGATGCCCCAGCTGAGCCAGAGCTTCGCGGTGGCGTACTCCAGGGCGAACAGCGCCGGCTGGGTGTAGCGGGTCTCGTGGATGACCTCGGCGTCCTCGGCGGTGCCCAGGACGAGGTCCCTCACCGACCGGCCGATGGCCGGCGCGAACAGCTGCTCGCAGGCGTCCAGGTGCTCCCGGAAGACCGGGTACGCGTCGTACAGCGAGCGGCCCATTCCCGGGTACTGGGAGCCCTGCCCGGTGAAGAGAAGTGCGACCCTGCGCAGGTCGGAGGCGGCCGCGGGGGCCTTGTCCAGGAGCGCTTCCAGCTCGGCGCGGTCACGGACGACACCCGTCAGGCGGGTGCCGAAGTGGGCGCGGCCGATGTTGCCCGTGTAGCAGAGGTCGGCGAGGTCGGCGTCCGGGTTCCCGGCGAGGAAGTCGCGGTAGTTCTGCGTCTGGAGGGCCAGGGCCTTCTCGCCCTTGGCGGAGAGGGTGAAGACGTGCCCGGCGGTCTGCGGCGCATCCTGGCCGGGGTGCGCCTGCCCGGCGGGTGCGGGCGGCTGCTCCAGCACGGCGGAGGCGATGGTGCCCTGGAAGCCGAAGGAGTTGATCAGGGCGCGGCGGACCGGCGCCGCCCAGGCGCGGCCCTCGTTCGGCACCTCGACGGGCATGTTCGCCCACGGGATGTGCGACGAGGGCTTGTCCGCGTGCAGGTGGGGGTAGATCTCGCCGTTCTGCAGCTGGAGCGCGGCCTTGACGACGCCGCCGATGCCGGCGGCGGCCTCCATGTGGCCGATGTTGCTCTTGAGCGAGCCGACGACGAGCGGCGCGTCCGCGGTGTGGGACCGGGAGAACACCCCGTTGATGGCGCCCATCTCGATGGGGTCCCCGAGCGAGGTGCCGGTGCCGTGCGCCTCGACGTAGGAGACGTCGCCGGGCTCCAGCATGGCCGCGCCCAGCGCGGCCCGCATCACCTGCTCCTGCGCGGAGCCGTTGGGGACGGTCAGGCCGCCGCTCTCGCCGTCCTGGCGTACCGCCGTGCCGCGGACCAGGGCGATCACGCGGTCGCCGTCGCGCAGGGCGTCGGACAGCCGCTTGAGGACGACCATGCCGCAGCCCTCGGCGCGGCTGTAGCCGTCGGCCGAGTCGTCGAAGGTCTTGCACATCCCGTCGGGCGAGAGCATGCCCGCCTGGGAGAAGACGATGTGGTTGCGCGGGTGGTGGATGGCGTTGACGCCGCCGCACAGCGCGATCTCGCACTCGCCGCGCCGCAGCCCCTCGACCGCGAGGTGCAGGGCGACCAGCGAGGACGAGCAGGCGGTGTCGATGGCCATGCTCGGGCCGCGCATGCCGAGGAAGTAGGAGATGCGGCCGGCCGCGACGCTGTGGGCCGTGCCGGTGCCGACGTTGGCGTCCAGCTCGTCGTAGGCCAGGTCGTCGATCTCGATGGTGTAGTCGACGCAACTGATGCCGACGTACACGCCGCCGTTGCCGCCGCGCAGGGCGGTCGGGTCGATGTTCGCGTGCTCCAGCGCCTCCCAGGCGGTCTCCAGTACGAGCCGCTGCTGCGGGTCGATGTACTGGGCCTCCTTGGGGGAGATGTTGAAGAAGCGGGGGTCGAACCGGTCGATGCCGTCCAGGAAGCCGCCGCTGTGCGGCAGGATCTTGCCCTTGGCGTTCTCGCCGCCGGACGCGAACTCCGCCACGTTCCAGCGGGATTCGGGGATGGGGCCGGTCCCGACACCGCCGGCGCGCAGGAACTCGGTGAAGCCCTCGGGGGTGTCGTTGCCGCCCGGGAACCGGATTCCGGCCCCGACGATGGCGATGGGCTCGTACTTCTCCAGCATCAGCTCCTTGAGGAGCTGCTTGTGCTGCTGGAGAGCCTCACGGGACGCCTCCAGCTCATCCTGCTCATGGGCGGGCGTGTTGGGCACGGTCTTTCCTCCAGATCCGGCAGGGCCGCGAGGGGCCCTGCTGGAGAGACGTGGTCAGGCCTGGTAGAGGTCGCTCAGCAGGTCGTCGACCAGGGACTTGCGCAGGTCGGGTGCGGCGGGCGCGGCGGGGGCCGCCGGGCCGGGCGCCGGTGCACCGTCCAGGGGCTGCGTGAGCAGGTGGTCCAGGAGCCGGTCGACCGTCGGGCTGCCGAAGAGCACGGACGTGTCGATCGTGACGCCGAGACCGGCCTCCAGCCGCTGCTTGATCTCGGTGGCGCGCAGCGAGGTCAGGCCCAGGTCGAAGTAGTTCTCGTCGAGCGGAACGGTTTCGTCCCCGGTCATCAGCAGGGCCGTACGGAACTCCCGGACCACGAGGGCCTCCAGCTCCGTCCGCCACTCCGACCGGGGGAGCCGCCGGAAGCGGTCGGCCGCACGGGGGTCGATGGTCATGGTTGCACCGCAGTCATCGGATGGGTGATGGCGATCTTCACTTCGCCGTGGCAGTTGCCGCCGCTCGCGTCCCAGTACCGGCAGGCGGTGTGGACGACGAGCAGCGGCTCGCGGATGTCGCTGCCCTCCCACTCCACGACGTCCAGGATCTGGATCTCGCCGGAGAAGTGGCGGCCGCGCATGGCCCGCTTGAAGGTGCTGCGGAAGTCGGTGATGAGGAAGTCGGCCAGCTGGCGCTGCCAGTAGTCCTCCATGGACCAGTGCGCGAAGGACTCCAGGAGCCCGTCCTGCACCGACTTCGCGATGACGTAGTACAGCATCTGGTTGTAACAGATGTTGAACTCCACCGAGTTGAAGTGCCCGGTGTCGTCGATGTAGCACGACTCCGGGATCTCGAACTCGCAGCGGGCCGAGACCAGTCCGGCCGACCCGTCACCCCCTACCGTCACCTCGCACGACTTCAGGTACTGGCAGTGCTCCCGGTAGGGCTTGAGCACCTGCGCCAGCAGTTCGGTGTCGGTCATGATCAGTAGCGGATCGGAATGGCCTTGGGGGCGCGGATGAGGTATGCCTCGCGCCACTGGACGGAGTCGGCGGGCGCGGCCAGTTCCAGGTTGGGCAGGCGGCGCAGCAGGGTCTCGATGGCGATGGCGATCTCCATGCGGCCCAGCTCCGAGCCGGGGCAGTAGTGCGGGCCCTGGCCGAAGGCGATGTGCGTGAGGTTGGGCCGGTCGAGGTCGACCTCGTCCGGGTTCTCGAAGCGCAGCGGGTCGCGGTCCGCGGCACCCATGGAGCACAGGACGACGTCGCCCTTCTTGATCTCCACGCCGCCGATGGTCATGTCCTCGGTGGCGAAGCGGCGCACACCGGTGTGGGCGGTGCCGTACAGGCGCAGCAGCTCCTCGACGGCGTCCGGGATCTGCTCCGGATTGGCCCGCAGCCGCTCCAGCTTGGGACGGTCGTTCAGCAGGGCGAGCATGCCGCCGCCGATCATGCCCACGGTGGTGTCGTAGCCGCCGAGCAGGACCATGAAGCCCAGGCCGATCAGCTCGTGGTCGTCGAGGTGCTTGCCGTCGTCGTCCGTCCAGGCGATCCAGTCGGAGAAGATGTCGTCGCCCGGGCTGGTGCGCTTGTCGTCGATGAGGCGCTTGAGGAAGCCCAGCATCGTGGCGCCGGCCTCGCGCACGACCTCGGTGTTGATGCCCAGCATGGAGTCGGTCCAGTACTGGAAGTTCGCGCGGTCCTCGTCGGGGACGCCCATGATGTCGCCGGTGATGGTGATCGGCAGGGGCAGGGCGATCGCCGTCATGAGGTCGGTCTCGCCGGACTCGCCCATCGCGTCGATGTAGCCGTCGGTCAGCTCGACCACGCGCTTGCGCAGTGCGCGCACGCGCTTGATCGCGAACGACTTGTTCATGAACTTGCGCAGCCGCATGTGCTCGGCGCCGTCTTCGGTGGCGACGGTCTTGGTGCTGAACTCGGCCGGGAGGGGCAGGGTGCGGTAGTCCTCACCGGCGTGCTCGATGCTGCGGACGAGCCGCCGGTCGGCCAGTGCGTCCCGGGTCTCCTCGAAGCCCGTGACCAGCCAGGCCGGGAAGCCCTCGGGGGTCATGATGCGGTGGACGGGCCCCTTCTCGTGCAGGGACGCGTAGGTCCCGTAGGGGTCGCGCATGTACTGCTGGTCGAACACCTCATGGGCAACCGGGCACTGGGGAGCGGTCATTCTTCACCTCTGTAGAGCGGAACTCGTGGGGGGCCGGCGGGAGCGCGTACCGCGTCAGGCGCCGAGGCCCTCGTAGAAGGGGTACTGGTCGTACACGGTCACTCGGTGCGAGACGGCGGGCTCCGGAGTGGCGGTGTGCAGGGCCCGGTGGACGAGGCTGCGGTTGTCCCAGACGAGGAGGTCGCCCTGCTCGAAGGTCTGCAGGTGGATGTTCTCGTGCTCGAACGTGTCGTCCAGCTGGCCGCTCGCCTCCAGGAGGGCGGTCAGCAGGGACTTGTCCAGCGCGTTGCCGTCCGCGTCGATCAGACCGGTGGTGAAGCCCTCGCTGATGTAGAGGACGGTCTCGCCGGTGGCGGGGTGCTTGAAGGCGGTCGGGTGGGGCGACGGGGGCGTCTTGGCCTGGATCTCGTCGACCAGTTCGCCGACGGGGCGGTAGACGTCCTCGGGGCGGATCTTGAAGTAGCGGCTGACGTTCTGGACCGCGCGGGTGCCCTCGACGGCGTGCTTCAGCTCGTCGGACAGGCCCTCGTAGGCGCGGCCCATGTCGATGAAGAAGGTGCCGCGGTTCTTCTTGGGGACGACCTGCGGGTAGATGAGCGTCAGGCCGAAGGGGTTCGGCATGAACTGGTAGTCCGCGTGCCAGAACTTGCCGGTCTTCGGGACGCCGACCTGGGTGCCGTCCGAGCTCGCCACGTTCGAGGACACGAAGATCTCGGAGACCTCCGGGTGCTGGTACATGGGCTCGTAGTACGTCTCCACGGTGCCGAGGCGGCGGCCGAGCTCGGCGAATTCCGGGGAGGAGAGGTGCTGGTTGCGCAGCACGACGATCTTGTCGCTGTAGACGCGGTTCTTGATCTCTTCGAAATCCGCTTCCGTGGCGGTGTTGAGATCGAATTCCTCGACGGTTACGCCGAACTTCTTGTCTTCCTGGCGGAGAATCTTCACGAGAACCTCTCTCGGTGGTCAAGTCGCGCTCGGAACGAAACTATCGGCGGGGGCTAAAGCCCTTCTTATTCCGTGCTTGCCGCCGCCTTGGCCCGGGATTCCGCCGCGCGACTCTTGACCGTCGCGGCATAGGTGTCCACGTACTCCTGGCCGGTCAGAGCGGATATCTCCTGCGTGATCCGATTCGTGACCGTCCGGCGCACGCGGCGGTCGTCCTCTCGTCCGGCGTGCTCGGGGAAGGTCATGGGGGCGCCGAAGCGGACGTCGAAGCGGGAGACGTAGAGCCGTTTGGCGCCGGCCGGGTGCACCCGCTCCGTGCCGGTCAGCCCGCAGGGGACCACCGGCGCCCCGCTCCGCAGCGCGATCCACGCCGTGCCCGTGTTCCCCTTGTACAGGCGGCCGTCGGGCGACCGGGTGCCCTCGATGTGCACGCCGACCCCGTGCCCCTCGCGCATGATGCGCAGGGAGGTCTCCAGGCCCGCCATGGTCGCGGAGCCGCTCGTGCTGTCGACGGAGATCATCCCGACGGAGCGGAAGAACAGGCCCTGCAGCCGGCCCTTGAGGCCCGGCATCTCCAGCCAGCCCTGCTTGCCCACGAAGTAGAGGTGTCGTGGGACCAACAGCGCGATGAATATCGAGTCGAAAAAGGACAAGTGGTTCGCCGCGATGATGAAGGGGCCGGACTTCGGCAGGTTCTCGACGCCGCTGACGCGGGGCCGCAGGACGAGCCTGAGCGGAATGAGGAGAAGCCGCCTCAGCAGCATCCGGAGCATGTGCAGGTCTCCATCTCTGAACGTCTCGGCCGAGCGTTCACCGGGAATATAGGAGGGGTCGACAGGGCGGGCAAGGCTGATTTAGTGCCGCGGTCAGCCGGATGAAAGGGTCGCTTTAGCGGGGCGTAGTCCGCCGGTTGTTAGGCTGCTGCGCGTTTCACTGCTCAGGATTCAGAGACGAGGATGTCGTGCCCCAGCCCGCCGATCTTGCTTCCGTCCGTGCCTTCGTCGAGCGCGAACTCGTCGACTTCGGGGCGGAGCCCGACGCGATCACGGACCAGGCCAGGCTGGAGGAGCTGGAGATCGACTCGCTCGGCGTCGTCGAGCTCACCGCGTCCGTCAAGCGCGAGTTCGCCGTCGACGTCCCCCTCGAGGCGCTGACCAAGGACCTCACGGTCGCTGCGGTCGTCGCCCTGATCCAGGACGCGGCGGCGGCCTGACCGGACGGATCCGCGCAGGGAGGGCCGGTACCGGATCACCGTCCGGGACCGGCCCTTGCGCGTACCCGCGGCCGGTCAGCCGCCCGCGGCCGGGCGCTCCGCGTCGAACGGGGCGTAGCGCCGCCGTTCCCACGGGTACGCCGGCAGGTCTACGACCCGTCGGGGCAGGTCCGCGAACCCGGGGGCCGTGTCCGCCGCGACCTCCCGCACCGCCGGCGGGGTCAGGCCCTCGGCGACGGCGTTCAGGGCGGCCGCCGCCGCGTGCCGGTCGCAGGCCTCGACCCGGATGCGGGTGGCCAGGGCCGTACGGCCGTGCGTGACGGTGTAGGCGAAGGAGGCGTACTCCTCGTCCTTGATGCCGGCCAGGCGCGCGGCCAGCCGCGCCGCGTACGCCCGCAGCGCGGCCGGGGTCCGGGCCGACACCTCGAAGCCGGTCACGGCGACGGCGGCTGCCGCGACCGGGCCCGCGGCCCGCTCCGCGACCGGGTCCGGTGCGCCGAGCACGACGTGCGCGTTGGTACCGCTCATACCGAAGGAACTGACGCCCGCGTACGCCCCGGCGCCGGCGGGCCACGGCTCCAGTTCGGTCGGGATGCGAAAGCCCGTCCCCGACAGGTCGATGCGCGGGTTCAGGGTGGTGAAGTGCGGTACGGGCGGCACCGCCCGGTGCCGCAGGCTCAGCACGGCCTTGATCAGGCCCAGCACGCCCGCCGCCGACTCCGTGTGGCCCAGGTTCGCCTTGGCCGAGCCGAGCAGGACCGGCGCACCCGCGCCGCCCGGCCGGCCCAGGGCCGCCGCCAGCGCCTCCACCTCGATCGGGTCGCCCAGCGAGGTACCGGTGCCGTGGGCCTCCACGTGGCCGATGTCGGCCGGGCCCAGGCCCGCCTCCGCCAGCGCCCGCTCCACCAGCCGGGTCTGCGCCAGCACGTTGGGCGCGGTGAAGCCCGAGGCCCGACCGTCGTGGTTGACCGCCGAACCGTGGATCACCGCGTGCACCCGGTCGCCGTCGCGCACGGCGTCCGCCAGCCGCTTGAGGACCACGATGCCGCAGCCCTCGGAACGGGTGAAGCCGTTGGCCCGCGCGTCGAAGGGACGGCACACCCCGTCCGGGGAGAGGGCGCCCGTGCGCGCCGCGAGCGCGGTCCCGTGCGGTGACAGCACCAGGTTCACCCCGCCGGCCACCGCGATGTCGCACTCGCCGCTGCGCAGCGCCTGCCGCGCCAGGTGGACCGTCACCAGTGAGGAGGAGCAGGCCGTGTCCACGGCCATGGCCGGGCCGGTCAGGCCCAGCGTGTGCGCGAGCCGCCCGGCGGAGAAGCAGTGCCCGTTGCCGGTGGCCCAGTACGAGTCGGGCCCCTCGCTCATCCACTCCCGGTAGTCCTGGCCGGTGATGCCCACGTACAGGCCCGTCGCGGCCGCCGCCGCCCGGCCGGCGGGGATGCCGGCGTCGTCCAGGGCCTCCCAGACCACTTCGAGCAGCAACCGGTGCTGCGGGTCCAGGGAGCGCCCCTCGCGGGGCGCGACACCGAAGAACGGTCCGTCGAACTCCAGCACCTCGTCCAGGAACCCGCCCCGGTGCGGCACGTCGTCCCAGGCGTCCCCGAAGGGGGCCCGCCGCGACTGCGGGATCGGGCGCACCGCGTCCGTCCCCGACGCCAGCGCCGACCAGTAGCCGTCGAGGTCCTCGATGCCGCCGGGGGCCCGCAGGCCGACGCCGACCACGGCGACCGGCTGGGCGCCCCGCAGCGCCGCCAGCTCCTCGCGCAGGGCGCGGATCGTCTCCATGGCCCGGCTGACCGGGGTGGCGCGGACCGTGCCCGCCGCCTTGCCGCTGTCCTGTTCCACCGTCAGGCCTCCTGTTCCGCGAGCCGCTCCACCAGCGCGCCGGCCAGCGGCCGCAGCGCCCCGTACGTCCACAGGAGCGTCGGCGACAGCCGCAGCCCCAGATCGGCCTCCAGCCGGTTGCGCAGCTCCAGGCTCATCAGCGAGTCCAGGCCGAGCGACTTCAGCGGCGTCTCACGGTCGATGGAGTCAGCCGACAGCCGCAGCACCCGGCCGGCGAGCTGCCGTACGCGCTCCTCGACCACCGCGTGCCGCTCCTCCTCGGGACAGCCGCCCAGCAACTGGCGGAAGTCGCCGCCCGAGCCGGCGCCCGGCTCCCTCGTCGTGCGCAGCAGGCTCCAGCTGGGCAGGCCCGCCGCCGCCGGGTACGTCTCGAACCAGCGGCGCGGGTCCAGGGCCACGTACCCCACGACGCTCTCGCCGTCCGCGAGGAAGGACTCCAGCGCCCGCCAGGCCTCGGCGGCCTCGAAGCCGTCCATGCCGCGGTCCGCGAGGCGCTCGCCGCGCTCGGCGGACCGGGCCGCCAGGCCGATGCCGTCGAAGGTGCCCCACTGGACGCTGAGGGCGGGCCGGCCCGCGGCCCGCCGGGCCACGGCCAGCGCGTCCATGTAGGTGTTGGCCGCCGCGTAGGCGGACTGGCCGACGTTGCCGACGAGACCGGCGGCCGAGGAGAACAGCACGAAGAGGTCCAGCGGATCGTCCGCCGTCAGCCGGTCCAGTTCGGCGGCGCCGTCGACCTTCGGCGCCAGCACACGGGCCACGTCCGCCGCGTCGAGGTTGCGCACGACGGCGTCGGAGAGGACACCCGCCGCGTGGAACACGCCGCGCAGCGCAGGGAGTTCGGCCCGCACCCGGGCGAGCGCCAGGTCCAGGGAGGTGGCGTCGGCGACGTCCGCGTGCACCACCGAGACCCGTGCGCCGGCCGCGCGCAGCGCCGCGAGGCGGTCCGCGGCCTGCGGGGAGGGCTCCGAACGGCCCAGCAGGGCCAGGGCGGTGGCCCCGCGCTCCACCAGGTGCTCGGCCAGGGAGAGTCCGAGGTCGCCCAGACCGCCGGTGATCAGGTACGTGCCGTCGGCGCGGAACCGGCCGTACGGCAGCGGGTCCGCCACCACCCGCTCGACGCTCTGCGGTCCGTACAGCACGAACTTGCCGATGTGGTCGCCGTGCGACATGGCCCGCAGCGCCTCGGCCGCGTTGTCGAAGGTGTACTGGGTGACGGGCAGGGCCGTGAGCCGGCCCGCCTCCACCTCGTCCCAGACCGCGCGGAAGAGGCGGGCGAACCGCTGGGGCCGCCGCATGACGAGCCCCTCCAGGTCCACCGCCGCGAAGCTGACGCCCTTGCGGAAGGGGGCGAGGCCCAGGGTGCGCTCGCCGTGGATGTCCTTCTTGCCGACCTCGACGAACCGGCCGTCCTCGGCGAGCACCTCCAGGCCGCGCGCGATGGCGGCGCCGGTCAGCGAGTTGAGGACGACGTCGACGCCCCGGCCGCCCGTGCGCTCCAGCACGGCGTCCGCCCAGGACAGGTCGCGCGAGTCGAAGACGTGCTCGACGCCCAGTTCCCGCAGGTAGGCGCGCTTGGCGGCGCTGCCCGCCGTCGCGATGACCTCGGCGCCCAGCATCCGGGCCACCTGGACGGCGGCCAGCCCCAGACCGCCGGCCGCCGAGTGGACCAGGACGGTCTCGCCCGGCTCCGTGCGGGCCAGGTCGTGCAGCGCGTACCAGGCGGTCGCCAGGACCAGCGGCAGCGCGGCGGCGTCCTCCTGCGTCATCTCCTCCGGCACCGGCCGTGCGTGGTCGGCGCGGACGGTCACGTGCGAGACGATCGCGCCGAAGACGCACGCCACCACCCGGTCGCCGACGCGGAACCCGGCCGTGCCGGGGCCCACCGAGACGACCCGGCCGGAGCAGTCCCCGCCGAGCAGCTCCTTGCCGCCGGCCTCGTCGGGGTAGGTGCCCACGGCCTTCATCACGTCGATGAAGTTGAGGGAGGCCGCGTCCACCTCGATCTCGATCTCGCCCGGCCCCGGCCGCCGGCGCACCAGCGGCAGGTAGCGCAGGGACTCCCACAGTCCGGGCCGCGGGCCCGGGTGCAGCCGGAACGGCTGGCGGCCCGTGTACGGCAGCGGCGCGGCGGAGTCGTCCGGGCGGTGCCCGCCGCGCTCCAGCCGGCCCGCCAGGCGCCGCTCCCCGCGGCTGAGGACCTGGTCCTCGCGCTCGGCGTCCAGCAGTTCCCGCACGACGCCGGCCGTCCACCCGTCGTCACCCGCGGTGTCCACCAGCCGCGCCGCCAGCCCCGGGTGCTCGCCCTGCACCACCCGTACGAAGCCCCAGTACAGGGCCGCTCCCGGATCGGGCGCCTCGGTGGCCGACGCCGCCTGGGCCCGCGTGGTCAGCACCGTCAGGCGGGGCGCCACGGGCCGGTCCGCGCAGGCCCCGGCGAGCGCGCCGAGTGCCTCCAGGCCCGCCCGCTGCTCCTCCTCGCCCGCCGCCCGGTCCGGGGCGACGAACACGACCTCCCCGCCGTCGGCGGCCCGCAACGCCTCGGCCCAGGCCTGTGTCCCGTCGGCCCAGGCCCGCGGCAGCGTCACGGCGGTCCCGCCGAGCGCGCCGGCCAGTTCGACGGCGGTGGTGCGGGCCGAGTCCGGGCCGCACACCAGCCAGGGCCCCTGCTCCGCGCCGGCTGCCGGTTCCGCGTACGGGCGTTCGTGGAAGCCGAACCGGTGCACGCGCTCGGGGGCCGGCCCGGACCGCTCGCCGCTGCGCAGGCGGCGCAGCTCCAGCCCGCTCACGCGGGCCACCGGCTGGCGGTCCGGCCCGTACAGGGCCAGGTCGAAGTGCCCGTCGGGGCGGCGCACCGCGTGCACCCACAGCTCGGTCAGGTCCGAGGGCCGCCCCGGCAGCAGCGCGAGCCGCTCGATCGCGACGGGCACCACGGTGTCCTCGTGGGCGCACAGCGCGAGGGAGACCTGGAACGCCCCGTCCCACAGGGCCGGGTGGAGGACGAACCGGCGGGCGCCGGGCCGGCACTGCTCGGCCAGGGTCACCCGGCCGAGGGCCTCGTCGCCGTGCACGCGCAGTTCGCCGACGCCCTGGAAGGCCGGGCCGTACCGCAGGCCGCGGGCGGTGCAGGAGCGGTAGAACGAGGCCCCGTCGACGGCCGGTTGCCTCAGCAGGTCGGTGGGGAAGACCGGCGGGGCCGCCTGCTCGGCGCGGTAGGAGGCGTGCGCCGTCATGTGCCGGGTCCAGCCGTCGGCGCCGTCGGGCAGCGACAGCACCTCCAGACCGGCGCCCTCGCCGGCGTCCTCCCGCCAGACGCCGCCCAGGTGCAGCCCGCCGTCCGCGAGGGTCATGTCGCTGAGGAAGGACAGGCCGCGCAGCGACTGCGGGACACCGCCGGTACGGGCGGCCGCCGTGCCCAGACACAGCTCGATCGAGGCCGCGGCGGGCACGACGACGGCGTCGTGCACCTGGTGGTCGGCGAGCCAGGGGTGGGATCCGGTGCCGATCTCGGTGGTGCCGTGCCAGGTGCCGGCCTCGGTGGGCAGCGGGACGAGCGGGAAGGCGAACGCGGCCGAACGGCCCGCTCCGCGTTGCGGCGCCCCGACCCAGTAGCTCTCGCGCTGCCACGGGTAGGCGGGCACGCCCGCGTCGCGCGACGTCGGGCGCGGCCCGTACGCCGTCAGGCCCGCCACGTGGCCCTGCGCGAAGCTCTCGGCGAGGTCCTCGGGGGCGCCGCGGTCGCGGTGCAGGGTGCCCAGCACGGCCGGCGGCTCCTTGCGCAGCGCGCCGATCTGCTCCAGCGCCGGCACCAGCACCGGGTGCGCGCTGACCTCCACGACATGGGTGACGCCCTCGTCGAGGAGCGCGTCCAGGGCCTGCGCGAAGCGCACCGGGCGGCACAGGTTCTCCACCCAGTAGGAGCCGTCCATCTCCGGGCCGGCCAGCTCCGCGGCGCGCACCGTGGACATGAGGCGGATCGAGCCCTCGCCGGGCCGGACCGGGGCGAGCACCTCGTGCAGTTCGTCGGTCAGGTCGAGCATGAGCGGGCTGTGGGAGGCGTAGTCCACGTTGATCAGACGGCAGTACGTGCCGTCCGCCTCCAGGAGTTCCTTCAGCAGCAGTACCGAGTCGCCGTCGCCGGAGAGCACGCAGGAGCTGGGGCCGTTGTGCACGGCGAGCGCCACGCAGTCCTCGAAGCCCTCCAGGGCGGCGGTTGCCGCGTCGGCGTCGAGGTCGACGGCGAGCATCCGACCGGTGCCGGCGGCGGTGCGCAGCAGGACGGCGCTGCGCCGGGCCACGACGAGGGCGGCGTCCTCCAGGGAGAGGATCCCGGCCACGGTGGCGGCGGCGATCTCGCCCTGGCTGTGTCCGACGACGACGTCCGGTTCCACGCCGGCCGTGCGCCAGGCGGCGGCCAGGGCGACGGAGACCGCCCACAGCACCGGCTGGACGATGTCGACGCGGCCCATCCAGGCGTCGCCGTCGCGGCCGGTGAGCACCTCGGTCAGGGACCAGTCGGTGTGCGGGGCGAGCGCCGCGGCGCACCGGTCGATCACCGCGGCGAACGCCGGGTCCTCGGCGTACAGCCGGGCGCCCATGGCGGCCCACTGCGAGCCCTGGCCGGGGAAGACGAAGGCGGTACGGCCGCGGTCGCGGGCCCGGCCGCCGACGGTGCCCGACGAGGTGGCCTCCGGGTCGGCGGCGTAGGCGTCGAGCGCGGCGCGCAGGCCGTCTCCGTCCGTGGCGACGAGGCCCGCCCGGAAGGGGAACTGGTCGCGCTGCCAGCCGAGGGTGGCGGCGATCTCCCGCGGGTCGGCGCCGGGGGCGTCCAGGGCCTCGCGCACGTCGCGGGCGCGCTGGACGAGGGCCGCCTGGCTGTGGGCGCTGAGCGGCAGGACGAAGGGCGCCCGGCCGCGGTCCTGCGGCGCGGCCCCGTCCGCCGCCCCGCTGGCCGGCGGGGCCGCGGTGATCACGGCGTGGGCGTTGGTGCCGCCCCAGCCGAAGGAGCTGACGCCCAGGTAGACCGGGCCGCCGTCCGCGGGCAGCGCCAGCGGCTCCCGTACGACCTCCAGGCCCAGTTCGCCGAAGGGGATGTCCGGGTTGAGCTCGGCGGAGTGCAGGCTGGGCGGCACGACGCCGTTCTTCAGCGAGAGCACCGCCTTGAAGAGCCCGGCGAGCGCGGCCACCGGTTCGAGGTGCCCGATGTTCGTCTTCACCGACCCGATGCCGAGCGGCCGGCCCGCCCGCTCGGGTGCCTGCCCCAGCACCCTGCCCAGCGCGGTCGCCTCGACCGGGTCGCCCGCCCGGGTGCCGGTGCCGTGCGCCTCCACGTACGCGACCCGGGCGACGGGGATGCCGGAGTCGGTGTAGACGCGGCGCAGCAGGTCCTCCTGGCCGGCCAGGCTGGGCGTCACCAGGCTGGTGCCGCCGCCGTCGTTGTTCGAGGCGGTGCGCACGATCACGGCGTGCACGCGGTCCCCGTCCCGGCGGGCCCGCTCCAGGGTCTTGAGGTAGACGGCGGCCACGCCCTCACCGCGTACGAAGCCGTCCGCGCCGGCGCCGAAGGCGCTGCACCGGCCCTTGGGGGAGAGACCGCCGAAGTGGGTGAGGCCGATGGTCACGTCCGGGGTCAGCATCAGGTTGGCCGCGCCGACCAGCGCGCCGTCGACGTCGCCGGCCCGGATCGCCTGGCAGGCCAGGTGCAGGGCGACGAGGGAGGAGGAGCAGCCGGTCTCCAGGGTCAGGCTGGGACCGGTGAGACCGAGGAAGTAGGAGATCCGCGCGGACAGCATGTCGAGGGCGTTGCCGGATATGGAGTGCTGGGTCGGGCGGGCGCCGCGGTCCTCGCGCAGCCGCTCGTAGTCCTGCCACAGTCCGCCGAAGTAGACGCCGGTCCGGGTGCCGCTCAGGCTCGCGGTGGGCACTCCGGCGTCCTCGAGCGCCAGCCAGCTCGTCTCCAGCATCAGCCGCTGCTGGGGGTCGAGGACCTCCGCCTCGCGCGGCGAGACGCCGAAGAACGCCGCGTCGAACTCGTCGATGCCCTCGAGGAAGCCGCCGTGGCCCTGGATCTCCTTCTCCGGGTCCAGTGGCTGGTCGGTCTTCCAACGGGCCGAAGGGATGGGGCGGATCGCGTCGCCGCGGTCCATGAGCAGGTCCCAGAACCGGTCCGTGTCGGGAGCCTCGGGGAATCGCCCCGCCATCCCCACGATGGCGATCAGCTCAGCCGGGTCGTGATGCACTTCCTACCTCCGTACGGCAGGGGGCCGGAGCTCCGGTTCTCCCTGGTTCGTTCATGGGTTCTGGTACGCGGGGCCGGGCGGACCGGCGGGACTCGGCCTACGGGGTGCGCAGCACCACGGCCGAGGCCTGGCCGTAGGTGTCGGTCGTCAGGACCAGCGCGGGCCCGCCCGCCAGGTCCCGCGGGCCGTCCGAGATGGCGACGGCGGGCAGGTCCGGATCCGCGGCCCCCCGGCCCGCGGTGGGCGGGGCGCACCGGTCGGCCAGGGCCCGCGCGGTCAGCGCGACCTGGAGCAGGGCGGTGGCGCCCGCGCAGTCCCCGAGGGCGCCGAAGGGGCTGTGCACGGGGGTGCCGGATCCGACGGCCCCGTGCACGGCGAAGGCCTCGGCGCGGTCGGTGAGCGGGTCGCCGGCGGCGGAGGAACAGACGAGGGAGAGGTCCCCGGCCGCGACGCCGGCCTCGGCCAGGGCCGCCGCGAAAGCGGGAGCGGCGGCGCTCGCGCCGTCGGCGCCGCCCCGAAGGGCGCTCACGCCCGCGATCTCGGCGTGCACCCGGGCACCCCGGGCCCGCGCCCGTGCGGCGTCCTCGACGACGAGCACCACGGCCGCCTCGCCGGGCGGGGCGCCGGCCCGGTCCGCGCCGAACGGCCGTGGCGTGCCCGCCCGTTCACCGGCGGCCAGCCGCAGCGGGTCCAGTACGTCCACGGCCGCCACGAGCACGGCCTGCGCCTGCCCCGTACGGACGTAGTCGGCGGCGACGGTCAGCGCGTGCGCCCCGGAGCAGCGGCCGGCCGTGACGGTGACGATGCTGCCCTGCGCGCCGGCGGCGATGGACAGGTCCGAGGCCGCGGCGTTCAGGCTGCCCTGCGGGCCCGCGTACGGGCTGACCAGCTCCGGGCCGAGGGTCAGGCCGTCGCGCATCACCTGGAGGTAGCCCGTCAGGCCGCCGGCGGCGGTGCCCAGGACGACGGCGGTCTCCTCCGGGTCCGGGGCCTTCCCCGGCCCGAATCCGGCGTCCTGCCAGGCGAGCATCCCGACCCGGGAGACCAGCAGGGACTCGCGGCTGAGCGCGCGCAGCCGCTTGCGGCCGAAGGCCGGCACGTCCGGCAGGTCGTCGGCGAGCGCGCCGGCCGTGGCCTTGGCGTCGCCCGGGTACAGGCCGTCGGTGGCGGTGCACGGTGTGAAGCCGGTCCGCCCGGCCAGGAGCGCCTCCCAGGTCGCGTCGAGGCTGCCGCCGAGCGGACTGGCCAGGGCGATGCCGGTGACGGCGGCCGTGGGGCTCATCGTGCGCTCCCTGCTGTGCTCGGGCGGGTGAAGACGGTGCATGCGGTGTTGCCCCCGAAGCCGAAGGCGTTGTTGACGGCGACCCGCACCGGCATCTCGCGCGCCCGGCCGCGCACGACGTCGACGTCGCACTCCGGGTCCAGTTCGACCAGGTTGGCCGTGGGCGGGACCACCCCGTCGCGCAGCGCCAGGACGCACGCGACCGCCTCGATGGCGCTGGCCGCGCCCTGGGTGTGCCCGAGGGCCCCCTTCAGCGAGGTCACGGCGGGTGTGCGGGGCCCGAAGACCTCCCGCAGGGCCTGCGCCTCGACGCGGTCGTTGGAGGGGGTGCCGGTGCCGTGGGCGCTGACGTGGTCGACGCGGTCGGGGGAGATCCCGGCGGACTTCAGGGCCCGCAGCATGGAACGGCGGGCGCCGCTGCCCTGCGGGTGCGGGGCCGTCATGTGGTGGGCGTCCGACGCCGAGGCCCAGCCCGCCAGTTCGGCGTGGACGTGCGCGCCGCGCCGCCGGGCGTGCTCGTAGGACTCCAGGACCAGGGCGGCGGCCCCCTCCGAGACGATGAGCCCCGCGCGGTCGCGGTCGAAGGGCCGCAGGAAGTCGGGGGCCAGCGAGCGCAGGCTGGAGAACATCATCATGATGCCGCTGGACAGTTCGTCGACACCGCCGGCGATCATCACGTCGGCGCGGCCCGCCCGGATGGTGTCCGCGGCGTGGGCGAGCGCGCTGTTGCCCGAGGCGCAGGCCGTGGCCACGGCCAGGCCCGGTCCGAGGAAGCCCAGTTCGCGGGCCACCGCGTCCGTGAGGTCCGGCGCCGCCCGCGGCCCCGGGTACGGCGCCCCGTGGGCGTCCGCTGCGCGGTGGAAGCCGGTCACGGCCGGTTCGAGCCCGGCGCGGCTGCCCAGGAGCGTGCCCAGGCAGACGCCGGCCCGGTACGGGTCGCCGGTCCACCGGTGGATCCCCGCGTCGGCCGCCGCCGCGGCGGCCGCGGCCCTGGCGAGCGCCAGGCTGCGCTCGCCGCCGGCCCGCGGCGCGTCGAAGCCGGCGACCTCGCCGGCCAGCGCGGCCGGGAAGTCGGCCGCGTCGGGACGGGTCAGCGGGCCCGTGCCCACCACTCCGCGGACCGCGGCGTCCCAGAAGCCCGCCACGGTCGTGCCGATCGGCGTGAGCACGCCGAGCCCGGTCACGACGACCCGTGCGGGCCCCGTCTGCGCTGCCATCGCTGCCATCACCGCGCTCCCTCAGTTGCTGATGCCGCCATCGACCCGGATCACCTGTCCCGTGATGTAGGCGGCGCGCTCCGACGCGAGGAACGCCACGGTGTCGGCCACCTCCCACGCGGTGCCGATCCGGCGCAGCGGGATCGTGGCGATGACGCCGTCGCGGGCCTTCGCCGTCATGCCGTCGGTCATGTCGGTCGCGATCAGGCCGGGCGCCACCACGTTGGCGCGGATGCCGAAGCGGGCCACTTCCTTGGACAGCGACTTGGTGAAGCCGATGATCCCGGCCTTGGAGGCCGCGTAGTTGGCCTGCGTGGCGCTGCCGCGGACGCCCGCCACGGACGACACGGTGACGATGCTTCCCCGGCCCTGCTTCATGAGGGTGAAGACGGCGGCCCGGCACACGTTGTAGGTGCCGGTCAGGTTGGTGTCGATGACGCTGTTCCAGGCGGCCTGGTCCATCGTCACCAGCGGTCCGTCGTGGACGATGCCCGCGCTGGTGACGAGTGCGTCGATCTCCCCGAGCCGTTCCTGCGTCCGCTCCAGGAAGCCGCGTACGGCGTCGGCGTCGGTCACGTCCACGGACGCGTCGAAGACCCGGCCGCCGTGCTCGGCGGCGAGGCGCTCGACGGCGTCGGCGTCGGCGGGCCGGGAGCGGTAGCAGTAGCCGACGTCGTACCCGTCGGAGAGGAACCGCTCCACGACGGCCCGGCCGATGCCGCGCGACCCGCCGGTGACGACCGCGACCTTGCGCGTGTCGTGCGGCATCAGGCGGCGAGCTTCTCGGCCAGCAGGTCGTGGACGACCTTGAAGGACCGCATCAGCTGGAGGTTCGACTCCTCCATCTTCACCTGGTACTTGCGCTCCAGGGTGACGAGGATCTCCAGCGCCAGCAGGGAGTCGACGTCGAGGTCCTCCTTGAAGTCGGCGGTGTCGGTCACCTCGGAGGGGTCGACGTCCAGGATCTCCGCGATGGTGGAGCGCAGGTCCTCGGTGTCCAGTACGGCGGCGGCGCTGGTGGTCTGCTCGGGCATGATCGTTCTCTCCTGGGGTGGGTGTGCGGGTCGTGCGGGGGAGGGGTCAGACGAGGCCTTCGCCGCCGTCGACGTCGATGACGTTGCCGGTCATCCACGACGAGTCGGTGGCCGAGAGCATGACGACGGCCTCGGCGACGTCCTCGGGGACCGTCAGGCGGCCGTGCGGGTTGGAGTCCGTCGCGTACCGGGCCAGTCCCTCGCTGCCGGGGATGCGCAGCAGCGCCGGGGTGAGGGTCAGGCCGGCGCGCAGGGCGTTCACCGAGACGCCGGCGGGCGCCAGTTCGACGGCGAGCTGGCGCACGTGCGAGGCCAGGGCGGACTTGGCGGCGGAGACGGCGCCGTAGCTGGGCATCACCCGGCCGTCGCCGCGGCTGGTGAGCGCGAACACCTTGGCGCCGCGCGGCAGCAGCCCGGCCACGTACAGGTCGCGCACCCAGTACACGAGGCTGTGGCCCATGACGTCGACGGTCATGTCCATCTGGCGCGGGGTGATGACGTCCTCCTGGCCCTCCTGCGGGAGGAAGGGCAGCAGGCTGCCGAAGGCGAGGGAGTGCAGCAGCACCCGTACGCCCTCGGGCCCGGTCAGCTCCTTGAGGACCGGGACGAGTTCGGCGCGGGTCTGCTTGCTGGCGGCGTTGCAGTTGTGGAAGGACACCTGCACGCCCGTGGCGCGCAGCTCGGCCACCAGCTCGTCGGCCTCTTCCTGCTGGGCCGCCGTGCCGAAGTGGACGCCGAAGATGTTGGCGCCCTCCTTGGCCATGGCCAGGGCGGTGGCCCGGCCCATGCCGCTGGAGGCGCCCAGGATCAGGCACCAGGAGCCCTTGAGGGAAGTCAGCATGCGTACCTCTCAGTCGGTGTGTTCGGGGGTGTGTGCCGTGGCGAGCGCGACGTTGCCCGCGCGGGAGGCGGTGACGACGAGCCGGCGGCCGGCGCCCGCCGGGAGGGGGCGTGCGGCCAGCCGGACCACCGGGGTCAGGGCCCCGGCCCGCGCCCCGGACCGGCGCGTGGACACCGGTGCGCGGTCGGCGCACCAGGAGCGCAGGGCGTCGGCGACGGCGTCACCGACGGGCGAGGGGTCGGCCAGCAGCTCGACCTCGTCCGGGGCGGGCCCGCCCGAGTGCAGCGCGTCCAGGGCCCGCCGTACGGAGTCCCGGGCGAGCCGGCGGCCTTCCGCGGCGGCCAGGGCCGGCGGCGGGACGAAGCGCAGTACGGTCCGCAGTACCCGGCCGCCGGCCGGTACGGGCCCGCCGCCCGGGCGGAGCACGAACAGCGCCGCTCCCGCTTCCGGTTCGGCGTCTGCGGCCCGCGGGTCGGGGGCCTCGGCGGCCCCGGCCAGGGTCACGGCGGCGCGGCCCGCGGCCAGTTCGAGGGCGGCCAGGTGCAGGGCCTCGACGCCGGCCACCCGCGGCGAGGTCACGGTCAGGTTGAAGCCCTTGAGCACGTGCTCGGTCGACAGGCGGCCTGCGACGAGGTTCACCGCGAAGTACGGCACGCTCATCGGGCTCAGCGCGGAGGCCCCCTCGCGGCGGACGGTCTCGTCGATGGCCGCGTGCAGGGCCGCCACGGCGCTGTTGGTGCCGACGACGGCGCCGCGCAGCTCCGGGGCCGCGGCGAGCGGGTCCGCCTCCGGGCCGCAGTCCTCCAGGGCCGTCCGGGCCGCCGCGAGCAGGTACTGGCAGGCGGGCGGCAGGTACTTGTACCCGCGGCCGAGCCGTGCCCGGTGGTCGAACCACGACTCCGCCGGGCCGGTCCCCTCCGGCGGCAGGACCAGTCCCGCACCGTGGACGACGGACTCGGCCACCACGACACGAACCGTCACCGCGACCCGCCCCCGAACACCATCGTGAAGTTGCTGCCGCCGAACGCGTACGCGTTGACCAGTACGTTCGGCTGCCGCAGCGCGGTCGGTCCGTCCTGCGGCAGCCAGACCGGGCACTCCGGGTCCTGCCGCGCGAGCGCGATGTTCGCCGGGATCTCCCCGTGCCGGACCATCAGCGCCGCGGACACGGCGGCGAATGCGGCCGCGGCGCCGGCGGTGTGGCCGATGAAGGCCTTCAGGCTGAACAGCGGGGTGTGCGCGGCGCGGTCGCCGAGGACCTCCCGCAGGACCTGGTACTCGACCACGTCGTTCTGCCGGGTGCCGGTGCCGTGCGGGACGACGCACCCGACGTCGCCGGGGCCGCGCCCGGCCTCCTCCAGGGCCGCGCGGGCCACCCGTACCAGCTGCTCGCCGCCGGGGTCGGGCGCGGTGGGGTGGTGGGCGTCGCAGCTCCACGCGGTCCCCAGCACCCTGCCGTAGACGGGTCGGCCGGCCGCGGCCCGGGCGGACTGCAGGACCAGTACGGCGGCCCCCTCACCGAAGACGGTCCCCCGGCGGCCGGCGTCGAAGGGCCGGCAGGTCTCGGGGTCGGCCGCGCCCAGCCGGCTGAAGCTGGCCAGGGGCACCCGGGCGATGCCCTCCGCACCCCCGAGCAGCACGGTGTCGGCCTCGCCGCGGCGGATCAGGTCCACGGCGACGGACAGCGCGTAGCCGCTCGCGGCGCAGGCGTTGCTCACGCTGATGTTCGGCCCGAAGGTGGCGAGTTCGGCGCCGACCGCGGACGCGACGGAGAACATGGGCTCCCAGGACCCTGCCGCCGGTTCAGGGGTCCCGTCCCCGGCGCCCTCGCCGTCGTGGCCACCCTCGCGCCCCCCGCTCTCGCCGACGGCGGTTCCGATCACCACGGCGGCTTCCGCGACCTCGTGCGCGCCCAGGCCGGCGTCGGTGACCGCCTCACGGGCGGCGGTCAGCGCGAAGCGCGCGGCACGGCCCAGGGCGCCGGGCGACGCGTCCGCCGCGGCGGTCCCGTCGTCGGGCACCTGGTAGGCGAGTACGTCGGGCACGTGCTCGGTCAGGCCCGGTACGGGGGTGGGCCGCGAGGCGGCGGCCTTCAGCCCGGTCCAGAACGCGTCCGCGGTGGCGCCGAGGCAGCTGACGGCGCCGATTCCGGTCACGAAGACGTCGGGGGTGGCAGAGGGGCGCAAGGGTCAACTCACTCTCGTGGGAGCCGCATACGGCTGCGCGGCCGACCCGGCGATCAGCCGGCGGACGGCGTCGGCGAACGGCCCGGGCCGCTCGGTCATCGGGAAGTGCCCGCAGTCCCGCAGCAGTTCGAGGCGTCCTTGCGGCAGTGCGGCCGCCAGCAGCCCGGCCTCCGGCGGCGGCGCGAAGCGGTCCTGCTCCCCGGCCACGACGAGCACCGGCAGGTCGAGGCCGCCGAGGTCGACGAAGGGGCTGCGCAGGTAGCTCTCCCAGAAGCGCGTCCAGCCGTACGGGCCGACGCGGTCGCGCACGAGCAGGGCCATGTCCCGGCGGGTCTGCGGGGACAGGCGGCGCGCCGAGGCGATGCCCAGCGCCTCCTCGAACACCTCCTGGAAGATGCCGAGGTAGTGGCCGGCGTCGTCCCAGTGGAAGTCGGCCGGGTCCCGGCGGTGGAAGGGCGACACGGCGACCAGGGCGCGGGGCCGTCCGGAGTGCGGGGCGCGGGCGAGGTGCTCGACGGCGAGGACGGCGGAGAAGGAGTGCGCGACCAGGACGTCGGCCCCGCCGGGGACCGCGCCCAGGGCGCGGCCGATCCACTCGGCGGGGTCGCCGCGGTGGCTCCACGAGGTCGGGCCGGCGACTCCCCACGGCAGCTCGGCCGTCCACAACTCCACGTCGTCCGAGGCGTGTTCCCCGAAGGCCGTCCAGGTGGTCGCGCTCGCGGCCAGCCCGTGCAGGGCGAGCACGCGCACCGGGCCGGCGCCGCGGGCCGGCCGCTCCATGCGGACCGCGAGACCGTTCCCGCCCATTCGCACCCCGTTCCTGGATCATTGCGGCCAGTTCCTCGAAAAAGTGGCGACGATCCGGAAATTGCGATTTCCTGCCAAGCCGACGGCGAGCGTACCGGGGGCATGCTAAAACGACACTAAACAGTTCTGTCCGCAGGGGTTTTGTCCTGGTGAGAGTGCAAGTTAAGGCGGGCTTTAGGGAGCTTTTTAGGGAGCGTGTTTAGGCTTTTGCGGAAGTCGAAACGAGGAGAGAGCGATGCTCGATAAGGTCATAGACCGGCTGCACGATCCAGCGGTCTACGCCCTGCCCGCCATGGCGTTGCTGATCGTGATCGAGATGTTGGCGATCAAGTTCGGCGACGACCACGACGAGCGGCCCGGATACGACCTGCGGGACCACCGGGCGAGCATCCTCACGGGCTTCGGCGCACTGTTCTCGTCCACCATGCTGCGGACCGTGGCGCTCGCGCTCTACCTGCTCGTGTACGAGTACGTGGCGCCCTGGCACCTGTCGTCCTCGTCCTGGACCACGTGGGTCGTCCTCTTCTTCGGCGTGGAGTTCCTCCTCTACTGGTACCACCGCGCCGCGCACGGCATCCGGCTCATCTGGGCCGGCCACCAGGTGCACCACTCCAGCCAGTACTTCAACCTCTCGACCGCGCTGCGCCGCAAGTGGGCCCAGTGGTTCGAGAAGATGATCTGGCTGCCGCTCCCGCTGCTCGGCGTGCACCCCGCGCTGGTCTTCACGATGCACTCGGCCCACCTCGTCTACGGGCTCTTCGCGCACACCGAGAAGATCGGAAAGCTGCCGCGCTGGTTCGAGTACGTCTTCGTGACGCCCTCGCACCACCGTGTCCACCACGGCAACGACCCGGAATACCTGGACAAGAACTTCGGCAGCATCCTCATCCTCTGGGACCGGATCTTCGGGACCTTCCAGCCCGAGGTGCAGCGCCCCACGTACGGCCTGACCAAGCAGATCGAGACCTTCTCCATCTGGAAGATCCAGGTCCACGAGTTCGGCAACATGTTCCGCGACGTGCGCGGCGCGAGCACGCTGCGCCACAAGCTCGGCTACGTCTTCGGCCCGCCCGGCTGGAAGCCCGCCGAGGACGGCGCGGGCGGCCCCGGCGGCTCCGTCGGGCGCGACGGCGCCGGCCGGACGACCGCCGCGGCGGCCACGGGACAGCCGGGTGAGCTCCTGACATGAGCAGGGTGACCGGACACACCGCGGCCGCGGAGGGGCAGGGCGGCCCGCCCTCCCCGCCGCGCCGCGGGGTACGGGGCCACCCCTGGCTGACCCTGCTGACCCTGTCGGTCGGGGCCATGATGGTCTCGCTCGACGGCACCATCGTCACCGTCGCCCAGCCGGCCATGCAGGCCGACCTCGACGCGAGCCTGACCGGCATCCAGTGGGTGACGAACGGCTACCTGCTCGCCGTCGCCGCCCTGCTCATCGCCGCCGGCAGGCTCGGAGACCGCTACGGCCACCGCACCGTCTTCCTCATCGGCGCCGCCGGCTTCACGGCCACCTCGGTGGCCATCGGCGCCTCCGGCAGCCTGGGCTGGGTCATCGCACTGCGCGTCCTCCAGGGCGTGTTCGGCGCGCTGATGCAGCCCGCCACCCTCGGCCTGCTGCGCACCGCCTTCCCGGCCGACCGGCTCAACATGCCGATCGCCGTGCGCAGCGCCGTCATCGCCGCGTCCACCGCGGCCGGCCCCGTCGTCGGCGGCCTGCTCGTCGAACACGCCTCGTGGAGCTGGGTGTTCTTCCTGAACGTGCCGCTCGGCGCGGTCGCCCTGGCCCTCGGCGTCACCGTGCTGCGCGACGTACGCGGCGAGCGGCCGGCCGGCCGCCTGGACCTGACCGGCATGGCCGTCCTGGGCGCCGCGCTGTGCCTGTTCGTCGGAGGCCTGGCCACGGTCGCCGACCAGGGCCGGCCCGACGCCCGCACCCTGGCGCTGCTGGCCTCGGCGCTGCTCCTCGGCGCCTTCTTCACCTGGTGGGAGCGGCGCGCCGCCGACCCGCTGGTACCGCCCCGCATCTTCCGGTCGGTCCGGTTCACCGTCGGCGTCCTGGCCATGCTCGCCATGTCCTTCGTGATGTTCGGCGCGCCGTTCGTCCTGATCTTCTACCTGCAGAACGTGCTCGGGCTGACCCCGGCCGAGTCGGGCGTCCGCGTCCTGGGGCTGACCCTGCTGATGATCGTCGGCGCGCCGTTCGCGGCGATGTGGATCAGCAGGTCCGGGCCCCGGGCCCCGGTGGTCGCAGGGCTCCTGGTGACCGCAACGGCCATGTGCGCCCTGTCCCGTCTCGACGCGCAGTCCGGGACGCTGGAGACGACGCTGTGCTTCTTCCTGCTCGGGCTCGGCTTCAGCCCGGTCATGGTGGGCGCCACCAAGCTCGTCATCAGCAGCGCACCGGTCGAACTGTCGGGCGTCGCCGGCGGCATGCAGCAGACGGCCATGCAGGTGGGCGGCAGCCTGGGCACCGCCACCGCGGGCGCCCTCGTCGCCGCCCACGCCGCTTCCGCCCTGCCCGGACGCCTCGCCGCGCAGGGCGTCGAGATCGCCCCCGGCGCCCTGGACGCGGCCGTACGCGCCGTGGCCGTGGGCCTCGCACCGGATCCCGGGACCGTGGACGCTGCGCGCTCCACCCTCACGGACATC
The DNA here is from genome assembly GCF_000720455.1 of Streptomyces virginiae. Lineage (GTDB taxonomy): Bacteria > Actinomycetota > Actinomycetes > Streptomycetales > Streptomycetaceae > Streptomyces > Streptomyces virginiae. The sequence continues at coordinate 229,608 of NZ_JOAK01000012.1, read as the reverse complement.
TCCCGGACCGTGTTCCTGGAGGGCATGCAGCACGCCCTGCTCGCCACCGCGGCGGTGGCCGCCCTCGGCGCGGTGGCAGGCCTCTTCGCGGGCCCCGGCCGGGCGGGCACGGAACACGCCGAACCGGAACACGCGCAACCGGAACACGCGGACGCGGAGCGCGCGGGCGGGGGGCGCACGAAGTGATCGAGCGGATCCTGCCCGCGTGCGTGGCCAGTTCGGCGGAGTACGCGGACCCGCCCGGCGCCGTCTTTCGCCTCCACCCCGTGGAACGGGCGGCCGTGGCGCGCGCCTCCGAAGGACGCAGACGGACCTTCGCCACCGGACGGCTCTGCGCCCGCCGCGCACTGGACCACCTGGGGGTGCCCGCCGGGCCCGTCCCCGTGGGCGGCTCCGGAGAGCCGCTGTGGCCCCCGGGAGTGGCCGGCGCCATCACCCACTGCGACGGCTACCGGGCGGCGGCCGCCGCCCGGTCCACCGATCTGACGGGACTCGGCATCGACGCCGAACCGCACGTCCCGCTCCCCCCGGGGGTCCTGGAGGCGGTGGCGCTCCCGCACGAGCGCGTCCGGCTCCGGACGCTGGCCCGGTCCAGGCCGGGTCTGCACTGGGACACGGTCCTCTTCAGCGCCAAGGAGTCCGTCTACAAGACGTGGTTCCCGCTCACCGGGCGCTGGCTCGACTTCACCCAGGCCGAACTGCGGTTCCACCCGGAACCTGGCCCGGCCACCACCGACGGCGAGTTCCACGCCCGCCTCCTGGTCGACGGCCCCGAGGTGGCCGGCCGCACCGTCCGGCATTTCGACGGACGCTGGCTGGTGGCCGACGGCCTGGTATTCACGGCCGTCACCGTATGACCGGGTCCCGCGGGCCGCGGGCCGCATATCCGGCACCTCCCTCCACCCCGACCAATTTGAATTACCGGCAATTGCATTATGTGGGCCGCCCCGATGATGCTGCGCCCCCTCACGCACGAATGCGGACAACAGGAGAATCGGCATGACTACTGGGACGACAGAGGCACGCGGGGACCACAGGACGACCGGAGCCCGGCAGCTCCGCGACCTCTTCGCCCGCCCGGGCACCGTACGCATCATCGGCGCGCACAACCCGCTCGGTGCGCGCCTCGCCGAGCGGGCCGGCTTCGACGGCGTCTGGTCGAGCGGTCTGGAGGTCTCCGCCTCCCAGGGCGTCCCCGACACCGACATCCTGACCATGAGCGAACTCCTCGCCACCGCCACCTCGTTGGCGGCCGCCGTCGACGTCCCCGTCGTCGCCGACTGCGACGCCGGCTACGGCAACGCCCACAACGTCATGAACATGATCCGCCGCTACGAGGCGGCCGGGATCGCCGGCGTGTCCATCGAGGACAAGCGGTTCCCGAAGGTCAACAGCTTCATCCCGGGCCGTCAGGAACTGGCCCCCATCGCCGAGTTCTGCGGCAAGCTGCGCGCCGCCAAGGCCGCCCAGACCACCCCGGACCTCATGGTCATCGCCCGGATCGAGGCCCTCATCGCGGGATGGGGCATGGACGAGGCACTGCGCCGCGGCGAGGCCTACGCGGCCGCCGGCGCGGACGCCGTACTGATCCACGCCAAGGGCACCTCCCCGGAGCCGGTCCTGCGCTTCCTCGAACGCTGGACCCTGCCCACCCCCGTGGTCGTCGTCCCCACCACTTACCACACCATCACCGCCACCGAACTGGCCGAAGCCGGCGCCAAGATGGTCATCTACGCCAACCACGGTCTGCGCGCGGGCATCGCCGCCGTCACCGAGACCTTCGCCTCGATCCTGCGCGACGACCGCACCACCGGCATCGAGGACCGGATCGCCCCCCTGTCCACCGTGTTCGACCTCCAGGGCATGCCCCTCCAGAAGCGCCACGAGGCCGAGTTCATCACCCCGTACGCCGGCCGCGCCCGGGCCGTCGTGGTCCCCGGCCGGCCCACCGCCCCCGCCGCCGGCCTGCTCGCCGAGCAGAGCGCCGCACTGCGCCGGGCGGACATCGAGTCGGTGTCCGCCACCGCGGGCGACGACGCCGCACGGGCCCCGCAGGACGTCACGCTCCTGCCCGCCCAGGCCGACGCCACCGGCGCCGTACTCGCCCTGGACGACGACGCCCTGAGCGGCACCGTGCTGGTCTCCGGCGACGTCTTCGTCGAGGGCGAGCCGCTGCGCCGCCTCCTCGCGGCGGGCGGCGACATCGCCGTCCTCGTCGACGTGTCCGACGGACCCGGCGTCGAGCGCCGCGCCGACGCCCTGCCGCTGACCCTGGACTCCACGGCCCGCGGCGGCCGCCGGCTCGGCGGCGCCTCCGGCAGCGAGGTCCTCGCCGTCGCCGGCCCCGAGGCGGACGGCGAGTTCGCCGGCGCCGCGGCCTTCTCCGCCCAGGGCTTCGCCGCACTGCGCCAGGTCGCCGAGAAGCGCCGCGCCGACGGCACCGAGGGCACGCTGGCCGACCTGCTCACCGACCTGCTCGCCGCCGGACACCGGGTCGGCGCGGTCGAGATCGGCTCCGGCTGGCTGGAACTGCGGACCGCGCAGGACATCGCCCGCGCCACCGAGCTGTTCGCCACCCGGGAGGGCGGCCAGTGAGCACCGGAGCCCTCCAGGCGCGCACCCTGGTCGAACTGCTCAGGGAACACGGGCACGGCCCGTTCACCGGCGTGCCCTGCTCCTTCCTCGGCCCGGTCATCTCCTGCCTGGAAGCCGAACACCCGCAGGAGTACGTCATCGCGGCCAACGAGGGCGAGGCCGTGGCCCTGGCCGCCGGCGCCGTCCTCGCCGGGCGCCGCCCGGTGGTCATCCTCCAGAACTCCGGCCTCGGCAACACCGTCAACCCGCTGACCTCCCTCTGCCACACCCTGCGCCTGCCGGTCCTGCTCCTGGTCACCTGGCGCGGCCGCCCCGGCCGCCCCGACGAGCCGCAGCACGAGCTGATGGGCCGGATCACCCAGGACATGCTGACGTCCATGGGCGTGCGCAACGAGGTGCTCCCCGACGACCCCGCGCTCCTCGCCGAGCGCCTCGACGTGGCCGCCGGGCACATGGACACCACCGGACTGCCCTTCGCGTTCATCGTGCCCAAGGGGGCCGTCGCCCCCTACGAGGCCGCCGCCGCGGCCCCCGCCCCGGCCGCCGGCCCGCCGCTGATGAAGCGGGCCGAGGCGATCGGCCACATCGTCTCCGCCATGGACCCCGACACCCTGCTCGTCGCCACCACCGGCAAGACGGCCCGGGAACTGGAACGCGACTGGGACCGCCCGCAGAACCTGTACGTCGTCGGCTCCATGGGCTGCGCCTCCAGCGTGGCCCTCGGCGTCGCCCTGAACACCCCCGACCGCAGGGTCGCCGTACTCGACGGCGACGGCGCGGCCCTGATGCGGCTGGAGGCCATGGCCACCATCGGCCGCCACTCCGGCACCGACCTGTGCCACCTCCTGCTGGACAACGAGTCCTACGAATCCACCGGCGGGCAGCCCACCGCCTCCGCCGGGGTGGACTTCGCGGGGATCGCCGCGGCCTGCGGCTACCGGTCCACCCACGACGTGCGCGACGCCGACGCCCTGCGCGCCGCCGTCCTGCGCGCACAACAGGACGGCGGCGCGCACCTGGTCCGCGTCCGCATCGCCCCCGGATCGGACCCGAACCTCGGCCGCCCGGCCCTCGCCCCGCCCGCCTCGGCGGCCCGATTCAAGGAAGCGATCGCCCGATGAACGACAGCACGGCGCCGCGCCCGGAGCGCCTCGTCCTGATGAACCCCGGCCCCGTCATCACCGACGACCGGGTGCGCGCGGCGCTCGCCGGACCCGACATGTGCCACCGCGAGCCGGAGTTCTCCGACCTCCTCACCCGCGTCCGGCACAAGACCACCCTCGCCGCGGGCGGCGACGGGCGGCACACCTCCGTCGTCCTCACCGGCTCGGGCACCGCCGCGGTGGAGGCCGCCGTCAGCTCGGCCGTGCCCCACGGCGGCGGCCTGCTGGTCATCGACAACGGGCACTACGGCGAACGGTTCCGGCACATCGCGGACGCCCACGGCATCCGCGCTCACCGGCTCGAACTGGGCTGGGCCACGCCCGTGGACCTCGACGCCGTCGACCGGGCGCTGGCCGCGGACCCCGGCCTGACCCACGTCGGCGTGGTCCACCACGAGACCAGCAGCGGCATGCTCAACGACGTCGCCGCCGTGACCCGGATCGCCCACGCCCACGGCCGCGAGGTCGTCGTGGACGCCGTCAGCAGCATCGGCGCCGAACGCATCTCCCTGGCCGCCGACGGCGTCGACTGGCTGGCGGGCTCCGCCAACAAGTGCCTCGAAGGCGCCCCCGGCCTCGGCTTCGTCAGCGCCGCCAGGACCTCCTTCGAAGCCCTGGCGGGCCACCCCCGCCGCGGCTACTACCTCGACCTGCACCGGCACTACGCCGCCCAGGAGAAGGCCCAGGCCCCCGCGTTCACCCCGGCCATCCCCGGCTTCTACGCCTTCGACGCCGCCCTCGACCTGGCCCTCGCAGAAGGCTGGGAGGCCCGCCACGCCCGCTACACCGCCCTCGCCCGGCGGCTGCGCGACGGCCTGGAGACGCTCGGCCTGGAGATCCTGCTCCCGCCGGAGCAGCGGGCCGCCTCCCTGACCGCCGTCCGCATCCCGGCCGGCTGCGGCTACGCCGAGCTGCACGGCGGGCTGCGCGCGGAGGGCTTCGTCATCTACAGCGCCCAGGAACAGCTGGCGGCGGACTTCTTCCGGCTCTCCACGATGGGGCAGATGACGCAGCGGGACATCGACCGCTTCCTCGCCGCGCTCACCCGGATCCTGACGGCCCGCGGCTGACCGCCTCGGCCGACGGCCCGCCACCGACGGCCGGCGGCCGGACCGCCCGCGACCGACGGGCCGGCCGGCCCCGCGCCCCGGCAGATCTCCTCCGACCCCTGAATGAGGTGCCCGTGACCACCCCCCGAGCTGACGCATCCGGCCGACCCGCGGCAACGCCCGAGCCCTACCGGCTCGCCGTGGTGGGTGGCGGGCCCAGGGCCACGTACGCCCTGGAGCGGCTGTCGGCGACGATCGACCGGCTGGGGGAGGGGCACCGCCTGGAGGTCCACCTCTACGAACGCACCGGCGCGTTCGGCGCCGGCCGCGCGCACGCCCCCGACCAGGCACGCACCAGCTACCTCAACCGCATCGGCGCCCAGGTGGGCTTCGCCGCCGACGAGACGGTGACCGGCGCCGGACCGCTGCGCCCGCCCGCCGAGCGGCCCACCCTGCACCAGTGGTGCCGCCGCCGCTTCGAGGAGACCGGCGACCCGGACTTCGACCTCGGCCCCGAGGACTGGCCCAAGCGCTACGTCCACGGACTGGCCCTGCGCGACATGTTCGACGCCTTCGCCGCGGACCTGCGCCGCCACCCCGGCGCCGAACTCCACCTGCACCACGCCGAGGTCGTGGACATCGCCCCCGCCGCCGGCGACCGGCTGGAGGTCGTCACCGCCGACGGCGGCCGCCGCACCGCCGACGAGGTGCTCCTGCTGACGGGCCACTCGTACCACGACCCGGGCCGCTCCGCCGCGGACCGCCCGGCCGCCGGCGGCGCGACCCGCCACGTACCCCACCCGTACCCGCTGGAGGAGGAGCTCGACGCCGACAGCTGCGGGCCGGACACGGTCGTCGGCTGCGCCGGCATGGGCCTCACCGCCATCGACACGGTCCTGCACCTCACCGAGGGCCGCGGCGGCACCTTCCACCAGGACGGCCCGCGCCTGGTCTACCGGCCCTCCGGCCGGGAGCCCGCGGCCGTCGTGGCGTTCAGCGGCTCCGGCCTGTTCACCTTCGCCCGCCCCGACAACCACAAGCCCAGCGACGGCGGCGGCGACCACCCCGGCACCTTCCTGACGCGCGAGGCCGTCGACCAGCTGCGCGCCCACGCCGGCCGGCCGCCGGGCGGCGACGCCACCGGCCGCCGGCAGCTGGACTTCGAACGAGACCTCCTGCCGCTGGTCGTCCTGGAGATGGCCCACCTGCACTACGTCACCCTCTTCGGCCCCGCCGCCGCGCTGCTGCTGACCCAGCGCGCGCTCCCCGGCTACCTGGCCTTCGTGACCGGCACGCCCGCCGACGGGCCCGGCGCCCTGACCGCCCCGCTGGAACGCGCCGTGGACGAGATCGCCGACGTCCTGGAGGGCGTACTGCGCGGCAAGTGCGCGCTGTTCGGGGCCCAGGCCACCGTGTCCTGGCCGGTCCGCGACGTGCTGCTGCACTGGACGAGGACCGTGTACGGGCCCTCGGCCGAGGCCGAGGTCCGCCGGTGCGTCGACCGGTCCCTGCCGCCCGGCCCGGTCACCGACCCCCTCGACTCCGCATGGGGGCTGGAGACCTACCTCCACGGCAACCGCTTCGACTGGCACCGCGCCGTCTCACCGGTCCCGCCCGGCGCCTCGCCCGAGGAGTTCCGCGCGTCCGTCGCCGCGTTCATGGCCCGCGACCAGCTGTGGGCCCGGCAGGGCAACCTGAGGAACCCCCACAAGGCCGCCGCCGACGGCGTCTGGCGCGACCTGCGCCACGTCATCTCGTACGCCGTGGACCACGCGGGCCTGACCCCCGCCTCCCAGCGCCACTTCCTGGGGACCTACGTTCGCCACCACAACCGGCTGGCGAACGGGGCCGCGGCCGAGATCATGGCGAAGATGGCCGCCCTCGTCGACTGCGGGCTGCTCGACGTCGGTGCCGGACCGGGAGCGCGCGCCCGGCTCGACGAGGCCACCGGGAAGACCGTGGTCGAAGGCCCGCACACCGGCCTGTCCCGGCCCGTCGACGTCCTGGTCGAGGCCCGCATGCACGGCTTCGACCCGCGGCTCGACGTCCTGCCGCTCTACCGCAACCTCCTCGACCGGGGCCTGGTGCGGCTGTGGTGCAACGAGTCGGCGGACGGCGAGGTCTTCCGGCCGGGCGGCCTCGACCTGACCCCGCAGTTCCACCCCGTCGCCCCGGACGGCACCCCGGACCCCCGGCTCACCGTCCTCGGGGTGCCCTCCGAGGGCGCACGCTCCTTCCTGCTCTCCGCGCTGCGCCCGAACGCCGACCACTACGTCATGCGGGACACCCTCGTCTGGCTGGACGCCTTCTGGCCCAGAGCCACGGGCCGCTGACCCTCCCGGCGGCCTGCGGAAACACCGATGGGCCCCCGCGCGAAGCGGGGGCCCATCGGTGTCGGCGAGACACCCCCTAGAACCCGTCCAGGACACCCAGCGTGATGAACGCCGCCACCACCAGCACGGCGGTGGCGATGAAACCGGCCTGGCGCCACCCCGGCACCGTGCAGACGGCGACGAGCGCCGGACCGAGCGCCAGGGCGATCAGGTTCGGGGCGTCCGTGGCGGGCACGTCGCGGGGCGCGAGGGAACCGAGGATCGCGATCGCGTACGCCTGGAGGGAGAAGGCGGCCACCGTCACCGTCTTGCGCGGCCGCACCCCCAGCAGGGGCAGGGCGACGGCGAGGACCACCACGGCCAGCACCACCCACAGGCCGATGCCGATCAGCGGATACGGGGTGACGCAGACCGCCGTGTCGTTCGCGCAGCTGCGCTTCTGCTCGCCGTCGGCCCACTCCCACAGGCCGAGCGCCAGCCACCCGGTGAAGGCGCCGACGACGAGGGCCCCGACCGCCCGGTAGGTCTTGTCCATGGGGGAAGCCTTTCAGAGGAACGGTCAGGGGCCCTGAGTACGGATACTCAGGGCCCCTTCAGCCGGAGGCTGTTACTTCATTTCCGGACTGTTGAGCGTGCTCTGCAGGGAGTTGGCGTACAGCCTGGCGCCGGCGATCTTGGGGTGGAAGGACTGGGCGGAAGGCTTGAGGTCGTCCTTGTCGCCCGGGGTCTTGTCCGTGACGATGCCGTGGATCGTCTCGGGGCTACCGCAGATCCCCTGGCCCTTGAACGCGGCAGTGGGGTCGGAGAACCATGCCTTCACACCGGCTGCCCGGGCGTCGGCGGCGGCGCCGGCCATCTGCTCGGTGAGCAGTGCGCCGATGCTGTTGACCCAGGGCTGCTCCTCCTTGTGGATGCCCGGGACGCAGACCTCGCCCTCGAGGAGCTTGGGGTAACCCATCAGCACGATCTTGGCCTTGGGTGCCCTCTCTGCGATCTCCTTCAGCGTGGTGACGATCGAGGGCCGCACCTTCTCCTTGATCAGCCGCGGCTCCGTGATCCTGAGGGGCTCCGACTGGTCGCTGAGCTCGGCGTCCTGGCAGTTCTTGAGACCGGCCATGATCATGCATTCGGTGATGACGTCCGTGAAGCGGGCGTCGTTGCCACCGATCGACATCGTCACCAGGGTGGTGTTCTGGTCCAGGTAGCCCTTGTCCAGCTGCGGGAGCTCGCCGTAGGAGGACTGACCGGACTGGCCCTCGGCGTTCTTGGCGCCCTTCACCGGCCCGACCTGGTCGTTGGCGGAGAGGATGTTCTCCGTCTGCGCGCCGGAGCAGGCGACCAGGTGGTAGTCCATGTTGCCGTCACGGTCGTCCGACATGGCGCCGATCGACTTGGAGTGCCCTGGCAGGGTGGCCTGACGCGACCACGCGTGCTTCGAGCGGTGGCAGGCGTTGCGGAGCTTCTCGTCCTTGCCGAGGAGGTCCGTCTCCTTGTAGTAGTCGCCGCCGCCCGAGACGGAGGCGCCTTCGCCGGAGGAGTACGAGTCACCCATGGCGACCACGAAGTTCGCCGGCTTGGCGCCGAGCGGCTGGAAGCCGACGGCGTCCCAGGCGATGTCCTCGCTGCCGTCACCGTCGCGGGAGTGGCTGTCGAGGATGACCTGGGGCGTGTTGACGAAGTTGAACACGCCGAGGTCGGCCCACTTGTTCTCCAGCACCCGCTGCGGCTGCACGCGCACCGGGCTGCTGGAGTCGGTCCCCTTGACCTGGTAGGAGGCCTGGCGCGTGTGCGCCCCGTGGTCCGGGATGTGGACCCAGACGCGCATCCAGCCGCGGTTGGGCTTGTTCAGCGTCCAGGTACCGGACGCGGCCAGCCTGGCGCCCTCGGCGGTGTCCTTGTCACGCGTGTGCGTGAACCAGAAGTGGTTGCGGAAGCCCGCGCCGATCTGGTGCGTGTCGATCTTGCTCGGGTAGACCCCGCCCGACCCGCTGAAGGTGAACTGGAACGATCCGGCCGACTCGGCGTTGGCGCAGTTGCGCGCCCCGCCCGCCGGATAGGCGCCGTTCGGCATGTCGTCGACGATGAGCGTGCCCTCGGGCAGGCCGATGGTGCAGCGCGGCGGGTACGAGGCCTCGTCAGGCTGCTCGGGGTAGGTGTCGTTGAACCGGTGCACCGGGGTGCCGCACTGGGCGTCCTTGCAGTTCTTCCACGTGGCCGGCTTGTTGTACCAGCACTTCAGGTAGAGCGGGTTCTTGGTGTCCGGGTCACCCGGGAGCAGGCAGGCACCCTGGCCGGTCTTGTTCGAGTCGCTCTCGCCGATCTTCGACTTGTCGCAGTCGTTGGAGGCGTCGCAGAACAGCCCGATCGGGGGCATCGCGCGGGTGCGGTCACCCGGGTTGAGCCACCAGGCCTCGCGGAAGCCGGCGCCGAATTTGCCCGGCTTCTCCATGGCCTCGATCGGGCGGGCCGCCCAGCCGATCACCTTCTCCTGGTACGGCCAGTGCTGCGGACTGGCCGCGTGGTAGTAGGCGCTGTTGCCCAGCGCGTCCTCCAGGAACGGGGTCCGGTTCGCCTTCCACAGCGGGTTCGCCGGGTTGTTGGTCCAGCCCACGCCCCACTTGCCGCTGTTGGCGCCGGCGGTCGACTTCGGGTGGTAGCCGGCGTTGTAGGCCCAGAGGGCGTACGTCCAGTTCTCGATCCACTTCGGGTGGCCGTCGTTGATGACCAGCCCGTCACGGCGGGTGGAGTTCCACTTCTCGATCAGGATGTTGACGCCGGAGGCGATGTTGGCGGCGTAGTCGAGGGCCACGGCCTCCTGCTGGACGGCCGTCTTGGGCTTCTCGTCCTTCTTCTCCTTGCCGTGCACGCGCATGCCGTCGGTCACCTGGGTGATGCCGTAACCGCAGTCGGCGTCCGCCCAGTCGATGGCCCACGGGTCCTGCTGCTGGCCGTTGGAGGCGTACTTGACGCCGTAGAAGTTGCCGATCAGCGAGTTGGCGGTGACACCCGGCACGGCGTAGCGCGTGGCCTGCCACATGTTGGACTCCTGCGCGGTGATGCCCAGCATCACCTGCGAGGGCACGTGCCACTCGTCACCGCGGTCCGGAGTGCCGTTGGGGTCGCCGTCCAGCACCGTGAGCGGGAAGAGGGACTGCGGCGCGTACGCCGCCATGCCCGTGTTCTTCCAGTTCGCCGGACGGCTGGCGCCCTTGTTGAGCTGGCCGATGACGGTCTGGTTGACCGCCCACTCGACCTGCCGCGGCGTCGGCTGGAAGGCCTGCTTGCGGGGGTCGTTGCGCGGGACGGAGCAGTAGCGGTCCGCGTCGACGGTGTCGTTGGCCGGAGCCGCCGCCGCTGCCGAGGAGACGGCGGAGGGGGCGTTCTTGGCGGCCGGCTTCGGGGCCGGGGCCGAACCGCCCGCGGCGTTCTCCAGGGCGGGGGAGGTGGCCTGGCCGTCCTTGAGGGACTTCTCGCCGCCGATCGGGTCCGAGGTCGGGAGGGCGTCGAGCTCGACGGTCCTGCCCGTGTCCAGTGCCTTGACCGAGGTGCGCGCGGCGCGGGCGCTCAGCGCGTCCTCGGGGCGCAGGCGGGAGTCCTTGCCGTCGGCCCAGCGGGTCATGACGGAGGCCTGGCCCTCGCTGGAGACCGAGGAGTCCTTGGCGAGGCCGCCCGGGTTCTTCACCGTGCCCGGCAGGCTGCCGGTGGTGGTGGCCGTACCGGTGACGAAGACGGTGCCGGACGGGGTGCGGGCCAGGTCGAAGGCCTCCAGCCGGCCGGTGGCCACCTGGGTGCCCGCGGCCGTGCCGTCGGCCTTCTTCACGTCGTCCGCGGTGATCCGGCTGACCTCGCCCGTGGGCTCGGGGGCGGCGGGGCCGCCCTTCGCCGAGGGGGCGAGCAGGCCGCTGCCGGGCTTGCCGGCGTTCTTGGCGCCGGGCTGGACGCGGTCGATGTAGGTGACGCCGCCCTCGGCGTCCGCCATCAGCTGGAACGGGACGGCCGAGGTCTTCTTGATCGGCCGGACCCCGGCGCCCTTGGACACCTTGACCAGGGTCGGACCCTGGGCGGCGACGATCTCGCCGCCCACCGGGATGGCCGAGGTGACCTGGCCGGGCACGGTCAGGATGTCGGACTTGGCCGTCGGGGCGTCGATCGTGACGAGGCGCGTCTCGTTCTTCGGGGCCGTCTCGTCCGCGAACTGCGAGAAGACGGCCGTGTCGCCCGTGCCGCAGCCCGGGGAGAAGTAGCCGAGGCTGGCCTGCACGGGCAGCTTGGTCACCTGACCGGTCTTCAGGTCGACGATCGCGGTGAAGGCACCGCGCGCCATGAGCTCCGGCTTGTTGGTGAAGGTGCGCGGCGCGTACGCGACGGCGGCGTGCGTACCGGACTGGGTCAGACAGGCGTTGCCGATCCAGGTGTCGGTGTCGAAGCCGGGCTCGGCCAGCGTGGCGGCGGTGCGCCACTTGTAGCCGTCCTTCTCGTCGGCGAGCAGGACGTGGAAGCCCGTGCCGTCGCCGGACGTGGTCCACGCGCGGTCCTTGGACCCGCGGTAGTCCTTCCCGAGGGTCGCGGAGCGGTCCTTCTCCGGAACGGCCTCGGGCTTGGGCGCCTCGGCGCCGGTGGCGGGGGCGGCCGGGTCGGCCCTCGCGTTCGTGGGCGGGGTCGGCGCCGGGGCCGAGAAGGCCTGCGACGTCGAGACGCCGGCGGCCAGGGACAGGGTGATGGCGGCGGTCACGGGTATCCGCGCACGCCTCAGGCTACTTCGGTTCACTCTTCGCTCTCTCGCGGTGGAGCCGGCGGCAGGATCCGACCGGGCCCGGGGACGGACACCGGGGCCAGAGTTGTGATGCTCATGTCAGATCGCTGCACGCCGGAGGGCCCGGTCTCCCGGCCGGCGGAGCGCCGGGACGGAGGTGCCGGGTGGTGGCGGGTCGAAAGGCGTCGCTGCGGTCAGTTGCAGGAGCCGACGCCGCGCAGGTGGTCGACGACGACCTTGCCGGACTTCTTCATGTACGAGTACACCTGGCCGCACCAGCCCTTGTTCTGGTAGACGGGGCCGGCGTAGGACGAGAAGGTGCCGAAGTCCTCGGTGTCCGGGGTGTCGGTGTAGTTGTCCTTCAGGCGGACACCCATGTACTGGGCCGAGCCGGTCTCGTTGTGGAGCACGGCGCAGGTCGGCTTGTCGTAGATCCGCGGGCCGGACTCCTGGCCGTTGGTGTAGACGTACACCGTGGCGTAGCGGGTGGTGGCGCTCGGCAGCCGCTCCGCCAGGATGATCTCGGTGTAGCCGGCGCCGCAGGCGGTGGCGCCCGCTGCGGCCGCCTGCGCGTTCGCCGCCACGAGGCTCTGGGTCGAGGCCGAGGCCTGGGAGGCGACGGTGAAATGGCGCCCGGGGGTGTCGGCCACGGCGGCCTGCGGGGCGGCGACGCCCAGCGCCGCGAAGGTGGTCGCGGTGGCCAGGGTGATGCGCATGGTGGTCTTCATCGACATGGGGTGGTCACTCCTCATGAACGTCCCGTAAGTGATGCGGGTCAGGAGGAGCGGTCCGCCGTACGGCTCGGAAAGCCGGCCCCCCTCCGACGATCGCTTATGGGGAAGCTACCAACGCCGATTCCGGAAGGATGTCTGCATAACGGACATACCGTCGCCAGGCGTCCGGAATTTAACCAGCATGCACGAACCGGCTTTAGCCAAAGCTTAGTTGCGTGGACCACGTACCTTCCGGCCGCGGGCATGCCGAGGAGCCGGGGCCACGCCTGGCGTGGCCCCGGCTCCGGAGCGCGATCCGTACCCCCGGGAGGGCGTTACGGGCGGGTGACGCGGATCTGGTAGCTGCCGTCGCGCAGTTCGCCCACCACCGAGATGCTGATGCCGGCCTTGTCGTCGGTGAAGGTCTCACCCGGCCGGAACGGCGCGTCCGACAGCTCGGCGTGCACGTTGGGCCGGCGCGTACAGCCGCCGCTCGCGCCCGAGCTGTCCGAGACGGTCACCGGCCCGTGGCCGGTGTCCACGTCGGAGTCCACCTTGTAGACGAGGACGCCGGGCCTGCAGACGGCCTCGTCGTTGCCGGCCCGGGTCCGCACCTCCACGGCGTACCCGACGCTCTCCGACAGCGGGACGAAGGCCAGCTTCATGCCGCCCTCCACCGCCAGCGGCGTCAGGACGTGGTCGCTGGTGCCCGACTTCGACGCGCAGGAGATCTGCGTGCTGTCCAGCCAGCCCAGCTTCCACTTGTGCCAGCCCATCAGGTCGTTGTTGGCACCCCAGTCCTCGCTCATGATGTCCCAGTGCCCGACCGTGTTCCCGCCGTCGGAGGTGTAGAGGTCGGGCAGCCCGAAGACGTGCCCGTTCTCGTGCGGGAGCACCCGGTAGCCGGTCTCCCGGTAGGTGCCCGAGCCGTCGTCCTGCCGGCTGTAGACGAAGGACGTGTTGGACAGCGGGACCCCGTCCGCCATCGGCGCCTCGCCGTTGCCCGAGAAGGTCACCGACAGGACGGTGTCCAGGGCGGAGGGCCCGGCGTTCGGGGTGACCAGGATGTTGATCAGGTCGTACCGGCTGAAGTCCACCTCGGCGTCGGCGGCCTTCGCGATGTGCTCGACGAGCTGCCGGTAGCCCGGCTCGTAGGAGGACCCGCGCTCGATCCCGTACGCCGCGAAGGGCATCGGCATCCGCAGCCAGGTCCTTATCGGCGCCTCGGCCCGGTAGGCCAGCCGGCCGTAGGAGCTGGTGCGGAACCAGTCGGAGGTCTGGGGGAAGAACTCCGCCAGCCGGTCCAGGGCCGTGCCCTCGCCCTTGGCGTCGGGGAAGTCGATCATCAGGTTCAGCGCCCGGACCTCTCCCGTCGAGCGCGAGTACCCGGGCGGGGTCGGCATGCCCTCGGACATCTGCACACCCATCGTCCCGGCGATCCGGCACGGCGCGAGCGCCGATTCGACGGTCGTGGCCACCGGTCCGGCCGCGGACTGGCCGCGGCCGGATATCCCCGTGCTCGCGGTCGCGGTGACGCCGATCGCCAGCGCGGTCAGGCCGATGTACGCGCCGGTGAGGCGTGGTCTGCGTATCCGGTGGCGGGTCTGCGTCATGGAGATCGCCTTCGGGTCCGCGGCAGCCGGCCCTGTCCGGTCTGCGCCCTGTGCGCTCACCCTCCGCCGGGCGCGCCGCGCCCGCGCGTCGGAAGAGGCCAAACGGTGACGGGCGGCCCTCGACAGCGTGACCCGGCTCACACGGAGGGGTGAAATAACCGGGGAGCGGTTCCCCGTTTGTACGTGAGTCCCGCCAAGCGGGGAACGGCTCCCCGTTTGGTGGGCCGGTCCGTACGTCCGATCCGCTCGTCACCGCCCCAGGGAGGCCCCGCGATGAAGCGCCCCACCACGACCGCCGTGGCGGCCCCGCCCGCCCCGAAGGCGGCCGTGGAACCGGCGGCCCCGGAGTCCGGCCGCTCCCGCGCCTCCCGCGAGGGCGCCGTGCCTCGGCCGCGCGCCGACGCCGTCCGCAACCGCGAGCGGATCCTGGCGGCGGCCCGCGAGGCCTTCGTCGAATTCGGCTCGTCGGCCCCCCTCGACGAGGTGGCCCGCCGGGCGGGCATCGGCAACGCCACCCTCTACCGGCACTTCCCCGACCGCGAGACCCTCGTCCACCACGTCGTGCTCTTCACCACGGAGCGGGTCACGGCCTCGGCCGAGGCCTCCCTCGCCGAGGAGCCCGACGCCTTCGCCGCGCTGTGCCGGTTCACGCACGCCGCCGCCGACGAGCGGATCGGCGCCCTGTGCCCGATGCTCGCCGACGGCTTCGACCGCGACCACCCCGAACTCCTCGCGGCGAGCACGGCCCTGGCGGCTGCCGTCGAGACCCTGCTGGCCGCCGGCCAGGAGGCCGGACTGGTCCGCGCGGACATCGGCGCCGGCGACCTGATGGTCGCCCTGTCCCAGCTCAGCCGCCCCCTCCCGGGCACCGCCTGCTTCGACACCGACAGCTTCGCCCACCGCCACCTCCAGCTCTTCCTCGACGGGCTGCGGGCCCCGGCCCGTTCCGAACTCCCCGGTTCGGCAGCCACTTTGGAAGATCTGACGCTGAAAACCATGTGACACCGCCAAAGCTTACGAACTAGCCTTTTTCAGTCATTCCGCACAGTGAAGTGGGTATCCCCATGCCGAAAACAGCCGCGACATCCCCGTCGGCTGCCGATCCCAGCCGCTGGAAGGCGCTCGTCTTCATAGCCCTGGCCCAGCTGATGGTGGTCCTCGACGCGACCATCGTGAACATCGCCCTGCCCTCGGCCCAGACCGACCTCGGCATCTCCGACGGCAACCGCCAGTGGGTCATCACCGCGTACGCACTGGCCTTCGGCGGACTGCTCCTCTTCGGCGGCCGCATCGCCGACAAGTGGGGCCGCAAGAACGCCTTCGTCGTCGGTCTCATCGGCTTCGCCCTGGCCTCCGCGCTCGGCGGCGCCGCGAACGGCGAGGCCATGATGCTCGGCGCCCGCGCCCTGCAGGGTGCCTTCGGCGCGCTGCTCGCACCGGCGGCCCTCTCCCTGCTCGCGGTGATGTTCACCGACGCCAAGGAGCGCGCCAAGGCCTTCGGCATCTACGGCGCGATCGCGGGCGGCGGCGGCGCCGTCGGCCTGATCCTCGGCGGCTTCCTCACCGAGTACCTCAACTGGCGCTGGACCTTCTTCGTCAACATCCCGTTCGCGATCGTCGCGGCCGTGGGCGCCTGGATGGTCATCCGCGAGCCCGCCGGCTCCCGCAACCGCGCCCCGCTGGACATCCCCGGCGTGGTCCTGTCCACCACCGGTCTCGTGGCCCTCGTGTACGGCTTCACCCGCGCCGAGTCGGCCGGCTGGTCGGACACGGTGACCGTTGCCATGTTCATCGCCTCGGCCCTCCTCCTGGCGGCGTTCGTCTTCGTCGAGTCCAAGGTGAAGTCCCCGCTGCTGCCGCTGCGCGTCCTGCTGGAGCGCAACCGCGGCGGTGTCTACCTCTCGCTCGGCCTGGCCGTCATCGCGATGTTCGGCCTGTTCCTCTTCCTCACCTACTACCTCCAGGTCGTGAAGGGCTTCTCGCCCGTCAAGACCGGCTTCGCCTTCCTGCCGATGATCGCGGGCATGATCCTGGGCTCCACCCAGATCGGCGCCCGCCTGATGACCCGCGTCGCACCGCGCCTGCTGATGGGCCCGGGCTTCCTGGTCGCAGCCGCCGGCATGCTGCTGCTGACCCAGCTGGAGGTCGGCTCCTCGTACCCGGCGCTGATCCTGCCGGCGCAGCTGCTGCTCGGCCTCGGCATGGGCACGGCCTTCATGCCGGCCATGTCCCTGTCCACGCACGGGGTGAACCCGGCCGACGCCGGTGTCGCCTCCGCCATGGTCAACACCTCGCAGCAGGTCGGCGGCGCCATCGGTACGGCGCTGCTGAACACCATCGCCGCCTCGGCCACCACGGCGTACCTGACCGACCACGCGGCCGAGGCCGCCGGCGGCGGCGCCGCTGCCCAGCTGGTGCAGGCGCAGGCCATGGTCGAGGGCTACGCCTCCGCCATCTGGTGGGCGGTCGGCATCCTGGCCGCCAGCGCGGCCATCGCCCTGACGCTGATCAACACCGGCCGTCCGGGTGCGGGCGACCCGGTGGCCTCCGGGTCCGGCTCCGCCGAGGACGCCGAGTTCAAGATCCCGGTGATCGCCCACTGACCCCGGCCGCAGGTCCGCGGGAATGACTGGACACCCCGCTTGGTTCAAATTTGAACCAAGCGGGGTTAGTCTTTTCGAGGCAGCCCTGTACGACGACGGAGGAGCGCCCCCATGACCCCGGCCCCCGCAGCACAGGCCCCCACGGCCACCGGAGGGACGCGCATGCCGGCGCTGTACCTCAGCCACGGTGCGCCGCCGCTCGCGGACGACCCGGTCTGGCCGGGCGAGCTGTCCGCCTGGTCGGCCGGCCTGCCCCGCCCCACGGCGATCCTCATGGTCTCCGCCCACTGGGAGGAGGCCCCCCTGGCCCTCGGCGCCACCGAACCCGCCCCGCTGGTCTACGACTTCTGGGGCTTCCCCGAGCACTACTACCGGGTCCGCTACGACGCCCCGGGCGCCCCGGAGCTCGCCGCCTCGGTCCGGGCGCTGCTGCGGGCCCCCGGCACCCCCGTCCAGGACATCCCGGACCGCGGCCTGGACCACGGCGCGTACGTCCCGCTCGTGGAGATGTTCCCGGAGGCCGACATACCGGTCCTCCAGATATCCATGCCGACGCTGGACCCGCGCCGCCTGATGGACATCGGCCGCAAGCTCGCCCCCCTGCGCGACGAGGGCGTCCTCATCGTCGGCAGCGGCTTCTTCACCCACAACCTGGCCGCACTGCGCCACACGGGCCCGGGCGTCCCCGCCTGGTCCGCGGAGTTCGACGCGTGGGGCCACGAGGCGCTGGCCGCCGGCGACCTGGACTCGCTGCTCGACTTCGAGGCCAAGTCCCCCTCCGGCCGCCTGGCCCACCCCCGTACGGAACACTTCGCCCCGCTCTTCGTCACCCTCGGCGCGGCCGAAGCCGCCGGTGACCTCACGGCCCGCCGCGACCCGGTGGAAGGCTTCTGGATGGGCCTGTCGAAGCGCAGCCTCCAGTTCGGCTAGCGGGTGTCCTTCAGGGCGCCGGTGATCGACTCGTCGACGCCCTCGACGCCACGGAGGACGCGTCCCATGCCGGCGAAATATGCCCGAGGCTCACCCGAACGGGTGTCCAGGCAACCAGAAGCCGGTGGAGGTCGTCTTCAGGGGCAGAGTGCAGCCAAGAGCGGCGCTGTTCCGGAGTGAACACGGTGCGCCGAGCGTGACGGCCGTCTCACGGACCGGTGACCCTCACGGGTCCGTGGGCGACGTCGGATCGGCCCCCGTTCCCGGTCTGACCTGCACCTCTTCGAGGTTCCGCGTGATCCGGCTCCCTCTCGTGGCGGGGCAGGATACTGCAAGATCTCGGAAAAGAGGGATCAGCGTGGGAATTCTGTCCCGTTTCCAGTCGTTGTTTCCTTCGGAAGCGGGCACTCGGGAGAGTGTCCGAGGGCGCACCACCGCACCACCGGTGGCCGTCCGGCAGCCGCACCGCGACCGAACTCATCGCAAGGGAGCACGCATGGCAACCCGCGCCGTCGCCCGCCGTCAGTCCACGAGCAGCGCACGCGCTGTGGGCGGGGAGATCGCAGACCGCGACCTGGTCGGCATGTACCTGGACGAGATCGCGCGCACCCCGCTCCTCGACGCCGCCAGGGAAGTGGAGCTCTCCCAGATCATCGAGGCCGGTGTCTACGCCCGGCAGATCCTCGAAGGCGCGATAGAGCGCGACGGGGACACCCCCACCCGCGAGGAACTGGAGGCGCTGGCCGCCGAAGGGGAGCGGGCCAAGGAAGTCTTCATCCGCTCCAACCTCCGCCTCGTCGTCGCCGTCGCCCGCCGCTATCCGCGCAGCGGCCTGCCCCTCCTCGACCTGATCCAGGAGGGCAACGCCGGCCTGGTGCGCGCCGTGGAGAAGTTCGACTACACCAAGGGCTTCAAGTTCTCCACGTACGCCACGTGGTGGATCCGCCAGGCGATCACCCGGTCCATCGCCGACCAGTCCCGCACCATCCGCCTCCCCGTCCACCTGGTCGAGGAGCTCGGCCGGATCCGACGGATCCAGCGCGAGTTCAACCGCGAGAACGGCCGCGACCCCGAGCACGCCGAGATCGCCGCCGAGCTGGACACGACGGAGAAGCGCGTCGGCGACGTACTGGACTGGGCGCGCGACCCGGTCAGCCTGAACATGTCGGTGGACGACGAGGGCGACACGCAGTTCGGCGACCTCCTGGAGGACACCTCGGCGATCTCCCCCGAGCAGTCCGTGCTCTCGCTGCTGCGCAGCGAGGAGCTGGAGGACCTGCTCGGCAAGCTCGACCAGCGCACCGCGTCGATCATCAAGATGCGGTACGGCATCGACGACGGCCGTGAGCGGACCCTGACGGAGGTCGGCAAGCAGCACGGCCTGACCCGCGAGCGGATCCGCCAGATCGAGAAGCACGCCCTGCTGGAGCTCAAGCGGATGGCGCACGACACCGGCTTCGACGCGGTCGCCTGACCGTCCGCCGTCGAGCCCCCTGAACGAGCCCCGGTGCCTATCCCCCCCAGGCGCCGGGGCTCCCCCTGTCCGTCCGGCCCGATCCGGCAAGGTCCGAAAGGCACGCCCTAGCCGTCAGCCGCCCGGAAAGAGCCGGCTCCGCTCAGGCGCGCCCCCAGCAGCCGAGCCGCCTCCGCCAAGGAACTCGGCTCCCGCACCGTGAAGGGCAGGCCCGTCAGCGCCAGCCGGGCCGCGAGCCACTCCGGCGCGTCCCTGCTGTCGAATCGGACCACGGTCGGCGTCCCCCCGCCCGGCGCCGCGGCCGCCCTCAGCCACTCCGGCAGCTCCGCGGCCCCCGCCTCGAAGGCGACCTCCACCGCGTACGTCTGCGCGCCGTGCGAGCCGAGCCCCCGCCGGACGAACTCCTGCGCGTCCATCGGCAGCTCCCGCGGTGCGAACCGGGCGCCCGTCGCGAAGGCCTCGGCCACCCGGTCCACCCGGAAGGTCCGCCAGTCCTCCCGCTCCATGTCGTAGGCGACCAGGTACCACCGGCTGCCCGTACTGACGAGCCGGTACGGCTCCACCAGCCGCCGTGACTCGGCCCCGTCCCGCGCCCGGTAGGCGAACCGCAGCCGCTCCGGCCCCGCCACCGCCGACGCCATGGTCGTCAGCGTCCGCGGGTCCACGCTGGCCCCGTCCCCGCGCGTCAGCGCGATCGTGGCCGACTGCAGCGCCCCCACCCGGTACCGCAGCCGCGACGGAAGGACCTGCTCCAGCTTCGCCAGAGCGCGTACGGAGGCCTCCTCGACCCCCTCGATCGCGTGCCCGGCCCCCGCCCGCAGCCCGACCGCGATGGCGACGGCCTCCTCGTCGTCGAGCAGCAGCGGCGGCATCGCCGCACCCGCCACCAGCCGGTATCCGCCCTCGGCGCCGAGAGTGGCCTCCACCGGGTAGCCGAGCTCACGCAGCCGCTCGATGTCGCGCCGGATGGTCCGCGAACTCACCCGCAGCCGCTCCGCCAGCTCGCTCCCGGGCCACTCGCGCGGGGTCTGGAGGAGGGACAGCAGGGACAGCAGCCGTGCCGGTGTGTCGGTCATGTGATCCAGGTTGCCAGCGAAATAGGACACTCACTGACCTACATCCCGTCTAGGTTTCTCCTCATGACCACCGAGACGTCCAAGACATCGCCCGAAAGAGAGAACGGGCCCGTACAAGAAGAGCGGAACGACGTAGCCCACGACGCACCCAGCTCACCCCCCGACCGCCGCCGCTGGCTGGCGCTCGCCATCGTGATGACCGCGGCCTTCATGGACCTGGTCGACGTCACGATCGTCAACATCGCGATACCCACCATGCGCCAGAACTTCGGCGCCTCCACCAGCGCGATCCAGTGGATCACCGCCGGCTACGCGCTCGCCTTCGCCGCGGGTCTCATCACCGGCGGCCGTCTCGGTGACATCTACGGGCGCAAGCGCCTCTTCCTCATCGGCATATCCGGCTTCACCGCCGCCTCCCTGCTCTGCGGGATCGCGGCCGACCCGGCCATGCTCGTCGCCTCCCGCATCCTCCAGGGCGGCATGGCCGCCATGATGGTGCCGCAGGTGCTGGCCATCATCCACGTCACCTTCCCGCCCCAGGAACGCGGCAAGGTCTTCGGGATGTTCGGCGCGATCGTGGGCCTCGGCGCCGTCTCCGGCCCCATGCTCGGCGCGCTGCTCACCGAGTGGAACCTCTTCGGCCTCGAATGGCGCCCGATCTTCCTGATCAACCTGCCCGTCGGCATCGCGGGCGTGATCCTGGGCCGCAAGTTCATCAGTGAGTCCAAGGCCCCGCAGGCCCTGCGGCTGGACCTGGTCGGCGTCGTCCTCGCGACCCTCGCCCTCGTCATGCTGATCTTCCCGCTCACCCAGGGCCGCGAGAACGGCTGGCCGCTGTGGGGCTTCGCCCTCATGATCGCGTCGCCGTTCGTCTTCGCCGCGTTCATCGCCTACGAGAAGTACAAGATCAAGAAGGACGGCTCCCCGCTCGTCGAGCTCTCCCTCTTCAAGGTCAAGAGCTTCGCCGGCGGCATCGCGGTCCAGCTGACGTTCGGCATCGCGACCGGCATCTTCTTCCTGGTCTGGACGCTCTACATGCAGATGGGCCTCGGCTGGAGCGCCCTGCGTGCGGGCACCACCGGCATCCCCTTCTCCATCGCCGTCTCGGTGGCCGCGGGCCTGTCGGTCGAGAAGCTCGTCCCGCGCTTCGGCCGCAAGGTGCTCCAGGCGGGCGCCCTGGTCATGGCCGCCGGGCTGATCCTCTACATCTGGGAGTCCGAGCACTACGGCATGGAGATAGCGTCCTGGCAGATGGCCGCCCCGCTGATCCTGATGGGCGTCGGCATGGGTCTGATCGTCGCCCCGCTCAACGACACCACGCTGTCCGAGGTGCCCCGCCGCGACGCCGGCTCGGCCTCCGGGCTGATCAACACCACCGGCCAGATGGGCAATGCGCTGGGCCTCGCCCTGACCTCGGTCGTCTTCTTCGGGCTGATCGAGGACGACATGGTCTTCGGCCCGCCCTACGTCGAGGCCTTCCGCGGCGCGCTCTGGTGGGTCGTGGGCGTGCTGGTCGTGATCTCCATGGTGATGTTCATGCTGCCGCGCAAGGCGATCCCGATGGAGGAGCGCGAAGGCGCCGCCGAGCACACGGGCGCCGCCCCGGAGTCCCCGGAGAAGGTTCCCGCCCACTGAGGTCGTGCCCGCTCCCGGGGCCGCGGCCCCGCCTTCTCCTGCGGACATGCCCGCCCTTCATGGGTGGGCATGTCCGTTTTTCTTTGTTTCTGTCCGTAAATATGCGTACGGTGGGGGAAACCGACCACCCCGGGCACGGAACGGACGCAGAACCACATGTACGCACAGGAGCGCCGCCAGGAGATCCTCCGCCTCGCCCGCGAGGCGGGCAGCGTCGACGTGCTCTCCCTCGCCGACCGCTTCCAGGTCACCGCCGAGACCGTGCGCCGCGACCTCACCGCCCTGGACCGGGCCGGTCTGGTGCGCCGGGTGCACGGCGGGGGCATCCCCGCCGGCCGCCTCGACTTCGAGCCGGACCTCACCGAGCGCGAGGCGACCGCCGCCGGGGAGAAGGACCGCATCGCCGCCGCCGCGCTCTCGCAGCTCCCCGACGGCGGCAGCGTCGTCCTCGACGCCGGCAGCACGGTGTCCCGCCTGGCGGCCGCGATCCCCGTCGACCTCGCCCTCACCGTGGTCACCCACGCGCTGCCCGTGGCCGCCCGGCTCGCCGACCACACCGGCATCGACCTGCACATCGTCGGTGGCCGCGTCCGCCACCGCACCCGCGCCGCCGTCGACGCCTGGGCGCTGCGCGCGTACGCCGAGATCCGCGCCGACGTCCTCTTCCTCGCCACCAACGGCTTCTCGGCCGAAGGCGGCCTGACCACCCCCGACCTCGCCGAGGCCGCCGTCAAACGCGCCGCGATCGCCGCCGCCCGCCGCGTCGTCCTCCTCGCCGACTCCACGAAGGCGGGCCAGGAGCACTTCGCGCGCTTCGGCTCCTTCGCGGACGTGGACCTCCTCCTCACGGACACGGGGCTCGCCCCCGCTCACAGAGCGGCCGTCGAGGCCGCCGGTACGGAAGTCGTGCTCGTATGATCCTCACCGTCACGCCCAACCCCTCCCTCGACCGGACCTACGAGCTGCCCTCGCTGGACCGGGGCCGGGTGCTGCGCGCCGCCGGGGACCGGGTCGACCCCGGGGGCAAGGGCGTCACCGTCTCCCGCGCGGCGGCCGCCGCGGGCGTCCCCACGACGGCGGTCCTCCCTCTCGGCGGCGCCCCCGGCGTCCTCCTCGCCGAACTCCTCGGCGGGCAGGGCGTGGACGTCACGGCCGTCTCCATCACCGGCCGGACCCGTTCGAACATCTCGCTCGCCGAACCGGACGGCACCCTCACCAAGATCAACGCGACCGGGCCGGAGCTCTCGCCGCGGGAGTCCGCCCTCCTCCTGGACACCGTCCGCACCTCCCGCGCCGACGCCTCCTGGATCGCAGGCTGCGGCAGCCTCCCCGGCGGCCTCGGGCCCGAGTGGTACGCAGACCTGGTGGCCGCGGGCCGCGCCGCGGGCGCCCGCGTCGCGCTGGACGCCCCGGGCTCGGCCCTGCGCGCGGCACTGCCCGCCGGCCCCGACGTGATCAAGCCGAACACCTCGGAACTCGCGACGACCGCGGGCCGCCCGCTGTCCACCCTGGGCGACGCCGTCCAGGCGGCGCAGGAGCTCCGCGCGCTGGGCGCGGGGACGGTACTGGCCTGCCTCGGCCGGGACGGCCTGCTCCTCGTGGGCGAGCAGGGCGCCTGCCACGGGACCGCGCCGTCCGTGGCCGCCCGCAGCACCGTGGGCTCGGGCTCCGCCGCCCTCGCCGGCTTCCTGATCGCCGGCGGCGACGGACCCGGCGCCCTCCGCTCCGCCCTGGCCCACGGCGCGGCCGCGGACCGGCTCCCGGGACCGGTCATGCCCGCCCCCTCGGACCTGCGGCAGGCCGAGGTCCGCATCACGCGGGACCTGCCCCTGGACCTCCCCCTCGCCGAGCCCGGGACGCCCTGACGCGGCCGGGAACCGGGACGGGGTCAGCCGACGCGGGCGCGCAGCTCCATCGCCCCGCGCGCGGCGGCCTCGCTCTCGTACACCTCGCACATGTGCCGCCCGTCGGGCGTCGCCGTGTGCTCGACCTCCCACAGGCTCAGCTCGGTCCCGTCCAGCAGCACGAAGGCGTGCTCGTACAGGCTGAAGCCCGCGCCCCGCCCGTTCGGCAGGAACTGCCGCGTACCGAACGCCTGCGTGATGTGGTGCGCGTACGCCGCCCGCAGCAGCGCAGCCACCTCCTCGCCGGGCCGGTCCGGGTTCTCCGCGCGGCGCAGCACCCGCCGGGCGTGGTCGGCGGACTCCTCCACCACGTACTCCCGGTGCCGGGCCGCCGGCCCCCGGGCGGCGAACAGCGCGCCGAACGCCGCCGGGTCGTCGTCGTGCTCCTCCTCGCCGGGGAGCGGCAGCGGATCGGGGACCGCCCCGGCGGCGGCCTCGCCGAACAGCCGGGCCACGGCCAGGCAGGTCTCCGCCTTGCCCGCGAAGACCTCGTGCCGCACGGCCCGGTCGCCCTCCAGCCGGTACGACAGCTCCCACAGCGAGACCGAACCGCCGTCGGCCAGCAGGTAGGTGTGCCGGCGCGTCTCCCGCCAGACGCCCGCCGCCGGGTTGTGGTGGGTGGTGCAGAGCGAAGAGCTGTGGGCGAGCGCCGTACCGAGGCGCTCGACCAGCCGGTCGGGCAGGTCGAAGGAGTTGAGGGCGCGGCCGAGGAGTCGGTCGAGGTGCGCCTCGGTTGTCTCGTACGGATCGCTCAAGGTGGGTCTCCAGGCCGTCGCAGCTTGTCACTTCGCGGAAGCTCAACGTAACCCCTGGCTCTGACATCACGTCCGGGGTTCGGTAAAACGTCCGGGAAGCATCGGGGGTTCCCGCCACACCTTCAGGTCAACTTGCGTACGGATGGGCATGGTTGGACCCGCTCTGGGTGGAGGCGGGAGACTATGGGCCACATGGCAACGAATACAGTGGGCGTCCCGCGTCAGCAGGGGCGGCCCCGCAGCGGACACGAGGACGAACGGGACGCCGCCCCAAGGGGCTTGGCGTGGCTGCTGGCCGCCACCGGCGCGGCCGGGGTGCTGGCCTCCTGGGTGATCACCCTCGACAAGTTCCTCCTGCTGGAGGACCCGAACTTCAAGCCGGCCTGCAGTCTCAACCCGGTGGTCTCCTGCGGCAGCGTGATGCAGAGCGAGCAGGCGCAGGCCTTCGGCTTCCCCAACCCCGTGCTGGGACTGGTCGCCTACGCCGTCGTCGTCTGCGTCGGCGCGGGCCTGCTGGCGGGTGCCCGCTACCGCGGCTGGTTCTGGCTCGGACTGAACGCCGGCACGGTCTTCGGCGTCGGCTTCTGCAGCTGGCTCATGACCCAGTCGCTCTACGAGATCAACGCGCTCTGCCTGTGGTGCTGCCTGGCCTGGGTCGCGACCCTGCTGATGTTCTGGGCGGTCACCGCGCACAACGTCCGTACGGGCGTGCTCCCCGCCCCCGGCCCGCTGCGGGTCTTCTTCACCGAGTTCGGCTGGGCCCCGCCCGCCCTGCACATCGGGGTGATCGGGATGCTGGTCCTGACCCGGTGGTGGGACTTCTGGACCGGCTGACCGCCGCGTTCGCGGCACGTGCGAGGGCCCCGGCAGCTGGACGCTGCCGGGGCCCTGTCACACAGTTGCCGGACAGGACCGGGATGTTGTCCAGGATGTGGGAGAGCGGCTCGTCGCCCTTGGCCTGGGTGGAGTTCTCGGTGCACTGCTGGTTCTGCGGGTTCGACAGGACGTTGATGTCCTGGACACCGATGTTGAGCGCGGCGATCAGCGACTGGGCGTTGACCTTCGCCGGCAGGCCGATGCAGGGCTTGTTCAGGGAGCCCTGGACGAGGCTGAGCTGCGGGCTCTGGTCGCCGTGGGTCTTCTGGTTGCCGTAGATCTGCTGGGCACCGTTGCCGTTGACGGTGTTGACCCCGTTGTCGTTGCCGATGGCCATGGCCGGGGCCGCGGCAGCAGCGCCCGCGCCGACTGCAACGGCGGAAACCGCGGCGGCGGTCATGAACTTCTTGAACATCTTGATCCTTTTGTCGCACGAGTGCCCGCTGATGGAGCGCCCTGATCAACCGCCCGGCCAGGGGGTTGGTTCCGCTGCTTCACTCAAACGGCCCGCGCGCCGCGAAGTTTTCCCCACCCCGGGTGAGCCGCCTGCGGACACGTGCGCGAGACCCGCACGTGGCCCCAGTCGCCCCCGTTCCTGTTGCGCTCTGTAAGAGGTGTTCCCACGGTGAGTAAGGAGCGGCCCGACCGGGTGCGCTCACGTGTCCCCGTGTCCCCACGCGAAGGAACTCCCATGCACCGCACGAAGCCGTCCCGCGCCCGCCTCCTCGTCCCCTCGGCGCTCGCCGTCGTCATACTCACCGGCGCGGCGGCACCCGCGAGCGCCGTCGACTCGGGCTCCGGTGCGGTGTCCACCAAGGCGGCCCCGGCCGGTCCGATCGACGACCTCCTCAACGGCCTCCTCGAGCAGATCAAGGCCCTGCTCCCGGCGGGCGTCACCCTGCCGGACATCAAGATCCCGGAGATCAAGCTGCCCGAGATCAAGCTCCCGGAGATCAACCTGCCGAGCATCCCGGGGGTGCAACTCCCCGAGATCCCGGGGGTCGAGATCCCGCAACTGCCGCCGCTCACCCCGCCGGCGCTGCCCGATCCGGCGGCTCCCGTGGAACTCGTGCCGGAGGTCCCCGACGTGGAGGTCCCCGAGGTGGAGGTCCCCGAGGTCGAACTCCCCGACCTCCAGCTCCCCGCCCTCCCGTAACGGCCGCCGAACGGCAACACGGCGACGGCGATTGAGCCGAACAGGTCTGATCGTGCGCAGAACCGTGTCGTCTGGGAGTGTGGACCGTTTCGCTCGGTGTGAGCCCCGGAGCGGGGCGGAACGTCGAACAGAAGGTGCACTTCCCATGAACTCTGCCAAGAAGGCCGCCCTGGTCCTGGCCACCGCTGGTCTCGCCGCGGCCGGCGCCGCCGGCTCCGCCGTCGCCGACTCGTCGGCCGAGGGCGCGGCCGTGGGTTCCCCCGGCGTCCTCTCCGGCAACCTGGTGCAGGTCCCGGTCCACGTCCCGGTCAACGTCTGCGGCAACACCGTGAACGTGATCGCCCTGCTGAACCCGGCGTTCGGTAACACCTGCGTCAACAACTGAGGTCGGTTGCACAACTGACTGTGGGCGCCCCGGCCTTGCCGGTGGCGCCCACAGTCGTGTCGGCAGCTGCCGCACGGTTCCCGGCCGGCCGCAGCCCGGCCGGGGCGGTTCAGCCCTTGCCGCCGTTGAGCTGTACGCCGCCCAGCATCGGGGACGCCTGGGTGGCGCCGTTCGCGAGGCCGAGGACGGTGCCGGGCACGTCGTTGCGGACCTTGTTGACCTTCTGGGCCGTGCCCACGACCTTGTTGACGGTGTCCCCCTGCTCGGCCAGCCCGTTGCCCACCGTCTGCGGAAGGTTCTCGGTGACGGGGGCGACGGCGTCCAGGGTCTCCGTCACCCCACCGGTCAGGCTCATGGGGGGCATCGCGGCGGCCGGCTCGGCGGCGAACGCGGTACCGGAGGCGCCGAGGGCGGCGACGGAGCCGACGACGACAGCGGCGACCTTCGTGAGCTTCATTATCGAAATCCTCTTCTTTCGTGGACAGAGGCATGAGCGGCGACCGGCGCGCCGCTTTCTCCCTGCGTAACGATTCCCGGGCGCGGTGGAAACGGAACGCGGGTACATGACAGCGGCCGGAGAATCCGACGAGGATTCTCCGGCCGATATTTCTTCCGATTACCGGTATTGCCGGTCAGGCGACGCGCGAGCGCCGGTACAGAATGGCGCCGCCCAGGATCAGGGCCGATGCGAGGACGGCCGCGGCCGCGGGCTGGCCCGCGCCGGTCTCGGCCAGTACGGGCGCGCCGACCTGGGCGGGGGCCGGAGCAGGGGCCGGAGCAGGAGCCGGGGCGGGCAGCGGCGCGGGGGCGGGAGCCGGTGCCGGGGCAGGTGCCGGCGGCAGGTGGACGGGGGTGTCACCGGTCGGGGCGGCCGGCGGCTGGTCCGCGGGCGGTGCGGCCTCCGGGCCGGGGGCCGGAGCGGGGCGCTCCACGGGGTGGCTGCCGTGCGGCGGCGCGGGCGGCGCCTCCTCCTCGGTCACGGGGGCCGGGCCGGGCGCCGGGGCGGGGAGCGTGTGCGGGGCCTCCTCCCCGGCCGGCGGCTGAGGCTGCGGGGCGGGTGCGGGTGCCGGGAGCGGTACGGGCTGCTCGGCGGGCGGCGCGGGCGCCTCCTGGACCGGCCCCGGGCCGGGCAGCGGGGCCGGGTGGTCCTCCACCGGCTCCGGCATCGGGTGCGGGTGCTCGGGCGCGGGCGGGGCGTGGTGCGCCGGCGGGGGCGGCGCGGGGTGGTCGTCGCACTCCTCCTCCGGGCCCTGCCGCTGCTCGCCGGGGCCGCCGTAGCCGCCCTCGTGGCGCGGCTCCTCGTGGCGCGGCTTGGCGTGGCGGGGGCCCTCCTTCCGGGGGGCCTGCTGCTGCGGCACCTCCTGCCGCGGCACCTCGTAGCGCCGCGGTTCCTGGCGCTGCTCCGGGACGGCGTGGCGGCCCGAGCGCTCGTCGAGGTAGCGCTCGAAGGCCTCGGCGTGCTCGGGGCTCAGGTAGCGCCCGTAGTCGTGGCCCTCGTCGGTGTGCGCGCCGGAGCCGGTGGCGCAGGTGTTCCCCATCGCGGGGTTGAGCGCCGCGCCGCCGTCCACGCTGTTGCCGCACACGTTCGGCGAGAGGGTGATCGGTACCGAGACGCTGTTGCCGGCGAGCACGCCCGGCGAATGCGAGACCTCGGCCGCCCCGGAAGCCGCGCAGGCCGCACCGGTCGCGATCGACAGCAGGCTCGACGCGGCTGCCGCCGTGAGCATGCCCTTGCCCAGAACCTGTCGGCTCAGTACCTGTCGCATGGGTCCTTACCCTGTCTACCGGCGGGCGCCGGTGGTGAATCGGAGGTGGCCTCGGAGTGCACCGCCGTGCACTCCGAGGCCACCTGCGAGGAGGTCTGCCCTCGCGGGCGCACGCGCTGCGTCAGGCGTTGACGCAGGTGTTGCCGAACGCGGGGTTCAGCAGCCCGACGACGTTCACGCTGTTGCCGCAGAGGTTGACCGGGATGTTGACCGGGACCTGCACCGCGTTGCCGGAGAGGACACCGGGGGAGCCCGCGGCCTTGGCGTCGGCCACCGAGTCGGCCATGGCGGGGGAGGCGGCACCAGCTGCCATCAGAGCGCCGGCGGCCAGTACCACGGCCTTCTTGTACGTCATTTCGTTTCGATCCTTCCCGCAGAGGCGTATCCACTGCAGAATTAACAACGAGCCGCCGGGGTAAAAGAAACCGCGCCTTTTCGGCGGTCGTCCGGTAATTCACCCCGATGCTCCGCCGGAATTCGGTCGGCCGGCCTTCCGGCTATTTGCGTCGCCAATTCCGGTGATGCGGTTCCGCGAGATATGCGGCGAGGCCGCCGCGACCCGAAGGTGCGGCGGCCTCGCGTGCGCGGGGAGCGGTCAGCTGCCGGCGGAGGCGTTGCCGGAGAGGACCGGGATGTTGCTGAGGATGTGCGAGAGGGCCTCGTCGCCCTTGGCCTGCGTGGAGTTCTCGGTGCACTGCTGGTTCTGCGGGCTGGACAGGACCGGGATGTCCTGGACGCCGACGTTGACCAGGGCCAGCACGGACTGGACGTTGGCCTTCGCGGGGAGCGCGATGCAGGGCTTGTTGAAGGAGCCCTGGATGAGCGCCATCTGCGGGCTCATGTTGCCGTAGGTGGCCTGGTTGCCGTAGATCTGCGCGGAGTTGTTGCCGTTGACGGTGTTGATGCCGTTGTCGTTGCCGACCGCCATCGCCTGCGGCGCCATCGCGGCACCCATGCCCACGACCGAGGCGGCAACCGCGGCCGAGGCCATCATCTTCTTGATCATTGTCGTCCCTTTTTTGCAGGATTGCCCGGTAGTGGAGCACCCGGATCAACGGCCGCGACCCGGCTCGGGTTGCGTGGCTTCACTCGGATGCAGCCGTTTCGGGCGGCGCGATTGACGTTCAGGCGTTCACGCAGGTGTTGCCGAACGCGGGGTTCAGTGCGCCGACCACGTTCACGGTGAGGGCGCAGACGTTCACCGGGACGTGGACCGGGACCTGGGCGAGGTTGCCGCTCAGTACGCCCGGGGACCCGGCGGCGAGGCCGTCGGCCGTCGCGCCGCCCCCGTGCGCGGAGGCGAGGCCCGCGCCGCCCATCAGCACGGCGACACCCGCGGCGGCGATGGTGGTGCCGCGCACCAGCCTCTTCTTCATCTGCGTATTTCCTTTCGGTTCGAACAATGGTGCACCTCATAACGACCCGCCCGTTGCGAGGGTGCGTGCCATCGCCCAAAAGGCCGTACGAGCGAGTCCGACGTGATTTCCAGCCCGATTTCTGACAAAGTTCACTCCTGTTTTGTTCCCTTGATCGAAAATGGAGGCAGGGTCATGGGTTCCTCCGGCAGAATCCTCGGCGCGCTCGGTCTGATGTCCTGCCTCGCACTTTCCGTGAACGCCCCTGCGGCCTCCGCGGCCGCGCCCGCCCCCAAGGAGCTGCCCCGGGTCCCGTTCACCCAGCGTTACCAGGCCGTGCAGCACGGCGGGCTGGTCCGCGCCTCCAACTCCGGCATCAGCTGCCGCAAGGAGCAGTCCCCGCAGGCGGAGCCGTGCGCCGAGGTCAAGCGGGGTGCGGCGGGGGTCAACGGCGAGTTCGAGATGTTCTACAGCGAGGTCGACAAGGACCCGGACACCTACAACTCCACCCGGGCCGAGCTCAAGGTCCCCGAAGGCGCGAAGGTCTCGTACGCCCGGCTCTACTGGGGCGGGAACCTGCGGGTGGGCGAGCAGAAGCCGCCGGAGGACAACGGCCGGGTGCTGGTGGCCGAGCCGGGCGGGGCGTACAAGGAGGTCCTCGCCGACACGGTGATGGGCCACCGCACGGACGCCGGCAGCGACGCCTACCAGGCGTCCGCGGACGTGACCCCGCTGGTGCGCAAGGGCGGCGCCGGGATGTGGACGGTCTCGCAGCTGAACATCGCCATGGGGCACTCCGAGGTCGGCGCCTGGGGCGGCTGGACGCTGGTCGTCGCCTACGAGCACCCGCAGGAGCCGTTGCGCCGGATCTCGCTGTGGGAGGGCTTCGAGTCGCTCGCCGCCCGGGCCGGTGACGGGACGGTGGAGATCGAGGGCCTGGACGCGCCGGCCGGCGCGGGGGGCAAGGTCGGCGTGGTCGGCTACGACGGGGACCGCGGCACCCTCGGGGACTCACTCATCGTGACGGCCGACAGTGGTCGCCGGGTGAGCCTCAGTGACGGAGAAAATCCTTTTAATGATGTTATGAATTCCACCATCACGGAATTCGGAGGCCAGCCGTTCGTACGGCAGCCAGATCATATGAATAATCTCGGATATGACGCGGACGTGCTCGACCTGAGTCCCGCCCTGTCCGGTGGCGCCCGCAGCCTGAACTTCACGTTCACGGGCGAAAGTCAGGGTCATTTCCTCGGTGTGCTCTTCGTTCAGACAGACGCGCGCCGCTGAACGCAGGAGACCACTCCACGTGCCCACGCAACCCCGGGCGGCACAGCCCACGACCGTCCTCCATCTCGTACAGCCCGTCGACGGCGGTGTGGCCAGGGTCGTCACCGACCTCGTCCGCGCCCAGACCGCCGAGGGCATCCGCGCCGTCGTCGGCTGCCCGCCCGGCGGCACGCTCGGCGACGCGGCCCGGTCGGCCGGGGCCGAGGTGTTCACCTGGCGGGCCGGCCGGTCCCCCGGCCCCCGCCTCCCCGCCGAACTGGCCGGCGCCCGCGGGCTGCTGCGCCGCGTCCGGCCCGACCTCCTGCACGCCCACAGCGCCAAGGCCGGACTGGCCGGACGGCTCGCGGCGCGCGGGACGCTGCCCACCGTCTTCCAGCCCCACGCCTGGTCCTTCGACGCCGTCGGCGGAGCCACCGCCGCGCTCGCCCTGCGCTGGGAGCGGTACGGGGCCCGCTGGGCCGACCGGGTGCTCTGCGTCAGCGAGGCCGAACGCCGCGCGGGCGAGACCGAGGGCATCAGCGCCCACTGGACGGTGATCCGCAACGGCGTGGACCTCGACCACTTCCGGCCCGGCGCACCCGACCCGGGCCGCGACCGGGCCGAGTCCCGCGCCGCCCTGCCGCTCCCGCCGTCCTTCCCGGCCGACGGGCCGCTCGCGGTCTGCGTCGGCCGGATCTGCCCCCAGAAGGGGCAGGACGTCCTGCTGCGGGCCTGGCCGGAGGTGCTCGCGACCGTCCCCACGGCCCGCCTCGCCCTCGTCGGCGACGGACCCGACACCGAACGGCTGCGGCGCACGGCCCCGCCCCGAGTGCACTTCGCGGGCACCGCCGCCGACATCCGACCGTGGCTTCGGGCCGCCGATCTCGTTGTACTGCCGTCGCGGTGGGAAGGCATGGCGCTCGCCCCGCTCGAAGCCATGGCCTGTGGCCGACCGGTCCTGGTTTCCGACGTCAGCGGTGCCCGGGAGAGCCTGCCGCCCGGCCAGGGACGCCAGTGCCTGGTACCGCCGGGGGACCCGACGGCACTGGCCAAGGCCCTGGGACGGCTGCTCGCCGAGCCGCGGCTCCTCGCCGAACTCGGGGAGCAGGCCCGGCAGCACGCCAGGACCGACTTCGACGTGCGGCGGACCACGGACGCGGTCAGCGGCCTGTACCACGAACTGCTGGGCAGGCCCCGGCCCTTGAACCAGGAGCGCATCAGCCGATGACGATGGACAGCGCACCCGCCCGGCACACCGGGCAGGGCGGCACAGGGCCCGGCGGCAGCGCCTTCGCGCCCGCGCCCCACGCGGCAGCCCGCCGTTCCGCGACCGCCATCCACCCGCCGCGCGGGCCCAGGGCCGAGCAGGCCCGGTCCGCCGTACGCCCGCGGCGCGTCCGCCGCCGCAGCCGGGTGCTCCCGCTGCTCACCGCCGACGCGCTGGCCGCCGTACTCACCGCGGCCACCCTGCCCGGACCGGCGCTGCCCGCCCCGGCGGCCGCGCCCGCCGTCGCCGCGCTGCCCGTCCTGCTCGTCGCACTGCACGCGCAGGCGGGCCTCTACCGGCCACGGCTCGCCCCCTCCGCCGTCCTCGAACTGCCCGCGCTGGTGGGGCGCTCCGCCGTCCTGTGGTGCGCGGCGGCCGCCGTCACGGCCGCCCTGGCGCCCGCCCGCGCCATGGGCTGGAGCGTGCTGCTGACCGCCGTGTGCCTGCAGGCCGTACTGGTCTGCGCGGGCCGCGGCATCGCCAACCAGCTGCACCGCCGCGCGGCCCTGCGCCGGCCCGCCTCCACCCTCGTCGTCGGACCCGGCGCCGGGGCGAGCGCGGTGGCCGCCGCCCTGCACAGCCGCCCCGAGTTCGGTCTGCGCCCGGTCGGGCTCGCCGACACCGCGGCCGCCGCCGACACGGACACCGGCGCCCTCCCGCTCCTCGCCACCCACGAGGACATCCGGCGCGCGGTCATCCAGAACTCCGTCCGGCACGCGGTGTTCACCCGGCCGCCCGAAGCCGACGAGCGCACCGCCTCCCTGGTCCGGCTCTTCCACGACCACGGCTGCCGGCTGTGGCTCGCGGACCCGGCCGGCACCGCCAAGGTCACCGGCATGCGGCTGGCCCATCCCGCCGACCAGCTGTGGGGGTACGCCGTCCAGCCGCTGCTGCCGCGCCCGGCCCGGCCGCTGGAGCGCTGGGCCAAGCGCCTGATCGACTCCGCGCTCGCCCTCGTCGCCCTGGTCGCCGCCGCGCCCGTGATGCTGCTCTGCGCGGCGGCCGTACGCCTCTGGGACGGGCCGGGGGTGATCTTCCGGCAGGAGCGGGTCGGCCTGTACGGGCGCCCCTTCACCCTGCTGAAGTTCCGGACGCTGCGCGCCGACGCGCACGAGTCCGCCACCCGCTGGACCGTCGCCGGGGACTGCCGGATGAGCGGTGTCGGCTCCTTCCTGCGCAAGTCCTCCCTCGACGAACTGCCGCAGCTGTGGAACGTCGTCCGGGGTGACATGAGCCTGGTCGGACCGCGCCCGGAACGGCCGTTCTTCGTCGCCAAGTTCTCCACCGTCCACCCCGGCTACGAGGCCCGCCACCGGATGCCCGTCGGCATCACCGGCCTCGCCCAGATCAACGGCCTGCGCGGGGACACCTCCATCGAGGACCGGGCCCGCTTCGACAACCACTACATCGACACCTGGTCGCTGTGGCAGGACCTGTGGATCCTCGCCCGCACCGCGGCCTCCTTCTTCCGCTTCCGGCTGGGGGGCAGCTGATGAGCCTCGCCGCCCCCGGCCTCCGGGCCCGGCCGGACGTACCGGGCATGGTGCGCCGGCACTGGCCGCTGCTGCCGCTCGCCGCGACCGTGCTGTTCCTGCTGGCCCCGCTCCCGGCCGGGGACGCGACCGCCTCCGGCAAGGTCGGCCCGGCCGACGCCGCTTCGCTGCTCCTCGTCCTCGTCTGCGCCGTGCAGGCGCTGCGCGGCCGGGTACGGGCGCTGACCCCGCTGGGGGTCCTCGTCCTCGGGGCACCGGCCGTCGGCCTCGCGGTCGCGACGGTGACCGCGGGGGACCCGTACGCGGCCCTCCCGGGCTTCGTCCGCTACCTCCAGGTCTTCGTGCTCGTCCCGGCCGCCGTGGTGCTGCTGGTCCGCGACGCGCGGGAGTTCCGGATCGCGGCCGGCTGCTTCGTGGTCCTGGCGCTGGTGCAGGGCGCGGTGGGGGTCGTGCAGTACGCGACCCACACCGGCGCCTCCTACCAGGGCGAGGACATCCGGGCTGTGGGCACCTTCGGCCCCGGCGACGTCATGGGCATGGCCACGGTCGTCGCCTACGGGCTGGTCGTCGCGACCGCGGCCGCCCTCGCCCCCGGACTGCCGCCGCGCCTGCGGCGGATCTCCGCGGGCTGCGCCCTGGTGCTGGTCCTGCCGCTGGTGCTGTCCTTCAGCCGGGGTGCCTGGATCGCCACCCTCGGCGCGGCCCTGCTGGTGATGGCGCTGGCCGGGATCCGGCGGGCCCTCACCGTCCTCGCCGCGCTGGCCGCCGCCGGGGTGGTCCTGGTGGGCGGGCTCGGCGTCGGCTCCGAGATGGTCGCCGAGCGGCTGACCTCCATCACGCAGGTCTCCAGCGCCCCCGACCAGTCGGTGACCGACCGCTACACGATGTGGGCCGCCGCCGAGTCGATGTGGCGCGAACGGCCGGCGGCGGGCGTGGGCCTCAAGGGCTTCC
Organism: Streptomyces virginiae; assembly: GCF_000720455.1. Taxonomy (GTDB): domain Bacteria; phylum Actinomycetota; class Actinomycetes; order Streptomycetales; family Streptomycetaceae; genus Streptomyces; species Streptomyces virginiae. Next base: position 194,497 of record NZ_JOAK01000012.1, on the reverse strand, counting down.
CCGCCCACCGCGACGGCCACGCCTCGCTCGGGCTCTCCTCCGGCAGCGACACCGCCGGCGCGGGACAGGCGTACGTCCGCCAGCCGCTGCTCTCCCCGCACAACATGTACCTGCTGATCCTGAGCGAGCAGGGCCTGATCGGGCTGATCGCGCTGGTGGGCGGCTGGGCGGCGCTGCTGGTCGCGGGGCTGCGACGGCTCGCCTCCGGCACGGCGGCGCGGATGCGGGACTGCGGGCTGATCGCCACCGGGCTGTTCGTGTGGCAGCTGACCGACTTCCTCTACGCGGACATCGGCGGCCCGTCCACCGTCCTGACCGGCGTCATCATCGGTCTGGCGGCCTGGTGGGCGCTCGCCTCCCCGGGCGCCTCCCCGGGCCATGCGGGTCCGCTGCGCGGGGGCCGGGCCCCCGAGAGTTCGAGCGGCCGGTGACGGGCGCCACGCCCCGGCGGCCCGCCCCCGGCCCCCCGGCCGGGGCGGGCCCCACCCGTGTCCCGCCGACCGGCCCCGTCTTCACCGCCGGGTACGTACCGGACGCGCCCGCGGCCGGCGCGCCCGGGGGCGAGCCGGACCCGACGGCCTCCGGCCGGCCGGGCCGTCCCGGCCACGGGGCGACACCGGATCCGGCCGTGCCGGTGGCGGCCGCCACGCGGTTCGGCGGCGGAGCCCGGCTGCCCCGCCGTGCGGCCACACCGGTTCCGGCGGACCCGGGGTTCGTCGCCGGAGGCCTGCCGGGCGGCGAGTCCGCCGTTCGGGAGCCGCTCTTCGGCGCCGCCGGGTATCCCGGCGGCGCCCCGGCGGGGCTCGGCGTGCGGGTGGCGGCGCGCACCACGAGCGCAACCGCCGGCGCGCCCGGAGCCCGGGCATCGGCCGACGGGCTCGGCGATGTCCGCCGCGAGGACGGTTCCGCCGGGCCGGGCGGGGGACAGCCCCGTGCCGCGCACGGCCGGGGCGCGGCCTCCGTACGCTCCACCCCCGGTGGCGAGCGGGTCGGCGGTGTCCGCCGCGACCGCGACCCGGCCGGGTCGGCCGGTCCCGCCACCTCCGGGGCGAGCCGGTTCGGACGTGGCCGCCGACGCGGCGAGCCCGCCGTACCCGCCGAGCCCGCCCCAGGCGCAGGGGCACCGCTGGGGCGGTTCCTGGCCAAGGCCGCCGCCGTCACCGCCGGGCTCACCGCCGCCGGGTCCCTGCTCGGGCTGGTGCGCGACCAGACCATCGCCCACCTCTACGGCGCCGGGCACGCCAGCGACGCCTTCCTCATCGCCTGGACCCTGCCGGAGATGGCCTCGACGCTGCTGATCGAGGACGCCATGGCACTGCTGATGGTCCCCGCCTTCAGCCACGCCCTGGCCCGCCGGGCCGCCAGCCGGGCCGGGCTGACCCGCAGCGAGGCCCGCGCGCAGGACCCCGTACGGCTGCTGGTCGGGGCGACCCTGCCGCGGCTGCTGGTGTTCCTGGCCGTCGTCGCCTCCGTCCTCGTCGTCGCCGCGCCGGCCGTCGTCGCCGTGCTCGCCCCCGGCCTGCCCGACCCCGGGCTGGCCGTCGAATGCACCCGCCTGACCGCACTGACCGTGCTCTCCTTCGGCATCGCCGGCTACTTCAGCGCGGCGCTGCGCGCGCACCGCTCCTTCGTACCGCCCGCCGCGATCTACGTCTCGTACAACATCGGCATCATCGCCACCATGGTGGCCCTGCACACCCTGTGGGGCGTGCGGGCCGCCGCCGCGGGCGTCGCCGCCGGCGGGCTGCTGATGGCGCTCGTCCAACTCCCCGCCTTCATCCGCCACGTGGGCTTCGGCCCGCCCCGCGCCAAACGGGCCGCCGCCCCGCGCAGCCAGCGCGACCGCGACCGCCCCACCCTCATCGCCTTCGGGGTCATCGCCCCCGTCGTCCTCTTCGCGGTCTTCCGCCAGTCACAGGTGCTCGTCGAGCGGTTCCTGGCCGCCTCGCTCCCGTCCGGGGCGATCTCGCACCTCAACTACGCGCAGAAGGTCGCGCAGATGCCGATGGTGCTGTCGCTGATGATCTGCACCGTCACCTTCCCCGTCGTCGCCCAGGCCATGGCCGGCGGCGAGCGGGAGAAGGCCCGCCGACGGGTGGAACGGGACCTGGCACTGGCCTCCCTCGCCGTCCTGATGGGCACCGCACTCGTCATCGGATACGCCCCCCAGATCATCCAGGTCCTCTTCGAACGCGGCGCCTTCACCCACCAGGACACCCTCGCCACCGCCTCCGTCATGCGGGTCTACGGACTCGGACTGCTCGGCCACTGCCTCGTCGGGGCACTGTCCCGGCCCTTCTTCTCGACCGCCCGGCCCACCTGGTTCCCGGCGCTCGCGATGGGTGCCGGACTGCTCGTCAACATCGTGGCCGGAGCCTTCGCCGTCCGCTGGTGGGGCACCTACGGGATCGCCGCCGCCAACGCCGCCGGCATCTCCACCGCCGCCGCCCTGCTCCTCACCGGCCTCGGCCCGCGGATCATCGCCATCCACGTCCGCCGGGTCGCCACCGGCATCGGACGGCTCGCGGTGGCCGCCAGCGCCGCCTGCGCCACCGGATGGATCGCCGGTCCGATGATCCCCGATCCGCTGCTCAGCGCCGGCCTCGGATGCCTGCTCGTCCCGGCCATGTTCTGCGCCACCGGCACCGCCATACGCGCCCTCGAAGTCACCGCCCTGCCCGCTCAGATCTCCCAGTTCACGCAGAGGTTCCGCAATGTCCGCTGACACCGACACGGCCCCCGCCGCCGTGGTGGTCCCCGCCCGCCGGACCGCTCCACCGTGGGTCCTGATGTACCACTCGGTCGCCGAGTTCACCGACCCCGCCGAGGACCCGTACGGGATCACCGTCACCCCCCTCGCCCTGGAGGCCCAGCTGCTGTGGCTGCGCTCCCGGGGCCTGCGCGGGGTCTCCGTCGGCGAGCTGCTGCGGGCCCGGGCGGCCGGCCGGGGAGCCGGGCTGGTCGGACTGACCTTCGACGACGGCTACACCGACTTCCTGACCCACGCGGTGCCGCTGCTCCAGCGCCACGACTGCACCGCCACCCTCTTCGTGCTGCCCGGACGGCTCGGCGTGGACAACGTGTGGGACCCGCTGGGCCCCCGCAAGTCCCTGCTCACCGCCGAAGGCATCCGCGAAGTCGCCTCCGCCGGGCAGGAGATCGGTTCGCACGGCCTGCTCCACCAGGACCTCACCGCGGCCGCCGACGACGTGCTCCTGCAGGAACTGCGCGGCAGCCGCGACCTGTTGCGCGAGCTGACCGGAACCCTGCCCGAGGGATTCTGCTACCCGTACGGGCACCTCGACGCCCGGGTCGTCGACGCGACGCGGGCGGCCGGCTACGGCTACGCCTGCGCCATCGACCCCGGGCGGCTCGCCGGCCCGCACGCCCTGCCCCGCACGCACGTCAGCCAGGCCGACGGCGGTGTCCGGCTGCGGGCCAAGCACCTGCGCCACCAGGTCCGGGAGCTGTGGCGGGCGGTGTACCGGTGAAGGCGATGGAGTCGGTCAGGGCGCTGCACGTCATCACCGGCCTCGGAGTCGGCGGCGCCGAGCAGCAACTGCGGCTGCTGCTGCGGCACATGCCGATGCGGTGCGACGTGCTGACGCTGACCAACCCCGGCCCGGTGGCCGAAGGCCTGCGCGCCGACGGGGTACGGGTCGTGCACCTGGGGATGCGCGGCAACCGGGACCTGGGGGCGCTGCCCCGGCTCGTGCGGTTCATCCGGCGCGGCCAGTACGACCTGGTGCACACGCACCTGTACCGGGCCTGCGTGTACGGGCGCATCGCGGCCCGCCTCGCGGGCACCGCGGCGACCGTCGCCACCGAGCACTCCCTCGGTGAGGGCGAGATCGAGGGCCGGCCCCTCTCGGGCGGGGTCCGGGCCCTGTACCTGGCCAGTGAACGGTTGGGCGCGGCGACCGTGGCCGTGTCCGACACCGTCGCCGCCCGGCTGGAGGGGTGGGGGGTGCCGGCCGCGCGGGTCCACGTCGTACCGAACGGGATCGAGGCCGTCCGCTTCCGTTTCGACGAGGGCGTCCGGCGGGCCACCCGCGCCCGCACCGGGCTGCCCGAGCGGGCCTTCGTGGTCGGCGGGGTCGGCCGGCTGGTCCCGGGCAAACGCTTCGACGTGCTGGTCCGGGCCGTGGCGGCGCTGCCCGGCGCCCACCTGCTGCTGGCAGGGGACGGTCCGCAGCGGGCGGGGCTGCGCCGGCTGGCCGCCGAGCTCGGCGCGCAGAGCCGGATCCACCTGCTGGGGGAGCGGGACCCGCTGGGCGACAGCGCGGACGGCCGTACCCCCGGCATCCCGGCCCTGCTGGCCGCCATGGACGTCTTCGTCTCGCCGTCGCGGGAGGAGGCCTTCGGGCTGGCGGTCGTGGAGGCCCTGGCCGCCGGGCTTCCCGTCCTGCACGTGACCTGCCCGGCCATCGACGACCTGCCCGCCGCCCAGGCCCCCGGAGCCCGCCGCATCGGCACCGGCACCGAGGAACTCGTCGCCGCGCTGCGCGGCCACATGGAGGCGGGCGTGCGCCGGCTGCCCCCACCGCCGGTCGTGCGCCGCTACGACATCGCGGGCAGCGCGCGCCGGCTGCTGGACGTGTACGACCTCGCCCTCTCGGCCGCGCCGCGCGCGGCGGGGACGGGCCGGGGCTCCGCGCCGGATCCGCAGGCGCAGGACCCCGCGCCGGGCCCCGCACAGCGGTCGCCGGCGGGGCTGACGGTGCCCGGGCCCGGCTCCCCCCGGCAGACGCCCGGCGCCGGCGGCTGACCCCCCACACCCGAAGGGTCCCGGCCGGGACCCACAGGAACCCACCTCCCTCCAGGAAGCGAGCACGACCATGGCCGACAGCGCCGAGAAGAAGTCCGAGAAGAAGTCCGAGAAGCCGGAGAAGAAGGCGGACCACCGCTCCGGGAAGAGGCCCAGGCGGCGCTTCACCCGTCCCCCCGTGTGGTGGCCGCTGCCCGTCTGCGCCGTGCTGGGGCTCGCCGCCGGCGGGGCGTACGGGGTGCTCAAGGCCCCCGAGTACGCCGCCACCAGCTATGTCGTCGCCGTCCCCGACGACACCACCGAGCCCGCCACCGCCCTCGGCTTCGCGCAGGCGTACGCCCGGATCGCCACCAGCAGTTCCACCCTTGCCTACGCGCAGCCCCGCGCGGGCCTCACGGCGCGTCAGCTGCGCACCCAGGTGCGGGCCGAGACCTCCCCCGAGTCCCCGATGATCGCCATCACCGGTACCTCCACGAGCCCCTCCGAGGCCGCCGACATCGCGAACGCGGTCGCCGACGCCCTGTCGCTGAGCAGCAACCAGGCCGCCAAGAACACCGGCGTCCAGCTGCTCCTCTTCAACCAGGCCGTGGCCCCCGCCGACCCCGCCTCCCCGTCCGCCGCCATCAGCGGTGCCGTCGGGATGTGCGCCGGCGGGCTGCTGGGCGGCCTGTGGCTGCTGGCCCGGCCCGGCCGCGCGCGGCGCCCCGAGGAGGGTGCGGCCGCGCCCGCCGCCGGTCCCGTGGACCGGCCCGTGGCGGAGCACGTGGCCGGGGCCCCGGCCGAGGAGTACGCCACCCTCCCCGCGCAGGGTGAGCCGGCCTCGGCCAAGGAGAAGGAGTCCGTTCGATGAGTTCGGGCTCCGCCGGGGCCCTGTCGGTGACGCTGTGCCGCGACCCCCGGCAGTTCGCCGCGCTGGAGGAGCCGTGGAACCGGCTCGTCCGCGCCTGTCCCAGCGCCACCCCCTTCCAGAGCCACGCCTGGCTGCACTCCTGGTGGCTGACGTACGGGAAGGACGGCCGGCTGCGGATCGTCCTCGTCCGGCGCGGCGGGGAACTGGTCGGCGCGGCGGCCCTGATGCTCGTACACCGGCCGATTCCGCTGCTGGTGCCCCTCGGCGGTCCGATCACGGACTACTTCGACGTGCTGGTGGCCGCCGAGCACGCGGGCCAGGTCGTACCGGCGCTGGCCCACGGGCTGCACCGGGCGGCCCGCGGCGCGGTGGTCGACCTGCGGGAGGTCCGCCCCGGGGCCGCCGCCGAGGAGCTGTACCGGCAGTGGCCCGGGATCGGCACCAGGCTCGCCGACTCCACGTGCATGGAACTGCCGACCCTGCCGTTCGACGAACTGGTCAAGCGGATGCCGGCCTCCGGAGCCCAGCGGGTGCGGGCGAAGTTGCGCAAGACCGACGCGGCCGGGATCGAGGAGCACGAGGCCACCGAGCAGGAGGTGCCGCGTGCGGTGCGCAACCTGCTGCGGCTGCACGAGAAGCAGTGGCGCGGGCGCGGTGTGACGCCGGAGCACCTGCGGCCCCGCTTCGCCGAGCACCTGACCCGGGCCACCCGCCGGATGGTGCGGGCGGGGGAGGGGCGGCTGACGGAGTTCCGGCTGGACGGGAAGGTGGTGGCCGCCAACGTCACGCTGCTGTCGGCGGGACTGAGCGGCGGCTACCTCTACGGGGCGGACCCGGACCTGCGGGCGCGCAAGGTGGACGTGGCGACGCTGCTGCTGCGCTACGAGGCCGGGCGGGCGCTGGAGGAGGGCCGGCCGGTGGTGAGCTTCCTGCGGGGCAACGAGCCGTACAAGAACCACTGGCGGCCGGCGACGGTCGTCAACCAGCGCTTCCTGATGGCCACGAGCGCGCTCGCGCCCCTGCTGCGGCTGCACGAGTCGCAGGTGGCGGGGCGCGAGCGGGCGGTGGACGTGCTGCGGGAGGCGCTGCCGGCCGCCAGGGACTGGCGGGCGCGGCTCAACGAACTGCGGGTGCGATGACCCGTCCAGGTTGCGGACGGTTCCTAGAAGGGCCAGAAGCCGAAGTCCTCGCCCAGGTCGATCTTGACGCAGACCGACTGCTTGCCGACGAGCTTGGACAGCCACTCGCCGAAGTTGATCGGCACGCACCACTGCATGCTGTTGAGCGGCGGCTGCTGCGGCTGCGGCAGGGGCTTGGCCGGCGTGGGCTCGGGCTTCGGCACGGCCGGGCCCGGCGTGACGGGTGCCGGTCCCACGGGCGAGGGCGCGGTGGGCGAGGGCTTCGGCACTGCGGGGCTCGGGGTGCCGGGCTCCGGGACCTCGGGGCTCGGCTCCGGCTCCGGCTCCAGCGGGCTGGGGCTGGGGCCGACGGGTGTCGGGACCTCGGGGCTCGGCACGACCGGGCTCGGTTCGGTGGTCGAGGGCTCGGGGAGCGGCGTCGGCACCTGCGGGGTCGGCACCTGTGGTGTGGGGACCTGCGGCGTGGGTACCGCCGGCGTCGGGACCTGCGGCGTCGGGACCTGGGGAGTCGGGACCTGGGGAGTCGGGACCTGCGGTGTGGGGACCTGCGGGGTCGGGACCTGCGGGGTCGGGACGTCCGGGGTCGGGATCTGCGGCGTGGGAACGACCGGAGTGGGCACCACGGGTGTCGGCACGACCGGTGTCGGCACGACCGGCGTCGGTACGACCGGCGTCGGGGTCACCGGGACGGGGACCGCCGGCGTCAGAGCCGACCGGAAGACCTTCGTGGACTCCGGGTTCTGCTTGCACTGCCACACGCCGTGCGGGCAGTAGTCGGTGATGGTGTGGTAGAGCGGCTTGTTCTGCTCGATCCACCGCAGCATGCGCCGCATGTACTCCGGGTTGTCACCGCGCCGGAACAGCCCCCACTCCGGGTACGAGATCGCCTTGCGGTGCGCCCGCGCGAAGTCGACGTGCTTCTGGAGCCCGTACGGCTGGGAGATCTGGTCGTCGAAGGTCTGCCCGGGATCCTGGTCGTACGAATCCATGCCGATGATGTCGACGTGGTCGTCGCCCGGATAGCACTTGGTCCAGCCGATCGCGTCCGTACCCCTGTTCGGCGCGAAGTCGAACTTGAACTTCTGGCCGGGCACGGTGCGCATCACGTCGACGATGCGCCGCCAGTACACCTTCCAGTTCGCCGGGTCGGGGCGGCAGCGGTGGGTGTAGGTGACGCCGTTCATCTCCCAGCCGAGCACGATGACGGTGTCCGGGACGCCCAGCGACACCAGCCGCTCGGCGAGCCTGCGGAAGTGCTCGTCGTACAGGCCCCGCGCGCCCGCCCGGATCAGCCGGCCCACCTGCTGGTCGGACACCCGTGCCTCGTTGCGCGCCTGCATGGGCACGTTGAGGACGAACATCCGGTCGTCGTCCGCGAGACGCCACCGCGCCCAGTCCTCCAGGAAGGAGACCCGGCCCTCGATGCCGGCCCACTGGTCGCCGGGGAGATAGGTGTGGCCGACCCGGATGTCCTTGCCGCCCAGCCAGCGCGAGAGCTGCCGGATGCGGGCCACCCCGTTCGGCCCGTAGTCGAGATAGGCACCCATGGCGATGCCGGAGTCCTCGGCACGGTTCTCCTCCGGCGCCGCGAGGGCGGCACCGGTGGCGAGCAGTCCGGCCGTGACCGAGCCGATGCAGGTGCTCACCAGTCGGCGGCGTGGTCTGGGCATGGCGTCTCCCGAGCTTTCCTGAATCGGTGTGCTTGCCAAAGACGTTAGGCATCACATCTGACGAACGGCCTGTTCGGTGCCTGCCGCGTAGGCCATTAGCAGCTGCACACCACCCCCGCTTGGTCCGACTAGGTGAAAGACACCCTTGCCATGCACGCGTTCGCCAACCATGTGCCCGCCGTTGTGCTCAGACTCGACCGCAACCCGTTCCACCACGGAACCCTCGGCGCCGTCAGATCCCTTGGCCGCAAGGGCGTGGAGGTCCATGCCGTCGTCGAGGCCGGGGGAGGTCCCATGGGGCGTTCGCGGTACCTGCGGGCCGTTCATCCCGGGCCCGTCGGCGGACTGGACCCGGAGGCGCCGGAGGCCCTGCTGGAGTGCCTGGCCCGGGTGTCGGAGCGGATCGGCCGCCCGGCCGTGCTCGTCGCCATGGACGACCTGAGCGCCATCGCCGTGTCCCGGGTCGCCCCGATGCTGCGCGACCGTTTCCGGATCCCCCATCAGCCCGACAACCTGCCCGCCCGCGTGGCCGACAAGGCCGAGCTGTCGCGGCTCTGTTCGCGGTGGGACGTCCCGCACCCGGAGACCGTGGTCCCGGCCAGCGGAACGGAGGCGGCGGAGGCGGCCTGGCGGCTGGGCCTGCCCGTGGTCGCCAAGTGGAGCCGGCCCTGGCTGCTGCCCAGCGGGGCGGACGGGCTGCGCAGCACCACGCTCGTGCACACCACCGCCGAGGCGCGACGGCTGTACGAGCGCTCCGCCGAGGCCGGGAGCAGGCTGCTGCTCCAGCGGTTCCTGCCGGCCGGGCCGGACACCGACTGGTTCTTCCACGGCGCCTTCACCCGCGGCGGGCTTCCGCTGCTCGCCGGTTCGGGCCGCAAGGAGCTGTCCTGGCCGGTGCGCACGGGCCTGACGGCGGTGGGGCGCTGGCTGCCGGACGCGGCGGTGGAGGAGGCGGCGCTCAGGCTCGCCGAACGCCTGGGCTACCAGGGGATCCTGGACCTTGACTTCCGCCGGGACGAGCGCGGGGTCTTCCGGCTGGTGGACTTCAACCCGCGCCCGGGCGCGCAGTTCAGGCTGTTCACGGACGCGGCCGGCCTGGACGTGGTCCAGGCGATGTACCTGGATCTGACGGGCCAACGGGTCCCGCAGCCCTCGGGCGGCGCGGGCCGGGTGTTCGTCGCCGAGAACTACGCGCTGCTGGCGGCGGTCCGGGGCCGGTCCCTGCCGCGCCACCGCCCGGCGGCGCAGGCCGCGCCCCCCGGGCCGGGACCGGCCGCCGAGCGGGGACGCGTCGAGGCGGCCTGGTTCGCGGCGGACGACGTCTGGCCGTTCCTGGCCATGCTCGCGGCGTTCCTGGGACGCGGCGCGGCCAAGGGGGCGAGGGCCCTGCGCGGGGTCCCGGCGCAGGGCCGCCGCACCGCGCGCGCGGTCGTCCGCGCGCCCCGGCAGCGCGGGCGGGAACAGCCGGGCGTGACCTCCGCCGGGTCGGTGTCCCGCCCCGCCCCGCCGGAGGCCTCGCCCGAGCCGGACGAACTGGTGAGCCGTTGACCGGGACCGGCCCGGCGGGCGGGGCCGGGCAGGTGACCCGCAGGTGACGACGGAGTTGGAGGAGCGGCCGTGACGCGGATCGACGATCTCGTGGTGATCGGCGCGGGCCCGTACGGGCTGTCGATCGCCGCGCACGCGGCCGGCGCGGGTCTGGGCGTACGGCTGCTGGGGCGGCCCATGGCCTCGTGGCGCGACCACATGCCCGACGGCATGTACCTGAAGTCGGAGCCGTGGTCCTCCAACCTGTCCGCGCCGGACGGGCGGCACACCCTGGCCGAATACTGCGCCTCCCTCGGAACGGTCGCGGAGCACGGCACTCCGCTGCCCATCGGCACGTTCAGCGCGTACGGGATGTGGTTCGCCCGGCACGCCGGGCCGGAGGTGGAGGAGGTGACCGTCACGGAGGTGACCCCGCAGGGCGACGGCTTCCGCGTCCGCACCGCCGAGGGACCGCCCCTGCTCGCCCGTACGGTCGCCGTCGCGGTCGGGGTGATGCCCTTCACCCGGCACCCCGAGGCGCTGCGGGGGCTCCCGCCCGGCCACTACTCGCACAGCAGCGGCCACCGGGACCTGTCCGGCTTCGCCGGCCGCGAGGTGGCCGTGCTCGGTGCCGGGCAGGCGGCCCTGGAGACCGCCGCCCTGCTGGCCGAGCAGGGTGCCCGGCCGTGCCTGGTCGCCCGGCGCTCCCGGCTGAACTGGAACACCGTCCCGCAGCCGCTGAGCAGGCCACCGCTGCGCGCCCTGCGCGATCCGCACAGCGGCCTCGGCACGGGCTGGCGCAGCTGGGTGTGGTCGGAGCTGCCCTGGGCGGTGCGCCGGCTGCCCGCGCACACCCGGGAGCGGATCGCGGCGACCGCGCTGGGTCCGGCGGGCGCCTGGTGGCTGCGGGACCGTTTCGAGCGGCGCGTGCCCGCGCTGCTCGGGCACGCGCTGCACCGGGCGACGGCGGTGGGCGAGCGGACACGGCTCGGGCTGACCACACCCCAGGGGGAATCGGTGGTCGTGGACGTCGCCCACGTCATCGCGGCCACCGGCTTCGCCCCGGACCTGGACCGGCTGGAGATGCTCGACGCGGGGCTGCGCGCCGCGCTGACGACCGTCGGCGACGGCAGGGCCCCGGAGCTGGGTCCCGGCTTCGAGTCCTCGTGGCCCGGGCTGTTCTTCGCGGGGCTGCTGGCGGCTCCCTCATTCGGCCCTTCCATGCGATTCGTGCACGGTGCGGGCTTCACGGCGGGGAGACTGGTGAGAGGAGTCCGCAAGCGCCTCGGTGCCCGGGGGCCGCGGCCGGGCTCCCCCGGTGCGGCCCGGCCCGTCCGGGCTGCTTCCCCCGGGCCGGGTCCGGGGGCACAACCCCCGGGGCATCCGAAGACGTACCTGCGGTGAGATCCGCGGGGAGAAGGGGTCTGTGATGAGCGCGGAGCGAGCACAGGGCCGCGGCTGGGTACGCATTCCCGCCAGCCGCGGCGAACAGTCCGCCACGGCCCGGACCGCCGGGCACGAGCGGCCCCCGTACGCGGCGCCGTACGCGAGCCCGTACGCGGCGCCGTACGCGAGCCCGTACGCGACGGCGTCCGCCGCCGACCAGCCCACGATCTACCTCTCCGTCGTCAAGCGCTGGCGGGAGGCCGGGCGCACCCTTCCGGGGCATCCCGACGAGGAGTGGGAGCGGCTGATCTCCCAGCCTTGCTGGCCCGGCCGTTAAGGGGGTGCGGAAGGTGGCAGCGGCGGAGCGCGACGGACCCGGGCCGGCCCGGCGGACCCCCGTGACCGACGCCGGGGAGCGGCTCGCGCTGAACGGCATGGGCAGCTTCGAGTGGGACCTGGGCTCGGGGACGGTGGCGCTGGACCCGGCCGCGATGGCCGTGTTCGACCTGGAGCCGGAGGAGTACGACGGCACCGCGGAGGGCGCCGCGCTGCGGGTGCGGCCCGAGGACGCGGCCCGGCTGCGCGAGACCATCGCCCGCGTCCTGGCGGAGGGCGGGGAGACGTTCGGCGCGTACTTCACCGTGCACCGGCGCGACGGCCGCGACCAGTGGACGCACACCACGGGCCGGGTGGTGCGGGACGCCGACGGCCAGGCGCTGCACATCGCCGGGATCGTCCGGGACGCGGCGGCGGAGCTGGCCCACGCGACGCTGCTGCGCAAGCTGGAGGCGGCGCGCGCCCAGCAGACGACGATCGTGCAGCGGACCACCGAGGCCCTGTCGCGGGCGGTGACCGTCGACGACGTCACGGCCGCGCTGACCGGGGCGGGCGCCCTGGAACGGCTCGGCGCCGACGGGCTGGCCCTGGGGCTGGTCGAGGGCGGCACCATGAAGATCATCGCGCTGAGCGGGGAGTCCCTGGAGATCCTCAGCGAGCGCCGCTTCACCCGGATGGACGGGTCGCTGCCGCTCTCGCACGCCGTGCTGACCAGGCAGGCACGTTTCGTCACCTCGCTCACCGAACTCGGCAGCGAGTTCCCGCTCCTCGCGGACTACCTGGGCCGCATCCGGTTCGACGCCGCCGCCTACCTGCCGCTGATCGCACAGGCCAAGGCCATCGGCGGGCTGGTGCTCTTCTACCGGCAGCGCGAGGAGTTCAGCCCGGAGGAGCGCAACCTGTGCCTGGGCCTCGCGGGCATCGTGGCCCAGTCGCTGCAGCGGGCGCTCCTCTTCGACCAGGAGCGGGAGTTCGCGACGGGCCTGCAGGCGGCCATGCTGCCGCGCCGGATCCCGGAGATCTCCGGCGGGGAGATCGCGGTCCGCTACCACGCCGCGTGGAGCGGGCGGGAGGTCGGCGGGGACTGGTACGACGTGATCGCGCTGCCCCGCAACCGGGTCGGCATCGTCGTGGGCGACGTACAGGGCCACGACACGCACGCGGCGGCCATCATGGGCCAGCTGCGGATCGCGCTGCGGGCGTACGCGGGGGAGGGCCACCCCCCGTCCACCGTGCTGGCGCGGGCCTCGCGCTTCCTCGCCGAGCTCGACACCGAGCGGTTCGCCACCTGCATGTACGCGCAGGTCGACCTGGAGACGGGCGGTGTCCGTGCCGTCCGCGCGGGCCACCTCGGCCCGCTGATCCGCCACACGGACGGGCGAACGGGCTGGCCCAACGTGCGCGGCGGGCTGCCGCTGGGGCTGGCCTCGGCCTTCGAGCAGGAGGAGTTCCCCGAGACCCAGCTCGACCTGGTCCCCGGCGAGACGCTGGTGCTGTGCACCGACGGCCTCGTGGAGGAGCCCGGTACGACCATCACCGCGGGCATGGACGCCCTCGCCCACGCGGTGCGCAGCGGCCCCCAGGGCGCGGGGGCGCTCGCCGACCACCTCTCGGACCGGCTGTGGGAGCGCTGGGGCTCCGGGGACGACGTGGCCCTGCTGGTGCTGCGCAGGGCCCCCGACCCCGGCACCCACCGGGCGCCGCGCATCCACCAGTACATCCACCAGGCCGACCCGGAGGGCCTCTCCGAGGCCCGCTACGCCCTGCGCCAGGCGCTGCGCGACTGGGGCGTGCCGGAGCTGGCCGACGACGTGGAGGTCGCGGCGGGGGAACTGCTGGTCAACGCCCTGCTGCACACCGACGGCGGAGCGGTGCTGACCATGGAGGTGCTGCCGGAGCCGGTGCGCCGGATCCGGCTGTGGGTCAAGGACCGCTCCAGCGTGTGGCCGCGCCGGCGCAGCCCGGGCGAGGCGGCCACCACGGGGCGCGGGCTGCTGCTGGTGGACGCCCTGGCCACGCACTGGGGCGTGGAGTCCCGGGGCGACGGCAAGGCGGTGTGGTGCGAGTTCGACGTCGGCGGCAGCCCCCGCAGCACGGGGTGACCGGCCGGCCACGCCGAGTTGTGGGCGGCGGGGGCCGGGGCGATGATGCCGACCATGGAACGGAACGTGCTGTGCGCAGGCTGAGCAAGGGTGCCGTGACGGGCATCCTCGCCGTGCTCCTGCTGGCCGCCGGGGTGCCGACGGTCGTGGACTGGGCGACGGGGCGACCGCACGCGGACCCCGGCTGCCAGGCGGTGGCCTTCATGTCGATGACGGGCGTCGCCCCCGAGTGCCGGTCCCGGTAGCGGCGGCTACCGGGAGGGCGCTTTCCCCGTCTCCCGCACCGTTCAGTGCCCGCGGACCTCGACGTCCGCCGTGGCCTCGGCGACCGTGGTGACCGACCTCGGCATCAGGCCCGAGAGGCGGACCTCCTGGAGTTCGGCGGTGACCACCGCGTGGCCCGGGCGCACGTTCACCCAGCGGCCCGGGGCAGTGGCCACCCACCGGCGCTCCTTGCCGTCGCAGACGGGCTGCTCCGCGCCGACGCTCAGCCGGCCGCCCTCGTGCTCGACGGTCGCCTTGATCTGCATCGCCCCCGTGGGTGACGCCTGCTCGCAGTGGTACGAACCGGAAAGGGTGACGGTCCCGTCCGCCGCCACGTACGCGTCGTGGTGTACGGAAATACCTTGATTGAAAACGGTGGCGCCGGCCGGAGCGCCGAACAGCGTGGTGGCGGCCAGTGCGGAGAAGGCCGCCAGGGCCATTCGGCGGGCGGGGATGCGCATTCTTCCTCCAAGGGGTGCGGACGGCGGGATTCCGCCGGAACGCATTGTGCTGGCAGGTGGCCGTACGCACTCGCTCCGCGCACTCGTGTCGTTGGGTGCAATTGCCTGCCCGGGCGCGTGAAACTGGCCGAAATACGTGCCCGAAGGGATCTCGCATGCGCCAGCCCGCCCTCCCTGCCCTCCCCGCCCTTCCAGTCCTCGCCCTGCTCCCGTTGCTGTTGTTCGGTGCCACCGCCTGCCAGAGCGTTCCCGACGGGGGAGCCCTCGCCCCGGCCGCGGCGCCGGCCGTCCCGGTGGACGACGGGGCTCCGGGGGGCGAGGGCGCCCCCGTCCGGCCCGGGGCGAAGGATGCCCATGTGGGTGACGCCGTACGGGTGCACGGCACGCAGGTCGGCCGCCATCTGGAGGTCGTGCTCGGCGCCTTCGTGAACCCGGCGATCAGCGCGGACAAGAACTTCGCCCCGTCCGCCGGCAAGCGCTGGGTGGCCGCCTCGATGTCCTTCGTCAACGTGGGCGGTGCCTCGTACGGGGCGCTCGGACGCATGTGGGCGCACGACGGCGCGGGGCAGCGCCACCCGGTGGTGCCCACCGGTGAGCTGACGACCGGCAAACCGATCGTCTTCGATTCCCTGGAGGTCGGTGAGCGGGCAGAGGGCTGGGTGGTGTTCGAAATCCCGGAAAACGCGCGCATTGTGCGGCTCGAATACCAGGACGCGAACATCAGGGCGAATTCCGGAGAGGGATTCTGGGCGGTCTAGCCCGCCCGGGTGAAAGGCCGTGAAGGGCCCGGGCGCGGGACCACTAGGGTGCGGCGCATGACTTCTACTCAAGCCGAAATCGACCGGTCCCAGCTCGGCACCCTTTCGGTGCTCGCCTGGATCGGCGACCCCTCCGAGGCGCACGACATCCCGTACCTCCTCGCCTACACCCTGGGCGACGGCCCGGGTGGCCGGGAGGCCGGTGAGGCGGCGGCCCGCGGGCTGCTGGAGGAGATCGGCCTGCCCATCGGCGACGTCGTCATGGACGGCACCCGCAACCCGGCCGGCTTCCCGGTGCAGATCCTGCTGGAGGGCAACCAGATCGCGCTCACCCTGCCCGGGATGAACGCGCAGTGCACCGCCCCCGACGAGTGGGTCGCCGCGGCGGACGAGAGCGGGCAGGCGTACTTCCTCTTCGCCACGCGCGCCTGGCCCGAGGCGGTCCCCGGGCAGCCGGTCGACGCGAAGACCCTGCAGGCCTTCGCGGGCGACGAGGAGGTCCTCACGGGCAGCGCCCACTGCGTGCTCTCCGTGCGGCGCCTGCAGAAGTAGCCGCTGGGCCGGGCGCCCGCCCCACCCGCTCCGGCCGCCGGGCTCCCAGCCTGCCCGGTGGCCGGTCCCCCTTCCCGGGGGCTCCCTCGGCGTCGCCCTTCAGGGCCGCTCGAAGGCGAACCTGAGCGAGCGGACCCGGTTGTCGAAGTTCGAGCCCGCCAGGTCCGGCAGGCCCACCGCCCGCAGCCCGACCGGCCGGGTCAGCAGCTCGCGGAAGAGCGCCTTCATCTCCACCCGGGCCAGGTGCGCGCCCAGGCAGAAGTGCGGACCGCCGCCGCCGAAGCCCAGGTGCGGATTGGGCGAACGGGTGATGACGAAGGCGTCGGGGTCGGGGAAGACCGCCTCGTCGCGGTTGGCGGAGGCGTAGTACAGGACCACCTTCTCGCCGGGTCGGAAGTCGCGTCCGCCCAGGGTGTGTTCGGCGACCACCGTCCGGCGGAACTGGATGATCGGCGTCGAGTGCCGGATCATCTCGTCCACCGCGCCGTCCGCGTACTTCTCGAAGTCCGACAGCAGCAGATCCCGCTGGTCCGGGTGGTCGGTCAGCAGGGTCAGCCCGTGCGTGATGGCGTTGCGGGTGGTTTCCACCCCGGCGACCATCAAGAGGGAGAAGAAGGCGCCGAGTTGGCGGGCACCGAGCGCCTGGCCGTCCACGTTCGCGCAGACCAGCGCCGAGATCAGGTCGTCGGTGGGGTTCTTGCGCCGCTCCCGGCCGATGCCCGCCACCATCCGCTGCATCCGGGCGAGCGCGCGCAGCCCGCGGCCGGGCATCCGCAGCCGGGAGGCCAGAGCGCGCTCCACGCCGATGTTCTCGGAGGCGTGGTTGACCCGGTCGGCGATCTCGGCGCGGTGGCGCTCGGGGATCCCCATCATGTTGCAGATGACCTCCAGCGGAAGCCGGGAGGCCACCGCCGAGACGAACTCGTCGGGGCGATCGGCCAGGACGTCGTCCACGATGCGGGCCGCGACGGCGTGGATGTCGGCCTCGGCCGCCGCCAGCAGGCGCGGGGTGAAGGCCCGCTGGACGATCTTGCGGAGCTGGGCGTGGTCCGGTCCGTCGAGGTTGACCATCGAGTCGCCGAACAGGGCGCGCACCCAGCGGGCCGGTTCGGGGGTGGTCACGCCGGGGGCGCTGGCGAAGACCTTGGGCAGCCGGCTGGCCTCCTGTACGTGGGCGTGCCGGACGAGGGCCCAGTGCCCGGCCCCTTCGGGCACGAACACGGGGCCTTCGGCGGCGCGCAGACGGGCGAAGGCGGCGAGCCGGTGGGCGGGCGGCTGCTGCCAGAAGCCGGGCTCGGCCAACTCCCTGCCGGGGTCGGTGCCGTGGCGTTGCGCCGGGAGAGTCATGGGGCCGGGCCTCCAGTCGGTGCGGTTCGTCCTGCTCGTTCTGCGCTGGAGAACGGCGGCGGGGGCGCGGGAGTGACGGCCGCCCCTGCCGCTAGACGGCCGCGGTGCCCGGCCGCTCGGCCAGGATCACGCCGACGGCGACCGTGACCACCCCGACGAGGCCCGCGTAGAGGACGGCGTAGGCACCCGTCCAGGTGCAGGCGAGGGTGACCAGGGCGGCCACCGGGAGGACGAGCTGCTGGGCGAGGCCGCGCTTGAAGTGGCGCGAGTGCAGGAACCACACCATGAACAGGAAGACCGCGGCCGGGACCATGACGGCGGCGTTCGCGGAGACCTGGGAGATGTGCGCCTTGCCGACCGCGTGCTCGACCGCGACCTCGATGCCCGCCCCGATCGCCGCTCCGGACGCGAAGATCAGCAGGTGGCCGTAGCCCCACGGGATGGCCTCCCGGTTGGACGTCAGGTGCTCGTGCATCGGTACGGCGAAGTAGATCCACCACGCGGCGAACACGATCAGCAGCCCGCCCCCGGCGATGGGGAGCAGCAGGCCGAGGGCCTCGTGCTCGTCGAGCGCCGACTTCACGGCCACCGTGCTCGCGGCGATGGTCTCGCCGAGCACGATGATGGTGAACAGCCCGTACCGCTCGACGATGTGGTGGGCGTGCCAGGGCGTCTGGTGGCCGCGCTCGGCGAGCACCGGGACCGTCAGTTCGGCCGCGACCAGCACCAGGAACAGCCAGCGCTTGGCGTCCTCGGGTGCGAACAGCAGCGCCACCCAGCCGGCCTGGCAGATCACCAGCCCGGCCGCGTACTTCAGGGCCGAGGTGCGGGCGGCGCCGCTCTCCCCGGCGGCGGCCCGCAGCCACTGGGCCGTCAGTGCGACGCGCATGATGATGTAGCCGACGACGGCGACCGTCCAGTCGTTCTCGTCGAAGGCCTCGCCGAC
This sequence comes from Streptomyces virginiae, assembly GCF_000720455.1. Lineage (GTDB taxonomy): Bacteria > Actinomycetota > Actinomycetes > Streptomycetales > Streptomycetaceae > Streptomyces > Streptomyces virginiae. The sequence continues at coordinate 176,391 of NZ_JOAK01000012.1, read as the reverse complement.
CCCGGCCGCGTAGACGAGGACGCCGGCGATCTGGACGAGGGTCGCGATCCGGTACGGCACGTCGTCGCAGTCGTAGGCGGAGGCGAACCAGGTGAAGTTCATCCACGCCCACCACACGCCGAAGAAGACGAAGAAGTAGCCGATCACCCCGGTCCCGGGATGGCCCTCCGCGAGCGCGTGCACGAGCCGGGCGCCGGCCTGGGCGATCGCGACGACGAAACAGAGGTCGAAGAACAGCTCCAGCGGCGTCGAGGTGCGGTGGTCCTCTTCGCGGCTGCGGGCGGTCATGGGGGAGTAGGCCATACCGGCCAGAAGACCAGAGGAACCGGCTTCCGGCAGGTCGGGCGCGCTGTCCGGGCGGCGGCGGTGCCCCGGGCGGCGGCCGTGGGCCGGGCGGCCGTGCGCCGGGCGGCCGTGCGGACCAACGCACTGCGCGGTACGGGACCTTGTTCCGTCGCCCCCGGTGCCTTCTCCTCTGCCGCGGGTGGGGGCCGGGACCGGAAGGTGGATACGTCAGGACTCCCCTCGCAGTTCAGGACCCCGCCATGAGTACCGCCACGCAGGAAGCAGTCCACCGGCCGCCCCCGGCCGATCCGGCGCAGTACCGCCCCGGCCGCACCATCACCCGGTGGTCGCCGGAGGACCCGGCCTTCTGGCGCTCCACGGGCAAGCGGGTCGCCACCCGCAACCTGTGGATCGCGGTGCCGGCGCTGCTGGTCGCCTTCGTCGTCTGGCAGGTCTGGAGCATCACCGCCACCAACCTCCAGGACGTCGGCTTCGGCTTCTCGCAGTCCCAGCTCTTCTGGCTGACGGCGGTCCCCGGCCTCACCGGCGGTACGGCCCGCATCTTCTACACCTTCCTCGGCCCGCGGATCGGCCAGCGCCGCTTCACCGCGCTCTCGACGGTCGTCCTCATCGTCCCGCTGCTGTGGCTGGGCTTCGCGGTCCAGGACACCTCCACCCCGTACGCCACGATGGTCATGATCGCCGCGCTGTGCGGCATGGGCGGCGCCAACTTCTCCTCCTCGCTCGCCAACATCGGCTTCTTCTACCCGAAGCAGGAGAAGGGCAACGCGACCGGGATCAACGGCGGCCTGGGCAACCTGGGCGTCTGCGTGGTCCAGCTCCTCACCCCGGTCCTGATCACCTCCTCCGTCCTGGCCGTCGGCGCCGGCCAGAAGAAGGCGAACGGCTCGGAGACCTACCTCCAGAACGCCGCCTTCGTGTGGGTGCCCGTCCTGGGCGTGCTGGCGGCGGTGGCCTGGTTCGGGCAGAACGACCTGAAGGTCGCCTCCACCCCCTTCAGCCGGCAGAAGAGCATCTTCAAGCGCAAGCACAACTGGCTGATGACCTACCTGTACGTCGGCACCTTCGGCTCCTTCATCGGCTTCGCGGCGGCCCTCCCGCTGCTGATCAAGACCACCTTCCCGGCGTACTCCGTGGCCACCTACGCCTGGATGGGGCCGGCCCTGGGCGCGCTGGCCCGCTGGGCGGGCGGCTGGATCGCCGACAAGCTGGGCGGCGCCCGCGTGACGATCCTGTCCTTCGTGGGCATGGCCGGATCGATCACCGGCGTGACCGCCTTCCTGCCGGCCGGATCCGACCGGGGCTCCTTCACCGGCTTCTTCCTCTGCTTCCTGGCGGCCTTCTTCTTCTCGGGCGTCGGCAACGGCTCGACCTTCCGGCAGATCCCCGTCATCTTCCGGGGGCAGCACCTGAAGGGCCTGGCGGAGGGCACCCCGCAGTACGCGGACGCCCTGAGGCAGGCGGAGATCGAGTCCGGTGCGGTCACCGGTTTCACGGCGGGCATCGCCGCCTACGGCTTCTTCTTCATCCCGGCGATGTTCGCCAACTTCTCGGTGACGAGCGCGATGTGGGGCTTCGTGGCCTTCTACGCCTCCTGCGTCGTGGTGGCCTGGTGGTTCTACGCCCGCCCCGGCGCCGAGGCGCCCAGCTGACCCGTCCCGGGGCTCCAGCCCCTCGGGTCGACGCCCGCGCCATCTTGTGAACGCCTTCACGAGCGCGGGAAGGGCTTTCGACCCCCGCGAAATGCCAGGTCGGCGGGGGTGCGGTAGGCCGGCGGCCGGAAGCGCCGTGACCCGACGTCCCAGCGAGGGCTCGGTGCACTCCTGGGACCTGTCCACCGGTGTGGACGGACCGGGTACGCGCTTCGTCACCTTCCTCTCCGGCTGCCCGCTGACCTGCCTGTACTGCCACAACCCCGACACCTGGAAGATGCGCGCCGGCACTCGGACCTCGGCGGACGACGTGATCGCCGAAGCCGCCAAGTACGTCAGGTTCATCGCCGCGTCCGGCGGCGGAGCCACCGTCTCCGGCGGCGAGCCCCTGCTCCAGCCCGTCTTCGCGGGCGAGCTGCTGCACCGGCTGAGGCACGAGCTGGGCCTGCACACGGCCCTGGACACCTCCGGCTTCCTCGGCGCACGGGCCACCGACGCGCTGCTGCGCGACGTGGACCTGGTGCTGCTCGACATCAAGTCCTGGGACCGCGAGACCTACCGGAATCTCACCGGCCGCCCGCTGGAGCCCACCCTCGCCTTCGCACGGCGCCTCGCGGACCTGGGCAAGGAGGTGCACCTGCGCTTCGTGCTGGTGCCCGGTCTGACCGACGCCCGTGAGAACGTCGACGGCGTCGCCGCCTTCGCCGAGTCCCTCGGCAACGTCTCACGGGTCGACGTCCTGCCCTTCCACACGCTGGGCGCCGGCAAGTGGCAGGCGCTGGGCACGGACTTCACCCTGCGCGACACCCCGCCGCCGACGGCGGAGCAGACGGCTGGGGCCAGGGCCCTCTTCGAGGCGCGGGGCCTGACGGCGGTGTGACGTCACCCGGCCTCGTTCGGCGCAATCGTAAACCTGACACAACGGGCTGAATCGGTATAGATCACTTAGCGTGGGGCTGTGCCCGAGCCATCAGAAGCCCTCGCCGTCCCGCCCCCGCCCCCCGGGTCCGCAGGCACCGCCGGGGCCACGGATACCCGGCCGGCCGCGCCCCCGCCCGAACCGGGCGGACGGCGGTCGGTGACCGCGCGCGCCACCCTGGCCGGCACCCTCGTATCGCTCCTGCTCGTCGCCGCGATCGTGCTGGGCAGCAGGCTGCTGAGGGACTTCGACTCGGCGCTGCTGCCGTACGCCGTCGCCACCGTCTTCCTGGCCTTCGGCGTGGCCTACCGCTACACGGTCTGGGTCTCCGCGCCCGGTGCGCGCCGGCTGTTCCGCAAGGGCTTCGGCAGCTTCTTCTCCGCCGAGAACTTCCGAAGGGCTCCCACCGCCCTGCCGAGGATGACCGCCACCTACCTCGGCTTCCAGAAGTTCCTCGGGGCCCGCTCCCGCTCCCGCTGGATCGCCCACCAGCTCATCTTCTGGGGCTGCATCCTGGCCGCCCTCATCACCTTCCCGCTGACCTGGGGCTGGTTCACCTTCACCTCCGACAGCGGCTCCGGTCCCGGCTACGAGATGCGGATCTGGGGGTTCAAGGTCCTCGGCTTCAACGCGCTGAACATCGTGGGCTGGCTGATGTTCCACGGCCTGGACGTCGCCGCTGTGCTGGTCATCCCCGGCGCCTGCTACTTCCTGTGGCGCAGGATGAAGGACCGCGGCGCCATCACCGGCCAGCGCTTCGCCTACGACCTGCTGCCGCTGATCTGCCTGATCGTCATCTCCGTGACCGGGCTGCTGCTGACCTTCTCGTCGATCTTCCTGCACGGCGGAGGCTACGAGTTCCTGGCCATCCTGCACATGGTCTCGGTGGTCTTCACGCTCATCTACATCCCCTTCGGGAAGTTCTTCCACATCGTCCAGCGCCCGGCCGCCGTCGGCATGCAGCTGTTCAAGTACACGGCCCGCCGGGACGAGCAGCTCTTCGCCTGCAAGCGCTGCGGGGAGCCCATCGACACCACCCCGTACGTGGAGAACCTGCGCGGCACCATGCAGGACCTCGGGCTCGACTACAACGCCTTCGTCGAATACTGCCCGCGCTGCAAGCGGGTCCTGCGCGGCAACGCCTACCTGAGCCAGGTCAAGAAGGGGTTCAAGTGACCGCGACCGACCCCGCCGAGGCCGGGTCCCGGCCCGCGCCGATCCCGCTCGACCCCTCGATCGCGCCGCCCGGCACCCGCAACTTCCGGGACGCGGGCGGCATCCCGGCCGACCGGTGGCACGCCGACCAGAACGGCGAGACCCTCGTCCCCACCCACTGCTGCTTCTGCGGCGTGCAGTGCGGGATGTACCTGCGCGTCGACGCGGGCGGCAAGGTCTTCGGCGTGGAGCCCCGCAACCACGACATCAACCGGATGCGGCTGTGCCCCAAGGGCCTGAACGCCTACCAGCAGGTCAACCACCCCGACCGGCTGACCGCTCCGCTGATGCGCCGCTCCCGCGAGGACACCTTCAAGGAGGTGTCCTGGGACGAGGCGCTGGACTTCACCGTCTCCGAGATCCGGCGCATCCAGGGGGCCCACGGCAACGACGCCTTCGGCCTGCTCGGCGGCGCCAGCCTCTACTCCGAGAAGACCTACCTGGTCGGCAAGTTCGCCCGGGTCGCGCTGAGGACCCGGCACGTCGACTACAACGGCCGGCTGTGCATGGTCAGCGCCGCGGGCGCCAACAAGCTCTCCTTCGGCATCGACCGGGCCGCCAACCCCTTCTCCGACATCCTCCTCACCGACTGCCTGCTGATCGCCGGTTCGAACGTGGGGGAGTGCTTCCCGGTGATGACCCAGTACCTGTGGGGCGCCCGCGACCGGGGCGCCTCACTGATCGTCGTGGACCCGCGCGAGACGGCCGTCGCCCGCACCGCCGACGTCCACGTCGCCCTCAAGCCGGGCACCGACTCGGCCTTCTTCAACGCCGTGCTCCACGTGATCGTCGCCGAAGGGCTGACCGACGACACGTACCTGGCCGCCCACACCACCGGCTGGCAGCAGGTCAAGGAGACCGTCCGGGACTACCCGCCCGAGCGCGCCGCCGGCATCTGCGGCGTCCCCGCCGAGCAGATCGTCCAGGTGGCCCGGATGTTCGGCGGAGCGGCCAAGGCCATGGCCTTCCACGCCCGCGGGGTCGAACACCACTCCCAGGGCGTCGAGAACTGCCTGTCCATCATCAACATGTGCGTGGCCACCGGGAACCTCGGCAGGCCGGGCGCCGGCTACGGCACCATCACCGGCCAGGGCAACGGCCAGGGCGGCCGCGAGCACGGCCAGAAGGCAGACCTCCTCCCCGGCGGCCGGTCCATCACGAACCCGGAGCACCGCCGCCAGATCTGTGAGATCTGGGGCATCGAGGAGTCCGAACTCCCGTCCGCCGGAACCTCCATGATGGAGATGGTCTGGCAGATGCAGCGCCACGAGATCCGCGGCCTGATCGGCATCTGCAACAACCCCTTCGTCTCCCTCCCCAACTACGGCGCGGTCAAGCAGGGTTACGACAACCTCGAATTCCACGCCCAGTTCGACTTCTTCCTCTCCGAGACCGCCACCAACGCCCACGTGGTCTTCCCCGTCACGGTCTGGGCCGAGGACGAGGGCGTCATGGCCAACACCGAGGCCCGCGTGGTCAAGCACAACAAGGCCCAGGAGCCCCCCGCCGGGGTGCGCACCGACACCTGGGTGATGTGCGAACTCGCCAGGCGGCTCGGCGCGGGCGACAAGTTCGACTTCGCCGGCTCCCGCGAGGTCTTCGAGGAACTCCGCGTCGCCTCGGCCGGCACGGTCAACGACTACTACGGCATCACCTACGAGCGGCTGGAGGAGACCGGCGGCATCATGTGGCCCTGCCCCAGCACCGAGCACCCGGGCACGCCCCGGCTGTTCGAGGGCGGCCGGACCTACCACCCCGACGGCAAGGTCCACATGCAGGTCGTCGAGTGGCACGCGCCGATGGACCCCTACACCGAGGAGTACCCCCTCTCCCTCACCACCGGCCGGACCGTCGCGCACTTCCTCTCCGGCAACCAGACCCGCCGCCTGGGCGGTCTCGTCGAACAGACCCCGCGCCCCTGGGTGGAGGTCCACCCCTCGCACGGCTACCGCACCGGCGACCCGGTCCGGGTCGTCACCCGCCGCGGCAGCGAGGTCTTTCCCGCACTGGTCACCGAGGCCATCCGCCCGGACACCGTGTTCATCCCGTACCACTGGCCCGTGCCGACGGCCGCGAACGCCCTGACCATCGACGCCCTCGACCCGCGCTCGAAGATCCCCGAGTACAAGGTCTGCGCCGCCCGGATCGAGCCCGCCGAGAAGATCGACGAGGTCCCGGCGCCGCCCACCGCCCCGGGCCACGAGGCCTACCCCGCAGCCCAGGTCTCCCGCACCGACCCCCTGCCCCCCACGTCCTCCCAGGGCCGTGGCACGGCGGAGAGGAGCTGACCCGCCATGATGGGCCGCACGATCTTCATCGACCCGGGTCGCTGCATCGGCTGCCAGGCCTGCGTCTCCGCCTGCCGCGAATGCGACTCCCACCGCGGCAAGTCGATGATCCACCTGGACTACACCGAACCCGGCACGTCCGTCGCCTCCCTCCCGACCGTCTGCATGCACTGTGAGGACCCGGTCGCGCCCTGCGCCGAGGTCTGCCCCGCCGACGCGATCCTGGTGACCGCCGACGGAGTGGTCCAGCAGGCCGACACCACCCGCTGCATCGGCTGCTCCAACTGCGTCAACGCCTGCCCCTTCGGCGTCCCCAAGATCGACCTCCAGGCGAAGCTGCAGATGAAGTGCAACCTCTGCTACGACCGCACCGCCTACGGCCTGGCCCCGATGTGCGCCACCGTCTGCCCCACCGGCGCCCTCTTCTACGGAACCCTCGAAGAACTCCAGGCGGAGCGCCCCGGTGTCCAGGTCGCCGACTCCTTCGCCTTCGGTGACGTGATGGTCAGCACCGGAGTGGCGATGGTCGTCCCCGCCGACAAGGTCCAGTGGCCCGTCCCCGGCGGCCTGCCCGTCGTAGAGGTGAATGGAGTCGACGTCCGATGAGCGTCACCGAACAGCCCGCCCCCGCACCGGGACCCGAACCCGCGGGCGACGAGGCCGCGGAACGGCTGCGGGACCGGATCAGCGCCGACTCCCTCACCACCCGCCGCGACTACCTGCGGATCGTCGCCACCGTCTCCGGCGGCCTGGCCGTCGGCGGTGTCGGCGTCGCCGCCGGCATCCTGCACCGCCACGGCGACAGCGAGTCCATGCCCGAGGCCAGGAAGGTCACCGACGCACTCGCCCCCGGCGAGTCCGTGGCCTTCCGCTTCCCCGGCGACGAGGACCGCGCCCTCGCCGTCCGCCTCCCCGACGGCACCCTCGTCGGCTACTCCGCCGTCTGCACCCACCTGGCCTGCGCCGTGCTCTGGCGCGAGGACCGGGGCGCCGACGGAGAGCTGTACTGCCCCTGCCACGAGGGTGTCTTCGACGCCCGCACGGGCGAGGTCACCGCCGGCCCGCCACCCCGCCCGCTCCCCAGGATCTTCCTGACCGAGCAGCCCGACGGCAGCGTCTGGGCCATCGCCACCGCCCGGTCGGGGGAGCCTGCCAGGGAAGCCCTCTGCCGGCAGCTCGGCGACTCCCACCCCGAGATGACCCGGCAGCTCGGCTGCCCCGGCGCCGGCCGGGCCGCCGCGAACCAGAGGGGACGGACATGAGCGACCAGCCGATCCCCCCGCGCCCTGACTACCGGCCGGGCAGCGCCCAGCCGAGGCTGAACCGGCCGGTCCGGGAACGCTATCCGCAGATCCGCGCCACCAGCGGCTACGGAGACCCGCGGATCCGGCACACGGGCCCCGGCCCTGGCGCCGGCACCGAGCAGGAGCCTGAGCGGTCCTCGAAGCTGAACGCCCGTCTGGTGCTGGCCCTCACCGTCGTCGTCGGACAGCTCTGGGCGCTGACCGTCGCGGTCAACGAGTGGATGGAGGGCAACACCGGGACGGCCTGGTGGGGAGCGGGATTCCTGATCCTGTCGTTCCTCGTGGTGATCGGCCTGTGGCTCCTCGACCCGAAGGACCGGTGATCACGTCCGGGCCACCACCACGGGCGGCCGTACCCTGGAGGCATGAGCAGCACCCCCGCCTCCGACCCGCAGCCCCCGCGCCCCGCCCCCGAGGCCCGGCAGCCCCGGCCGAAGCCGCGGATCGACTTCGACGACCCGCTGGACCAGCAGTCGTCCGACGACACGGACCGCGGCTGGGGCGAGGGGCCGCCCACCGGAGGCAGCGCCGCCGACCTGGCCCGCTTCCTCGACGAGAAGCCACCGCACCACATCTGACCGGCCGGGTCGGCCGGCCCGGTCAGAACCCGTCGCGCGAACCCGCCTGGCCGCCGACACCGCCGCCGCCCGCGCGCTGCGCGACCAGGGTGTCCCGGATCTCCTTGAGGACCTCCAGCTCGGTGATCTCGACGATCTCCTGGACCCCCTCGCGGGCCTTGCGGCGCTCCTCCTGCCGCGCCAGGTACTTCGCCATCGGCAGCACCATGAGGAAATACACGACGGCAGCGGTGATCACGAAGGTCAGCGTGGCGTTCAGCACGGACCCCCAGAGGATCTCGACACCGGTCGGCTGGCCGTCGGGGCCGATGGCGCAGGGCGACTTCAGGCAGGACTTGTAGCCGTCGAGGCTCTTCGTGCCCACCGCGCCCACCACCGGGCTGATGATCCCCTTGACCACCGAGTTCACGATGTTCGTGAACGCGGCGCCGATCACCACGGCCACCGCCAGGTCGACCACGTTGCCGCGCATCAGGAAGGCCTTGAAGCCCGCCAGCACGCTTTCCTTCTTCTCGCTCATCGCTGAGCCCTTCTTCACAGGAGCCGAACACGGAGCCAACGGTTCCGAAAGTTACGGCAGTCCGGGCGCGGTGTGTCCAATCGGGCGTCACTTTGAGGTGAATTGACTGATCGTGCGTGCGAGTCAGCACAACGTCACCGCCAGTCGCGTCATCGCGCCCGCCCCCACCAGGGCCTGCGCGGTCTCCCGCGGCACGGACAGCACGACCAGCGCCCCGCCGTCCCCGACCCCCTGCTCCGCGACGGGGACTTCGGCGACCCTGGCCCCCGCCGCCACGACCCTGGGCGGCTGCGCCCGCTCCGCCGCGACCACGTCGACCCGGTCCCCGGGCCGCAGCAGCCGCACCGTCGCGGCGTCCGCGATGCGCACGGGCGCGGAGACCATCCGCACCGCCACCGGTGGCGGTTTCACCACGGGCGGCGGCGCGCCCCGCGAGGCCTGCGCCTCGGTGCCTCCCACGGCCAGCGCCGCCGCCACGACGGCCAGGGCAGCCGAAACGGCCCGCCGCCGGCGGCGCACGGCCCGGCGCAGCCGGCCCGAGCCCCGGCCCACCCGCAGCGGCGGGAACGACGGGACGGGACGCAGGGGCGGACACGTGGTGGAGGTCGCGCACACGGAGAGGGGGCGTGCAGGCAGACCGGCAGGGACGGCCGAGGCCGCGGAGCAGGACGAAGAGGGCATGGACGTACGGGACATGACGAGCACCACCAGACGGAGTGAGTTCCTGTGCCCGGACCCACCGCCCGGACACACCCCACGATCCGGTTTCCCCCCGGATCCCGCCCACGCCTGTGGACGGTCCCCAGCCTGTGGAAAACTTCCTCACCCGCCGGAGTGACGGTTCACGCCGCCGTCGTCGGCGTCACCGGCCGCTCGGCCGGCGCCCGGCAGGAATCCGAGAAGCCCTGACCGGTCAGACCGAACGCGCTGTTGACGCGCGAGCGCCAGTTCTCCAGCGCGACCACCGCCGTGAGCTCGACGAACGCCGCCTCCCCGAGCCGCGCGACCAGTGCCGCGGCGAGCTCGTCCGTGACCGTCGGCTCGGTCTCGGTCATGGCCTCGGCGTACTCCATGACCAGCTGCTCCAGCTCGCTGAACACCTCGCGGGCCTCCCGCCACCGCGGCACCCGCTCGATCTTCTCCGCCGCCATCCCCTGCTCGCGGCCCTCCCAGTAGCCGAAGTCCAGGCACCACGAGCAGTTGATCCGGGCCGCCGCCGCCATCACGGCGAGGTGCTTGAGGCCGGCGTCCAGCGCGTTCCACTTCGCCGCCCGCTGTTCCAGGCGGACGTACGAGAACAGCACGCGCGCGTTGTGCCCGTAGGCCTGGCCGGGGTCGAGCACCTTGCCGTAGGTGCGTCGCGAGTACCAGGCGCCGATGCGCGTCAGCAGGGTGCGGGGCGGGGTGAGCGAGATACGAGGCACGACTGTCATCTCCCGGAGCGGTCTGTCCCGACTGGGCCTTCACGGAGGAAGACAGGACAGCCGCCCCGGATGTGACAACCGCCGACCGCCGACCGCCGACCGGCGACCGACAACCCAAGACAACCCACGACCGGCCGCTCCGGCGGCGCGGCCGGGCGCCGGACTACGGGAGCTCGATGCCCAGGTCCCAGCCGTCGTGCGCGTGCGTGCACAGGCAGTCGCGGCTCTGGGTGGGCGGCAGCGCGGCCACCGCGTCGAAGAGGACCTCGCGCAGGCGGCCGACGTTCTCGCCGAACACCTTCAGCACCTCCGTGTGGGAGACGCCCTCACCGGTCTCGGCACCCGCGTCCAGATCCGTGACCAGCGCCATCGAGGTGTAACAGAGCCCCAGCTCACGGGCGAGGACCGCCTCCGGGTGACCCGTCATGCCGACCACCGACCAGCCCGCCGCCGCGTGCCACTGCGACTCCGCCCGCGTGGAGAAGCGCGGCCCCTCGATCACGACCATCGTGCCCCCGTCGACCGGCTCCCAGTCCCGCCCCCGGGCCGCCGCCAGCGCCACGGACCGGCCCACCGGGCAGTAGGGGTCGGCGAAGGTGGTGTGCACGACGTTCGGTACGGAGCCGTCCGGGAGCGGCTCCCCGTCGAAGAAGGTCTGCGTGCGGGACTTCGTACGGTCGACCAGCTGGTCGGGGACGAGCAGCGTGCCGGGCCCGTACTCGGCCCGCAGGCCCCCGACCGCGCACGGACCGAGTACCTGGCGGACACCGGCCGAGCGCAGGGCCCAGAGGTTCGCCCGATAGTTGATCTTGTGCGGCGGGACCGTGTGGCTGCGCCCGTGCCGGGGCAGGAAGGCCACCGAGCGGCCGGCCAGCTCACCCACGTACAGGGAGTCGCTCGGCGGCCCGTACGGGGTCTCCACCTGGACCTCTGAGACGTCCTCCAGGAAGGAGTAGAAGCCCGAGCCGCCGATGACACCGATCTCTGCGTTCACCATGCCGCTCACCCTAGGGGGTGTCCGGCGGATCAGGGTCGGACAGCCCGGGGGCCGGGCCCGACCATGATCCGTCGGACACCCCATAGCCGGGCATGCCTGAGGCCCCGCTGCCCGGTGGGGGCGGGCGGGGCCTCGGGAAAGAGCGGTCAGGCGGCCGACGTGGAGCTGCTGCTCGTGCTCGACGACGTCGAGGAGGACGAAGCGGCGGGAGCGGCGGCGGTCGACGTCGAGGACGACGACGAGCTGGAGGCGGGCTTCGATGCAGGGGTGCTGCTCGACGAGGCGCCACGGCTGTCGTTCCGGTAGAAACCGGAGCCCTTGAAGACGATGCCGACCGCGGAGAACACCTTCTTCAGGCGTCCGTCGCAGTTCGGGCACACGGTCAGCGCGTCATCGGTGAACTTCTGCACGGCCTCAAGGCCCTCACCGCACTCGGTGCACTGGTACTGGTAGGTCGGCACGAATTTCCTCCTGGCACTCTGACTCAATGAGTGCTAACGACGCTCCATGGTGACGTATTCCGGCGGATCAGTCCACCGTCACCGGCACGCGGTGACCCATCCCACGCTCGTTCACCCGGTTACGGGGCGTCTGCGAGGGGGTGGCGGCGGGGGTTGCCCCGGCCGCCACGGCGACGGCGGCGGCCGCCGCGGCCTCGCTCTCCGGCGCGGACGAGTTCACGATCCGGCTCGGGGCCTTCGGGGCCAGCTTCGCCCGCAGCGCCAGCAGGGTGGCCAGCGCCAGCGCGGTGGCCGCCATCGGCACCAGGAAGCCGTACGAGGACCCGTGCGCGTCGGTCAGTCGGCCGGCCAGGATGACCGCGAGGGCCTGCCCGAAGGCGATCGAACCGGTCAGCCAGGTGAAGGCCTCGGTCCGGGCGTTCGCGGGGACCAGCTGCTCGACCATCGTGTAGCCGGTGATCAGGGCCGGGGCGATGAACAGGCCGACGACCAGGCCGAGGCCGCCCAGCAGGAGCACCGAGTTCGCGGCCCACAGGACGGACGCGGCGGCGGTGAGGCCGACGTAGCCGAGGATCAGCCGGCGGCGCGGGCCGATCTTCCACGCGACGGCGCCCATGGCGATGCCGGCGATCATGTTGCCGGCCGCGAAGACGCCGTACAGCAGGCCGTTGGCGCCGGGGTTGCCGATCTCGTTGGAGAAGGCGGCGAGCGAGACCTGCATGCCGCCGAAGACGGCGCCGATCCCGAGGAAGGCGAAGATCAGGACGCGCAGGCCCGGGTAGGACAGTGCGAAGGCGCGCTTCTCGCCGTTGGCCGACGGGGCGTGCGTCTTGGGCTGCGAGGCCCGCCGGGCCGCGAAGAGCAGTCCGCCGAGCAGGGTCAGCGTGGCCTCGGTGACCAGGCCGGCCGCCGGGTGGACGCCGGTGCACAGCGCGGTCGCCAGGACCGGGCCGACGACGAAGGTGAACTCGTCGGTGACGGACTCGAAGGCGGCGGCCGTCGGCAGCAGCGGGGAGCCCTCCAGCCTGGCGGCCCAGCGTGCGCGGACCATCGGTCCGACCTGCGGGACCGAGGCGCCGGCCGGGATCGCGGCCAGCGCCAGGAACCAGACGTCGGCGTCGGCCAGCGCCAGGGCGGCGAGGCCGGTGACGGCGGCGGCGTGCGCGAGGACCACGGGCACCAGCACGGCGCTCTGGCCGAACCGGTCGGTGAAGATGCCCATCAGCGGGGCGGAGAGGGCCATCGAGATGCCGGTGACGGCGGCGACGATGCCGGCGCTGCCGTAGGAGCCGGTGGTGTGCTGGACCAGCAGCAGGATGCTGATGGTCAGCATGCCGAAGGGGAGCCGGGCTGCGAAGCCGGGGAGTACGAAGCCGAGGGCGCCGGGGGTGCGCAGGAGCTGCCCGTAGCCGGGGCGGGCGGACTTGTCGGTCGTGACCGCGGATGTCACGGCCTTGCCTTTCCGCTGCCTGGTAGAACTCCCCGTCTGCGGACGGTGCCGTGCTTTGTGAGCGGTCGCACCCGTACGTGTTGGGAGCCCCGAGAGCTGTCCTCTTGCGCATAACCGAGTGATACCTGGGCGCCCACTGCGGGGGGTGCCACGGCCGCTTTGCGGTCGCGCCAGCTCTGCGTCAGGCAGAGTTGGTTCGATCTGTTGTGCCTTCATCGTACAGGGGAAGCCGACACCACGCCCTGTGATTGCGCCGACAAGCCGTGTCTTCACCTGCGATTAACGGGAACTTCGCAGATGAAGACACCTATATATACGGATAAGAACGGGCAGATCTCCCCTAATCCGGCTGAATTAGAACGCCGCTCTAATGGGGGGCGGATCCGTTCCCGGTCCCCAGCCAGCCCGCCAGCTTGCCGCCCCGGGCCACCGCCCGCAGCCGCGCCTCCGCCGCGTCCCGGACCGGGTCCGTGGCCACCACCAGCAGCTCGTCCCCGCGCCGCAGCACCGTCGACGGCGCCGGCACGAAGCTCTTGGCGTCCCGGACGACCAGCGTGACCGAGGCCCCCGGCGGCAGCCGCAGCTCGCTCACCTCCACGCCGTGCATCCGCGAGGCCGGCGGGATGGCGAAGGACAGCAGGTGACCGCGCAGCTTCTCCAGCGGCGCCGACTCGATGCCGAGGTCGGACGCGGTCTCCATGCCCCGCCCGAGGTCCAGCTTGCGCGCCAGCCAGGGCAGGGTCGGCCCCTGCACCAGGGTGTAGACGACGACCAGCACGAAGACGATGTTGAAGACGCGGTCGCTGCCCTCGATCCCGGAGACCATCGGGATGGTCGCCAGGATGATGGGCACGGCGCCGCGCAGGCCCGCCCACGACATCAGGACCTGCTCCTGCCACGGGAGCCGGAAGGGCAGCAGGCTGACGAAGACCTCCAGGGGCCGCGCCACCATCGTCAGCACCAGGCCGATGACGACCGCGGGCCAGAAGTCGCGGACCAGCTCGTGCGGGGTGACCAGCAGGCCCAGCAGCACGAACATGCCGATCTGGGCGATCCAGCCGAGCCCGTCGGCGAAACCGCGCGTGGCCGGCCAGTGCGGGAGCTTGGCGTTGCCCAGGACCATCGCAGCCAGGTACACCGCGAGGAAGCCGGAGCCGTGCGCCATCGCGCCGGCCGCGTACGCCACGATCGCGATGGCCATCACGGCGATCGGGTAGAGGCCGGAGGCGGGCAGTGCCACGTGCCGCAGGCCGTAGGCGCCGAGGAAGCCGACGGCCAGGCCGATCGCGGCGCCGATGGCGAGTTCCAGGGCGATCTTGCCGAGCAGGACGTACCAGTCGTCCACCGGGCCGACCGTGGAGAAGGCCACCACCAGGATGACGACGGGTGCGTCGTTGAAGCCGGACTCGGCCTCCAGGACACCCGTGATCCGGGAGGGCAGCGGGACCTTCCGCAGCACGGAGAAGACGGCCGCCGCGTCGGTCGAGGAGACGACCGCGCCGATCAGCAGCGCCTGGCGCCACTCCAGCCCGACGAGGTAGTGCGCCCCCGCCGCCGTCACGCCCACGCTGATCGCGACGCCCACCAGTGACAGCATGATCGCGGCCGGCAGGGCCGGTTTGATCTCTTTCCACTTGGTGCCCAGACCACCCTCGGCGAGGATCACGACGAGGGCGGCGTAGCCGATGACCTGGGTCAGCTCGGCGTTGTCGAAGACGACGTTCCCGATGCCGTCCTGGCCTATGGCGACGCCTATGCCGAGGTAGATGAGCAGGCTGGGCAGGCCGCTGCGTGACGAGACTCGCACCGCGGCCACGGCGACGAGCAGTACGAGCGAGCAGACCAGCAGCAGCTCATTGAGCGTGTGGACAGTCAGCGGGCGGCCCTCCTCAATGCGCCCGGCGGATCGATCCTCCCGGCGACAAGTTCGGCAAGTAGTTCGTTACCTTACCTAATCTTTGACGCGCCCTTTACGCGATAACCACATTGTGAAACGACGCTCCGCCCCTGTCCTCGGGACCGCCGGAGTCGCCGGTAGATCGTTTGCGGGCCGCCTCCCGACGGTCGCGGGATACAGGCCCTCCACACGGCCTCCACCCCTGGCGGATCACCGGAGTCGGTCCTGCGCCTATGGTTGCTCCCAGCACTCCCAGGACCACCCTGCCCCTCTAAGGACAGCGATGCCCGCCAACGAAACCGCTCCTCCCGTCAAGAAGAAGGGACGACGCGCCCGTCTGATCGTGCTCGTACTGGTCCTGGGACTCGTCGCGGGCCTCGGCTACGGGGCGTACTGGAGCGTGGACGGCGTGCGCGCCTCCTTCCCCCAGACGACCGGCTCCCTCGACGTGCCCGGCCTGACCGGGACGGTCGAGGTGAAGCGCGACGCCAACGGCATTCCCCAGCTCTACGCGGACAACGACGGCGACCTCTTCCGCGCGCAGGGCTTCGTGCACGCGCAGGACCGCTTCTGGGAGATGGACGTACGCCGCCACATGACCGCGGGGCGGCTCTCGGAGATGTTCGGCGCCGGCCAGGTCGAGACCGACGCCTTCCTGCGCACGCTGGGCTGGCGCCAGGTCGCGCAGGAGGAGTACGACACCAAGCTCTCCGCCGAGACGAAGAAGAACCTGCAGTCCTACGCCGACGGGGTCAACGCGTACCTGAAGGGGAAGTCCGGCAAGGACCTCTCCGTCGAGCACGCGGCTCTCAAGCTCAGTGACGACTACGCCCCGGAGAAGTGGTCCCCGGTGGACTCGGTGGCCTGGCTCAAGGCGATGGCCTGGGACCTGCGCGGCAACATGCAGGACGAGATCGACCGCGCGCTGATGACGGGCAAGCTCTCGCAGGCGCAGATCGCCGAGCTCTACCCGCCGTACCCCTTCGACCGGAACAAGCCGGTCGTCGAGGGCGGCAAGGTCGACGGCGGGAAGTACACCCCCCAGGGCCAGACCGGAAACTCCGGCAGCGGCAGCGGCAGCGGCAGCGGCTCCGGTTCCGGCAGCGGCTCGGGCGGGACGGTCGCCTCCCAGGCCTCCACCGCCGCGGGCGCCGGCGACCCCACCGGCCTCGCCGGCAACGCCACCGCCCAGGGCGCGACCGTGGGCCTGCGCACCCAGCTGAGCGCCCTGGCCGACACCCTGGAGAAGGTCCCCGCGATCCTCGGCCCCAACGGCAGCGGCATCGGCTCGAACTCCTGGGTCATCTCGGGCAAGTACACGACCACCGGCAAGCCGCTGCTCGCCAACGACCCGCACCTGTCGCCGCAACTGCCCTCGGTCTGGTACCAGATGGGCCTGCACTGCCGCACCGTCTCGGCCCAGTGCAAGTACGACGTGGCCGGCTTCACCTTCTCCGGCATGCCCGGCGTGGTCATCGGCCACAACACCGACATCGCCTGGGGCATGACCAACCTCGGCGCCGACGTCACCGACCTCTACCTCGAGCAGATCAAGCCCGAGGGCTACGTCTACGACAACCGGGTGCTCCCCTTCGGCCTGCGTGAAGAGGTCATCAAGGTCGCGGGCGGCGCCAGCAAGAAGATCACGGTCCGCACCACCAACAACGGCCCGCTCGTCTCCGACCGCAGCGAGGAGCTCGGTACGGTCGGCACCCGCGCCCCCGTGGACGTCTCCGCCCCCGACCGCGGCGACGGCTACGCCATCGCCCTGCGCTGGACCGCGCTGGACCCGGGCAGGACGATGGACGCGGTCTTCAAGCTCGACCAGGCCAAGAACTTCGACGACTTCCGCAAGGCGGCCGCCGACTTCGACGTGCCCTCCCAGAACCTGATCTACGCCGACAACAAGAACCAGAACGGCAACATCGGCTACCAGGCCCCCGGCCGCATCCCGGTGCGCGGCCAGGGCGACGGCAGGATGCCCGCCCCGGGCTGGGACTCCAAGTACGCCTGGAAGGGCGGCCGGGACAGCAACACCGGCTACATCCCGCAGAACGAGCTGCCCTGGGACCAGAACCCCTCGCGCGGCTACATCGTCACCGCCAACCAGGCCGTCGCCGAGGGCGGTACCGGCGCGGGCAAGTACCCGCACCTGCTGACCACCGACTGGGGCTACGGCGCCCGCAGCCAGCGGATCAACGACCTCATCGAGGCGAAGATCAAGGACGGCGGCAAGATCTCGACCGACGACATGCGCACCATGCAGATGGACAACAGCAGTGAGATCGCCGCGCTGCTGACCCCGATGCTGTCGAAGATCCAGATCTCGGACCCGGGCGTGCGCGCCGCCCAGAAGCTGCTGGACGGCTGGAACTACACGCAGGAGTCCGACTCGGCCGCCGCGGCCTACTTCAACGCGGTCTGGCGCAACATCCTCAAGCTGTCCTTCGGCGACAAGATGCCCAAGGAGCTGCGGATCGAGGGCAGCTGCATGAACGTCCTCGGCAACGGCACCGGCCCGGCCGACGACCTGTCCAAGACGGTCCGCGAGTGCGGCACCCGTGACGCGGACTCGGCGCAGCCCGACGGCGGCGACCGCTGGTTCGAGGTGGTCCGCCGCCTGGTCAAGGACGAGAAGTCGGCGTGGTGGAGCGCGCCCGCCAAGGGCCTGAACAAGCCGGCCACCACCACTCGCGACGAGCTGTTCGCGCGGGCCATGGCGGACGCCCGCTGGGAGCTGACCGCCAAGCTCGGCAAGGACCAGTCGACGTGGAGCTGGGGGCGGCTGCACCAGCTGAACCTGAAGAACCAGACGATCGGCACCGAGGGCCCCGGCTTCATGCAGTGGCTCCTCAACCGCGGCCCGTGGGACGTGGGCGGCGGCGAGGCGACCGTCAACGCCACCGGCTGGAACGCCTCCAGCGGCTACGGCGTCACCTGGGTGCCGTCGATGCGGATGGTCGTCAACCTCAACGACCTCGACAAGTCCCGCTGGATCAACCTCACGGGAGCCTCGGGCCACGCGTACAACTCCCACTACACGGACCAGACGCACATGTGGGCCAAGGGCGAGCTGCTGGAGTGGCCCTTCGGCAAGGACGCCGTCGAGAAGGCCACGGTCGACACCCTGACCCTCAGGCCGGCGGCCTCCTGACCGGCTGCCTCATGAGCTGAAGCGGCGCACCCCCGACGGGGTGGCCACCGCCTGGACGGGGTGGTCGTGCGGTTCCTCCGGGACCCGCGCGACCACCTCGTCGTCGTAGAGGAGCACGACCAGCGCCGGATGCGCCCCGGCCCGCTCCAGCCGCTGGAGCACCCGGTCGTAACTGCCCCCGCCGCGGCCCAGCCGCATGCCGCGCCCGTCCACCGCGAGCCCGGGCAGCAGCACCGCGTCGGCCCGCGTCACCGCGTCCGGTCCGAGCGCCGGGCCGGACGGCTCCAGCAGTCGCATCTTCCCCGGGTGCGCCGCTTCGCGGAGGCTGCCCGGGCCCTCGTAGGGCGCCCAGTCGAGGTCGTCGTCCGGCAGCAGGAGGGGCAGCAGCACGCGCTTGCCGGCCGCGCGCAGGGCGTCGAGGAGTTCGCGGGTGCCGGGCTCGCCGCCGACCGAGACGTACGCCGCGACCGTGCGCGCACCGGCCAGTTCGGGCAGTTCGAGGGCGGTGGCGGCGAGTGCCGCGGCCGCCGTGCGGCGGGCGTCGGGGGACAGGGCGCGACGGGCCGCGAGGAGTCTGCGGCGCAGCTCGGACTTGGCGGACGCTGTGGGCGGTTTCTCTGCCACGAGAATCAAATTTCCTTCGAATCAGGGCATATACGGACCTACCAACCGCCAACTCGTCGGGCGTTCGGCAGGACCCACTATCGTTCTGGCCATGACTATGTTGCACCCCGTGATCAAGAAGGCCGTCATTCCGGCTGCTGGCCTCGGTACCCGCTTCCTTCCGGCGACCAAGGCGACCCCGAAGGAAATGCTCCCGGTTGTGGACAAGCCGGCCATCCAGTACGTGGTCGAGGAGGCCGTCGCGGCCGGGCTCGACGACGTCCTCATGATCACTGGGCGTAACAAGCGTGCCCTGGAAGACCACTTCGACCGCAACTACGAGCTGGAGTCGGCCCTCATCGCCAAGGGCGACGACGACCGGCTGAAGAAGGTCCAGGAATCCAGCGACCTCGCGACCATGCACTACGTCCGTCAGGGCGACCCGCGGGGCCTGGGCCACGCGGTGCTGTGTGCCGAGCCGCACGTCGGCCGCGAGCCCTTCGCCGTCCTCCTCGGTGACGACCTCATCGACCCGCGCGACCCGCTGCTGCGTCAGATGGCCGACATCCACGCCCGCACCGGCGGCACGGTCATCGCCCTCATGGAGGTCGACCCGGCCAGCGTCCACCTCTACGGCTGCGCCGCCGTCGAGGCCACCGACGAGGCGGACGTCGTCCGCATCACCGGCCTCGTGGAGAAGCCGGAGCCGCAGGACGCCCCCAGCAACTACGCGGTCATCGGACGCTACGTCCTCAACCCCGCGATCTTCGACATACTGCGGGAGACCGAGCCGGGCCGCGGTGGGGAGATCCAGCTCACCGACGCCCTGCAGAAGCTTGCCGCCGACGAGAGCGTCGGCGGCCCGGTGCACGGCGTGGTCTTCCGGGGCCGTCGCTACGACACCGGGGACCGCGGCGACTACCTGCGGGCCATCGTCCGCCTCGCGTGCGAGCGCGAGGACCTGGGCCCCGAGTTCCGCACCTGGCTTCACCGTTACGTCACGGAGGAGATGTAGCACCTTGAGCAGTTCCGCACCGCAGGACACCGGCCACCGTCTGTGGTCCGTGGACGAGCACCTCGCGGACGTCCTCGGGGCCGTCCGGCCCCTGGAGCCGATCGAGCTCCAGCTGCTGGACGCCCAGGGCTGTGTCCTGGTCGAAGACGTCACCGTGCCCGTCGCCCTCCCGCCCTTCGACAACAGCTCCATGGACGGCTACGCCGTCCGCACGGCCGACGTCCAGGGTGCGAGCGAGGAGTTCCCCGCGGTGCTGACGGTCGTCGGGGACGTCGCGGCGGGCAGCGGCGAGCTGCCCACCGTCGGCCCCGGCGAGGCCGCCCGGATCATGACCGGGGCCCCGCTGCCCCCCGGCGCGGAAGCCGTCGTACCGGTGGAGTGGACCGACGGCGGCACCGGAGGCGGCGCCGCCGCCGGAATGACCCCGGCCAGCGCCGCTCCCGAGCAGGCGGGCGGCGAGGTACGGGTGCACCGCGCGGCCGAGGCGCGGGCGCACGTCCGCGCGCGCGGCAGCGACGTCCAGGCGGGCGACCTCGCCCTCGCCGCCGGAACGGTCCTCGGCCCGCCGCAGATCGCCCTGCTCGCCGCCATCGGGCGCGGCACGGTCCGGGTGCGGCCGCGCCCGCGCGTGGTGGTCCTGTCCACCGGCAGCGAGCTGGTCCAGCCCGGCGAGCCGCTCACCGCCGGCACGATCTACGACTCCAACAGCTTCGCGCTGGCGGCGGCCGCGCGGGACGCCGGCGCCATCGCCTACCGGGTGGGCGCCGTCGCCGACGACGCGGACACCCTGCGCTCCACCATCGAGGACCAGCTGATCCGGGCCGACCTGCTGGTGACCACGGGCGGCGTCAGCGTCGGCGCGTACGACGTGGTCAAGGAGGCCCTGTCCTCGGTCGGCTCGTCCATCCCGTCCGGCTCGTCCGGTTCGGGCGACGGCGAAGGCGACGCGGACCCGGACGTGGAGGTGGACGCGACCCGGATCGACTTCCGCAAGCTCGCCATGCAGCCCGGCAAGCCGCAGGGCTTCGGCACGATCGGTCCGGACCACACCCCCCTGCTGGCGCTGCCCGGCAACCCGGTCTCCTCCTACGTCTCCTTCGAGCTGTTCGTGCGACCCGCGATCCGCGCCCTCATGGGGCTGCCGGAGTCCGAGGTCCGGCGGCCGAGCGTGCGGGCCGTGCTCAAGGCCGACAAGGCGCTCGGCTCCCCGGCCGGCCGCCGCCAGTTCCTGCGCGGCAAGTACGACGCCGAGACCGGCACGGTCAGTCCCGTCGGCGGATCGGGCTCCCACCTGATCGCCGCACTGGCGCACGCCGACTCGCTGATGGTCGTACCGGAGGACGTCACCTCGGTGGAGCCCGGGACCGAGCTGGAAGTGGTCCTGCTCGGCTGAGCCGCGTCGCCGGTCGGGGCGCACCCGGAGCCGTTCCCCCGGGGCGCCCCTCCCGCGGCCCGTGCGGGTAGCGTGTGTCGCACCACACAGGCCCCCGGGGGCCCAGAGCGGAGCGGCACAGCAATGAGTACCGAGAGCAGGCTCACCCACATCGACGAGGCCGGTGCGGCCCGGATGGTCGACGTCTCCGCGAAGGACGTCACCACCCGGACGGCGCGCGCCAGTGGACGCGTACTCGTCTCCCCCCGGGTGATCGAGCTGCTGCGCGGCGAGGGCGTGCCCAAGGGGGACGCCCTCGCCACCGCGCGCATCGCCGGGATCATGGGGGCGAAGAAGACCCCCGACCTGATCCCGCTGTGCCACCCGCTGGCCGTCTCGGGCGTGAAGGTCGACCTGTCGGTCGCCGACGACGCCGTGGAGATCCTCGCCACCGTGAAGACGACCGACCGCACGGGCGTCGAGATGGAGGCGCTGACCGCCGTCGCCGTCGCCGGACTCACCGTGATCGACATGGTGAAGGCGGTCGACAAGGGCGCCGTCATCACGGACGTCCGGGTGGAGGAGAAGACCGGCGGCAAGTCCGGCGACTGGGCGCGCTCGTGAACGCCCCGCGCGGCGGGGAGGTGCACAGCCACCACGCGGTGGCGGCGCCGGAGGCCGGCGCGGCCCCGGCCGGGGCCGCGGAGCCCCTCGGCAGGGCGCTCGTCGTCACGGCGTCCAACCGGGCCTCGCAGGGCGTGTACGCCGACAAGGGCGGGCCGCTGCTGGCCGAGGCCCTGGAGAAGCTCGGCTTCGCGGTGGACGGCCCGCGGGTCGTGCCGGACGGCGATCCCGTGGAGCGGGCACTGCGCGAGGGCGTGGCCGCCGCGTACGACGTCATCCTGACCACCGGCGGCACCGGGATCTCGCCGACCGACCGCACCCCGGACGCCACCGCGCGGGTGCTGGACTACGAGATCCCGGGGATCCCGCAGGCGATCCGCGCCGAGGGCCTGGCGAAGGTGCCGACCGCGGCGCTGTCGCGGGGCCTGGCGGGCGTCGCGGGACGCACCCTCATCGTCAACCTCCCCGGTTCCACGGGCGGGGTGCGCGACGGCCTCGCGGTCCTGTCCCGCATCCTGCCGCACGCGGTGGACCAGATCCGCGGGGGCGACCACCCCAGACCGGCGGGACCCTCCGGGAGCGCGAGCTGAACGGCCCCACCTGGCCCGTGGTCCTGACCGACGGCGATGTCACGCTCCGGCCGATAAAACTGCGCGACCAGAAGGACTGGCGCGAGGTCAACCAGCGCAACCGCGACTGGCTCCGGCCGTGGGAGGCCACGATCCCGCCGCCCGCCCCGTGGGGGCCGGTGATCCAGCGGCCCACGTACCGCCAGATGGTCCGTCACCTGCGGGCGGAGGCGAACGCGGGCCGGATGCTGCCCTTCGTCATCGAGTACCAGGGGCGGCTGGTGGGCCAGCTGACGGTCGCCGGGATCACCTGGGGCTCGATGTGCGCGGGGCACGTCGGCTACTGGGTGGACCGCGACGTGGCGGGCCGCGGCGTGATGCCGACGGCGGTCGCGATGGCGATCGACCACTGCTTCCGCAAGGTCGGCCTGCACCGGATCGAGGTGTGCATCCGCCCCGAGAACGGGCCGAGCCGACGGGTCGTGGAGAAACTGGGCCTGCGCGAGGAGGGACTGCGTCCGCGCTACCTCCACATCGACGGGGCGTGGCGCGACCACCTCGTGTACGCGATCACCGCGGAGGAGGTGCCGGAGGGGCTGCTGCGCCGCTGGCACCGGTCGCGCCACTCGCCGTCCCCGCCGAAATAGGGATGCCCGCCGACCGTGCCCGGCTGCGGCGATAAACGAATATCTGTTCGAATTAATGGCCCGAGGTAACCGATTCGCCCATAACCTGATCCGAAGAATCACAAAAAAAGTCCGTGATATCAGCGAGATCGCGCGACACACCGGCCCAATTGGCCGATCCCCTCGCCCGCGCCCCTCTACGGTGTGAGGTGTGAGCAGCAGCGGCCTCATCTACGCAGTCATTGTCGGGGCCTGGGCCGCCTACTTGGTGCCCATGTGGCTCCGGAGGCAGGACGAGCTGAACGAAGCCCGTCCGACGGAACGCTTCTCCACTGCCATTCGGCTGCTTTCCGGCCGAGCGGGAATGGAGCGCCGTTACGCCAAGGGGCTGCGTGAGCGCGGTGACGAGGAGGCGGAGCCCCAGCCCCACGCGGACCCGGACGTCGCGACGGAAACGGTGAATTCCGTCGACGCCGACGCCCGGGCCCTCGGCGTGTCCCCGACCAGGGCCGAGCCGCGAACCGCGGCCGCCGAGCGGGAGCACCGGGCGGAGCGCGCCCGGCGCGAACAACGCCTCCAGGTCCTCGCGCGCCGTCGGCGCACCACGGCACTCCTCTTCCTGGTCTTCACCGCCGGCGCCGTCGTCGCGGCGGTGGGCGGCCTGCGCTACCTGTGGGCCCCCGCCGTGCCCGCCCTCCTGCTGAGCGCGTACATCGCCCACCTGCGGGTCCAGGAGCGGCGGCGCTACGAGTTCACCATGGACCGGCGGCGTGCCGAGGCGGCCGCGCGGCAGCTGCGGGAGGACCGCCCGCGCCGCCGCCACCCCGAGGAGGGCGCGGACGCGGCCAGCGAACCGGACCCTGCTCCACCGGTCTCCCCGCAGGAGGCCGGACGGCGCGCGCTGGTCGAGCAGACCGACCACGCCGAGTGGGTGGACCAGCAGCGCGAGCGCGAACGCGGCCCCGTCCGCGGTGACAGCTGGGAGCCGGTCCCGGTCCCGCTGCCGACGTACGTGACGGCCCCGGTCGCCCCCCGCGCCACCGGCCCCGTGACCCCGGACGCCTGGAGCTCGACCCGCTCCAGCACCGCCGAGCCGACGGAGCCCCGCCTGCGCGCCCAGCCGGCGGTCCCCGCCCCGGCCGCAGGCGAGGACGACCCGGACCGGACCGCCCAGCGCCCCCGCGGCCAGGGCCGCGGCCGCACCCCGCTGTTCGACCAGTACGAGAGCGAGGACCGCCCGCGGGCGGCGAACGAGTGATCGGTGACCTGCGCGGACCTTCGCGGAAACGCGTTTTGGAGCACCGGCGCAGGGGTGCTAATGTTTCACACGTCGCAAGGGCCTGTGGCGCAGTCTGGTAGCGCACCTCGTTCGCATCGAGGGGGTCTGGGGTTCAAATCCCCACAGGTCCACAGACGACAGTTCGCGAGTAGCTCTCGTGAACGTCACGAGATCCCGTCCGGTCGAAAGACCGGGCGGGATTTCGGCGTTTCCGGGGGCCGTTGGGCGAGGATGCGTTCATGACGATCGGTGGGGAACGGGACTTCGGGACGGCCCAGGCCTGGGAGGCGCTCGGTGGCGCGCCGGAGCTCGTCGAACGGGTCCGGTACGCGGGGAGCGGGAACCTGGGGGACGGGCCGCTCCCGGTGCGGGAGTTGGCGCGCGCGACCGTCGCGGTCTGCGCACTGGCGGCGGGGGAGCTCGGTGCGGTGCGGGCCGGGAAGACGACAGGGGATCGTCCGCCCCTCGTGGTGGACGAGGGTGCGGTCGCCACGGCCTTCGTCAGCGAGCGCCACCTCAGGGTCCGCGGCCGCGCTCCGGTGACCTTCGCCCCGCTCTCCGGCTTCTGGCAGGCCGCCGACGGCTGGGTCCGCACGCACGCCAACTACCCGCACCACGAAGCCGCGCTCGTACGGGCGCTCGGGCTGCCGTCCCCGGCGCCGGAGGCGCTGCGCGCCGCGGTCGCCGGGCGGACGGCCGTCGAGGTGCAGGAACTCGCGTACGGGGCGGGCGGTCTCGCCGTCGCCGTGGCGGAGCGGTACGGGGATCCCCAGCCGCTGGTGGAGACCGTACGCACGACAGGGGACCGGGAGCGGGGGCGGGGGCGGGTGCTCGGTGAGGCTCCGCCGGGGCGGCCCGTCGCGGGGGTGCGGGTGCTGGACCTCACGAGGGTCATCGCCGGGCCCGTCGCCACGCGCACGCTCGGGCTGCTGGGCGCGGACGTGCTGCGGATCGACGCCCCGGGCCTGCCGGAGGCGGACGACGCCTACGCGGACACCGGCTTCGGGAAGCGGTCGGCGCTGCTGGACCTCGCGCGAGCCGGTGACCGGGAGGTCTTCGAAGGGCTGCTGGCCGAGGCCGACGTGGTGGTGACCGGGTACCGGCCGGGGGCGCTGGAGCGCCACGGGCTCGGGGCACGGGAGCTGTTGGAACGCCGGCCGGGGCTGGTGGTGGCCGAGCTGTGCGCGTGGGGATGGCGGGCGCCGGAGCCGTGGGCCGGGCGGCGGGGGTTCGACTCGCTGGTACAGGCGGGCTACGGGATCGCCGCCGCGTGCGCGGGGCCCGACGGGACGCCGGGCGTGCTGCCGGCGCAGGCGCTGGACCACGGGACGGGGTACCTGGTGGCGGCCGGCGTGATGCGGGCCCTGGCCGGGGGCGGCGGGTGCCGGCTGAGGTTCTCCCTGGCCGGGACGGGGTCGTGGCTGGTGCGGGGGCTGGCCGGGGGCGCGCGGGCCACCGGCGGCGGGGCCGCCTACTCGGCGGAGCCGTGGCTGCGGGAGACCGGGTCGGGGTACGGGGTGCTGCGGCACGCCGTGAGCCCGTTCGGGGAGTGGGCCGGGGGGCCGTCGCGGTGGGGCACGGACCGGGCCGTCTGGCTCCCCCGGTAGGGCCGCCGCGGCGCCGCTGCCGGGGGCGCCGCCCCGAGCCCCGCGCCTCAGACGCCGGCGGGGCTGGAGGGGGTGGTGGGGCTGGAGGTCTGGAGGGGTTTGGCCATGCAGCGGCTGGAGTCGTAGAAGCGGTAGAAGCCGAACTTCGGCGACGGGGTGTAGCCCGTGGAGAGGTAGAGGGCTATCGCCTCCGGCTGCCGGTCGCCCGTTTCGAGGACCATCCGCAGGCGGCCCGCCGCGCGGGCGTCCTCCTCCAGGACGGCCAGGATGCGGCGGGCCAGGCCCAGGCCGCGGGCCTCCGGGACGACGTACATCCGCTTGAGCTCGGCGTCGCCGTCCGAGTAGCCCTCGTCGTTCTGCTCCTGGCTGCGCCAGCCGCCGGTCGCCACCGGGGCGCCCGTGGTGTCGTACGCCACGATGTACAGGCCCCGCGGCGGCGCGAACATCGCCGGGTCCAGGTGGGTGGCGTCGCCCTCGCCCTGGTACCGCACCTGGTATTCGAGCTGGACCTGGTCGTTGAGCTTGACCGCGTCCGGGTGGTCGTACGGCACGGTGCGGAGGTCGATCCCATGAGACATCCGAACATCGTACGGAACCATCCCGCTATGGTGCTGGGATGCTCACTGTGACCTCCGTGAATGTGAATGGGATTCGGGCCGCCGCCAAGAAGGGCTTCGGGGCGTGGCTCGCGGGATCCGACGCCGATGTGGTCTGTCTGCAGGAGGTACGGGCCGAGGAAGGGCAGATCCCGGACGAGGTGCGCTCTCCCGAGGGCTGGCACACCGTCTTCGCTCCGGCCGCCGTGAAGGGGCGGGCCGGGGTCGCGCTGTACACGCGGCGCGCGCCCGAGCAGGTGCGGGTCGGGTTCGGCAGCGCGGAGTTCGACGCCTCCGGGCGGTACCTGGAGATCGACCTGCCCGGCGTGACCGTGGCCAGCCTCTACCTGCCCTCCGGTGAGGCGGGGACGGAGAAGCAGGACGAGAAGTACCGGTTCATGGGGGAGTTCCTGACCTACCTCGCCGAGCTGAAGGTGCGGGCGGCCGCCGACGGGCGCGAGGTCGTGGTCTGTGGTGACTGGAACATCTGTCACCAGGAGGCCGATCTCAAGAACTGGAAGACCAACCGCAAGAACGCCGGCTTCCTCCCCGAGGAGCGCGAGTGGCTGGGGAAGGTCTACACGCAGGCCGGCTACGTCGACGTGGTGCGCGAGCTGCACCCCGGCACCGAGGGGCCGTACTCCTGGTGGTCCTACCGCGGCCGCGCCTTCGACAACGACGCCGGCTGGCGGATCGACCTGCAGGTGGCGACCCCGGGGCTGGCCGCGAAGGCCGTGAAGGCCTTCGTCGAGCGCGCCGAGACGCACCCCGAGCGCTGGTCCGACCACGCGCCCGTCACGGTCGTCTACGAGCTCGGCGTCTGACCCGGCGCGGAAGCCAGCAGGCGGTCCATCGCCATCGTCAGCTCCGCCTCGACCACGCTCTTGGCCAGCGGGCGAAGCCGCGTGAGCGCGTCCGGTGAGATGTGGTCCGAGATCAGCTCGGTGAACAGCAGCGCCATCGCGTCCGCGTGCTCGCGGACGCGGCGCCCCGTCTCCAGGACCGCCGCCAGCGGCACCCCTCCGCGGACCAGCGCCGAGGAGACGTCCAGCAGGCGGCGGCTGACGTGCACGATCGCGTCGCCGTCGACGGCGAGGTATCCCAGGTCGAGGGAGGCCGCCAGGTTCTCCGGGGTGACCTCGCCCTCGAAGTAGTCGGCCAGTTCCTCCGGGGTGAGCCGGACCGGGGTCTCCTCCGACCAGCCGATGCCGAGCAGCTCGCCCAGTTGTCCGACGTCGCGGCCCTTCTCGAAGGCGGCCGTCAGCTCGGCGATGCCGCCGAGGGTGTGGCCGCGCTCCAGCAGGCCGGCGATGGTGCGCAGCCGGGCCAGGTGGTGGTCGTCGTACCAGGCGATGCGGCCCTCGCGGCGGGGCGGCGGGAGCAGTTTGCGCTCGCGGTAGAAGCGCAGGGTGCGCACGGGTATGCCGGCCGCTTCGGCCAGCTCCTCGGTGCGGTACTCGCGCACCGGCTTCGCTTGCATCTCATCCTTCGCCACGGATGCAGCCTATGAGGTACCGGCGGTAACTTTCCGGGTCCGCCCCCTACCCATGAGTACGGAGCTGCTCTACCCTCCCGATTGTGCCAGTGATTGCTGGCAGTGTTTCGATGTTGTGTGCGGCGTTGCGTGGCTGGGACTGCGATGGAGCGGAAGGCGGCGGACATGGGTGACACGGGCGGCACGGGGCGGGCGCGCGAGCACGTGCGCGTGGCGGTGATCGGGTCCGGGTTCAGCGGACTGGGCGCCGCCGTACGGCTGCGGCGCGAGGGGATCACCGACTTCGTCGTGCTGGAACGGGCCGGGTCGGTCGGCGGCACGTGGCGCGACAACAGCTATCCCGGGTGCGCCTGCGACGTGCCGTCGCACCTGTACTCCTTCTCCTTCGCGCCCAACCCCGACTGGCCCCGTTCCTTCTCCGGGCAGCCGCACATCCGGGCGTACCTGGAGCACGTCGCCGACACCTTCGGACTGCGCCCCCACATCCGGCTCGACTCCGAGGTCCGGATGATGCGCTGGGACGAGAGCGAACTGCGCTGGGAGATCGAGACGGCGCAGGGGGAGCTCACCGCCGACGTCGTGGTGTCGGCGACCGGCCCGCTCTCCGAGCCGAAGCTCCCCGAGATCCCGGGTCTGGCGGGCTTCCCCGGCAAGGTCTTCCACTCCGCGCGCTGGGACCACGACTACGACCTGCGCGGCAAGCGCGTCGCCGTGATCGGTACGGGCGCCTCCGCCATCCAGATCGTGCCCGCCATCGCCCCCGACGTGCAGCGCCTCACCCTCTTCCAGCGGACCCCCGCATGGGTGATGCCGCGCACCGACCGGGCCATCACGGCGGTGGAGCGCTGGATGCACCGCCAGCTGCCCTTCACCCAGGCGGCGCGCCGCGGGCTGACCTGGGCGATCCGGGACCTCCAGGTCGGCGCCTTCACCAAGCGGCCGAACCAGCTCGGCTTCGTCGAAGCCCTGGCCAAGGCCAACATGGCCCGGTCGATCAAGGACCCGGCGATGCGCGCCAGGCTGACGCCCTCCTACCGGATCGGCTGCAAGCGGATCCTGCTCTCCAGCACCTTCTATCCGGCGCTGGCCCGGCCCAATGTGGACCTGGTCGCCTCCGGGCTGAAGGAGGTCCGCGGCTCCGTCCTCGTCGCCGCCGACGGGACCGAGGCCGAGGTCGACGCGATCGTCTTCAGCACCGGCTTCCACGTCACCGACCTGCCGATCGCCGAGCGGGTCGTGGGCGCCGACGGCCGCTCCCTCGCGGACACCTGGAAGGACGGGATGGCCTCGCTGCGCGGCGCGACCGCGGCCGGCTTCCCCAACTGGATGACGATCATCGGCCCGAACACCGGGCTGGGGAACACCTCGATGATCCTGATGATCGAGTCGCAGCTCAACTACATGGCCGACTACCTGCGCCAGCTCACCGTGCTCGGCGGGAACGGCGCGGCGGGCAAGGCCGGGAGGGTCGCCCTGGCCGCCCGCCCCTCCGCGGTGAACGCCTGGAACCGCAAGGTGCAGGCGCGGATGGAGCGGACCGTGTGGAGCACCGGCGGCTGCACCAGCTGGTACCTGGACGAGAACGGGCGCAACACCACCGTCTGGCCCGGCACGACCGGTGAGTTCCGCCGCGAGACCCGGACGGTAGACCTCGCCGAGTACGAGGTCGTACGGGTACGGGGGCGCGAGCGCGACCGGATCGCGGCGGCCGCGCCGCTGCCCGCCGCCGATCCCGCGCCGCTGCCCGCCGCCGAGTCGGCACCGCTCGCCGCGCAGGCGGAGGGCGCCGCGTGAGCCGGCCGGCGCACGTCACCTCCGGTCCCTACGCCCCGCCCGCCGCGCGGCGCGAGCTCGTCGCCGTCTCCGCCGACGGGTCCCGCCTGCACGTCGAGGTGCACGGGGACGAGGGGGCGCCGGCCGTGGTGCTGTCCCACGGCTGGACCTGCTCCACCGCGTTCTGGGCCGCGCAGATACGGGCCCTGGCCGCCACCCACCGGGTCGTCGCCTACGACCAGCGCGGACACGGGCGCAGCCCCGCCGCGCGGGAGCACAGCACCACCGCACTCGCCGACGACCTCGTGGCGGTGCTCGGCGCCACCCTCGCCCCGGGGGAGCGCGCGGTCGTCGCCGGGCACTCCATGGGCGGCATGACGATCATGGCGGCCGCGGCCCGGCCGGAGTTCACCGAGCACGCCGCGGCCGCGCTGCTGTGCAGCACCGGCAGTTCCGCCCTGGTCGCGCAGGCGCGGGTGCTGCCGGTGCGCGCCGGGCGCGCCCGGACCCGTGTCACCGGCGCGTTCCTCGGATCGTGCGCCCCGCTCGGGCCGGTCACGCCCATGGCCCGTTCGGTCCTGAAGTACGCCACCATGGGCCCCGGTTCCGCGCCCGACAAGGTCGAGGCGTGCGCCGCAATCGTCCACGCCTGCCCCACCGGGGTGCGGCACGCCTGGTCCCGGGTGCTGGCCGCCCTGGACCTCGACGCCGACGTGGCGCGGCTGAACGTCCCCACCGCCGTGATCGGCGGCACCGCGGACCGGCTCACGCCGATCGTGCACGCCCGCGGGCTCGCCGCGGCGCTGCCGGACTGCGCGGGCCTCACCGAGCTCACCGGCATGGGGCACATGACCCCCGTCGAGGCTCCCGAGGCCGTCACCGGCGCCGTGCGGGAGCTGACCGCGCGCTATCTCGACACCACCGAGAAGGAGAAGACACCGTGAGTGCTCGCAGGAGTCTGGAAGGCCAGGTCGCCGTCGTCACGGGGGCCGCCCGCGGGGTCGGCGAGCTGCTCGCCCGCAAACTGTCCGCACGCGGCGCGCGGATCGCGCTCGTCGGCCTGGAGCCGGAGGCCCTCAAGGAGGTCTCCGAGCGGCTCCACACCGACAGCGAACACTGGTACGCCGACGTCACCGACCACGAGGCGATGGCGCGCGTGGCGCAGGAGGTCAAGGAGCGCTTCGGGAAGGTCGACATCGTCGTCGCCAACGCGGGCGTCGCCGCGGGCGGCCCGTTCGCGGACTCGGACCCCGACGCCTGGCGCCGGGTGATCGAGGTCAACCTGATCGGCGGGGCCGTCACCGCGCGGGCCTTCCTGCCGGTGCTGACGGAGAGCCGCGGCTACTTCCTCCAGATCGCCTCGCTCGCCGCCATCACCCCGGCGCCGATGATGACCGCCTACTGCGCCTCCAAGTCCGGCGTCGAGGCCTTCGCGCACTGCCTGCGCGCCGAGGTCCGCCACAAGGGCGTGGGCGTCGGAGTCGGCTACCTCTCGTGGACCGACACGGACATGGTGCGCGGCGCCGACCAGGACGAGGTCATGCGGGAGCTGCGCCAGCGGCTGCCGTGGCCCTCGAACCGCACCTACCCGCTCGGGCCGGCCGTCGACCGGATCGTCGCGGGCATCGAGCGGCGCTCCCCGCACGTGTACGCGCAGTGGTGGCTGCGCGGGATGCAGGGAGTGCGCGGCTACCTGCCGGGGATCATCGCGACGGTCGGGCAGCGCGAGATGAGGCACTTCGAGCCCCGGCTGTCCGGTGTCTCCAAGGGACTCGTCGGGGCGGGCGGCGCCGCGGACGAGCAGGAGCGCACCCGCAGCCACTGACCGACCGGCACCTGACGCCCGCAAGGGGCGCGACCGTCACGGACGGCCGCGCCCCTTGCGCCGCGTCCGCCGCTCACTCCCGCGGCGGCAGCTTGGGACGACGCCGGTCCGGTACGTCGGTGTAGCCGGGCGGCATCGCGGCCGGGTCCTGTTCGAGCAGCTCCAGCGCCAGGTGCACGGCGTCGTCCATCTGGGCGTGCCGCCCCTCCGCCCAGTCGAGCGGGGTGCGCAGGATCTCGAAGTCCGGTTCCACGCCGTGGTTCTCCACCGACCACCCGTACTCGGGGAACCAGGCGGCGTTCATCGGCACCGTGATCACCGTGCCGTCGCCGAGGGTGTGCCGGCCCGTCATGCCGACCACGCCGCCCCAGGTGCGCTGGCCCACCACCGGTCCCAGCCCCAGCAGTTTGAAGGCCGCGGTGATCATGTCTCCGTCCGAGGAGGTCGCCTCGTCGGCCAGTGCGACGATCGGGCCGCGGGGGGCGTTGGAGGCGTAGCTGACGGGCTGGGCGTCGCGCGTCAGGTCCCAGCCGAGGATGGAGCGGGTGAGCTTCTCCACCACCAGCTCGCTGATGTGGCCGCCCGCGTTGCCGCGTACGTCCACGATCAGCGCGGGCCGGGACATCTCCATGCGCAGGTCGCGGTTGAACTGCGCCCAGCCCGAGCCGCCCATGTCGGGGATGTGGAGGTAGCCGCACCGGCCGCCGCTGAGTTCCCGGACCACCTGGCGGCGCTTGGACACCCAGTCCTGGTAGCGCAGCGGCCGTTCGTCGATCAGCGGGACGACGGCGACCCGGCGGGAGCGGCCCGAGTCCTCCGCCGGCTGGAAGGTCAGCTCGACCGTGGTGCCGCCGGCTCCCGCCAGCAGCGGGTAGGGGCCGGCGACCGGGTCCACGGGCCGGCCGTCGACGTGGGTGAGCACCGAGCCCTCCCGGATGCCCGTTCCGGCCAGCGGGGAGCGGGCCTTGGAGTCGGAGGACTCACCGGGCAGGATCTTGCTCACCACCCATGTCCCGTCCCGGGGGACCAGGTTGGCGCCGAGCAGGCCGATCGCCCGCTGGTAGTGCGGGGGCCCCTCGTTGCGGCGGGCGGGGGAGACGTAGGCGTGCGAGGTGCCGAGTTCGCCGAGGACCTCGCGCAGCAGGTCGGCGAACTCGTCGGGGGAGGCGACCCGTTCGACCAGGGGGCGGTACTGGCGCAGTACGCCGTCCCAGTCGATGCCGCACATGTTCGGCTCCCAGAAGTACGCGCGGATGATCCGCCCGGCCTCCTCGAAGGCCTGGCGCCACTCGGCCGCCGGGTCCACCTCGTGCAGGATGCGCCGCAGGTCCAGGTAGACCGTCGAGTCGCCGTCGCCCGATTCGGTGGCGGGGACCGCGCGCAGGTCCCCGTCGTCGTTGATCACCAGCCGGGTGCCGTCGCCGCTGACCGCGAACCAGTCCAGTCCCGAAGCCAGTTCGCTCTTGCGGGCCTTCGTCAGGTCGAAGTGCTCCAGCGTGGGCTTGCCGCTGATGTCGTTGGGATTGGCGAAGGTCTCGCCGAGTGCGCCCGAGATCGGCCAGCGCAGCCAGACCAGTCCGCCGCCGTTCACCGGGTACAGGGCCGAGTACTTGGAGGCGCTCACCGGGAACGGGGTGACCCGGCTCTCCAGTCCCTCCACCTCCACCGTCACGGCGCCGCCCTCGCCCGAGTTCTCCGCGTCGCTCTCGGCCGGGTCCAGTCCGCCCGCCGCGGGCCGTCCCTCGGCCGAGAGCGCGAAGGGTGAGGGGGTCGCGGAGGACAGCGGCACCAGGTACGGGCGGCAGCCCAGCGGGAAGGACAGGTCGCCGGTGTGCACGTCGTAGACGGGGTCGAAACCGCGCCAGGACAGGAAGGCCAGGTAGCGGCCGTCCCGGGTGAAGACCGGGTTCTCGTCGGCGAAACGGCCGTTGGTGACGTCGACGACGGCGCGCGCGCCGGGCCCGGAGATGCGGGCCATCTTGATCTGCCGCAGCGAGCGCCCGATGCCCGGGTGCGACCAGGTCAGCCAGGCCCCGTCGGGGGAGAAGGCCAGGTCGGTGACGGGGCCGTTGATGGACCGGATCAGCTCGGTGACCTCGCCGTCGGACTCCTCCGTCGCGTCGACGAGCAGCAGCCGCCCGTCGTTCGAGGCGATGGCGAGGCGCTCCCCGTCGGGGTCCGAGAGCAGCTCGGTCACGCGGCCCAGCCTGCCCGACGCCAGCCGGCGCGGCTGCCGCTCCCCGGAGGCCCGGGGCAGGTAGGCGATCTCGATCGCGTCCTCGCCCTCGGCGTCGGTGACGTAGGCGACCTGCCCGCCGCTGCCGAGCATCTCCGGCAGCCGCACCCGCACGCCGGGGGTGTCGGCGATGGTCCGGGCCGGCCCGTCGCGGTGGGTCAGCCAGTACAGGCTGCCGCGCACCACGACCGCGCTGGCCCGCCCGGTGGCGTCCACGGAGAGCGAGTCGACGTGGCTGGCGGCCGGCACCTGGTAGGTGCGCCGGCCGGCGCGCGGGCCGCCGAGGCGGACCTGGAGCTTGCGCGGGGTGGCGTCGGGGGCCAGGGAGTCGACGAGCCAGAGGTCCCCGGCGCACTGGTAGACGACCCGGGAGCCGTCGCTGGAGGCGTGCCGGGCGTAGAACTCGTCGTGGTCGGTGTGGCGGCGCAGGTCGGTGCCGTCGGGCAGGCAGGAGTAGAGGTTGCCGATGCCCTCGTGGTCGGAGAGGAAGGCGATCCGGCCGCCCACGAACATCGCGGCGTCCAGGTGCCCTTCGAGGTCTTCCAGGAGCTGGCGCCCGTGGAGCCAGAGCCGGCCCGTGGCGCCGCCCCGGTAGCGCTTCCAGGCGGCGGGCTCGTGCGGCGGTTTGCCGGTGAGCAGCAGGCTGCGGTGCTCGCCGTCGATGTCGGCGACCTGGATGTCCGACACCGGCCCCCAGGGCAGGCGCCCGCCGGGGCTGCCGTCGGTGGGCAGTTTGTAGGCCCAGGAGAAGTAGGAGAACGGCTGTTCGTGCGAGGAGACCGCGAGGACGTTGCCGTCGGGGTCCCATCCGCAGACGCGGGTGTCGGTGGCGCCCCAGTGGGTCAGCCGGCGGGCGGGGCCGCCGTCGACGGGTGCCAGGTGGATCTCGGGATCGAGGCTGCGCCAGGTGGTGAAGGCGATGTGGCGGCCGTCGGGGGAGAAGCGGGGGTGGCCGACCCGGGTCCGGTCGACGGTGACCCGCCAGGCACGTCCGGGGGTGTGCCCGTCGGGGACCAGCGGGGCGACCCAGAGGTCGTCCTCGGTGGCGAAACACAGTAGGTCGTCGTGCAGGTGCGGGAACCGGAGGTACGCGACGTCGTGACTCACCCCCCAATGCTTTCCGTGTGAGGGGGGCGCGGCAACTCGTACTGGTGATCCACGCCACCCCCTTCAGCGAAACGGAACGGTTTCGTTTCGCTTGACGGAGGGGTATCGTCTTAAGCGTACGGAACAGTTTCGTTCGGATGGAGGCACGGAGATGACCGAGGCGATGGCGGCCCGGCGCAGCCGGATCACCCCCGAACGGCAGGCCGAACTGCACGAGGCGGTGCTCGACCTCCTCCGTGACGTCGGCTACGAGGCGCTGACCATGGACGCGGTCGCCGCCCGTACGAAGTCCAGCAAGGCCACCCTCTACCGCCAGTGGGGGAGCAAGCCGGAGCTGGTCGCCAAGGCCCTGCGATGTACGCAGCCCGTCTCGCTGCGCGAAATCGACACGGGCAGCCTGCGCGGGGACTTCGCGCTCATGGTGGAGCACTCGGACGACGCGCAGATGGCCAAGGACACCGCGCTGATGCGGGGCCTGGCCCATGCCGTCCACGAGAGCCCGGAGCTCCACAAGGCACTGCGGGACCTGTTGGTCGACCCGGAGATCACCGGGCTGCAGGTGATGCTGCAGCGCGCGGTGGACCGGGGCGAGATCGCTCCGGGGTGCCCGGCCCTGGACTTCGTACCGCACATGCTCATCGGGGCGTTCATCGCGCTCCCGCTGATCGAGGACCGGCCGGTGGACCGGGCGTTCCTCGGTGACTTCATCGACGCCGTGGTCTTCCCCGCCCTCGGCGTCTGATCCTCCCCGCTGCCAGTCCCCGGCATTCCCTGCCGGCTTGCTGCTCCTGACACGCCGCTCTCGTCGTCGGGCCGGCTCCCCACGCCCTGATCCCTCCGGATCCATCCCACGACCTGAACGGGAGAACCACCGACGTGGCCACCTTCCTTTACCGACTCGGCCGGGGCGCCTTCAGGCGCCGCGGGCTCGTCGCCCTCCTCTGGGTGGCGCTGCTGTTCGCCGCCGGATTCGGCGCGGCCTCCGCCGCCGCCCCCACCTCCGGATCGTTCTCCATACCCGGCACGGAGGCCCAGAAGGCCTTCGACCTGCTGGACAAGAAGTTCCCCGGCATGGCCGCCGACGGCGCCACCGCGCGCATCGTCGTCAAGGCCCCCGAGGGCGCGAAGGTCACCGACCCCGGCCCCAAGGCCGAGGTCGAGAAGATCGTGAGCGGGCTGAAGACCGGTCCGGGCGCGGAGCAGATCTCCTCCGTGACCAACCCCTACGAGGCGCAGGCGGTCAGCCAGGACGGCTCCACCACCTACATCAGCGCCAAGTACACCGTCAGCGGCATGGAGCTGAAGGACGCCACCCGCGACGCGCTCAAGGAGTCCGGCGACGGCGCCAAGGCCGCGGGCCTGAACGTCCAGATCGGCGGTGACGCGCTGATGGTGGCCCCCGAGACCGGTTCCGGCGAGATCATCGGCATCCTCGTCGCCGCGATCGTCCTCGTGATCACCTTCGGATCGCTGGTCGCGGCCGGTCTGCCGCTGCTGACGGCGATCATCGGCGTGGGCATCGGCGTCTCCTCCATCACCGCGCTCGCCAACGTGCTGGACCTCGGCAACACCACCGCCACCCTCGCCACGATGATCGGCCTCGCGGTCGGCATCGACTACGCCCTCTTCATCGTCTCCCGCTACCGCGCGGAGCTCGCCGAGGGCCGCGAGCGGGACGAGGCCGCCGGCCGGGCCGCCGGAACCGCTGGTTCCGCCGTTGTCTTCGCCGGTCTGACCGTGGTCATCGCCCTCGTGGGCCTGGCCGTCGTGAACATCCCGATGCTGACCAAGATGGGCGTCGCGGCCGCGGGCACCGTGGTCATCGCCGTGCTCGTCGCGCTCACGCTGGTCCCGGCCATCCTCGGCTTCGCCGGCAAGAAGGTCCTGCCCGCGGGTGAGAAGAGCAAGCTGTTCGGCAAGGGCAAGCCCGCCGGCGCCGAGAAGAAGGCCAACGGCGGCACCCGCTGGGCCCGCTTCGTCCTGCGCCGCCCCGTCATGGTGCTGCTGGCCGGTGTGATCGGCCTCGGCGTCATCGCCATCCCGGCGAGCAAGCTGGAGATGGGCCTGCCGGACGACGGCGCCCAGCCGGTCTCCACCACCCAGCGCCAGGCCTACGACCTGCTGTCCGAGGGCTTCGGCCCGGGCTTCAACGGCCCGCTGATGGTGGTCGTCGACGGGAACAAGGCCCTCGCGGACTCCACCGTCGACCGGATCAAGGGCCTGGAGGGCGTCGCCGCGGTCACCCCGCCGACCCCCAACGAGGCCGGCGACGCCGCGGTGATCACCGTCATCCCGAAGGACCGCCCGTCCTCCACCCAGACCGAGGACCTGGTCCACGAGATCCGCGACGGCAGCGGCGACGACGTCCTCGTCACCGGCGCCACCGCGATGAACATCGACTTCTCGCAGAAGATGAACGACGCGCTGCTGCCCTACCTGGCACTCGTCGTCGGCCTCGCCTTCCTGCTGCTGATGCTCGTCTTCCGCTCGATCCTGGTCCCGCTCAAGGCGGCCCTCGGCTTCCTGCTCTCGGTCGTCGCGGCCCTCGGTGCGGTCGTCGCGGTCTTCCAGTGGGGCTGGCTCGGCTCGGTCTTCGGGGTGGAGCAGACCGGTCCGATCATGTCGATGATGCCGATCTTCATGGTCGGCGTGGTCTTCGGCCTGGCCATGGACTACGAGGTCTTCCTCGTCACCCGCATGCGCGAGGCGTACGTCCACGGCGAGCGCCCGGGCCAGGCCGTCGTGACCG
Organism: Streptomyces virginiae; assembly: GCF_000720455.1. Lineage (GTDB taxonomy): Bacteria > Actinomycetota > Actinomycetes > Streptomycetales > Streptomycetaceae > Streptomyces > Streptomyces virginiae. The sequence continues at coordinate 138,750 of NZ_JOAK01000012.1, read as the reverse complement.
GCTTCCAGTACAGCGCGCGGGTCGTCGTGGCCGCCGCCGTCATCATGATCGCGGTCTTCGCGGGCTTCATCGGGGCCAGCGAGCAGATGGTCAAGATGATCGGCTTCGGCCTGGCCGTCGCGGTCTTCTTCGACGCCTTCGTGGTCCGCATGGCCATCGTCCCGGCGGTGCTCGCGCTGCTCGGCCACAAGGCCTGGTGGCTGCCCAAGTGGCTGGACCGGCTGCTGCCGAACGTGGACGTGGAGGGCGAGAGCCTGCGCAAGCACCTCGCCGCCGAGTCCGCGCAGGGCGAGGGTCCGGACAAGGACCGCGAGCTGGTCAACGCCTGACCACCGCGTCAGCACGGCCCGGCCCCGTACCCCCCGATCGACCGGGGAGTACGGGGCCGGGCCGGTTGCGCCGTGCGGGCTAACGCGCGGCGGTGGCGGCGTACGTACGGCGCAGGAAGCGGCGCAGTGCGGCGATGTCGAACTGGACCACCGCGACACCCTCGGGGGAGTGGAACTCCACGACGGCCTGGACGCGGCCGCAGGGCCAGACGCGCACGTCCCCGGTTCCCGTCGGAGCCTGCAGGCCCGCTTCGAGCAGCGCCCGCGGGAAGACCCACTCGTTGTCGGTGCCCTCGGGGGAGAGATCGGCGGGGAACACGATCCGTACGGCCAGGGGCTCGGCGGGGGCGAAGCGCAGGGCGACGGGGATCGCCCGGTAGAGGGGGTCGTCCGTGATCACACGGGCGCGGACCCGCTCTTCGACGGGGGCCGCGGTCGCGGTCGCTGGGAGATTCTCGGCGGTGGCTGACATCGACCAGACTCCTCGAATCGGAACATATCCGTCCGTTTGCCATCCAGCCTCGCACATTCCCACGAAAACGCGCGACGCTATTTGTGATGCGCTCGCTCTTGCCAACGGTTTGCAACTGGGCACTATTCTTGAACGGTTAAAGACCGCCGTATAAGAAGCGGAGCCCACTCCATGCATGTGCCCGACGGATTCATCAACGCACCCGTGTCGGTGGCCGCCGGAGTGGCGGCGGCCGCGGCGGTCGCCGTCAGCCTCCGCGGCGCCCGCCGCGAACTCGACGAACGCACCGCGCCGCTCGCCGGACTCGTCGCCGCCTTCATCTTCGCCGTGCAGATGCTGAACTTCCCCGTCGCCGCGGGCACCAGCGGCCACCTGCTGGGCGGCGCGCTCGCGGCGATACTCGTCGGCCCCTACACCGGCGTGCTCTGCGTGTCCGTCGTCCTGCTCATGCAGGGCATCCTCTTCGCCGACGGCGGCCTGACCGCCCTCGGCGTGAACATCACCGTCATGGGCGTCGTCACCGTCGTCACCGCGCACCTGGTCTTCCGCGGCCTGCTCCGCGTCCTGCCGGCCGGCCGCCGCTCCGTGACCGTCGCCGGCTTCGTCGCGGCCCTGCTCTCGGTGCCCGCCGCGGCCGCCGCCTTCACCGCCCTCTACGCCGTCGGCGGCACCACCGACGTGCCCCTCGGCAAGGTGCTCACCGCCATGGTCGGCGTGCACGTCCTCATCGGCATCGGCGAGGCCCTCATCACCGCCGCGACCGTGGGCGCCGTGATCGCCGTACGGCCCGACCTGGTGCACGGGGCCCGCGGGCTGACCGCGCCGCTGAAGCTGCGCGTCGACGGCGTGCTCGTCGACGCGCCGGCCGCCGCCGCGCCCGCCGCGGCTGCCGCGGCCGGCTCGACGAAGAAGGTGTGGGTGACCGGCCTGGTCACCGCCCTCGTCCTCGCCGGGTTCGTCTCCTTCTACGCCTCCGCCAACCCCGACGGCCTGGAGAAGGTCGCCGCCGACAAGGGCATCGACGAGAAGGTCGAGGAGCACGCCGCCGCCGGCTCGCCGCTCGCCGACTACGGCGTCAAGGACGTCGACGACGCCCGCCTGTCCGGCGGACTCGCCGGCGTCATCGGCGTCGGCGTCACCGTCGTCGCCGGCACCGGGATCTTCTGGGTCGTGCGCCGCCGCCGCACCGACGACCTGACCGCCACCGCCACCGCCACCCCGGTCGCCTGACATGGGCGCCGGCCACGCCCACAGGCTCTACCGCCCGGGCCACTCGCCGGTCCACGCCCTGCCGCCGCACTGCAAGCTCGCCGCGACCTTCGGCTTCGTCCTGGTCGTCGTGTCCACACCGCGGGAGGCGGTGTGGGCCTTCGGCCTGTACGCACTCCTCCTCGCCGGCGTCGCGGCCGTGGCCCGGATCCCGGCAGGCCTCCTGCTGCGCAGGCTGCTCATCGAGATCCCCTTCGTCGCGTTCGCCGTGCTCATGCCCTTCGTGGCCGAGGGCGAGCGCGTCGAGGTGCTCGGCATGTCGCTCAGCGTCTCCGGCCTGTGGGGCGCCTGGAACGTCCTCGCCAAGGGAACCCTCGGCGTGGCCGCGTCGGTCCTGCTCGCCTCGACCACCGAGCTGCGGGCCCTGCTGCTGGGCCTCCAGCGGCTCAGGCTGCCGCCCCTGCTCGTACAGATCGCCTCCTTCATGATCCGCTACGGCGACGTGATCGGCGACGAGCTGCGCCGGATGTCCGTCGCCCGCCGCTCGCGCGGCTTCGAGGCGAGCGGAATCCGGCACTGGGGAGTGCTGGCGAAGACCGCCGGCGCGCTGTTCATCCGCTCCTACGAACGCGGCGAGCGGGTCTACCTCGCGATGGTCAGCCGCGGCTACGCCGGTTCCATGCCGGTGATCGACGAGGCCGTGGCCACGCGCGGCCAGTGGGCGTACGCGGCCGTGCTCCCGGTGACGGCCCTCGCCGTCTGTCTGATGGGATGGACCCTGTGACCGCTACCCCCGCCCTCACCCCCTCGCTCGAAGTCGCCGGGCTCGCCTACGCCTATCCGGACGGCCACCAGGCCCTGTACGGCGTCGACCTGTCCGTCGGGCGCGGCGAGCGCGTCGCCCTGCTCGGCCCCAACGGCGCCGGCAAGACCACCCTCGTGCTGCACCTCAACGGCATCCTCGCCGGCGGCGTCGGCTCGGTGGCCGTGGCCGGGCTCCCGGTGGAGAAGCGGAACCTGGCCGAGATCCGGCGCCGGGTAGGGATCGTCTTCCAGGACCCCGACGACCAGCTGTTCATGCCGACCGTCCGGGAGGACGTGGCCTTCGGACCGGCGGCGGCCGGAATGCGGGGCGCGGAGCTGGAGGAGCGGGTCGGGGCCGCCCTCGACCAGGTCGGCATGGCCGACTTCGCCGACCGGCCGCCGCACCACCTGTCCTTCGGGCAGCGCCGCCGGGTGGCCGTGGCGACCGTACTGGCCATGCGGCCGGAGATCCTGGTCCTGGACGAGCCCTCGTCCAACCTGGACCCGGCCTCGCGCCGCGAGCTGGCCGACATCCTGCGCTCGCTCGACGTGACCGTGCTGATGGTCACCCACGACCTGCCCTACGCGCTGGAGCTCTGCCCGCGCTCGGTGATCCTCAGCGAGGGCGTCATCGCGGCGGACGGCCGCACGCAGGACCTGCTGTGCGACGAGAAGCTGATGCGGGCCCACCGGCTGGAGCTGCCCTTCGGTTTCGACCCGCGTTCGGTATCGGTGGCATAAGCACCCGTCCGCGTTTGTTGGACCGCACGTGGACATCCAGGGTGTGGTGGCGGAGGGCTTCGAGCCCGTCAGAGACGCGTTCGTACGCAACTTCGAGGTGCTCGGGGACCGGGGCGCGGCCGTGGCCGTCTACCGGGACGGCCGCAAGGTCGTCGACCTGTGGGGCGGCAGCCGGGACGCCGACGGCACCGAGCCGTGGACCGAGGACACCGCGCAGATCGTCCGCTCCGCCACCAAGGGCGTGGCCGCCGCCGTCCCGCTGCTCCTGCACCAGCGCGGGCTGCTGGACCTGGACGCGCCGGTCGGCACGTACTGGCCGGAGTTCAAGGCGGGCGGCAAGGAGAAGGTCCTCGTACGGGACCTCCTCGCGCACCGCGCGGGCATACCGGCCCTGGACCGCGGACTGACCGCCGCCGAGGCCGCGGACGGGGTGTCCGGGCCGCGCGCCGTCGCCGCACAGCACCCCTTCTGGGAGCCCGGCACCGGCCACGGCTACCACGCGCAGACCTACAGCTGGCTGCTGTCCGAGCTGGTGCTCCGGGTGACGGGGCGCACGCTGGGCTCCGTCCTGGCGGAGGACATCGCCGAGCCGCTCGGCCTGGACTTCTGGATCGGCCTGCCGGAGACGGAGGCCGAGGCCGGCCGGGTGGGCCGGGTGGCCCCCGTCGACCCGCCGGAGAGCGCCGGGATGCTGCGGACCAGGCCGCGCAGGAACGTTTCCGAGGCGTACGCCGACCCCGGCTCCCTCACCCGCCGCGCCTTCGCCGCCATCGATCCGCTGCCCGACGAGAACGCCCCCGCGTACCGGGCCGCTGAACTGCCCGCCTCCAACGGCATCGGCACGGCCCGCGCCCTGGCCCGCTTCTACGGGGCCACCATCGGCGTGGTCGAGGACGGGGCCCGGATCTTCACCCCGGCCACCACCGGACTCGCCGCCCGGGAACACTCCTCGGGCCCGGACCGGGTCCTGGTCGTCAACACCCGCTTCGGCGCCGGCTACATGCTGCACGGCCCCGCCTCGCCGCTGCTCTCGCCCGCCTCCTTCGGCCACCCCGGCCGCGGCGGCTCCCTGGCCTTCGCCGACCCCGAGGCCGGCATCGGCTTCGGCTACGTCACCAACGCCCTGGCCAAGTCGGTCACCGCCGACCCCCGCGCCCAGGCCCTGGTCCGGGCCCTGCGCTCAGCCCTCTGACGGGCCCTCTGACGGGCCCTCTGACGGGCCGGAGCCCTCGCGGACGTCGGCCACGGTGGCGCCGGCGTACCTGACGAGTTCGCCCGGGGCCATCGCGAACACCGTGTGCGGGGTACCGGCCGCCGCCCAGACCGTCTCGTGGGCCAGCAGTGACCGGTCGGCCAGTACCCGGGTCCGCGTACGGTGCCCGAAGGGCGGGACCCCGCCGATGGCGTAGCCGGTGGTCTCCCGGACCACGGCCGCGTCCGCCCGGGTCACCCGGGCCGCGCCCAGCTCCCGGGCGACCGCCGCGACGTCCACGCGGGAGGCACCGTCCATGAGCACCAGGACGGGGACGCCGTCCGCAGCGAAGATCAGCGACTTGACGATCCGGCCGAGCTCGCAGCCGATCGCGGCCGCGGCCTCGGCGGCGGTCCGGGTGGCCTCCGGGAAGGCCCGTACCTCGGCGGTGATGCCCAGGGCTGTCAGCGCCTCGGCGAAACGGGGGTGCGCGGTGGTCGTCATGCCGGGACGTTAGCCCGCCCGGGACGCGCCCCGCGAGGCGATTGCGCCCCCCGGGCGGGTGTCGCCGGGGGGTGTCGCCCGGGCGGGGCGCCGCCCGCCCGGGCTCGGGTCGGGCGTCAGCCCGCGTTCAGTACCGTCGCCACGATCGGGCCGGCCGCCTCGCCGCCGTGGCCGCCGCCCTCGACCATCGCGGCCGCGGCCACGTCGCCGCTGAAGCCGGTGAACCAGCTGTCCGGGCTGGCGTCGGCGCCGCCGACCTCCGCCGAGCCGGTCTTCGCGCCCTTGTCCGAGCCGTTGACCGGGGCCATCGCCTCGCGGGCGGTGCCGCTGGTCGCCGTCAGCTTCATCATGCCGACGAGCTGCTGCTGCACGGAGGGCTTCATCCGGCGCTCGGCCGTCGCGATCGTCCGGCCGTCGAGCTCCGGCGAGACCAGCAACGGCTGGCGGAACACCCCGGTGCGGGCGGTCGCGGTGATCGACGCGACGTTCAGGGGGTTCATGGTGATCTGGCCCTGCCCGATGTACGCGGCGGCGGCCGCGGCGCCCGTCGCCGGCGGGACCTTGCCGTCGGTGGACTTGATGCCGGTCTTCCAGTCCAGGCCGATGCCGAAGACCTCCGTGGCCTCCTTCGGCAGGGCGGAGTCGTCGCCGACGGGCTTGATCTGCTTGATGAAGGCGGTGTTGCACGACCGGGCGAACGAGGTCGCGAAGCTGGTGCCGGGCGGCAGGTCGAAGTTCTTCAGGTTGTGGAACTCGCGGTCCCAGGTCACCGTCTTCGGGCACTCCGCCGGCTTGTCCGCGGCGACCAGACCGCGGTCCATCAGCATCGCGGCCGTCACGATCTTCATCGTCGATCCGGGGGCCCGGTTGCCCCTCATCGCCGCGTTGAAGCCGTCCTTGCGGTTGTTCGCGATGGCCAGGATGTGCCCGTTGCTCGGCTTGACGGCGACCACCGAGGCCTCCGGGAACTTGGCGACCGCCTGTTCCGCCGCCGCCTGCACCTTCGCGTCCAGGTACGTCTTGAGGGTGCTCGGCTCGCCCTCGACCAGTGTCAGCAGGGTCCGCCGGGGAGCGTCCTTCGCCGCCGGCTCGATCCACACCTCGGCCCCGGCCCTGCCGCCCGCCTTGCTGCCGTAGCCCTGGCGCAGTTCGTCCAGGACCTGGCGCAGCGAGGGGTACTTCTCCGCGGTCAGCTCCTCGCCGTTGCGGTCCACGGCCTTGACGGGCGGGCTCGCGGGCGCGCCGGCGCGCAGCTTCTCGTCCTTCTGCAGCTGCGGGTGGATCACCGAGGGCTGCCAGTCGACCAGGGGCTTGCCGCTGGTCAGGCCGCGCACCACCGTGAGCTGGGAGTCGTAGGCGAGGGGCTTGGTCGTGCCCTCGTAGGTGATCTCCGCCTCGACCTTGAAGGGCACGGTCGTGCCGTTCGCCCTGCCGGGGGTGATCACGGCCTTGGAGACGAAGGCCTTCGTCCGGAACTCCCCGACCGCGCTCTGCGCGGCCGCGGCGTTGTTGGTCAGGTCCGCCGCTCCCCGCTCGTCCCCGGCCGCCCACGCGGCGAGGAAGGCCTTCGCGGCCGCCTCGGCCTCCTTCTCCTTGATCGGCCCGCTGCCCTCCGACAGGGCGGAGACGTCGTCCGCGTCCCCGCCGCCGTCCCCGACCAGCGCGTACACCCCGTATCCGGCACCGCCGACCATCGCGAGGAACACCCCGCCGATGATGGCGCCCTTTGCCGCCCCGTTCACTCTCGTCCTCCCCCATGGTCACGGCTCCCTGAACGCGTTCAAAGAGCCCTTGGCTCCGACCTTACTCTGCGGAGTCGCCCGGTGTGCAGTTGTTACCGGACCGGAATACGCGGAAGGCCGCCCGCCGGGGCCCGCCCCAAATCGCTTGGGCCCGGCCGGTCTTCGCCCTAGGGTGCGCCCGTGGAGCTCACTTACCGACGGTTCGACCCCTCCGAGGGCGATGCCCTGGTCGCCTTCCTCACCGCGGACACCTGGCCCTTCCACGGCACGGCCGTGGTCGACGCCGACCAGGCACGGCAATGGGTCGCGGACGGCCGCTTCGACGGCGACGACACCAGGACCTTCTGGATCGGCGACGGCGACGACACCCTCGGGCTGGTCCGCCTGATGGACCTCGGTGACGGCACGCCCGTCTTCGATCTGCGGATTCGCACCCGCTACCGGGGCCGGGGCGTCGGCGGCCACGCCCTGACCTGGCTGACGGCGTACCTGTTCGCCGAGTTCCCGCGGATCCTGCGCATCGAGGGCACCACACGCCAGGACAACGCGGCGATGCGCCGCACCTTCCGGCGGTGCGGCTACGTCAAGGAGGCCCACTACCGGGACGGATGGCCCGGCACCGACGGCACGGTCCACGACGCGGTCGGGTACGCCGTGCTGCGACGGGACTGGCTCACCGGTACGACCACGCCCCCCGCCTGGCACGACGAGCCGTCCTGACCGGTCGACATGCATGCGCCGGGGCTCTGTTCTAGCGTCGGAAGGGCGAGGGCGACCGGTGCGCCGAGCCGTCGCCCGCCCCCGGAGCCCCCGCTCCGCGCCGCCGCCCCGCCCGTGGTCCGGCGCACCCGCGGATCGCGTGACCGACCAGGAGAGCAGGTGCATCCGCATGCGTCCGTCGGCTCGTATCCCCAGCATCCTCGCCGCCGTTGCCCTCGCCGCCGGCGGCGCCGTGGTCGCCGCCCCGTCCGCCCAGGCGGACGCGAAGGCCTGCGAGCAGTACGTCGCCCAGCACAGCCCCAAGGCCACGGACGGCGCCGTGGAGGCGTGCTACCAGGGCCAGATCGGCAACCAGACCAGCTGCGTCTCGAGCCTCGTCGCGGTCGGCGCGAGCAAGGACGACGCGAACTCCGCCTGCGAGGCCTCCCGCTGACCCGGACGCCGACGGGCCCGGCACCAGAAGGTGCCGGGCCCGTCGTTTTCGCTGCTAGACCCAGGTGTCCAGCCACATGCGGCCGCGCCAGGAGTCCATGGGCAAGGTCTGGCCCGTGTAGATCGGCCAGAAGTAGATGAAGTTCCACACGATCAGCAGGACCAGTACGCCCGCGCCGATCGCGCCCAGGGCGCGGCGGCGTTCCGACGAGCCCGACGGGCCCAGCAGGGCGCCGATCATCATCGCCACCGCCAGGCACAGGTACGGGACGAAGACCACGGCGTAGAAGTAGAAGATCGTCCGCTCCTGGTAGTTGAACCAGGGCAGCAGGCCCGCGCCCAGTGCGCAGGCGATCGCGCCCGCCCGCCAGTCGCGGCGGAAGAACCACCGCCACAGCACGTACAGCAGCGCGAAGCAGCCCGCCCACCACAGCAGCGGCGTACCCAGGGCCAGGACCTCGCGGGCGCACTTGCCGGCCGCCGTCGCCGGGCAGCCGTCGGTGCCCGGTTCCGGGGACTCGTAGAAGTACGAGACGGGCCGGCCCAGCACCAGCCAGCTCCACGGGTTGGACTCGTAGGTGTGACCCGAGGTCAGGCCGACGTGGAAGTCGTAGACCTCGGTCTCGTAGTGCCACAGGCTGCGCACCCATTCCGGCAGGAACGACAGCGAGCTGTTCTGGTCGTGCTTGGCCGCCCAGTCGCGCAGGTAGCCGCCCTTGCCGTTGTCCGGGCTGAAGATCCAGCCCGACCACGACGCCACGTACGTCACGACCGCCACCGGCACCGTGGAGACGAACGCGGGCAGCGCGTCGCGGCGCAGCATCGCCGCGTACGGGGCGCCCGCGCCGGCGGTGCGGCGGGCGGCCGCGTCCCACAGCACGGTGAGGATGCCGAAGAAGGCCAGGACGACGAAGCCGTTCCACTTCGTGCCGGCGGCCAGGCCCAGGCAGACCCCGGCCAGGATCCGGTAGGGGCGCCAGCCCAGCCGCAGCGTCTCGGCGATCTTCGCGTCGGGCCGGGTCCGGCCCTCCTCGTCCACCGGCAGCGCGTCCGCGAGCCGGGCGCGGGTCCGGTCCCGGTCGATGAGCAGCGCCCCGAACGCGGCGAGCACGAAGAACATCAGCACCAGGTCCAGCAGCGCCGTGCGGCTCATCACCAGGTGCAGGCCGTCCACCGCCAGCAGCGCGCCCGCCAGGCAGCCCAGGAACGTCGAGCGGAACAGACGCCGGCCGATCCGGCACAGCATCAGCACCGACAGGGTGCCGAGCACGGCGGTCATGAACCGCCAGCCGAACGGGGTGAGGCCGAACATCCACTCGCCGAGCCCGATCACCCACTTGCCGACGGGCGGGTGCACGACGTAGCCCGGGTCCACCGGCAGGGCGACCCCGTCCGGGTTGGCGAGGATCGACTTGTCGATGTCCTTGGGCCAGTTCGCCTCGTAGCCCTGCTTGATCGTGGCCCAGGCGTCCTTGGCGTAGTACGTCTCGTCGAATATCACCGCCTTCGGGCTGCCCAGGTGCACGAACCGCAGCACGCCCGCGACCAGCGCCACCAGCAGCGGCCCGGCCCACGACACGATGCGCTGCCAGGTCCCCCACACCTCTGGCGGAAGCCCGAAGGTCATCCACAGCTGCCGGGACGGCTTCGTGTACGGGGGCACCAGGCGGGTGCGGACGTCCACGTGCGGCGCCGCGCCGGCGCGCGGCGCGTAGCCGAAGCGGCGCAGGTCGCGCAGCCAGGTGGACGGCTCTTCTGCGCCGCCAGCCGTTGCGGAGGGCAGGGCCCCCGCGGGGCTGGGCGGCGGCGTCGCGGTACTGGTCACCGGCACATCGTAGGGAAGAGATCTGTGTGCACCCCAGTGGCGTGGGGTGACGAGCCGTGGGACTGAGAGGATGGGCGGGTGACAACTGACCAGCCCCACGGCACCGAGCCCACCTCCACAGCCGCCGCGGCCGAAGGCCTGACGGGCACGCTCGTCCTCGCCGGCACCCCCATCGGCGACCTCGCCGACGCCCCGCCGCGGCTGGCGGCGGAGCTGGAGCGGGCCGACGTCGTCGCCGCCGAGGACACCCGGCGGCTGCGCCGGCTGACCCAGGGGCTCGGCGTGCACACCACCGGGCGCGTCCTGTCGTACTTCGAGGGCAACGAGTCGGCCCGCACCCCCGAGCTGGTCGAGGCCCTGGCCGGCGGGGCGCGCGTGCTGCTGGTGACGGACGCCGGCATGCCGTCGGTCTCCGACCCCGGCTACCGGCTGGTCGCCGCCGCCGTGGAGAAGGACATCAAGGTCACCGCCGTCCCCGGGCCGTCCGCCGTGCTCACCGCGCTGGCGCTGTCCGGGCTGCCCGTGGACCGGTTCTGCTTCGAGGGCTTCCTGCCGCGCAAGGCCGGCGAGCGCCTCGGCCGGCTGCGCGAGGTCGAGGCCGAGCGGCGCACCCTCGTCTACTTCGAGGCCCCGCACCGGCTCGACGCCACCCTGGCGGCGATGGCCGAGGTCTTCGGCGCCGAGCGGCGGGCCGCGGTCTGCCGCGAGCTGACGAAGACGTACGAGGAGGTCAAGCGCGGCGGGCTCGGCGAACTCGCCGCCTGGGCCGCCGAGGGCGTGCGCGGGGAGATCACCGTCGTGGTGGAGGGTGCCCCGGCGGCCGGCCCCGGCGACGTGGACGACGAGGAGCTGGTGCGCCGCGTACGGGTGCGCGAGGAGGCGGGGGAGCGCCGCAAGGAGGCCATCGCGGCGGTCGCGGCCGAGGCCGGCGTACCCAAGCGCGACGTCTTCGACGCTGTCGTGGCGGCAAAGAATGCGGCACAAAAGGCGCCATAAACCGGTAAAGAGCTAACCTGAAAAGCAAAGCTCAGACCGTGCGCCGGGCGCTTTGGGCATGAGTCGCCCAAAGGCCGTCCAACACTGGACAGGACCTGATGCGCTCCCGCCCGAAGAGGCGTCCACTGGCAGAGGCACCAGTGGAACAAGAGGAGCTGGCATGAGTGAGATCGCAGACACCCCGGTACCGGTCCAGGCCTCGGCCCCCGCGCGTTTTTCCAGCCCCGACGTGCAGACCGTGCACGAGGCCTACTCCTTCGCCTGCATGCGGTGCGGGTACGGCTGGGAGCAGGACTACAGGATCGAGCACCACGTCGACGGCCGGGGCGAGCCGTTCATCATGTACACGGTCGACGGCGAGCGGGTGCCCTCCCCGCTGTCCAACCCGACCTGCATGAACTGCGGCGGACACGTCGTACGGATCATGCGGGCGGGGCAGGTCTCCTCGGTGCTCGGAATGATCGACCACCTCTACCACCACCGCATCGCCCCCGGCATCGCCGGACCGGTGCCGGCCGGAGCGAACGTCCCCCGCACCCCCGGGCCCCGCAGGATGGCCGGGCTCCACGACGCCCCCGGACCCGTCGCCATCAGCGAGGCCGAGAAGCGCGGGGGCCTGTTCTCCCGGCTGATGGGGTTCTTCCGCCGGTCATAAGATCGGCCCCATGAGCCCTTCCTCCACCTCCAAGGACGCACCGCCGCCGCTGCCCGAACCCCTGCGGGTGGCGGTCGCTGACTCGCACACCCATCTGGACATGCAGTCGGGGACCGTCGAGGAGGGCCTCGCCAGGGCCGCCTCGGTCGGCGTGACCACCGTCGTCCAGGTCGGCTGCGACGTGAAGGGCTCCCGGTGGGCCGCCGAGACGGCGGCCGCGTACGACAACGTCCACGCCGCCGTCGCCCTGCACCCCAACGAAGCCCCCCGCATCGTGCACGGGGACCCCGACGGCTGGTCCCGCCAGGGCGCCCGGGCCGGCGGCGGCGAATCCGCCCTCGACGAGGCCCTCGCGGAGATCGAGGCGCTCGCCGCCCTCGGCCACGTCAAGGCGGTCGGCGAGACCGGCCTCGACCACTTCCGCACCGGGCCGGAGGGCATGGCCGCGCAGGAGCGTTCCTTCCGCGCCCACATCGAGATCGCCAAGCGGCAGGGCAAGGCCCTCGTCATCCACGACCGCGACGCCCACGCCGACGTGCTGCGCGTACTGCGCGAGGAGGGCGCCCCCGAGCGGACCGTCTTCCACTGCTACTCCGGGGACGCCGACATGGCCCGCGAGTGCGCCGCCGCCGGCTACTACATGTCCTTCGCCGGGACCGTCACCTTCAAGAACGCCGCGCCGCTGCGCGAGGCGCTGGCCGTGGCCCCGCTGGAGCTGGTCCTCGTCGAGACCGACGCGCCGTACCTGACCCCCGCGCCGTACCGCGGACGGCCCAACGCGCCGTACCTCATTCCGCTGACGGTGCGGGCGATGGCCGCGGTCCGCGGGATCGACGAGGACGCGATGGCCACCGCCCTGGCCGCCAACACCGCCCGCGCCTTCGACTACTGACCGCCTCCACCCGGTCGACACGTAGGGTAGTCGTACGACTTTGTTCCGTGACGACTCCTCCGCTAGGGTGCCGTGCCCCAACCAGCGGGTGCCGGACCACCAGTGGAGCGAGCGTCGTGAGCGATACGCAGGGCAGTCACCGCCGAGGCGCTCCCCTCCCGGAGGCGTACGGGGGTGAGACCCCGGCCTGGCCGTCCTGGCCCGCCGATCCCTGGTCCGGCGATGCCGGGGCCGCCGATCCCTGGTCCGGCGACCCCGGGGCCGGTGACCCCGCGGCCGTCGATGCCCGGCCCGGCGACCCCGGGACCGGGGATCCGGGGCCCGGGGACCTCGTGCCGGCCGATGCAGGGCCCTCCTCCTGGGACACCGAACCCGCCGTGCCCCTCCCCGCCCCGCGCGCCGAGGACCGGCGGGCCGGACGCCGCCGGCGCGCCGCCGAACCCGGTGCCCGGGCGGACGCCGACGGCGGGGACGGCGAACGGCCCGGACCGGCCCCGACCCCGGGAACCGGCCGCCGCCGCGCCCCCGTACCGACCCCGACCCCGACCCCGACCATCGCCGACGCGGCCGCCCCGGGCCGCCGGGCCCGCGGCCGGACCGCCGTCGAGGAGCCCCCGGCCGGCACCGGCCGGCGCCGCGGGCCCGCCGCCCCCGCCGCCGTGCCCGCAGGGGCGGGGCACGGCCGCCGCCGGGCCGCGGGACCGGTGCTCCTCGGCCCCGCCGCGCCCGGCACCCCCGGCGGGAACTGGCGGCGCATCGTGCCGCAGGCCCTGGTCGTCGCCTTCCTCGCCGGCGGCACGACCGCCTTCGTCGCCGCCGACAAATCGGTACGCCTCACCGTGGACGGAGTCCCCCGGGAGCTGCACACCTTCGCCGGCGACGTCGAGGAACTGCTCGCCGCGGAAGGCCTCGACGTCGGCCCCCACGACCTCGTCGCCCCCGCCCCCGGTGAACCCCTCGACGACGGCGAGGAGATCGTCGTCCGCTACGGCCGCCCCCTGAGACTCACCCTCGACGGACAGCAGCGCCAGGTGTGGACCACCGCCCGGACCGTCGACGGCGCCCTGCGCCAGTTCGGCATCCGCGCCGAGGGCGCCTACCTCTCCGCGCCGCGCACCGCCCCCGTACCGCGCGCCGGCCTGACCCTCAGCGTCCGCACCGAGCGCAGCGTCACCTTCATGGCCGACGGCCGCGAACGCACCATCCGCACCAACGCGGCCACCGTCCAGGAAGCCCTCGACCAGGCCGGCATCACCCTCCAGGGGCAGGACACCACCTCCGTGCCGCCCACCGCCTTCCCGCGCGACGGCCAGACCGTCACCGTGCTCCGGATCACCGGCACCCGCGAGGTCCGCGAGGAGCGCATCCCCTTCGAGACCGAGAAGGTCAAAGACGGCGACCTGTTCGCCGGGACCGAGGTCGTCGAGCGCGCCGGCCGGCCCGGTGCGCGCAGGGTCACCTACAGCCTGCGCACCGTCAACGGGGTCCGGCAGAGGCCCCGCGCCATCGCCGACGAGGTGGTGCGCGAGCCCGTCACCCAGCTCGTCCGGGTCGGCACCAGGTCGCTGCCGAGCAGCGTCTCCGGCGCCGACGGCCTCAACTGGGGGGCCCTCGCCCAGTGCGAGTCCGGCGGCCGGGCCTCCGCCACCGACGCGTCGGGGACGTACGGCGGCCTGTACCAGTTCGACGTCCGCACCTGGCAGGGCCTCGGCGGAAGCGGCCGCCCCCAGGACGCCCCGGCCGCGGAACAGACCTACCGGGCGAAGAAGCTCTACGTGCAGCGGGGCGCGAGCCCGTGGCCCCACTGCGGACGCAGGCTCACCTCGTAGGCCGCCGCCCCACGTCTTCCACCGCGGGCTCACGTCGTCGTCAGGACCACTCGGCCGATCTGAGACGCTTTACCGGTGAGCACCGCAGAGCAGCAGCCCGATAACCCCGCCCCCAGCACCCCCGACGCCCTCCTCGGCCCCGCCGACGTCCGGGAGCTGGCCGCCGCCCTCGGCGTACGCCCGACGAAGCAGAAGGGGCAGAACTTCGTCATCGACGCCAACACGGTGCGCCGGATCGTGCGCACCGCAGAGGTCCGCCCGGACGACGTGGTCGTCGAGGTCGGCCCCGGCCTCGGCTCGCTGACGCTCGCGCTGCTGGAGGCCGCGGACCGGGTCGTCGCCGTCGAGATCGACGACATCCTCGCGGCCGCCCTGCCCGCCACCATCGAGGCCCGCATGCCGGCGAAGAAGGACCGCTTCGCGCTGGTCCACTCCGACGCGATGCTGGTCACCGAGCTGCCCGGCCCGCCGCCGACCGCGCTGGTCGCGAACCTGCCGTACAACGTGGCCGTGCCCGTCCTGCTGACCATGCTCGACCGCTTCCCGAGCATCGAGCGGACCCTCGTCATGGTCCAGGCGGAGGTCGCCGACCGGCTGGCCGCCGAGCCCGGCAACAAGGTCTACGGGGTGCCCTCCGTCAAGGCCAACTGGTACGCGCACGTCAAGCGCGCCGGAGCCATCGGCCGCAAGGTCTTCTGGCCCGCCCCGAACGTCGACTCCGGGCTCGTCTCCCTCGTGCGCCGCACCGAGCCGATCAGGACCAGCGCCTCGAAGGAAGAAGTGTTCGCGGTCGTCGACGCGGCGTTCGCGCAGCGCCGCAAGACCCTGCGCGCCGCGCTGGCCGGCTGGGCCGGCTCCGCGGCCGGCGCGGAGGCCGCGCTGGTCGCCGCGGGCGTCTCCCCGCAGGCCCGCGGGGAGTCCCTGACGGTGGAGCAGTTCGCCGCGATCGCCGAGCACAAGCCCGCCCCGGAGAGGCCCGCCCTGTGAGCCCGCGCACGACGCCCGTCACCGTACGGGTCCCCGCGAAGGTCAACGTCCGGCTGGCGGTGGGCGCGGCCCGCCCCGACGGCTTCCACGACCTGGCCAACGTCTTCCTCGCCGTCTCCCTGTTCGACGAGGTGACGGCGACCGCGGCCGACGCGCTGACGGTGACGTGCGAGGGCCCGGACGCCGACAAGGTCCCGCTGGACCGCACCAACCTGGCGGCGCGGGCCGCCGAGATCCTCGCGGCCCGCAACGGCCTGTCCCCGCTGGTGCACCTGCACATCGCCAAGAACATCCCGGTCGCGGGCGGCATGGCGGGCGGCAGCGCCGACGGCGCGGCGGCCCTCCTGGCCTGCGACACCCTGTGGGGCCTGAACACCCCGCGCGAGGAACTCCTCGACATCTGCGCCGAACTGGGCAGCGACGTCCCCTTCAGCCTCGTCGGCGGCGCCGCGCTCGGCACCGGCCGCGGCGAGGTCCTCACCCCGGTTCCCGCCGGCTCCTTCCACTGGGTGTTCGCGGTGGCCGACGGCGGCCTGTCCACGCCGGCGGTGTTCCGCGAGTTCGACCGCCTCGCCGAGGGCGCGCAGATCCCCGAGCCCACGGCCTCCCCGGCCCTCCTCGCCGCCCTCGCCTCCGGCGACCCGGGCGCGCTGGCCGTCACCCTGGCCAACGACCTCCAGCCGGCCGCCCTCTCCCTGCGGCCCGCGCTGCGGGCGACCCTGGACGCGGGGCTCGGAGCCGGCGCCCTGGCCGCGCTGGTCTCCGGCTCGGGCCCGACGACGGCCTTCCTGGTCGCCGACGAGGAGGCCGCGGCCAAGGTCGCGTCCGTCCTCGACGCCTCCGGCACCTGCCGCGCCACCCACACGGCCTCGTCCCCCGCCCCGGGAGCCACGGTCCTGCCGCTCTGACCCTGCGGCTCGCCCGTACTCAGACCGGAGTTGAGTACCCGCACCCTGTCGGCGGGGGCGGGGCGGCGGACATCGTGGGGCCATGACAGCCAGCGCACGCGACATCGCCGCCGCCACCCCCGCCGACCGCGACCGGTACGTCGACCTGTTGCGCGTCGCCTCGCTCGGCACCGTCATCGCCGGGCACTGGCTGATGGCCGCGGTCAGCGGGGACGGCATAGGGAACCTGCTCGCCCTCGTGCCCGCCCTGCAGGTGCTCACCTGGGCGCTGCAGATCATGCCCGTCTTCTTCTTCGTCGGCGGCTTCTCGCACGCCCTCTCCTACCGTTCCCTGGCCCGCCGCGGCGAAGGCTCCGTCTACGCCGCCTTCCTGCGGGCCCGGTTGCGCCGGCTGCTGCGGCCCACCCTCGCCTTCGTCCTGGTGTGGGCCGCGGTCGCGCTCGCCGTGCAGCTCGCCGGCCACGGCGGTGGAACGCTGACCGGCGCCGCCCTGCGGCTGGTCACCCAGCCGCTGTGGTTCATCGGGATCTACCTGGCCATGGTCGCCTTCACTCCGCCGCTGCTGAAGCTGCACGAACGCCACGGCTGGGCGGCCTTCGCCGCGCTGGCCGGCGCCGCCGCGCTGGTCGACGTACTGCGCTTCGCGTTCGGCGTGCCGTACGTGGAGTTCCTGAACTTCGCCCTCGTCTGGCTCGCCGTCCACCAGCTCGGCTTCCTGCGCGCCGACGGCCGGATCCGCCGGCCCGCCGTCCTCGCCGCCGCCGGCCTCGCCGGGGCCGCGCTGCTGGTCGCCTGCGGCCCGTACCCGCTGTCCATGGTCGGGATGCCCGGCGAGAAGGTCTCCAACATGGCCCCGCCCACCCTGGCCCTGCTCTGCCACGGCCTGTGGCTCGTCGGCGCCGTACAGCTCGCCGCCCGGCCCGCCGGCGCCTGGCTGGAGCGCCCGCGCGTGTGGCGTACGGTCGTCGCCGCCAACGGGGTCGCCATGACCGCCTTCCTCTGGCACCTCACCGCGATGCTCGCCGTGTACGGGGCCCAGCTCGCCCTCGGCATGGACCTCCCCGCTCCCGCCACCGCCGCCTGGTGGGCGCAGGTCCCCGTACGGATCCTGGCCGCGGCCGCGCTGACCGGCGTGTTCGTCGTCCTCCTGCGCCGCTTCGAGGCGCCCGCTCCCGCCCGCCCGGCCGAACCGGCGGGAGCCGCCGCCGGACCTGTCGCCGCCCTCGGGATCACCCTGTGCCTGCTCGGCGTCCTGGGCCTGTCCATGACCGGCCTCGGCGGCCTCCTCGACGGCCACAGCGCCACCCTCATCGCCTTCCCGGTCACCGCACCCGCCGCGATCGCCATGGCGTTGGGAGGCGCCTTGCTGGTGGAACGGTCAGCCCCGGCCCGGAGGGTTAGGCTGAGGGGCTGATCCACACCCTTTCCCTGGAGCGCGTCTGATGGCCGTCAATCTGGTCAATGTCGAGGCAGTCAGCAAGGTGTACGGCACACGTACCCTGCTGGACGGTATCTCCCTCGGCGTGTCCGAGGGAGACCGGATCGGCGTCGTCGGCCGCAACGGCGACGGCAAGACCACCCTCATCCGCATGCTCGCCAAGCTGGAGGAGCCCGACAGCGGCCGGGTCACCCAGTCCGGCGGCCTGCGCATGGGCGTCCTCACCCAGCACGACTCCCTCGACCCCGCCGCGACCATCCGCCACGAGATCATCGGCGACATGGCCGACCACGAGTGGGCCGGCAACTCCAAGATCCGCGACGTCCTCACCGGACTCTTCGGCGGCCTCGACCTGCCCGGCTTCAACCAGGGCCTCGACACCGTCATCGGCCCGCTCTCCGGCGGCGAGCGCCGGCGCATCGCCCTCGCCAAGCTGCTCATCGCCGACCAGGACCTCCTGATCCTCGACGAGCCCACCAACCACCTCGACGTCGAGGGCATCTCCTGGCTCGCCGGCCACCTCCAGACGCGCCGCTCCGCCCTCGTCTGCGTCACCCACGACCGCTGGTTCCTCGACCAGGTCTGCACCCGCATGTGGGACGTCCAGCGCGGCGAGGTCTTCGAGTACGAGGGCGGCTACAGCGACTACGTCTTCGCCCGCGCCGAACGCGAACGCATCGCCGCCACCGAAGAGGTCAAGCGGCAGAACCTGATGCGCAAGGAGCTCGCCTGGCTGCGCCGCGGCGCCCCCGCCCGCACCTCCAAGCCGCGCTACCGCATCGAGGCCGCCAACGAACTCATCGCCGACGTCCCGCCGCCGCGCGACAAGTCGGAGCTGATGCGCTTCGCCAACGCCCGCCTCGGCAAGACCGTCTTCGACCTGGAAGACGTCACCGTCCAGGCCGGCCCCAAGACCCTCCTCAAGCACCTCACCTGGCACCTGGGCCCCGGCGACCGCGTCGGCCTCGTCGGCGTCAACGGCGCCGGCAAGACCTCCCTGCTGCGCGCCCTCGCCGAGGCCGCCCGCACCCAGGGCGAGGCCCAGCCCGCCGCGGGCAAGGTCATCGTCGGCAAGACCGTCAAGCTGGCCTACCTCTCCCAGGAGGTCGGCGAACTCGACCCGTCCCTGCGGGTCCTGGAGGCCGTCCAGCGCGTCCGCGACCGCGTCGACCTCGGCAAGGGCCGTGAGATGACGGCGGGCCAGCTGTGCGAGCAGTTCGGCTTCACCAAGGAGAAGCAGTGGACGCCGGTCGGCGACCTCTCCGGCGGCGAGCGCCGCCGGCTGCAGATCCTGCGCCTGCTGATGGACGAGCCCAACGTCCTCTTCCTCGACGAGCCCACCAACGACCTCGACATCGAGACCCTGACCCAGCTGGAGGACCTCCTCGACGGCTGGCCCGGCTCGATGATCGTGATCTCCCACGACCGGTTCTTCATCGAGCGCACCACCGACACCGTGATGGCGCTGCTCGGCGACGCGAGCCTGCGGATGCTGCCGCGCGGCCTGGACGAGTACCTGGAGCGCCGGCAGCGGATGATCGAGGCGGCCGCCCCGGCACCCGCCCCGGCCTCCGCCGCGGCGAAGTCCAGCTCCTCGGGGGACTCGCGCGCCGCGAAGAAGGAGCTCCAGAAGATCGAGCGGCAGCTGAACAAGCTCGCCGACCGCGAGGGGAACCTGCACGCCCAGATCGCCGAGCACTCCACCGACTACGACAAGGTCGCCAAGCTCGACGCGGAGCTGCGCGAACTGCTCTCCGACCGTGACGACTTGGAGATGCGCTGGCTGGAGCTGGCCGAAGAGTCCTAGATTCCGCGGGTCCCCGGGGTCAACTGACCGGATAACGAGGGCGTCACGGGCCGGTCCTCCCTTGGGAACAGGGGGCGGACCGGTCCGTTGTATGAACAGCGTCAGTGATAGAAAGGTCATTCTCCCCGACCCCCCGAAGCCGAAAGTGCGCTGATGACCGAGCCGCCCCAGCCGCCGAACCAGCCGCCGACACCTTCCGGTTACGGACACCTGCCGGGCCCGCCGCAGCAGGGCTACGGATACCCGCAGCACGGCGAGAACCCCTACGCGCAGCAGCCCGCGTACGGGCAGCAGCCGCCGTACCCGCAGCAGCCGCCCACCGTCCCGGCGTACCCGGCCCACGGCCTGCAGCCGCCCGCGCCCGGCGCGTCCGGCATGCCGCCGAAGAAGAAGCTGACGCTGCTCGTCGCCGCCTCGGTCGCCGCCCTCCTCGTCCTCGGGGGCGTCGGATACGTCGCCTTGGGCGGGGACGACGGGGACCCCAAGGAGCCCGTGGCCCAGGAGTCCGGCGACGCCAAGCCCTCCGCCTCGCCGTCCGTGGACGTCGGCGACGGCAGCGGCCCCGGCGGCAACCAGCAGATCGACCTCAACGCCGGCCGCAAGCAGGGCGAGGACAAGGTCCTCTGGCTCAAGACCACCAAGATCGACGGCCCCGGCTCAGGGGTGCCCGCCAAGGGGCAGTGGGTCTTCGGCGACACCGTGGCCAAGACCGTCGGCAAGACGATCAAGGGCTACGCCGTCACCGACGGCAAGGACAAGTGGACGATCACCCTCCCCGCGGAGGTCTGCGGCTTCACCGACCGGACCACAGACGACGGCAAGACCATCGTCATGTTCCGCGACGGCACGTCGGAATCCGCCACCTGCAACCAGATCAAGATGATCGACCTCAAGGCGGGCAAGGAGGGCTGGACGAAGGAGGTCACCAAGGAGAGCGACTTCGACCTCTTCGTCGACCCCAGCCTGGCCATGACCGGGGACGTCGTCACCGTCAACCGGCTCACCCGCGCCACCGTCTTCCGGATCAGCACCGGTGACAAGCTCTTCGCCACCCCCAACGAGGGCTGCAAGCCCGGCGCCTACGCCGCCGGCAGCGGCAAGATGATCGGCGTCGCCAGCTGCAACGACGCCGACAGGACCGTCGAGGTCCAGGACGCCGACCCGGTCACCGGCAAGAGGACCTGGGCCTACCGGCTCCCCAAGGACTGGAAGGTCGCCCGCGTCTACTCGCTCGACCCGATCGTCCTCCACCTCAAGAACGCCACCACCAAGGAGAGCTCCATCGTGGTCCTCGGACCCGACGGCAAGCAGCGCACCACGCTCTCCGGCGAGGGCAACTTCTCCGTCGACTGCAGCATGAGCCACGACGACAGCCTGCAGGGCTGCGCCACCGCCGTCGTCGACGCGGGCACCCTCTACCTGCCCACGACGGTGGACATCGGCAAGGCCAACGAGATCGTCGCCTTCGACCTCGCCACCGGCAAGGCCAAGTGGCGCGTCCCGGCGGGCGAGGGCCGCACCGTCATTCCGGTCAAGGCCGCGAACGGCCAGCTGATCGCCTACCGCCAGGCCGAGCCCGCCATGGGCGGCGAGGTCCTCTCGATCCCGGCCGACGGCAGCACCCCCACCGCACTCCTGCGCCACCCGTCGGGCCTCTCCCCACGGATCGAGAGCTCCTTCTTCTCCCCGAAGGTCGACTACGTGGACGGGCGCTTCTTCATCTCCACGTCCCGCCTGCTCGCCCAGGAGAACGACGAGAAGCTCCTGATGGTCTTCGGCAAGTGACACCCCGTCCGACGCCCCGTCCAACGACCCGCCCGACGAGCCGCCCAACGAGCCGCCCAGCGAGAGGCAACAGCAACCGATGAGTACCCCGCCGCCCCCCAGCCAGCCGCCGTCCGGCGGCTTCGGAGCGCCGCAGGATCCCCCGCCGGGCGGGTTCGGAGCGCCCAAGCCCCCCGCCGGGCCGCCCTCGCCGCCGCCCGGACCGCCCGCGGCCGCCCCGCAGCCGCCGGCCGCCCAGCCCGCGTACGGCTACCCGCAGGCCGACCCCGGCTACGGCTACCCGCAGCAGCCCCCGGCGCCCTCTCCGTACGGCGCGCCCGCGCCCCCTGCCCAGCCCCCGGCAGCCACCGGCGGTGGCGGCGGCGGTGACAAGCGCACCCAGCTGACGATCGTCGGCGCGGCCCTCCTGGCCATCGTCCTGATCGTCGGCGGCGGCCTCTGGTACGCCTCCGGCGACGGCGGTGGCGGCGGGACCACCGCGCAGAGCGACCCCAGCGCCTCCCCGGGCGGCGACAAGAACCAGGCCTCCACGCCCGGCACCGAGAAGGTCCCCGGCAACCCCAAGTCGAAGACGCTCTACAACCAGCCGGCCCCCACGGTCACCGACCTGGTCTCCGTCAACGGCTCCTGGCTGACCGACACCACCTACGTCAAGTCCGACGTGTCCAAGGTCGTCGGCTACAACCTCGTCGACGGCGCCAAGAAGTGGGAGGTCCCCCTCACGGGCGAGATCTGCGGCGCCACCCACCACGTCAGCGAGAACAAGACCGCCGTCATCTTCAGGCCCGCCCAGCCGTCGGCCGAGAACAAGTACCCGCCGTGCACCGAGGTCGGCGTCATCGACCTGGAGGCCGGCAAGCTCGCCTGGTCCGGCAACGTCAAGAGCGCCAACGGCGGCGACAAGCCCGTCCAGTTCTCCGAGATCACCATCAGCGGCAAGACCGTCGCCGCGGGCGGCGTCTCCAGCGGCGGCGCCGCCTGGAACCTCGCCGACGGCAAGAACCTGTGGCAGCCCAAGGTCGACGGCGAAAGCTGCCGCGACACCGGCTACGCGGGCGGCGAGGCCCTCGGCGTCATCCGCAAGTGCGGCCAGCACCCCAACTACACCCTGAACGCGCAGATCCTCGACCCGGCCACCGGCGCGCCCACGGCCTCCTACAAGCTCTCCCAGGGCATCGAGTACGCGCACATCGTCTCCACCAAGCCGTTCGTCGTCGCGGCCGACGTCGGCGACAACGCCAAGGGCGGCAAGGGCGTCAGCGACCTCTTCGTCGTCGACCCCAAGGGCGAACTGAAGGCCCGCATCGCGCTCGCCGCGGGCAACTTCGCCGCCAAGTGCGCCTCGACCGACGTCGAGAAGTGCTCGCACATGGTCGTCGGCAACGGCAAGATCTACGTGCCCTCCGCGGAACACCAGGGCCAGTCCGCCACCGGCCGCACCAACGAGCTGCTCTCCTTCGACCTGGAGACCGGCAAGCAGACCACCGACCGCGCCGACGCGGGCGAGCGGTACACCATGTACCCGCTGCGCATGGACGGGTCGAACATCATCGCCTACAAGATCCCCCCGTACGACAAGGGCGGCCAGGTCGTCAGCATCGACGGCAAGACGATGAAGGAGACCCTCCTCATGGAGAACCCGGCCGACAAGGACGTCCGGCGCGCCGAGACCTCCTTCTCGCCCGAGTTCTCCTCCGAGCTGCGCTATCACAACGGCAAGCTCTTCATGTCCAAGCAGAACGTCAGCAAGCCGTACTCGACCGACCCGGAGTACCTGTTCGTCTCGTTCACCGCGAGCTGATTCGCACAGCACCACCCGGAGCCCCCGAACGGTCCGTACCGATCGGGGGCTTCTGCGCGGTATCCCCCTCGCGCCGTCGAACAAGCGTGTAGCTTGCCGGGGCAGAAGGGTGGGGGGTGGGTTCCTCAATGGGCGTACGCGTCGTGGTGGTCGACGACCACCGGCTGCTGGCCGAGGCGCTGGCCTCTGCCCTGAAACTGCGCGGCCACCGGGTCCTGGCGGCCGCGGCCCCGGCGGCCGGCGCCGCCGAGCTGGTCATCAGCCGCGCCCCGGAGGTCTGCCTCCTCGGCACCGCCAACCCCGCCGAACCCGGCGCCTTCGACCCCGTCGTCCGCATCAAGCGCGAGCGCCCGCAGATCGCCGTGGTCGTCCTCGGCCCGGTGCCCAGCCCGCGCGGGATCGCCGCCGCCTTCGCCGCCGGCGCCTGCGGATACGTGCGCCAGGACGAGCGCATCGAGGGCGTCGAGCGGGCGCTGGCCAAAGCGAGGTCGGGAGAGGCGGCGATCGCCCCGCAACTGCTCCAGGGCGCCTTCGCGGAACTCCTGAACCCCGCCGTCCAGCCCGACGACGAGGGCAGCCGGCTGCTGCGGCTGCTGACCCCGCGCGAGGTCGAGGTGCTGGTGCGGGTCGCCGAGGGCGAGGACACCCGGCTGATCGCCGCAGGCATGTCGATCGCGCCGAGCACCGCCCGTACGCACGTACAGCGGGTCCTGATGAAGCTCGGCGTCGGATCGCGGCTGGAGGCGGCCGCGCTGGCCGCCCGTACCGGCCTGCTGGACCGGGCCCTGCCCGGGCCGTCGCCCACCCCCGCGCAGGGCTGACCGGGCGGCCGCCGACGGCCGCCGATTTCCCCCACGGGTGCCGCATCGGGTAAGCCAGTGCCCAAGCACGCGCACGCACACGCGCGTGGTCCCCCGCGAGAGGCAGTAGGCGAGTGAGCAAGTACCTGGTAACCGGTGGCGCCGGATACGTCGGCAGCGTGGTCGCGGCCCACCTCCTGGAGGCCGGCCACGAGGTCACCGTCCTCGACGACCTCAGCACCGGCTTCCGCGTCGGGGTCCCGGCGGGCGCGACCTTCGTCGAGGGCCGCATCCAGGACGCCGCGCGGTACCTGGACCCCTCCTTCGACGCGGTGCTGCACTTCGCCGCCTCCTCCCAGGTCGGCGAGTCCGTGGTGAACCCGGGCAAGTACTGGGAGAACAACGTCGGCGGCACCCTCGCCCTGCTCGCCGCCATGCGCGAGGCGGGTGTGCGCAGGCTCGTCTTCTCCTCCACCGCCGCCACCTACGGCGAGCCGACCGAGGGCCTGCTCACCGAAACCTCCGTGACCGCGCCGACCAACCCGTACGGCGCCTCGAAGCTCGCCGTCGACCACATGATCGCGGGCGAGTGCGTGGCGCACGGCCTGGCCGCCGTGTCCCTGCGCTACTTCAACGTGGCCGGCGCCTACGGCGAGTTCGGCGAGCGCCACAGCCCCGAGACGCACCTGATCCCCCTGGTCCTCCAGGTCGCGCTCGGCGAGCGGGAGTCGATCTCGGTGTTCGGCGAGGACTACCCGACCCCGGACGGCACCTGCGTGCGCGACTACATCCACGTGGCCGACCTGGCGGAAGCCCACCTGGCCGCACTGCGGTCCGCCACCGCCGGGGAGCACCTCATCTGCAACCTGGGCAACGGCAGCGGATTCTCGGTGCGCGAGGTCATCGAAACCGTCCGCAAGGTCACCGGGCGGGAGATCCCCGAAGTCGTCGCCCCGCGACGGGCCGGCGACCCGGCGATGCTGGTCGCCTCCGCGCGCGCGGCCCACGAGCGCCTCGGCTGGACCCCCAACCGCTCGGACCTCACCGGCATCATCCAGGACGCCTGGAACTTCGCCCGCACCCACACTGCCTGATTGGGGCTCCTCCGCCTCCGGGGCGCCGGTAGCCGGCTCGTGAGGGCGTACGTGCTCGCAACGGTCGTACCTCGCGTTGCTCCGTGCGTACGCCCTCACTCCCCGGCGCGCCCCTTCGGCTCACTCGCCCGTACAGCGGTTTCCGTCGGGCCTCGGGGCCTCGGGTATCGGGCCGGTGCGGTCCGTCGGGGCTCGGGGCGCCGGGCGGGGGCGTGCGCCCGGCGGGGGCGTGTGTGTCGGGACCATGCGCCGCGGCCGGGCGCCGCGCGCGGGCGCCCGGCGTGCACACGCCGGGTGAAATGCCCCCCGTGCAACTGCCCATGGCACACGCACGCGCGTAAGTCGCCCCACAGCCCGACGATTCAGGCGATTTCCAGCCACGGCCGAGCCCGTTCGGAACGCGCACTCCTGAAAACCGCGGGGAAAACTTCTGCTATTCGGCCAACCACGAGCCGCCCCCGGCCCTACGCTGATGCGTGACACCGGTGGGGGCCGGTGTTGATTCAGGGGTCGAGACAAGTCGGGTACGGCGTCCGGTCCGGGGTAGTGCAGATATGTCTCGGCGGCGGCCGGGCCTGCGGATCACCCGGTCCTGGCGCCGTACCCGCCGTCGTCCGTTCCCCTACCCTTGGGGGTTTTGTGGTTCGTATCCGGGTTCTCGTCGTCGACGATCACCGCATCTTCGCCGAATCGCTCGCAGCCGCGCTCGCGGCCGAGCCGGACGTGGACGTGTCCGCGGCCGGCAGCGGCCCCGCCGCGCTGCGCTGCCTCGAACGCGCGGTGGCCGAGGGCCGCCGCTTCGACGTCCTGCTGGTCGACGCCGATCTCGGCGCCGCCCCCGGGGCGGTGCCGGCCCAGCGGGAGCCGGGGGCCGGGCCCCCGCCACCCGCCTCGGACGGGATCGCGCTCGTGGCCGGAGTGCGGGTGGCCCACCCAGGGGTCCGCACGGTCGTCCTCGCCGAGCGCGACGACCCGCGCCGGGCCGCCCTCGCACTGCAGGCGGGCGCCTCGGGCTGGGTGGCGAAGGACTGCTCGCTCTCGCGCCTGCTGGCCGTCATCCGCGGGGTCCTGCGGGAGGAGACCCACCTTCCGCCCGCACTGCTCACCGGAGTGCTCCGCGAACTGACCGCGGCGCGCAAGCACCGTACGGACAGCGAACGGCTCGTTGAGTCCCTCACCCCGCGCGAACACGAGGTGCTGCGCTGCATGGTGGCGGGGCTGGGCCGCAAGGACGTGGCGGCCCGGCTGTTCCTGTCCCCGCACACGGTCCGCACGCACATGCAGAACGTGCTGGGCAAGCTCGGCGTGCACTCCACCCTGGCCGCGGTGGCGCTGGCCCGGCGGGCCGGCGTACGACCCGCCGACCTAGCCGGGGATGTTGTCGAACGGAGCGGTCAACTGGCGTAGCAGCCCGGCGAGATCACCGCGCTGACTCTGCGAGAGCTGGGCCAGGATCGCCCGTTCCTGGGCCAGCAGCCCGGCGAGGGCCTGGTCGGCGCGGTCCCGGCCCTCGGGGGTGAGCCGCACCAGGACCCCGCGGCGGTCGCTGGGGTCCGGGAGCCGCTCGACGAGGCCCTTCTTGGCGAGCCGGTCGATGCGGTTGGTCATGGTGCCGGAGGTGACCAGGGTCTGGGTCAACAGCTGGCCGGGGGAGAGCTGGTAGGGGGCGCCGGCGCGGCGCAGCGACGTCAGGACGTCGAACTCCCAGGGCTCCAGGCCGTGCTCGGAGAAAGCCAGCCTGCGGGCGCGGTCGAGATGGCGCGCGAGCCTGCTGACGCGGCTCAGGACCTCGAGCGGTTCCACGTCGAGGTCAGGGCGCTCCCGCCGCCATGCCGCCACCAGTCGGTCGACCTCGTCCTCCATGCCGATCAGTGTAAGGGGTCTGTCGATGTGAAGTCTCTTCATCCCGAGTATCTTGACCACGAGTATCTTGACATCGAGATATAAATGAAGCGAGCATGGGGCATGGAGGGGGCCGGAACAGATTCCGCTTCCGACCGCCCCGCCAGCAGGGAGGCTCGAACATGTATTCCGATACCGCGCGTGCAGGGACCCCCACGTCCACCGCGCCCTCCGCACCCACCTGGGATCCCCAGCAGTACCTCCGGCACGCGGGCCACCGCACACGGCCCTTCCTCGACCTGCTCACCCGTATACCCGAGCTCCCCACCAGGCCCGCCCGCATCGCCGACCTCGGCTGCGGCCCCGGCAACGTCACCGAACTTCTCGCCACCCGCTGGCCCGAGGCCGCCATCACCGGCTTCGACCTCTCCCCGGAGATGCTCAAGCGCGCCACCGAGCAGTACGCCAGCCCCACCGCCGGCGGCGGCAGCCTCGACTTCCGCCACGGTGACATCGCCGGCTGGCTCCCCGAGGAGCCCTACGACCTGATCGTCTCCAACGCCGCCCTCCAATGGGTCCCCGGCCACCCCGGCTCCTTCGGCGCCTGGATCAACGGCCTGCGCCCCGGCGGCACCTTCGCCTTCCAGATCCCCGGCAACTTCACCGCCCCCAGCCACGCCCTGCTCGCCGAGCAGTGCGACACCCCGCGCTGGCGCTCCCGCCTCGCCGGACACGGCGCCCGCTACATCCACCTCCTCGAACCCGCCGAATACCTCGCCCGGTTCACCGCGCTGGGCTGCGCCGCCGACGTCTGGGAAACCACATACCACCAGCTCCTCCAAGGCCCCGACCCCGTGCTCGACTGGGTCAAGGGAACCGCCCTGCGGCCCGTCCTCACCGCCCTCGGCGACGACCGCGAAGCCGTCGACGCCTTCCTCACCGAATACCGCGACCGGCTGCGCGCGGCCTACCCGAGCGGGCCGCGCGGAACCGTCTTCCCGTTCCGAAGGATCTTCGCCGTCGCCCGCAAGGAGGCCTGACCGTGCTCACCGCCGTCGACCACGTCCAACTCGCCGCGCCGCCTGACTCGGAGGACCGGCTCCGCGTCTACTACACCGACGTCCTGGGCATGACCGAGATCCCCAAACCGCCCGTCCTCGCCGCCCGCGGAGGCTGCTGGTTCGCCGCCGGACCCGTACAACTGCACCTCGGTGTCGAGGACGACTTCCGGCCCGCCCGCAAGGCGCACCCCGGCCTACGGGTGACCGGCATCGAGGAGTACGCGCAGAGACTGGAGGAGCGGGGCGCCAAGGTCGTCTGGGACGAGAACCTGCCGGGCCACCGCCGCTTCTACTCCGAGGACCCCGTCGGCAACCGGCTGGAGTTCCTGGAACCGTACGGGGCGGACCCCGCCCGCTAGGTCGTGTCCGCGAAGTCCCGCCTGCCCGGCGGGGTCGCTCCCCGGGCACGACACGACGGCGCCCCGCCACCGGATTACCGGTGACGGGGCGCCGTCGTGGCCGCGGGAGGCACTGCCTAGCTCTTGCGGCGGCCCACCAGCTGCGGCTTCGACTCCAGCCCGTCCAGCCCGTGCCACGCCAGGTTCACCAGATGCGCCGCGACCTCGGCCTTCTTCGGCTTGCGCACGTCCAGCCACCACTGCCCCGTCAGCGCCACCATCCCGACCAGCGCCTGCGCGTACAGCGGCGCCAGCTTCGGATCGAAGCCCCGGGCCTTGAACTCCAGGCCCAGGATGTCCTCGACCTGCGTGGCGATGTCACTGATCAGCGACGCGAACGTACCCGTCGACTGCGCGACCGGAGAATCCCGCACGAGGATCCGGAAACCGTCCGTGTACGACTCGATGTAGTCCAGCAGCGCGAACGCCGCCTGCTCCAGCAGCTCCCGCGGGTGCCCGGCCGTCAGCGCGCCCGTCACCCCGTCCAGCAGCTGGCGCATCTCCCGGTCCACGACGACCGCGTACAGCCCCTCCTTGCCGCCGAAGTGCTCGTACACCACCGGCTTGGACACCCCGGCCTTCGCCGCGATCTCCTCCACCGACGTGCCCTCGAAGCCCTTCTCCGCGAACAGGGTCCGGCCGATGTCCAGCAATTGCTGGCGCCGCTCCGCGCCCGTCATCCGCACCCGGCGGCCACGCCTGGGCTTGTCGCTGCTGGAATTACCGCCGTCGATCGCCACGCCCCCCATCATGCCGCGTTCGGCTCGTTTTCCCTGCGCCGGGCGTCGATACGGGCAGCCGACGGCCACCGCACGTCCGTGGCCCACCCCAGCTGCTCGAACCAGCGGATCAGCCGCGCACTGGAATCGACCTGCCCCCGCAGCACACCGTGCCGGGCCGACGTCGGATCGGCGTGGTGCAGGTTGTGCCACGACTCGCCGCACGACAGCACCGCCAGCCACCACACGTTGCCCGACCGGTCACGGGACTTGAACGGCCGCTTGCCCACCGCGTGACAGATCGAATTGATCGACCACGTCACGTGGTGCAGGAGCGCCACCCGCACCAGGGAGCCCCAGAAGAACGCCGTGAAGGCCCCCCACCACGACATCGTCACCAGGCCGCCCACCAGCGGCGGGATCGCCAGCGAGAAGATCGTCCAGAAGATGAAGTCCCGCGAGATGCGCCGGATCGCCGGATCCTTGATCAGGTCCGGGGCGTACTTCTGCTGATCGGTCTGCTCCTCGTCGAAGAGCCAGCCGATGTGGGCCCACCACAGGCCCTTCATCAGCGCCGGCACCGTCTCACCGAACCGCCACGGCGAATGCGGGTCACCCTCGTGGTCCGAGAACTTGTGGTGCTTGCGGTGGTCCGCCACCCACCGCACGAGCGGGCCCTCCACCGCCATCGAACCCATCACCGCGAGCACGATCCTGAGCGGCCGCTTCGCCTTGAAGGAGCCGTGCGTGAAGTAGCGGTGGAAACCGATGGTGATCCCGTGGCAGGCCAGGAAGTACATGAACACCATCAGGCCCAGGTCCAGCCAGCTCACCCCCCAGCCCCAGGCCAGCGGCACCGCCGCCAGCAGCGCCACGAAGGGAACGGTGATGAACAGCAGCAGTGCGACCTGCTCGATCGACCGCTTGCTCTCGCCGCCCAGCGTCGCGGACGGCACAGGAGTGTCGGAGGGTGTGGAGGCACCCTCGATCAGATCGGGAGTGGTGGTCATGGGGTGTCCCCTGGGGGGTGAGGGAAGTCGGCAGTCTCGCCGCTGACGAACCCTACGGGTCCGTAACCTACGGCATCGTAAGTATGGCAAAGCCGGGGCCCGGGACAAGAGGAGCGCGACCACGGCTACCGTCGTGCGCCCGCTCCGCCCGCCACCCGTCACACGGCCTGGACGACTCGGCCTATGAGACGTTTGCCCAGGCACACGCATCGGACACCTATCCTGTTCCCCGTCGGACAGCGCGGTCCGCACGGGCAGCCCGAGCCACACCTCAGGGGCGGCGGTCCCCCGGACGGAGTCCGGCGGGTCCACGCCGCGCACGGCCGGGAGCCCACCGCCCAGTAGCGCTCGAACACTGCAAGGAGCCGCACCTGTGAGCAGTGCTGACAAGGCCCCCCTGGCCACCCAGCAGGCCCCCGTCACCCCGGCCGCCACCGCCAACGCGGAACTGCGCGCGGACATCCGCCGCCTCGGCGACCTCCTCGGGGAGACCCTCGTACGCCAGGAGGGCCAGGACCTGCTCGACCTCGTCGAGCGCGTCCGCGCCCTCACCCGCACCGACGGCGAGGCCGCCGCCACCCTCCTCGGCGACACCGACCTGGAGACCGCCGCCAAGCTCGTGCGCGCCTTCTCCACCTACTTCCACCTCGCCAACATCACCGAGCAGGTCCACCGCGGCAAGGAACTGCGCGCCCACCGCGCCGCCGAGGGCGGGCTCCTCGCCCGCACCGCCGACATGCTCAAGGACGCCGACCCCGAGCACCTGCGCGAGACGGTCAAGAACCTCAACGTCCGCCCCGTCTTCACCGCGCACCCCACCGAGGCGGCCCGCCGCAGCGTCCTCAACAAGCTGCGCCGCATCGCGGCCCTCCTGGAGGAGCCCGTCACCGGCGCCGGCGACCGCCGCCGCCACGACCTGCGCCTCGCCGAGAACATCGACCTCGTCTGGCAGACCGACGAACTGCGCGTCGTCCGCCCCGAGCCCGCCGACGAGGCCCGCAACGCCATCTACTACCTCGACGAACTCCACGCCGGCGCCGTCGGCGACGTACTGGAGGACCTCGCCGCCGAACTGCGCCGCGTCGGCATCGAACTGCCCCCCGGCACCCGCCCCCTCACCTTCGGCACCTGGATCGGCGGCGACCGAGACGGCAACCCCAACGTCACCCCCGACGTCACCCGTGACGTGCTGATCCTCCAGCACGAACACGGCATCACCGACGCCCTCGAACTCGTCGACTTCCTGCGCAGCCTCCTGTCCAACTCCATCCGCTACACCGGAGCCACCGAGGAACTCCTCGCCTCCCTCCAGGCCGACCTCGAACGCCTCCCCGAGATCAGCCCCCGCTACAAGCGGCTGAACGCCGAGGAGCCCTACCGCCTCAAGGCGACCTGCATCCGCCAGAAGCTCCTCAACACCCGGGAGCGCCTCGCCAAGGGGATCCCCCACGAGGAAGGCCGCGACTACCTCGGCACCGCCGAGCTCCTCACCGACCTCACCCTCATCCAGACCTCCCTGCGCGAGCACCGCGGCGGCCTCTTCGCCGACGGCCACATGGACCGCACCATCCGCACCCTCGCCGCCTTCGGCCTCCAGCTCGCCACCATGGACGTACGCGAGCACGCCGACGCCCACCACCACGCCCTCGGCCAGCTCTTCGACCGGCTCGGCGAGGAATCCTGGCGCTACGCCGACATGCCCCGCGACTACCGGCAGAAGCTCCTCGCGAAGGAACTCCGCTCCCGCCGCCCGCTGGCCCCCACCCCGGCACCCCTCGACGCCGCCGGCGCCAAGACCCTCGGCGTCTTCGGCGCCGTCAAGGAGGCCTTCGAGAAGTTCGGCCCCGAGGTCATCGAGTCCTACATCATCTCGATGTGCCAGGGCGCCGACGACGTCTTCGCCGCAGCCGTCCTCGCCCGCGAGGCCGGCCTCATCGACCTCCACGCAGGCTGGGCCAAGATCGGCATCGTCCCGCTCCTGGAAACCACCGACGAGCTCCGCGCCGCCGACGTCATCCTCGACGAAATGCTCGCCGACCCCTCCTACCGGCGCCTGGTCTCCCTCCGCGGCGACGTCCAGGAGGTCATGCTCGGCTACTCCGACTCCTCCAAGTTCGGCGGCATCACCACCAGCCAGTGGGAGATCCACCGCGCCCAGCGCCGCCTGCGCGACGTGGCCCACCGCTACGGCGTCCGCCTGCGCCTCTTCCACGGCCGCGGCGGCACCGTCGGCCGTGGCGGCGGCCCCTCCCACGACGCGATCCTCGCCCAGCCCTGGGGCACCCTCGAAGGCGAGATCAAGGTCACCGAACAGGGCGAGGTCATCTCCGACAAGTACCTCGTCCCGTCCCTGGCCCGCGAGAACCTCGAACTGACCGTCGCCGCCACCCTGCAGGCCTCCGCCCTGCACACCGCGCCCCGACAGTCCGACGAGGCCCTCTCCCGCTGGGACGCGGCCATGGACACCGTCTCCGACGCCGCCCACGCCGCCTACCGCGAACTCGT
This sequence comes from Streptomyces virginiae, assembly GCF_000720455.1. Lineage (GTDB taxonomy): Bacteria > Actinomycetota > Actinomycetes > Streptomycetales > Streptomycetaceae > Streptomyces > Streptomyces virginiae. The sequence goes on along the minus strand of NZ_JOAK01000012.1, from coordinate 106,253 downwards.
CGAAGACCCCGACCTGCCCGCCTACTTCTTCGCCGCCACCCCCGTCGACCAGCTCGCCGACCTCCACCTCGGCTCCCGGCCCTCCCGCCGCCCCGACTCCGGAGCCGGCCTCGACGGCCTGCGCGCCATCCCCTGGGTCTTCGGCTGGACCCAGTCCCGCCAGATCGTCCCCGGCTGGTACGGCGTCGGCTCCGGCCTCAAGGCGCTGCGCGAAGCCGGCCACGAGGACGCCCTCACCGAGATGGGCGAGCGCTGGCACTTCTTCCGCAACTTCCTGTCCAACGTCGAGATGACACTGGCCAAGACCGACCTGCGGATCGCCCGCCACTACGTCGACACCCTCGTCCCCGACCACCTCAAGCACGTCTTCGCCCGCATCGAGGCCGAGCACGAACTCACCGTCCGCGAGGTCCTGCGCATCACGGGGGGCGAGCAACTCCTCGACTCCCACCCCGTGCTCCAGCAGACCTTCGCCGTACGCGACGCCTACCTCGACCCCATCTCCTACCTCCAGGTCTCCCTCCTGGCCCGCCAGCGCGCGGCGGCCGCCCGCGGCGAGGCGGCCGACCCGCTGCTCGCCCGCGCCCTGCTGCTCACCGTCAACGGCGTCGCCGCCGGCCTGCGCAACACCGGCTGACCCGCCCCGCACCACCACGCACGGGAGCCCCCGCACCGACCGGTGCGGGGGCTCCCGCGCGTACACACGCCGACGTCAGGAGTTGTACGCCGACTGGGCGCGCTCCAGGCCCTCGGCGACCAGGCACTCCACCGCGTCCGCCGCCCGGTCCACGAACCAGTCCAGCTCCTTGCGCTCCGTGGAGGAGAAGTCCTTCAGCACGAAGTCCGCGACCTGCATCCGGCCCGGCGGCCGCCCGATGCCGCACCGCACCCGGTGGTAGTCCGCACCCGTCGACTTCGTCATCGACTTCAGACCGTTGTGCCCGTTGTCCCCGCCGCCCAGCTTCAGGCGCAGCGTCGGGTAGTCGATGTCCAGCTCGTCGTGGACCGCGACGATCCGCTCCAGCGGCACCTTGTAGAAGTCCCGCAGAGCCGTCACCGGACCACCCGACAGGTTCATGAACGACATCGGCTTCGCCAGCACCACCCGGCGGTTCGCCGGCCCCGGCGGACCCATGCGGCCCTCGACCACCTGCGCCCGCGCCTTGTGCGCCTTGAACTTCCCGCCGATCCGCTCGGCCAGCAGGTCGACCACCATGAACCCGATGTTGTGGCGGTTCCCGGCGTACTCCGGCCCCGGATTGCCCAGACCCACGATCAGCCAGGGCGCCGCGTCGTCCGACATCAAAAGCTCCTTACCGCCTAGAACGAAGACGACCGCCGTCCCGCTCCAGTGGAGCCGGACGGCGGTCGGTCAGCAACTGCTGAGAGGAAGGGGCGAGGCTCAGGCCTCGGCGCCCTCGGTCTCGCCCTCGGCGTCGGCGGCCGGCTCCTCGGCCTGCGGCGCGACGACCTGCAGGACGGCGGTGTCGCCCTCGACGGCCAGGGTGGTGCCGGCCGGCAGCTTCAGGTCGGAGGCGTGCACGGTCGCACCGGCCTCCAGGCCCGCGATCGAGACGGTGATCTCGGTCGGGATGTGGGTGGCCTCGGTCTCGACGGAGATCGTGGTGAGCAGGGTCTCCAGGAGGTTGCCACCGGCGGCCAGGTCGCCCTCGGTCACGACGGGAACCTCGACGACGACCTTCTCGCCCTTCTTGACGATCAGGAAGTCGACGTGCGAGATGGTGCGCTTCAGGGGGTGGCGCTGCACGGCCTTCGGGATGACCAGCTCGGTGCCGTTGCCCGCGATGTCCAGGGACAGCAGGACGTTCGGGGTCTTCAGCGCCATCATCAGGCCGTGGGCCTCGACGTTGACGTGCTTCGGGTCCGTGCCGTGGCCGTAGATGACACCGGGGGTCAGGGCGTCGCGGCGGGCCTGGCGGGCAGAGCCCTTGCCGAAGGTGTCGCGCAGGGTGGCGGAAAGCTTGACCTCGGACATGCTCACTCCTCGTGGGGTGACGGAAAAAGGACTGAAGTCACCCGGCCGAAACGGCCTGCTACGAAGAGCGCGTCGATAACGGAGCATCCGCACACGAAAGTGCGGCCTCCCTCGCCGAGCAACTTCATGAGTCTACCCGGCGGGAAGGCCGCACTTCAAAAGGATCTAGCCGCAGCGGTTACTGCTGCTCCTCGAACAGGCTCGTCACCGAACCGTCCTCGAAGACCTCGCGCACCGCACGCGCGATCATCGGGGCGATCGACAGCACCGTGATCTTGTCCAGTTCCAGGTCGGACGGGTCCGGCAGCGTGTTCGTGAAGACGAACTCGCTCACCTTCGAGTTCTTCAGGCGGTCGGCCGCGGGACCCGACAGGATGCCGTGCGTCGCCGTCACGATCACGTCCTCCGCGCCGTGCGCGAAGAGCGCCTCGGCCGCGGCGCAGATCGTGCCACCCGTGTCGATCATGTCGTCGACCAGGACGCAGACGCGGCCCTTGACCTCACCGACGACCTCGTGGACCGTCACCTGGTTGGCGACGTCCTTGTCGCGGCGCTTGTGCACGATCGCCAGCGGCGCGTCCAGCCGGTCGCACCAGCGGTCCGCCACCCGCACACGACCGGCGTCCGGGGACACGATCGTCAGCTTCGTACGGTCCACCTTCGCGCCCACGTAGTCCGCGAGGACGTTCAGCGCCGAGAGGTGGTCCACCGGGCCGTCGAAGAAGCCCTGGATCTGGTCCGTGTGCAGGTCGACCGTCAGGATGCGGTCCGCACCCGAGGTCTTCAGCAGGTCCGCCACCAGACGCGCCGAGATCGGCTCGCGGCCCTTGTGCTTCTTGTCCTGGCGGGCGTACCCGTAGGACGGGATGATCACGGTGATGGAACGCGCCGACGCGCGCTTCAGCGCGTCGATCATGATCAGCTGCTCCATGATCCACTTGTTGATCGGAGCCGTGTGGCTCTGGATCAGGAAGCAGTCCGCGCCACGTGCCGACTCCTGGAAGCGGACGTAGATCTCACCGTTCGCGAAGTCGAAAGCCTTGGTCGGCACGAGGCCGACTCCCAGCTGGTGCGCGACCTCCTCGGCCAGCTCGGGGTGGGCGCGGCCGGAGAAGAGCATCAGCTTCTTCTCGCCGGTCGTCTTGATCCCGGTCACAGCACTGTCTCCTCAGACGTGTTGAAGCTGCTCGCCCCCATGTGCGTCCGTCCCGCACACGGTGAGCCAGCCGAATTGCGTGCACCTATCACGGTACGCCGTTCGAGACGTACCTGTTTCCGGTCAGTTCACCTCAGGGGCGCTCGGAGTCCTCCGAGGCCGCCGACTGCGCCGCGGTGGCGGCAGCACTTCCCGGACGCTTGCGAGCCACCCAGCCCTCGATATTCCGCTGCTGGCCACGGGCCACGGCCAGCGCGCCGGGGGGCACATCCTTCGTGATCACGGATCCGGCGGCCGTGTAGGCCCCGTCCCCGATGGTGACGGGTGCCACAAACATGTTGTCCGACCCCGTCTTGCAATGCGAGCCGATGGTGGTGTGGTGCTTGTGCTCGCCGTCGTAGTTCACGAAGACGCTCGCCGCGCCGATGTTCGTGTACTCGCCGATCGTCGCGTCGCCCACGTACGACAGGTGCGGCACCTTGGTGCCCTCGCCGATCGTCGCGTTCTTCATCTCGACGTACGTACCGGCCTTGGCCTTCGCCCCGAGGGTCGTGCCGGGACGCAGGTACGCGAACGGGCCCACGTTCGCCTGCGGGCCCACGACCGCGCTCTCGGCCACCGTGTTGTCCACGCGCGCGCCCGCACCCACCCGGGTGTCCCGCAGCCGGGTGTTGGGGCCCACCTCGGCGCCCTCGCCGATGTGCGTGGCGCCCAGGAGCTGGGTGCCGGGGTGCACGACCGCGTCCTGCCCGAAGGTGACCGTCACGTCCACGAAGGTGCTGGCGGGGTCGACGACCGTCACGCCCGCGAGCATGGCCTGCTCCAGCAGGCGCGCGTTCAGCAGGGCGCGGGCCTCGGCGAGCTGCACGCGGTTGTTGATCCCCAGGATCTGGCGGTGGTCGCTGCCCACGGCCGCGCCGACCCGGTGCCCGGCCTCGCGCAGGATGCCGAGGACGTCGGTGAGGTACTCCTCGCCCTGGCTGTTGTCGGTGCGGACCTTGCCGAGCGCGTCGGCCAGGAGGGCGCCGTCGAAGGCGAAGACGCCCGAGTTGATCTCGCGGATCGCGCGCTGGGAGTCGGTGGCGTCCTTGTGCTCGACGATCGCGGTCACGGCGCCGCCGGCGTCGCGCACGATGCGGCCGTAGCCGGTGGAGTCGGGCACCTCGGCGGTGAGCACGGTGACGGCGTTGCCGTCGGCGGCGTGCGTCCGCGCCAGCCGGTCCAGGGTCTCCCCGGTCAGCAGCGGGGTGTCGCCGCAGACGACGATCACGGTGCCGTCGACGGGCCCGCCGAGCTCCTGGAGGGCCATGCGGACGGCGTGGCCGGTGCCGTTCTGCTCGTACTGGACGGCGGTGCGGACGTCGGCGTCGATGCCGGCCAGGTGCGCGGTGACCTGCTCCCGGGCGTGCCCGACGACCACGACGAGGTGTTCGGGGTCCAGCTCGCGGGAGGCGGCGACGACGTGACCGACGAGCGAGCGCCCGCAGATCTCGTGCAGAACCTTGGGTGTGGCCGACTTCATGCGGGTGCCTTCACCCGCTGCGAGTACGACGACGGCTGCCGGGCGGTTGGCGCTCACGGGTGTGCCCTTCGGCTTCGGGGGTGGACCCGTGAAGGATACCGGGGGGCCGGGGGCCCGGAACGAAGCCGGGTCCCGACCTCTGTGGTCAGGACCCGAACGTGCGAAAGCTCCCCCGCCAGGACTCGAACCCGGACATAAGGCACCAAAAGCCTCAGTGCTGCCAATTACACCACAGGGGACTATTTGCGACTGAACCGGACATTGCGTCGCTGTGGTCGAGTCGACGGCACCTACTATGCCGCACCAGCACCCTCCGATGCGACGGTAAAGATCGGCGCCTTGCGGTGGTTCGCGGGCGCGTTGGTTCTGTCGGTGGTCTGTAGGGGCGCCTGCGTACGCTGGACGGCATGACCAGTACGGGGGAAGAGCAAGGCCGTGCCGGGCCGCCTTTGTGGTGGACGCGGCGTCGGGATGTCGTGGTGGACCTGGCGCTGGCCGCGCTGTCCGCCACGGAGTGCGCGTGGGAGGGGATCGGCTTCGCCCGCGAGGCGGGGATCCCCGTGGCCGCGGGGGTGCTGTTCGGGGCCGTGGTGGGGGCCACGCTCGTACTGCGCCGGCGGTGGCCGATCGCCGTGGTGCTCGTGGGCATCGCCGTGGCGCCGGCCGAGATGGGATTCCTGCTGTCGGTGGCGGGCATGTACACGCTCGCCTCGTCCGAGGTGCCCCGGCGGATCATCGCCGGGCTCGCCTCGATGTCGCTGGTGGCGACCTTCATCGTCATGTACCTGAAGACGCGCGGCGACGTGGAGGCCGATCCGGCGCTCGTGGTCGCCCTGTCGGGATTCGTCGCGATCGCGCTGACCGTGCCGCCCGTACTGCTCGGGCTCTACATCGGCGCCCGGCGGCGGCTGATGGAGAGCCTGCAGGAACGGGCCGACTCGCTGGAGCGGGAGCTGTCGCTGCTGGCGGACCGGGCGGAGGAGCGGGCCGAGTGGGCCCGTACCGAGGAGCGGACCCGGATCGCGCGGGAGATGCACGACGTGGTCGCCCACCGGGTGTCGCTGATGGTCGTGCACGCGGCCGCGCTGGAGGCGGTGGCGGCCAAGGACCCGGCGCGGGCGGCGAAGAACGCCGCGCTGGTGGGGGACATGGGGCGGCAGGCGCTCACGGAGCTGCGGGAGATGCTCGGCGTGCTGCGGGCGGCGCCGAAGCCGGCGGTGGCCGTCGCCGCGGCCGTGGCGACGGCGGGGCCGGTCGCGCTCGTGGGCGGCGCGGACGAGGGGCCCTCGCTGGCGGAGCTGGAGGCGCTGGTCGGACAGTCCCGGGCGGCCGGGATGGCCGTGGAGATGGTCGTACAGGGGGCGGACGCCGTCTATGCGGCGGAGGTGGAGCAGACGGCCTACCGCGTGGTGCAGGAGGCGCTCACCAACTGCCACAAGCACGCTCCGGGGGCGCGGGTCGTGGTGCGGCTCGCGCACCGGGACGGCGAGGTGGCGATGCAGGTGGAGAACGGTCCGTGCGAGGGGGCGGCGGACGGGGTCGGGCTGCCGAGCGGGGGGAACGGGCTGGTCGGCATGCGGGAGCGGGTGCTCGGCCTGGGCGGTGTGTTCGTGTCGGGGCCGACGGAAACGGGCGGCTTCCGCGTCTCGGCGGTCCTCCCGGCCTAGCCCCTGGCCGGGTCGGCGGCCCGGCCCCGGTGCTGCTGGGGCTCCGCCCCAGACCTCGCGCCTCAATCGCCGGCGGGGCTGGGTTTGGCTGCGCCTGCCCGTCCGCTCCCGCGGGGGTAGCAGTCAGGGGCGGCCCCGGCCGGTGTGCTGGGGCGCTGCCCCAAACCCCGCGCCTCAATCGCCGGCGGGGCTTGATGGTGCGGGCGGGTCGCGGGGCCGGGGAGGGGTGTCTCCTCGGCTCGGCGCGTGCGGGCTGTCTCGGTACGGCGGAGTGTCCCCGCAGGACGAGCGCGCACCGCCGGGTACGGCCGCGAGATGCGGTACCGCGCGAGCCGAGGAGACACTCCGGCGGGGCCCCGCCCACACCACCGAGCCCCGCCGGCGATTGAGGCGCGGGGCCTGGGGCAGAGCCCCAGAACACCGGCCGGAGCCGGGCACCCCGGCGGGAGCTACGTGGTGAGGCGGGGGGGTTGGAGGCCCGTCAGGAGAAGGGTGAGGGCTTCGTCGACCGTGGGGCCGAGATACCAGTCGCCCGTGTGGTCGATGCCGTAGACGCGGCCCTCGCGGTCCAGGGCGAGGTGGGTCTCCCCGCCGGCCTCGACCCCGAGCGGGCAGAGCTGCGTGGACAGGGCCCGGCCCAGGTCGGCGAAGGTGCGCGCGAGGTGGAGCCCGGTGAGGGGGTCGATGCGCACCGGGACCGGGGCGATCTGGCGGCCCGGGCCGGGGGCGGTGACGGTGAGGCCGCCGAACTCGGCCCAGGCCTCGACGGCGGCCGGGAACACCGTGTGCCGGTGGCCGGCCGGGGTGGTGTGGTCCCGCAGGGCGTCGGCCCAGTACTCGGCCTGCTTGATGTCCCAGCGGCCGGGTTCCCACCCGGCGGTCCGCAGCGCGGAGTCCACCGCGACCGGGAAGCGGGTGGTCGAGGAGCGGTCGTAGGAGGCGGAGGTGGTCGTCATGGCTACTCGGCTGGGGTGAGGTCGACGGAGCGTACGCCGAAGTGGGCGAGGAGGGCGTCGCAGGAGCGGCAGGGGGGCGCGTAGCTGCCGTGGAGGGGGTCGCCGTCCTCGCGGATGCGCCGGGCGGTGATCTTCGCGTGCTTGAGGGAGCGGCGGGCCTCGCTGGGCGAGAGCGGTTTGCGGGAGGCGCGCCGGGAGCGGGCGCCCTCGACGGCGGCCAGGTGGCGCGAGAGCAGTATCGCCTCGGGACATCGGCCGGTGAAACGTTCGCGCTGGCCGCTGGTCAGAGTGTCCAGGAAGTCCTGCACGAGGGGGTGGAGCGCGGGCGGCTGGTCGGCCTTGCCGGCGGTCCCGGTCAGGGTCTCACCGCGTACGGAGAGAGCGGCCGCGACGGTGGGCAGGATGCCGTCCCGGCGGAAGCGCAGGACGGGTGGGGTGGGCCGGCTGTCGCTGCTGCTCCAGCGCAGGCGTGGGTCGCCGGCGGGGCCGCCCGTTTCGGCGGGTGTGCCGGCCGCTCCGGCGGTGCCGTCGCCCGGATCCGTACGTGTTGCCGTGTTCTGCATGGTCGCGCTTTCCCTCCCGTGGCGGCGGTGGTGACCGCTTTCGCGCACGCCCCCGTGCTGCGGGGACAGCCTGCCAAATGTCATCTGTCATACGGAAGCGGGGTCGAATTTTCGTATCAATTCGGATGTTCCTGGCCCTCGGGCTGGTGTGCGGGTCGCGGGCGGGGGAGCCTCTTGCCCCAGCGCATAGGCTGTGGTGAACCAGCCAGATCCAGCAGGGGGCTACCGCCATGACGACAGGTCGGCTCGGGCAGCAGGCCGCGCCACCCAACGCCGCTTACTCGGGGCAGGTCGTGCATTTCCCGGACCCGGTCCGGGCCGCTCGGCATCCCCACGGAGTGCGGATGGACGGCGACGGGTATCCGGACTTCTCCGCCTACGCGCGTGCGGCGGTGGAGATCGCCGAACCGCCCGAGGGCTTCGGCGTCGACGAGTTGCGGCTGACGGACTACGTGTCCGCGAACGCGGCGATGAAGGCCGCGGGGCACGAGTTGTGGGACACGGTCGGGCCGGTGGCCACCCCGCACGGCTGGACCTGGCACCACGTGGCGGGTTCGCGGCGCATGGAGCTCGTCCCCGTCGAGGTGAAGGCGCTGCTGCGGCACCACGCGGGTCTGACGACGGCTCCGGTCGACCACGAGAAGCGCGGGACGCGGCCGTTGCAGGAGGTGCGCCCCGCGCACCTGGGGCTGCCGAAGTCGGTGGTGTCGGTCGGCGAGGAGCAGGTGCAGGGGGTCGAGGAGGACCTCGGCTACCGGCTGCCCGAGGCGTACCGCTCGTTCCTGAAGGCCGCCGGCGGTTGCGCGCCGGTGGGCGCGGGCCTGGACGTGGACCTGGGCGTACTGGTCGACCAGCCGTTCTTCACGGTGCGGGAGGAGGCCGCGATCAATGACCTGGTGTACGTCAACAAGTGCCTGCGCGACCACCTCACGAAGGACTACCTGTGCGTCGCCTTCGCGCAGGGCGGACTGCTCGCGCTGAAGGTGAAGGGCGAGGGCATCGGATCGGTGTGGTTCTCCCCGTACGACGACGCACGCGACCGGGACGGCTGGTCGGTGCAGGAGCGCGTGGAGCGGCTTTTGCTGCCGTGCGGCGGTGATTTCGACGCCTTTCTGGAGCGGTTGGCGGGTAACCCGCCGGAACTGGAGACGGTGGCCGGTCTGATGGTGGACGGCGGATTCGCACGTTCGGTTCCGGTGGCGCGTACCGGTTCGGATGAGGGGTGACGGCGCGATGGTGACGTTTGCGCAGGCGCAGGAGCGCGCCGAGGAATGGATCAACGGGGACGTGCCCGCGTACCAGCACCGTGAGGTGCGCGTACGGGAGTTCGGGCTCGGGTTCGTGGTGTGGGCGGAGGACCGTGCGGCGGGTCCGGTGTCGGGGGGCGGCCGGCAGCGGCTGGTCATCGCCCGCGACAGCGGCGAGGTGACGCTCTGGCCGGGGCTGCCGGTGGGTGAGGTGATCCGCCGGTACGAGGAGGAGTACGGGGCCGCGGCCGCGACGCCGCCTTCGGAGGCTTCGGTTCCGCCGCCGCGGATCGACTCGGAGCAGACGTCGTTCATGCTCAGTCCGCCGGAGTGGCTGCAGGAGGCGGCCGACCGCGCGGGGATCCCGCGCGCGCCTGCCGCCGCGGCGGCCCCGGCTTCCGCGTCGCCGTCGGCGGAGTCGGCTTCGGCTTCGGCTTCGGCGGAGTCCGGTCCGGCCGAGACTCCCGCTGTGGTTCCGGGCGCCGTGGACGCGGTGCCGTTGCGGCGCGGCGGTGAGATCCCGTACGAGCCGACCGCCAACGACGGGGTTCCGGCGACTCCCGCGGCCGCGGTGCCGACCGGGGCCACGCCCTGGGCGGGGACCGATGTGAATTCCGGCACCGACGACGCGTCCGTGCCGCTGCCGGCGACCGTGTTCGCGCCGCCGCTGTCCGGGTCGGACCTGGAGGACGCTCCGGCGCCCTCCGGCGTGGCCTCCGAGGCGAAGACGACGCTGATGCCGGGCGGCAGCCAGCTGCCGAGGACCGCGATCGTGCCCGCGCTGGGGTCCTCGTCGCAGGACATCGCGGACGCGCCGACGAGCAAGGCCCGGGTCTCGCGGCCGGGCGCCGCGGGGGCTCCGGGTGCGGGGCAGCCGTCGACGCCGCCCGGTCCGCCCGGGGCGCCGGGTGCGCCCGGGGCCCCCGGTGGGCTCGACCACGCCGCGACGATGCTGGCCGGTCCGGCCGTGACGGGTCAGCCGCCGGCGCCTCCGGGTCCGCCCGGGGCTCCCGGGTCGCTGGGTCGTGGGCTCGACCACGCCGCGACGATGCTGGCCGGTCCGGCCGTGACGGGTCAGCCGCCGGCGCCTCCCGGTCCGCCCGGTGCTCCGGGCGCGGGTGCCGGTGCGCCGCAGCCTCCGGGTCCGCCCGGTCCGCCCGCCGCTCCCGGTGGCGGGGCCCATCACGCCGCGACGATGCTCGCGGGTCCGGGCGTACCCCAGCCTCCCGGTCCGCCCGGGGCTCCCGGTGCGCCCGGTGGTGGGCTCGACCATGCCGCGACGATGCTCGCGGGCCCCGGCGTACCGCAGCCGCCCGGTCCGCCCGGTCCGCCGCCCGGCGGCCCCGCGGCGCAGCCGCAGGCCCCGACGGGTGCGCCCACGGTCGGCCCCGGCTACCAGGCCGTACTGCGCTACCGCGCTCCCGACGGCTCCGAGCAGCAGCTCATCCGCCGCTCGGCGCCCGGTACCCCGCACCCGGAGTGGCAGATCCTCTACGAGCTGCGCGCGATGAACGTGCCGCCGCAGCAGGTGCTGGAGCTGCACACCGAGCTGGAGTCCTGTGAGCTGCCCGGCGGTTACTGCGCCCGGATGATCCGGGAGACGTGGCCGCAGGTGCGGATCACGAGCGTCGCTCCGTACGGGCAGGACCACGCGGGCCGTCAGCAGGGCATGCGGCACCTGCTCACCCATCAGGGCGAGCTGCACCAGGTCGCCGACGGTCCGGCGCGCCCGGCGCCGGTGCGCGCGCCGCTGCCGCAGGTTCCGCTGCAGCCGGCGATCCCGCTGGAGGCCATCGGGCAGGAGCTGGCGGCGGCGTTCGGTCCGCAGGGCGTGTTCCGGTTCGACCAGCGGGCGGTGTCCCGTCAGGGTGTGCCGGAGATCGTGGCGCAGACGCTGATGTGGGCGGGCCTGCCGGTCGATTTCGGGCCGTTCTTCTGGGCGCAGGCGGCGCCGGGGCAGCCGGTGCCGACGCTGGCCGAGCTGGCGGGGCAGCGGCAGGTGCAGCCGGCGACGGACGCGGGTTCGTACCTGGTGATCGGCAGCGACTTCGGCAAGGCGCTGTGCGTGCAGTACGGGACCGCGCACATCGTGGCGGTGCCGGTCGAGGGCGGTCCGGGGGGTGCCCCGGTGCCGCCGCAGTTCGTGAATTCGAGCCTGCCGCAGTTCGTGCGCTCGATGGCGATGCTGGGTCACATGTGGCGGCTGCGCCAGCATCTGACGCCGGAGCAGGCGGGGCGCTGGACCGTCGATTTCCAGGCGAATCTGGCGGGGCTGGACAGCGCCGCGCTGTCGTCGCCGGAGAACTGGTGGTCGGTGCTGCTGGAGCAGATGTGGGACGGCCTGTTGTGACGGCCGTCTGAGTGTGAGTGTGAGTGGCCGGGTCGGGACCCTCGGAGGGGGTCTCGGCCCGGCCATTCGGGCTTCAGGGAGCAAATGGCGCATCCTTGACGGGAATCCCCGCGAGAGAGGCGCATCCAGGATGAGTGCACCCATTGGGACCGTGCGCGGTCGCGGCTACCGCATGGAAGAGGTCGACCGGTATCTCGCCCGGCTCTCCGGGAGCCGTGACGAGGCCTGGGAGCGGGTGGCGCGGCTGACGGTCCTGGCCAAGCAGATGGAGGCGGAGGCGGCCCGGCTGCGCGAGGTGGTGGCCGGGCTCGCCCCGCAGACGTACGACGAGCTGGGCGAACGGGCCCGGCGGATCCTGCTGCTGGCGGAGGAGGAGGCGGAGTCCGTACGGGCGGAGGCGCGGGCGGACGCGGCCGCGACGCTGGACGCCGCCGGGGCGCGGGCCGAGCGGGCGGCGGAACTGGCGCGCGGCGACGCGGAGGCGGTGCGGGAGCAGACCGAGGTCCGGGCGCGGCAGGGGCTGTTGCGGGCGGAGCGGGAGGCGGACGACCTGCGGGCGGGGGCGCGCCAGGACGCGGCCGCGTGGCGGGCGGACGCGGCGGCGGCGCTGGCGCAGGTGCGGCGCCGGGCGGAGGCGGCGCGGGTGGAGCGGGAACGGGAGCAGGGGGAGCGCTGGGAGGCGGCGGGGCGCGAGCTGGCGGCGCGGGAGTCGGAGGCGGACACGCGGCACGCGGAGGCGGAGCGGTACGCGGAGGCCGGGCTGGCGGAGGCGCGGCGGGGGTACGCGGAGGCGGAGGAAGCGGCGCGGCACGGGCAGGAGGACGCGGAGGCGCGGGCCGCGGAGTTGTTGGCGCAGGCGAGGGTGGCGCAGGAGCGGATCGGTCGGGAGACGGAGCGGGTGCTGCGCGAGCACGTGGAGGCGCAGGAGGAGATGCGGGCGCACATGGCCCATGTGAAGGCCAGCCTGTCGGCGCTGACGGGGCGGGCGCCGGCGGAGGGCTGAGGCGGGGGCGTTGCCCCGGCCGGGCCGGGGCGGGTGTGGCCGACCGGGTCGGGGTGGGGCCAGGCCCGGGGCCGGGGTGGGTACCGTCCGGGACTGCATGAATTATGGCGCCTGAGGCGGATTGAGTTCTACGGGCTCCTGCCGCGCCAACAAATCACGTTTCACGTCCCTGACAGCACCCACCCCGTCCCCGTCCCCGTCCCCGGCCGGGGCGAGTCGCGTCCTCGCTGCCCTGGTGGCTATCGCAGCGGCTTGAGGAAGTCCTCGATCAGGGGGGCGATCCGGGGGAGGTGGGTTTCCAGGGCGAAGTGGCCCGCGTCCTCGAAGACGTGGACCTCGGCGTCGGGGGCGTCGCGGAGGTAGGCCTTCGCGCCCGCCGGGGTGAAGAAGGGGTCGCCCGCTCCCCAGACGACCAGTACCGGTATGCGGGCGGTGCGCAGCCAGGCCTGCCAGGCGGGGTAGTGGGCGAAGTTGGACGCGTAGTCGAAGGCGAGGTCGGCCTGGGCGTCGGTGCGGCCGGGCCGGTCGAGGTGGTGGAGGTCGAGGGTCCAGCTGTCGGGGGAGATCAGGGTGGTGTCGGCGACGCCGGTCTCGTACTGGAAGCGGGTGCCCTCGGGGGTGAAGAGGCCGCGGACGCGTTCCTCGTCGCCGGGGCGGCGCAGGCCGGCGAACTCGCGGGCGGCGTCGGAGAGGCCCTCGTCGTAGGCGTTGCCGTTCTGGACGATGAGGCCGGTGATCCGGTCGGGGCGGCGGGTGGCGAGCCGTAGTCCGACGGGGGCGCCGAAGTCGAAGACGTAGAGGGCGTAGCGGTCGAGGGCGAGGGCGTCGGTGAAGCCCTCCACGATGTCGGCGAGCCGGTCGAAGGTGTGGGTGAAGCCGGCGGGGGTGGTGGTGTGGCCGAAGCCGGGGAGGTCGGGGGCGACCAGGCGGTGGGGGGTGTCGCCGAGGGCGTCCATGAGGCGGGCGAACTGGTGCGAGGCGGTGGGGAAGCCGTGCAGGAGCAGGAGTACGGGGCCCTCGGCCGGGCCGCTCTCGCGGTAGGCGACGCGGACGCCGTCCACGTCGACGGAGCGGTGCCGGATGGTGGGGATGGTGCGGCGAGCGGTCATCACATGCCTCCTGCGTCCTTGTTTCCATTAGTCTCGCTGGCGATCTGTAATGGGTCAAGCGGTTGCATTAGCATTAGCGAGTGACCACTTTTCCTCTGATCGGCGAGCACCTCGCGCTGGACCTCCTCAACACCCGGACCGCGGAGGGCGACCTCGTCGCCGACCGGGCGGGGCTCGCCGCCTGGCTGGCGGAGCAGGCGGGGCGGCTGACCGCCGTCGATGCCGTGGGCGAGGGCGAGGTGGCCGCCGTACGGGCCGTACGGGAGGCGGCGCGGCCGGCGCTCGATGCCGTCCGGCGCGGTGAGCGGCCCCCGGCGCAGTCGCTGCGCGTGCTGAACGGGGCCCTGTCGGGGGCGCCGTGCCACCGGGTGCTGGCCTGGAGCGAGGAGGCCGGGCTGGGCGCGGCCGTGCACAGGCAGGCGGAGCCGGCCCGGCGGCTCGCGGCCGAACTGGCCGACGCGGTCGCGGAGCTGCTGACGGACCCGGGCGCCGGCCGGGTGCGTGAGTGCGAGGCGCACGACTGCGTGCTGCTGTTCCTCCCCGCGCACCCGCGCCGCCGCTGGTGCGTGGCCGGGGTCTGCGGCAACCGGACCCGTGTGGCGCGCTACTACGCCCGCCACAAGGGCGACTGACTCGCCAGTCCGCCGCGCAGGCGGGACTTTGCGGACACGACCTAGTTCGCGGTCGGCTGGGCCGGGACGGCGGGGCCTTCGTAGCAGTACGGATCGCTGCGCAGGCCGCGGGCGGTGACCACCAGGGTGAGCGGGGGGTGCGCCTCGGGCGGGAGGGGGGCGGTCAGGGTGCCCGTCAGCGGGTCGGACCGGGTGGGGACGGCGGCGCCGTCGACCGTCAGGCGGGCGTCGGCGAAGCCGCCGCCCTCGACCGTGAGGTGGTCGCCGGAGACGGAGGCTCCGGTGATCACCGGGTTGGCGCGGGTGGCGATCTTGTTGAAGAGGTAGGCGCCCGCCGGGGCACCCGTCAGGGCCCAGATCTCCTCGGGCAGGCGGGGCAGGCCCGCACCCACGTCGGCGAGGAAGAAGAGGACGACGTAGAGCATCGTGGTCGCGCTGAGCGTGACGTACTGGAGGTCGACGAGGTCGGTGCGTCCGCTGTCGTTCGCGATGAGCTCCCGCAGCGGGCGGCGGCCGGACGGGGTCGGCGGGGCGGGGGGTTTGGCCAGGCTGCCGTGTTCCACGCGCAGGCCTACGACGGTCTTGGCGGCGATCAGCGCCACGTACGGGCCGCCGAGCAGCGGCAGGTACACCGTCGTCAGTGTGGACAGCGGGCCGTCGGCGCCGCGGAAGTAGGCCACTCCGCCGCCCGCGGTGAGGCCGTAGCCCAGGATGGCGAGCAGGAGCCAGACCAGGATCACCGTCCAGGCCAGGGCGAGTGCCGTGGAGGTGGAGAGCCGGCCGTCGCGGCCGGTGATGAAGGCCGGATGGCGGCTCAGCCGCAGGCAGAGCGGGCCGGCCAGCGCGGCCAGTAACAGTAGTGCGCACAGTGCGGATGCCATGGTGTCCCCCCGGATGACGGTGCTGCGTACGAGGGTCGCCCACTGCCCTGGTCATGACAAGGCGGCTCTCCGGGCGCCGGCGGTTCAGTCGTCGCGCAGTTCGGGGAGGACCGGGAATCTGCGGGGTGCCACCAGGAGCAGGACGAGCAGCGCGGCCACGGCGGCCGCCGTAGCGCCGAGGAAGATGTGCTCCACGGCGGCGGCCACGGCCCCGCGCAGGTGGTCGGCGGCGGCCCGGGGGAGCAGGTCCGGGTGCTCCAGGGCCTTGGCGACGTCGTCGAGGTGGCGCGGGAGTCCGGCCACGGGGGCGTCCGCCAGGCGGGCGGCGATGGTGGCGTTGGCGACGGCTGCGAGCAGGGCGGCGCCCACGCTCTGGCCGACCTGGCGGCAGAAGAGCACCGAGGCCGTGGTGGTGCCGCGTTCGGCCCAGCCCACGGTGGACTGGACCCCGACGATCAGCGGGAGCTGGAAGAGGCCGAGGGAGGCGCCGAGCAGCAGCATGATCAGGGCGGGCTGCCAGGGCCGGGCGGGGTACGGGAGCAGGGTGAAGGAGTACAGGATCACCGCGGCGAGGCCGATGCCGACGGCCGCGCTGTTGCGGAAGCCGATGCGCCGGTAGACGTGCTGGCTGAGGGCGGCGGTGACGGGCCAGCTCAGGGTCATCACGGACATGACGAGTCCGGCGCCGACGGGGCCGAGGTCGAGTACGGACTGGGCGTACGTCGGCATGAAGACCATCGGGGCGACCATCAGCAGGCCGAGCGCGCCCATGGCCAGGTTGACGGCGGCGATGGTGCGCCGGCGCCACACCCAGCCGGGCAGGATCGGTTCCTCCGCGCGCCGTTCCACCCGCACCACCACGGCGGCCAGGACGGCGCTCGCGCCCAGCAGGCCCAGTGAGGGGGCGGACAGCCAGGGCCAGGCGACCCCGCCCTGGACGAGCGCGAAGAGCAGGAGGCCGCCGCAGCAGAAGACGCCGAGGGCGCCCGCCCAGTCGACCGGGCCGCGGCGGCCCGGGGAGCGTACGGGCTCCGTCAGGTGACGGGTGATCATCCACAGGGCGATGGCGGCCAGCGGCAGGTTGATCAGGAAGATCCACCGCCAGTGCGCGTAGGAGGCGAGCAGCCCGCCGAGGGCGGGGCCGGCCACGGCCGAGGTGGCCCAGACGCTGGACATGCGGGCCTGGATCCGCGGGCGTTCCTTGAGCGGGTACAGGTCGGCGGCCAGGGTCTGGACGGTGCCCTGGAGGGCTCCGCCGCCCAGGCCCTGGACGATGCGGAAGGCGATGAGGGCGGCCATGTTCCAGGCGGACGCGCACAGCAGCGAGCCGAGGAGGAAGAGGGCGATGCCGAAGAGCAGGACGGGCTTGCGGCCGAAGGTGTCGGACAGCTTGCCGTAGACCGGCAGGGTGACGGTGACGGCGAGCAGGTAGCCGGAGAAGAGCCAGGAGAAGACGGAGAAGCCGCCGAGGTCGCCGACGATCTGCGGGACGGCGGTGGCGACGATGGTGCTGTCGAGGGCGACGAGGGCCATGCCGAGCATCAGGGAGGCGACCACCGGGGTCGCCGGGCGTTCGGCCGGCCGGTCCGCGCCCCCGCCGGCGGCCCCGCCCGTACCCCCGCCCGCGGGCCCGCCCGTGTGCGTGCCCGCGTTCGTGCCCGTGGCCGAAACGGCGGCGCCGGGGGCGGCGCCCGCACGCCCGGCGGGTATGCCGTCCGGGCCCGCGTCCGTGCTGTCCGCTGCCGGCACCGAGATTCCTTCCCCTTGCACGTAGTTGCGGGGGACACCATCTCACCGCCGTCGTGCGGGCGGTATCCCCCAGGCCGTCTCGTCCGAAGGGCGGACAACCCCTAGGGGTCCCTCCGCACTACGGGCCAGGGGTGTTTCCTCCCGGCGGAGGAGGTGGAGGCCTCCGGCGTCTCCTTAACTGGAGCATACGAACCGGGGGGCCGGGTGGGGTTAACCCCCGGGTGGATACGGCTACGGGCACCAGCGCGCCGTAGGGCCCTGCCGCCACAGACTCATCACGGCGAAGCACGCACGGACGTTCACGCACACGTACGCATTTCGAAGAAGGAGACAGACCGTGACAACGGCAATGACCGAAACCAGGCACGGGGGTACTGGAGGGCATGCTGCCGTCGCGGCCCGGGCGCGGAAGGTCGTCAAGGCCTACGGCTCCGGGGAGACGCGTGTCGTCGCCCTCGACGAGGTGGACGTGGACATCATGCGCGGCCGGTTCACCGCGATCATGGGCCCCTCCGGCTCCGGCAAGTCCACGCTGATGCACTGCCTGGCCGGCCTCGACACGGTGACCAGCGGGCAGATCCACCTGGACGACACCGAGATCACCGGGCTGAAGGACAAGAAGCTGACGCGGCTGCGCCGCGACCGGATCGGCTTCATCTTCCAGGCCTTCAACCTGCTGCCCACGCTCAACGCCCTGGAGAACATCACGCTCCCCATGGACATCGCGGGCCGCAAGCCCGACGCGGAGTGGCTGAACCGGGTGGTGGAGACCGTGGGCCTGGCCGGCCGGCTCAAGCACCGTCCGACCGAACTGTCCGGCGGCCAGCAGCAGCGCGTGGCGGTCGCCCGCGCCCTCGCCGCCCGCCCCGAGATCATCTTCGGTGACGAGCCGACCGGAAACCTGGACTCCCGTGCGGGTGCCGAGGTCCTCGGCTTCCTGCGCCGTTCGGTGGACGAGCTCGGCCAGACCATCGTCATGGTCACCCACGATCCCGTCGCGGCCTCCTACGCCGACCGCGTCATCTTCCTGGCCGACGGCCGGATCGTCGACGAGATGCACGCGCCCACCGCCGACCAGGTCCTGGACCGGATGAAGGACTTCGACGCGCGCGGGCGGACCTCATGAGCAACACGGTCCTGAAGACCTCGCGGCGCAACTTCGTCGCGCACAAGGGGCGGATGGCGCTCTCGGCCGTCGCGGTCCTGCTCTCCGTCGCGTTCGTCTGCGGCACCCTGGTGTTCACCGACACCATGAACACCACCTTCGACAAGCTGTTCGCCGTCACCAACTCCGACGTGACCGTCAGCCCCAAGAGCGCCGAGAGCGGGGAGGAGACCCCCGACCGCGGCAAGCCCGAGACGCTGGCGGGCTCGGTCGTCGAGCAGGTCAAGAAGGCCGAGGGCGTCAAGAGCGCCGAGGGCGGCGTCGTCTCGATGGCCGTCACGGTCGTCAACGCCAAGAACGAGAACATGGGCTCGACCACCGGCGCCCCGACCATCGCGGGCAACTGGAGCGACAACGAGCTCAAGTCCATGAAGATCACCTCGGGGCAGGCGCCGCGCGGCCCCACCGAGGTGATGGTCGACGCCGACACCGCGAAGAAGCACGGCCTGGTGCTCGGTGACGAACTGCGCACCATCGCCATCACCGGCGACATCCGCGCCAAGATCACCGGTATCGCCGCCTTCACCGTGACCAACCCGGGCGCGGCCGTCGTCTATTTCGACACGGCCACCGCGCAGAAGTCGCTGCTCGGCTCCCCCGACTCCTTCACGCACGTCAACGTCACCGCCAAGGACGGCGTGAGCGACGAGCAGCTCAAGGCGAACGTCGGACGAGCCGTCGGAGCGGACGCCTACAAGCTCCAGACCGCCAAGGAAGCGGCGGACGCCAACCGCAAGGACGTCGGCGCCTTCCTGAACGTCATGAAGTACGTGATGCTCGGCTTCGCCGGCATCGCCTTCCTCGTCGGCATCTTCCTGATCTTCAACACCTTCTCCATGCTGGTCGCCCAGCGCACCCGTGAGATCGGCCTGATGCGCGCCATCGGCGCCGACAGCGGACAGGTCCTGAAGTCCGTGGTCGTGGAGGCCTTCCTGCTCGGCGTGGTCGGCTCGGTCCTGGGCGTCGCCGCGGGCGTGGGCCTGGCCGTCGGACTGATGGCGCTCATGGGCCAGATGGGCATGCACCTGTCCACCGACGACCTGACGGTCGCCTGGACCACGCCCGTCGTCGGCATCGTCCTCGGTGTCATCGTGACCGTCGTCTCCGCCTTCGTCCCGGCCCGCCGCGCCGGCAAGGTCTCCCCGATGGCCGCGCTGCGCGAGTCCGGGACCCCGGGCGACAAGAAGGCCGGCCGGGTCCGCGCCGCGCTCGGTCTGGTCCTCACCGGCATCGGCGCAGCCTCCCTCTACCTCGCCGGAGCCGCGGAGAAGGCCGCGGCCGGATCCCTCTGGCTGGGCCTGGGCGTCGTCCTCACCCTCATCGGCTTCATCGTCATCGGCCCGCTGCTCGCCGCGGGCGTGGTGCGGGTGCTCTCCGGTGTGGTCCTGCGGCCCTTCGGGTCCGTGGGCCGGCTCGCCGAGCGCAACGCCCTGCGCAACCCGCGCCGCACCGGCGCCACCGCCGCCGCGCTGATGATCGGCCTCGCGCTGGTCGCCTGCCTGTCGGTGGTCGGCTCCTCGATGGTGGCCTCCGCGACCGAAGAGCTCGACCAGTCCGTCGGCGCGGACTACATCGTCGCCTCCGAGTCCGGCCAGCCCGTCCTGCCGCAGGCCGAGCAGGCGCTGCGCGCCACCGCCGGCCTCGACCACGTCACCGCCTACCGCCAGCTGGAGGTCAAGCTCACCGCGCCCGACGGCACCACCGAGGAGACCGACCTCGGCGCGACGGACCCGACGTACGCCAAGGACATCCGGCGCAAGATGACGGCCGGCGAGCACGCTGCGGCCTACGGCGACGGCTCCATGTCGGTCGGCTCCCTGTACGCCGCCAAGCACGCCATCAAGCTCGGTGACGAGATGACGGTCGCCTTCAGCGGCGGCAAGACGGTCAAGCTGAAGGTCGCGGCGATCACCAGCGACGAGGGCAACCTCGACAAGGGCATGAAGTACATCAGCACCGAGACCGCGCGGGCGAACGTGCCGGCGGACCGGATGCCGCTGCCCTTCATGCTGCTGGCCACCGCCAAGGACGGGCAGTCCGACGCCGCCGCCTACAAGTCGGTCAAGGCGGCCATGGGCGAGTACCCGCAGTACGCGGTGCGCAACCAGACCGACTACAAGCAGGCCCTGAAGGACCAGGTCGGCCAGCTGCTCAACATGGTCTACGGCCTCCTCGGCCTCGCGATCATCGTCGCGGTGCTGGGCGTCGTGAACACCCTGGCCCTGTCGGTGGTCGAGCGGACCCGCGAGATCGGCCTGATGCGCGCCATCGGTCTCTCCCGCCGCCAGCTGCGCCGCATGATCCGCCTGGAGTCGGTGGTCATCGCCCTCTTCGGTGCCCTGCTCGGTCTCGGGCTGGGCATGGGCTGGGGCGCCACCGCACAGCAGCTGCTGGCGCTGGAGGGCCTGAAGGTCCTGGAGATCCCGTGGCCGACGATCATCGGGGTGTTCGCCGCTTCGGCCTTCGTGGGCCTGTTCGCCGCACTGGTCCCGGCCTTCCGGGCCGGGCGGATGAACGTCCTGAACGCGATCGCGAGCGAGTAGCCGGCGCCGCGTTCGTACGGGGGTGGGCGCAGGCCCGGGACCGCGAGTCCCGGGCCTGCGCCCTTTCGCGCAGGGGGGCAGGGGCCCGCTCAGCCGGTGGTGCCGCGCCGCATCAGGACGATCCCGCCGGCCTCGCCCACCAGGGTGTACCGCTCGCCCGGGTGGAGCTGGGAGGCGTAGCCGGTCGGGTCCTCACCGGCCCACTTGTTCCCGTTGTCGATGGTGATCCAGTCGGGGACGACGCCCTTGCTGCCGCCGATCCACAGGACGCGGCAGCGGGAGGTCAGCCGGGTCAGCGGCGTGGTGTCCGCCTCCACGGTGGCCCCGTCGGGGATCCGGTCGAGGAGCCGCTCGATCGCGACGACGCGTTCGGGCTTCTCGTAGGTGGACGCCTCCGTGAGCTTGGCGGTCGGCATGCTGGTCATGGCCAGGGCGAGGGACGCGGCGAGCACCGCCGTGGGCATCTGGAGGGCGTAGGCGCGCAGCCGGGGCCGGTCGCCGCGCCGGACGGTGTCGATGGCGTCGACCAGGGCGAGGGCGACGACGGGCATCAGCACGGCGCTGTAGTGCCAGTCGGTCGACCAGTAGTGGTCGTCCCCGGACAGGAACCGCCAGCCGAGGGTGGGCGCGGCGACCAGCAGCAGGGGCGAGCGCAGGGCGAGCAGGCCGGAGGTGGGGATCAGCACCCAGCCCAGCGTGGCCAGCTTGGTGCCGGCACCGGCGAAGGGGCCGCCGCCCTCGATCTTGTTCCAGTAGCCGTAGCCGTCGGCCGCGAAGGCCGGTATGAACACGGTGAACACCAGTACGGCGAACACGCAGGCGGCCGCGGCGATGCCGAGCGCCGTCCAGACGGTGCGCCGGTCGCAGCCGCGGGCGCGCCAGGCCACCACGACCGCCAGGGCGGCCAGCGTGAAGCCGAGGTCCTCCTTGACGAGGAGCAGCGGCAGCCCCCACAGCAGGGCGGCCCGCCAGCGCCGGGCCAGGACCGCCTCCAGGGCGAAGGCCAGCAGCGGCACGGCGAAGGCGATCTCGTGGAAGTCGAACTCCACCGCCCGCTGGATGCCCCAGGACAGGCCGTACGCGACGCCGACGGCGATCCCGCGGGCCCGGCCCAGGAGCCGTCCGGCCGCCCGGGTGACGGGCACCGCGGAGAGCGCGAACAGCGCGGCCTGTACGACCAGCAGCGTGATCGGCCCGGGGAAGACCCGGTAGACGGGCGCGATGAGCGCGATGATCGGGCTGAAGTGGTCCCCGAGGATGTTGGCGCCCGGCCCCTTCAGGTCGGCGACCGGCTCCTGGAGGTGGGCGTACGCCCGGATCGCCTGCTCGAAGATCCCCAGGTCCCAGGAGGCCCAGTCCATGCGCCGGAACCGGCCGACGGACAGCACGAGGTAGACGAGGAAGAGCCCGCAGGCCACCAGCCAGGGCGCGGGCCAGCGGGAGGCGGCCGCCCTGGGCGGGGCCTGGGGGGCCGGTGCCGGGCGGGCTATGGCATCGCTCGTCACGGACTCGTGCTCCTCGGCCGTTCGGCGTGAACTCCTGCGAAAAGGACGCGGCGAGCTCAGGCGGTGGTTACGTGAACATCGTAAAGCGGGAGCAACGTCTTTAGGCTGAGGAGGGTCCCGGGATGATCAGGGTCGCCCCGCGGACGCGCCCGCACGCCGTGACCCGAATCCCTCGCGCGCCGGTGCGGGCGCCGTCGTAGGGTGGGAACCCCCGGCCCGTACGACGTGTCGGGTGCTTCGCGTTGCCCCTTCACACCCCCAAGCCCAGACCCTCACCGGACGGAAAGCCTCCTCATGAGCCTGCACGGACTGCTCGACGCCGTCACCCGGGACGCCGCCCTCACCGAGGCGGTCACCGCGGCCGGTGACGGCAACCGCATGCACGTGGACCTCGTCGGACCGGCCGCCGCGCGCCCCTTCGCGATCGCCGCGCTGGCCCGGCGGACCGAGCGGACCGTGCTGGCGGTCACCGCCACCGGGCGCGAGGCCGAGGACCTGGCCGCCGCGCTGCGCTCCCTGCTGCCGCCCGACGAGGTGGCCGACTACCCGTCCTGGGAGACCCTCCCGCACGAGCGGCTCAGCCCGCGCAGCGACACCATGGGCCGCCGGCTCGCCGTACTGCGCCGGCTGGTGCACCCCAGCAAGGACGACCCGGCCGCAGGCCCCGTCAGCGTGATCGTCGCCCCCATCCGGTCCGTGCTCCAGCCGCAGGTCAAGGGCCTGGGCGAGCTGGTTCCGGTGAGCCTGCGGCAGGGCGCGACCGCCGATCTCGGCGAGGTCACCGAGGCGCTGGCCGCGGCCGCGTACGCACGCGTCGAGCTCGTCGAGAAGCGCGGCGAGTTCGCCGTGCGCGGCGGCATCCTCGACGTCTTCCCGCCCACCGAGGAACACCCGCTGCGCGTGGAGTTCTGGGGCGACGAGGTCGAGGAGATCCGCTACTTCAAGGTCGCCGACCAGCGGTCCCTGGAGATCGCCGAGCACGGCCTGTGGGCGCCGCCGTGCCGTGAACTGCTGCTGACGGACGCCGTACGGGAGCGGGCCCTGGCCCTCGCCGAGGCCCACCCGGAGCTCGGCGAACTCCTCGGCAAGATCGCCGAGGGGATCGCGGTGGAGGGCATGGAGTCCCTCGCCCCGGTCCTGGTCGACGACATGGAACTGCTGATCGACGTGCTCCCCGCCGGGGCGATGGCCGTCGTCTGCGACCCCGAGCGGGTACGGACCCGGGCCGCCGACCTCGTCGCGACCAGCCAGGAGTTCCTGATGGCCTCCTGGGCGGCCACCGCGGGCGGCGGCGACGCCCCCATCGACGTGGGCGCGGCCTCGCTGCGCGGTATCGCCGACGTCCGCGACCGGGCCCGCGAGCTGGACATGATGTGGTGGTCGATCTCCCCGTTCGCCGCGGACGACACCGACCTGGCCGCCGACACCCTCAAGCTGGGCATGCACGCCCCCGAGGCCTACCGCGGCGACACCGCCCGCGCCCTGGCCGACACCAAGGGCTGGATCGCCGACGGCTGGCACACCGTCTACCTCACCGAGGGCCACGGCCCGGCCGCCCGCACCGTCGAGGTGCTCGCCGGCGAGGGCATCGCCGCCCGGCTGGAGCCGGACCTGGCCGCCCTGGAGCCGAGCCTGGTCCACGTCTCCTGCGGATCGATCGACAACGGCTTCGTCGACCCGGTGCTGCGCCTGGCCGTGCTCACCGAGACCGACCTGACCGGGCAGCGGACCGCCACCAAGGACCTCGGCCGGATGCCGACCCGCCGCCGCAAGACGATCGACCCGCTGACCCTGGAGGCCGGCGACTACATCGTCCACGAGCAGCACGGCGTCGGCCGCTACGTCGAGATGGTCCAGCGCACCGTGCAGGGCGCCACCCGCGAGTACCTGCTGGTGGAGTACGCCCCCGCCAAGCGCGGTCAGCCCGGCGACCGCCTCTACATCCCCACCGACCAGCTGGAGCAGGTCACCAAGTACGTCGGCGGCGAGGCCCCGACGCTGCACCGGCTCGGCGGCGCCGACTGGACCAAGACCAAGGCCCGCGCCAAGAAGGCCGTCAAGGAGATCGCCGGCGACCTCATCAAGCTCTACAGCGCGCGCATGGCGGCGCCCGGGCACACCTTCGGCCCCGACACCCCCTGGCAGCGCGAGCTGGAGGACGCCTTCCCGTACGCGGAGACCCCCGACCAGCTCACGACGATCGCCGAGGTGAAGGAGGACATGGAGAAGTCGGTCCCCATGGACCGGCTGATCTGCGGCGACGTCGGCTACGGCAAGACCGAGATCGCGGTGCGCGCCGCCTTCAAGGCCGTCCAGGACGGCAAGCAGGTCGCCGTCCTCGTACCGACCACCCTGCTCGTGCAGCAGCACTTCGGGACCTTCTCCGAGCGCTACAGCCAGTTCCCGGTCAACGTGAAGGCGCTGTCCCGCTTCCAGAGCGAGACCGAGTCGAAGGCGACGCTGGAGGGCCTGCGGGAGGGCGCGGTGGACGTGGTCATCGGCACCCACCGGCTGTTCTCGCAGGAGACGAAGTTCAAGGACCTGGGCCTGGTCATCGTCGACGAGGAGCAGCGCTTCGGCGTGGAGCACAAGGAGCAGCTGAAGAAGCTCCGCGCCAACGTCGACGTGCTGACGATGTCCGCGACGCCGATCCCGCGCACCCTGGAGATGGCGGTGACCGGCATCCGCGAGATGTCGACGATCACCACCCCGCCGGAGGAGCGGCACCCGGTGCTCACCTTCGTCGGGCCGTACGAGGAGAAGCAGATCGGCGCGGCCATCCGCCGTGAACTGCTGCGCGAGGGCCAGTGCTTCTACATCCACAACCGGGTCGAGTCCATCGACCGGGCGGCGGCCAAGCTGCGCGAGATCGTGCCCGAGGCGCGGATCGCGACGGCGCACGGCCAGATGTCGGAGCAGGCGCTGGAGCAGGTCGTCGTCGACTTCTGGGAGAAGAAGTTCGACGTCCTCGTCTCCACGACCATCGTCGAGTCGGGCATCGACATCTCCAACGCCAACACCCTGATCGTGGAGCGCGGCGACAACTTCGGCCTGTCGCAGCTGCACCAGCTGCGCGGCCGGGTCGGCCGAGGGCGGGAGCGCGGGTACGCGTACTTCCTGTACCCGCCGGAGAAGCCGCTGACGGAGACCGCGCACGAGCGGCTCGCGACGATCGCCCAGCACACCGAGATGGGCGCCGGCATGTACGTGGCGATGAAGGACCTGGAGATCCGCGGCGCGGGCAACCTGCTCGGCGGCGAGCAGTCCGGTCACATCGCGGGCGTCGGCTTCGACCTGTACATCCGCATGGTCGGCGAGGCGGTGGCCGACTACCGGGCCGCCGTCGAGAACGGCGGGGTGGAGGAGGAGCCGCCGCTGGAGGTCAAGATCGAGCTGCCGGTCGACGCGCACGTCCCGCACGACTACGCGCCGGGCGAGCGGCTGCGCCTCCAGGCGTACCGGTCCATCGCGTCGGCCACCTCCGAGGCGGACGTCAAGGCCGTCCGCGAGGAACTCACCGACCGCTACGGAAAGCTCCCGGAGCCGGTGGAGAACCTGCTGCTGGTGGCCGGGCTGCGGATGCTGGCACGGGCCTGCGGGGTCGGCGACATCACCCTCCAGGGCAACAACATCCGCTTCGGGCCGGTGGAGTTGCGCGAGTCGCAGGAGCTGCGGCTCAAGCGCCTCTACCCGGGCACGGTCCTCAAGCCGGCGACCTCGCAGATCCTGGTCCCGCGCCCCAAGGCGGGCAAGATCGGCGGCAAGCCGGTGGTCGGCCGCGAACTGCTGGCCTGGACCGGAGAGTTCCTCACGACCATCCTCGGCTCGTAGCGCCCGGCGGCCGCGGCCCGGGAGCTCCCGCTCCCGGCCGCGGCCGGCGCGCCGCCGGGGGTCGTGCTGCGACCCTGCAACGGTTGCGCGCATCCCCTCACTGATGGCCGGGAACGCTGTATACCCTCAGACCCGAAACCTCTTCCGCACGGCCCGTCAGGAGCAGCGATGCACGGCCCCGGCCTTCCGCCGCAGCACGCCCCCCAGTCCACCCCGGGCGGCGTGGTGACACTGCGCGTGGTGTTCATGCTGCTGCCCCTTCTGAGCTGCGGCTTCCTGGCGTGGGGATCGATGCTGCGGCTCGCGCTGGTCACCCGTAAGTCCCGGGACTGGACGCTGCTGGTGGTCAGCGGCGTCCTCGCCGTCGTCTGGATGACGCTGATCCAGCTGGACCCGACCCCCGAGGTCGACGGCTGGCAGGGCAACCTCGGCGCCGGTGGCTCGATCCTCACGGGCTTCGCGATCTGCGTGTACTTCCTCGTCGCCGACATCAAGCACCACGAGGCCCTCAGGGCCGCGGCGCCCGCGCCCTGGTACCCGGGACAGCCCACGCCCTACAACCACCCGCAGCAGACCTCGCCGTCCTACGGCTACCCGCACGCCGCCCAGGCCCCCACCGTGATCTCGGGCCAGACGCCGGCCGCCCCCCAGGTGCCGCCGCAGCCGACCCCGCCCCCGCGCATCGGGCAGGTGCGCGCCGAACTCGACGAGCTCAGCGAGCTGCTGCGCAAGCAGACCCCGCCGCCCGGCGGGCGCCCGCATGACCCGAACCAGACCCCCTACCGGGATCCGCAGCAGTGACCGAACGCCTCATCGGAGACCGCTACCAGCTGGCGAGCATCCTCGGACAGGGCGGCATGGGCCAGGTCTGGACCGCCTACGACCGCCGCCTGGACCGGCGGGTCGCCGTCAAGCTGCTGCGCCCCGACAAGGTCGCCGGCCCCGGCACGGTCGCCGAGGAGCTGCGCCGCCGTTTCGTGCGCGAATGCCGGGTCACGGCGCAGGTCGACCATCCCGGCCTGGTCACCGTCCACGACGCGGGCAGCGACGGCGACGAGCTGTTCCTCGTCATGGGCTACGTCGAGGGCTCCGACCTCGCCGACCACCTCGCCGCGCACGGCCCCTATCCGTGGCAGTGGGCGGTCGCGGTCGTCGCGCAGCTGTGCTCGGTGCTGTCGGCCGTGCACGCGGTGCCGATCGTCCACCGCGACCTGAAGCCCCGCAACGTGATGGTCCGCCCGGACGGCACCGTCCTGGTCCTCGACCTCGGCGTGGCCTCGGTGATGGACACCGACACCACCCGCCTCACCAGCACCGGCACGCCGATCGGCAGCCCCGCGTACATGGCGCCCGAGCAGGCGATGAGCGGCGCGGTGGGCCCGTACACCGACCTGTACGCGCTCGGCGTGCTGCTGTACGAACTGCTCAGCGGCAACGTCCCCTTCGCCGGGTCCACCGCCCTGGGCGTGCTCCACCGCCACCTGTACGAGGCCCCGGTCCCGGTCCGCCCGCAGCGCCCGGAGGTCCCGCAGGAGCTGGAGGCTCTCCTGATGCGCCTCCTCGCCAAGGACCCGCAGGACCGGCCGTCCTCGGCGCAGGAGGTCTACGAGGCCCTCGCCCCGCTGCTGCCGGCCCGCGACGGCCGCGGCCCGGTCCGTCCGCTCGACCCGACCCGGCCCTTCGTCCGTCCCCAGGCCCCCTGGCCGGACCGGGCCGCGGTGATCCCGCCGCGGCCGACCACCCCGCCGACGTCCACGCCGACGGGCACCCCCGTGCCGCCCACGTCCGCGCCGACGCCCACGCGGACCCCCGCTCCGGTGCCGGTGCCGCAGAAGCCCGACATCCCGGGCGCCGTGGACCAGGCCCGCACGCTCCTGGACCAGGGCCGGCTCACGCAGGCCGTGGACATCCTCGGCGGCATCCTTCCGGCGGCGGCCGCCGAGCACGGCGAGCACTCATCGGTGGTCCGCTCCCTGCGCAAGCAGTACGCGGCCACGCTGATGGACGACGGGCAGTACCGCCGGGCCCTGCCCGAACTGCGCCGCCTCGCGGAGGAGTTCCCGGTCGGCGACCCCCAGTCCCTGCGGTTCCGCTACGACGCGGCGCAGTGCCTGGAGCAGCTCGGCGAGCCGGCCGCCGCCCTGGCGGAGTACCGCTCGCTGCTCCCGTATTTCGAGAACCGCTACGCCAACCCGGACCAGGCCCTGCCGCTGGAGATCCGCCGCCGGATCGCGCACCTGCTGCTCTCCCTCGGAGACCGCCCGGCGGCCCACGACAACCTGGCCCGGCTGCTGTTCGACGCGGAGCGGCTGCACGGCCCGACCCACCCCTTCCCGTCGGAGATACGCCGCACCCTGCAGTGGCTGAGCCAGGTCCGCTGAGCCGGGTCCGCTGAGCCGGGTCCGCCGAGCCGGGCCCTCTAGGCCCGGCGGCGGGCGCCGCGGTTCCTGACGGCGGTGACCGTCAGGAGCGTCAGGGCCACCGCCGCGACCGCCAGGCCGGGCACCAGCCCCGGCGGGCGGAAGGAGCAGGCGACCCGCGTGGTGCCGGGGGCCAGCGGGACCGCGACCAGCCCCAGGTGGGCCGCGGCGGGGCGGTCGTTGCAGGTCCAGCCGGTGATCGCGGGGACGGAGAGGACCGCCGTGCCCGTGCTGCCCGCGGGCAGCACGGCCCGCACGCCCGAGGAGCCGACCCGGACCGAGGTCGCGGCCGTGGCCCGCAGGGCGGCCACCGCCGCGTCGAGGCGGGTGCGGTCCAGGCACGACAGGGTCCAGCGCGCGGGCGGGGCGGCGTCGAAGACCAGCGCCGAGGAAGCGCCGCGGGAGACGCCCATCGGCTGGAGGGCCGCCCGGTTGCGGGGGGCGTTGCCGTTCAGGCGGAAGGCCGGGCCGTCGGCGAGGCGGGCCGTGGCGTTGTACTCCGGCGCCCACAGGTAGGCCTCGGTGCCCGCGCGGCAGATCCCGGGCGAGAGCGGGTCCTCGTACACGCGGGCGCCCAGCAGCAGTTCCTGGTTGGCGAAGGGCGAGTCGCCGTAGGAGAGGGACGCGCCGGGCGGGCGGGTCGTCACCAGCGGGGGCACCTCGGCGCGCAGCACCGTGCCGTCCGGCCGCAGGCGCGCGCCGACCGCGAAGACGGCGTCCGTCACCGGGTTGTCGATGCTCTGGACGTTGCGGCCGCGCGAGGTCCAGCCGGCGCCGAGCGCGACCATCGTCCGTGTGAACACCTCGGGCGTGTGGCTGCTGTAGTACGAGCCGCCCTCGCCGCCCAGCAGCAGCGGGTCGTTGCCCGACAGGGCGGGCCGGCTCGGGTCGGTGCGGTACGTCGGCCAGCCCTCGGCGGCCGCCAGGGCCCGGGCGCGCGAGGTGTGGTCCTGTCCCCAGGACGGGTAGTCGTCGAGGCCGCCCAGTTTGCCCTTGTGGCCGAAGGCGGTGGTCGCCGCCGCCTGTGCGAGCAGGACCAGGGCCAGCAGCCCGGCCGCCGGGAGGACCAGGCGGCGGTGGCGCAGCGCCCACCAGGCTCCGGCCGCCGCCGCAAGGCCGCCCGCGAACAGCGCGTATCCCCATGCCGTCGTCAGCGTGCTCCCGCGCGCCCACAGCGCGGCGGCCGTCAGCAGCCCCGCCCCCGCGGCCAGCGCCGGCGACCGCGGCAGGCCATGTTCCAGGGCGCTCCAGGCGGCGATGACGGCGATCCCGGCCAGGACGAAGGTCTGCCGGTACGGGCTGCCGTTCGGAGTGGCGAACAGGTGCCAGGCCAGATGGGTCGGCGCCCACTGCAGGGACAGCGCGACCGCCGCCGTCAGCGCCGTCCACCACAGCCGGTCGCGCGGCGGCGCCGACCGGTGGAAGGGCAGCGCGGCCACCAGCAGCAGGGTGCCGGTGGCGACGAAGACGGCGGGGGAGGAGAAGGAGTAGGTGCCCGGCAGCATCCGCGCGAAGAGGTCCGCCCAGGACACCGGCCGGAACTCCTTGACCCACCCCGGGTAGGCCTGGCCCGAGCTGAGGAACAGCGGGAGCAGGACGGGCGCCGCCAGCGCGATGCCCAGCAGGGTGGTCCCGGCCGCCCGCGCGATCACCGCGATCCGGATCCGGACGCCGTCCCGGGTCAGCACCACCCGTACCAGCACCACCAGCGCGGCGCCGAGCGTCGCCATGTAGGCGGTGTAGAAGTTCGCCGTCCAGCAGACGGCGACGACCGGCGGCGCGAGCAGCACCCGCCGCCCGCGCAGGGCCCATTCACCGGTGAGGCACAGGAGGGGGAAGGCGATCAGCCCGTCCAGCCACATCGGGTTGTAGGAGGCCTCGATCACCGACCAGCCGCACAGCGCGTACGAGGCGCCGAGCAGCCCGGCCGCCCACCACGGCCCCCGGTGGAGGGTGCGCAGCAGCCAGGCCATGGCCGCCGCCGCGGCCGCCGTCTTCAGCACGGTGACGACGTACACGGCCAGGTCGATGTCGGCGCGCGGGAAGAGGGCGACGAGGGCCGACAGCGGGCTGGTCAGGTAGGTGCCGAGGTCGGGCAGGAAGCTCGTGCCGTATCCGGACTGCCAGTTGAACAGCAGTCCGCCCCGGGCACGGCCGTGCAGGAGGTCCCACAGGTGCGCGTGGAAGGGTACGAACTGATTGCCGAGGTCGTTGACGCTGCGGTGGCGCGATCCGTACGGGAAGACCCGGGCGGCGGCGTCCCCGGCGCACACGGCCACCGCCGTGAGCAGGGCGGCGAGCGCCGAACCGGACAGACTGCGGCGGCGCGGCGAGCGGTGCGGTGTCGACATGGTGGGCCGACCCTGGCAGCACCGCGGGACGCGGGAGTGGCCGCGGAGTGGCCGCGACACGAACAGACACGTACCCCGGACACCCCGCGAATCGTTGGTCGAACCGGTGGCCCGGGCCACCCTTACTGCATACCATCGATCACCGCACGGCCCTTGTGCATTGACGCACAATCTCCCGGCCCTGGAGGCTCCTTTGCACCGTCGCACTGCGCTCTCCGTCTCCGCCGCCCTGCTCGTGGCGGCGCCCCTGCTGTCCGCCTGCTCGGGCGAGACCCGGCCCGGCACCGCGGCCGTCGTCGGCGGTGAACGGATCACCACCTCCTCGCTCCAGGCCCAGGTGGGCGACGTCCGCGCCGCACAGAACCGCTCCGAGCACGCGGCGACGCTCATCTCCAACACCCCGCAGCTGGAACGGATCAAGCTCGGCAAGATGATCCAGCTCCGGGTGCTGGAGCGGGCCGCGAAGGACGCGGGCATCTCGGTCACGACCAAGGAGATCGAGGACGCCCGCCGGGCCCAGGAGGGCGGCAAGGGCGCGGCGGCGCTGGAGCAGGCGGCCCTTCAGGGCCGCGTCCCGCTCGCCGCCGGGCAGATCGACGAGGAGGTGCGCTTCCAGCTGCTGCTCGGCAAGCTGAGCGAGCGCTACGGCGAGGACAAGATCATCGAGCCGCTCGCCAAGGCGTCGCAGGCCCTCCACATCGAGGTCAACCCGCGCTACGGGGCCTGGGACGCCCAGCAGGTCGGACTCGGCCCGGTGGAGACCCCCTGGATCACCCAGCGTACGCGCCCCGAGCAGGCACCCGCCGGAGCCTGACGTCCCGCGGCGGGGGTAGGTTCGGAGGGTGACCGAGCACTCCCAGCCCACCGCCGCCGAGCCCACCGGCCGTATCGTCCTGCTGACCACCAGCCACCGGGTCGCACCCGGGGTGCTGTCCTGGCCGGCGTGGCAGACCCTGCACGCCGCGGACCGGGTGCTGTGCGCCGACCCCGGGCACCCGCAGCTGCCGTACCTGCGGGAGGCGGGCGTCGAGGTCGAGCACGCGGTCCCGGACGCGCACGAGCTGGTCGAGGCCTGCGCGGGCGGCCGTACGGTCGTGGTGCTCCCGGCCGGGGAGGGCGACCAGCGGCTCACCGACGGGCTGGCCCGGCTGGCCGGCTCCGGCCGGGTCTCCATGCCCGACCTGGAACTGCTGCCCGGCTCGTACGACCTGCCGGGCGCGCGCCTGCTCGACCTGGTCCAGGTGATGGACCGGGTCCGCCGCGAGTGCCCGTGGACCTCCCGCCAGACCCACCGGGGTCTGGCCAAGTACGCGATCGAGGAGGCGTACGAGCTCGTCGAGGCGATCGAGGACGGCGACCGGGAGGAACTGCGCGAGGAGCTCGGCGACGTCCTGCTCCAGGTGGTCTTCCACGCCCGGATCGCCGAGGAGGGGATCCCCGGCGGCGAGGACGAGGGCGAGGGCGACGAGGACGGTGACGCCGACGGGGAGGGCCTCGGGGCCTTCTCCATCGACGACGTGGCCGGGGCCCTCGTGCAGAAGCTGATCCACCGGCACCCGCACGTCTTCGGCGACGCGGAGGCCGAGACCCCGGAGGACGTCCACGCGCACTGGCAGCGCACCAAGGCGGTCGAGAAGCAGCGGGAGTCGGTCACCGACGGGATCCCGGTGGGCCAGCCGGGACTGGCGCTCGCGGCCAAGCTCGCGGGCCGGGCCCGTACGGGCGGGGTGGCCGTGGAGCTGCCCCGCGGCGACGGCATCGGCTACGAGCTGCTGCGACTGGCGGCGCGCGCCGAGGCGGAGGGGGTCGACCCCGAGACCGCGCTGCGCGCGGCGGCCCGCGTCTACCGCGACGCGATCCGCGCGGCCGAGGGCGTCGCGGCGATCCCCCAGTAGCCGTCAGTGCTCCCTCGGGGCGCGGGCCGAGGGGTTGTGCCAGTGCGGGGCCGGGCGGTTCAGGAGCCACTCGGCGAAGCCCAGCGGGCGGCCGCCCTGCCCGTGCTCGGCGGCGGCGGGTACGGAGTCGTGGAAGAGGCGGCCGGGGCGGGCGCCGAGGTCCTCCAGGAGCCGCGCGGTGTCGTCGATGAACTGCGCCGGCCCGCTGAGGTAGACGTCCTGGTCGGGCCACAGGCCCCGGTTGCTCAGGGCGGTCGCGAGCCGCTCGGTGGCCTCGTTGCGGTGCCGGCCGGGGGCGGGCGTGATGTAGGTGACGTCGAGCCAGCCGCAGGAGGAGCCGTACGCGTCGATGAGCGGCCGGTCGTAGAGGTGCGCGCAGTCCCGGGCCACCACGAAGAGCCGTACGTCCTGATCGGGGGGCCGGTCCGCGAGCTCCTCCAGCATGGCCCGGATCGGGGCCCAGCCGGTGCCGGCGGCGATCAGGCTGACCGGCCGGTCGGAGCGGCGGAAGGTCAGCTGCCCGCCGGCGGCGCCGAGTCGCAGGACCTCGCCCGGCCGGGTCTCGCGGACCAGGGCGGTGCTGAGCCGCCCGTGGTCGATCCGGCTGACGTGCAGGTCGACGGTGCCGTCGGGGCGGGGGGCGTTGCCGATGGAGTAGGTGCGCCAGGTCCGGGGGACCCGGTCGCTGCTCACGCTCGCGTACTGGCCGGGGAGATAGGGGAAGGGGGCGTGCGGCCGCAGGGTGAGCACGCCGATGTCCTGCCCGTACTGGAGGTGGCGCACGACCTCCGCGTCCCACCACGGCGGGTCCTCGCTCGCGTCGGCCCCGGCGAGCATGGCGTCGGCGATCACCTGGTAGGCCTCGGTCCAGGCCTTCTCCACCTGCGGGGTCCAGGCTTCGCCGGAGGTCTCGGCGAGCGCGGCGAGCATGCTGGAGCCGACGACCGCGTAGTGCTCGGGGCGGACCAGGAACTTGCGGTGGTCGCGCCCCAGGTCGCGCAGGTAGGGGCCGAGGGTCTCGTCGTCGCCGTCGAGGCGGGAGATGACGTGGGTGAGCGCGGCGAAGAGCCGGTCCCGCTGGCGTTCCATGTCCTCGGAGGAGACCGGGAAGAGGTCACGGACTCCGGGGTTGTGCCAGAAGAGGTGCGAATAGAAGAACTTGACCGCGTGCTCGGCCCGTCTCTCCACCACCGCGAAACTGCTTTTCAAGATCCTCACATCCACACGACCGAAAGTAGAAGTGCCGGACGGGGCGAGGTCAAGCGTTGTCCGATCTACGGACAGCCCCGACGAAGCAGTCATATGGGATGACCGGCCGGCGGGCCGCGGCCCGCGCCGGTCCGCCCGTACGCGGCGGCTACTGTCGGGGACATGCACGATCAGTCGTCCACTCCCTCCGGCGGCGCGGCGCCCGAACTCTTCACGTGGGAGTTCGCGACCGACCCCTATCCGGCCTACGCATGGCTGCGCGAGCACTCCCCGGTGCACCGCACGAAGCTCCCCAGCGGGGTCGAGGCCTGGCTCGTCACCCGCTACGCGGACGCCCGTCAGGCCCTCGCCGACCAGCGGCTCAGCAAGAATCCTGCGCACCACGCGGAGCCCGCGCACGCCAAGGGCAAGACCGGGATCCCGGGGGAGCGCAAGGCGGAGCTGATGACGCATCTGCTGAACATCGACCCGCCGGACCACACCCGGCTGCGGCGCCTGGTGTCGAAGGCGTTCACCCCGCGCAGGGTCGCCGAGTTCGCACCGCGGGTGCAGGCGCTCACCGATCACCTGATCGACGGGTTCGCGGAGAGGGGGGAGGCGGACCTCATCCACGAGTTCGCGTTCCCGCTCCCCATCTACGCCATCTGCGAGATGCTCGGGGTACCGCGCGAGGACCAGGACGACTTCCGCGACTGGGCCGGGATGATGATCCGCCACGGCGGCGGCCCGCGGGGCGGGGTCGCCCGGTCGGTGAAGCAGATGCGGACCTACCTCGGAGAGCTCATCCATCGCAAAAGGGATGATCTGGGCGACGATCTGATCTCCGACCTGATCCGGGCGAGCGACCACGGCGACCATCTGACGGAGGGCGAGGCCACCGCCATGGCCTTCATCCTGCTCTTCGCCGGCTTCGAGACGACCGTGAACCTCATCGGCAACGGCGTCCACTCCCTCTTCATGAACCCCGTGCAGCGCGAGCGCCTGCAGAGCTCCCTGGCCGCCGGGGAGAGCGGACTGCTGGCCACCGGCATCGAGGAACTCCTGCGCTACGACGGCCCCGTGGAGCTGGCGACGTGGCGGTTCGCCACCGAGCCGCTGACCCTCGGCGGCGAGCGCGTCGAGACCGGCGATCCGGTCCTGGTCGTCCTCGCGGCCGCCGACCGGGACCCCGAGCGGTTCGCCGATCCGGACACCCTCGACCTCTCCAGGGCCGACAACCAGCACCTCGGATACGGGCACGGCATCCACTACTGCCTGGGCGCGCCGCTGGCCCGGCTCGAAGGACAGACCGCGCTGGCGACCCTGCTGACGCGCCTGCCCGACCTGGAACTCGCCGTTCCGCCCCAAGAGCTGCGCTGGCGTGGGGGGTTGATCATGCGAGGGCTACGTACTCTTCCCGTTCGCTTCACGGCCCAAAACACTTGTGCGAGATCTGATCAAAAGTCAGATCCTGCTTGAACTTGTGACAATCGTTCGAAGGCCGCTAGGTTCTGCCGTTACCCCGCTGTTATGCGAAAGGTGATCCCTCATGCTCTCCGGGAACGGCCGTCACAGACGCCCCCGCCAGGTCCCCGCGCTGGTCGTCACAGCCGGAGTCACTGGCTCTGCGCTGGCCATGCCGCTGCTTGCCGCCACCAGCGCCACCGCTGCCGACACCACCACCTGGGACAAGGTGGCCGAGTGCGAGAGCGGCGGCTCGTGGAGCGCCAACTTCGGCAGTGGCGCGTACGGCGGCCTCCAGTTCACCCAGGAGCAGTGGCAGAACGCCGGCGGTCTGGACTTCGCCGAGCGGGCCGACCTCGCGAGCCGCTCGCAGCAGATAGCCGTGGCCGAGCGCGTGCTGGCCTCCCAGGGCCCGCAGGCCTGGCCGCTGTGCGCGGCCTCCGCCGGACTGGACCAGCAGGGCCCGGCCGCGGTCGTCGACCCGGGTCTGCCGGGCAGCCCCACCGTGGTGGGCCCCGCACCGTCCCGCCCCGACGACGCCGTGCCCTCCACCAAGGGCGGCAAGCCGGCCACGGACTTCGGGCTCTCGACCGCGGAGACCCCGAGCCCGTCGGGCACCCCCTTCCTGATCCCCGACGCGCCGTCCCTCGGACTGCCCGTCATGCCCGCGCCCGACGCCCCGACGACGCCTCCGGCCGACCCGGGCACCCCGGTCCTCCCGACCGACCCGGCGACCCCGCCGGTGAGCCCCACCGACCCGACGGCCCCGGTCCTCCCGACCGACCCGGCGGACCCGACGGCGCCCACGACCCCGCCGGTCACCCCGAGTCCGTCCCCGACCGACCCGACGGCCCCCGTGGCACCGACGACCCCGGCGACCCCGGGCGCCACTCCCGCCGAGGGCAACGGCAAGCACCGCGGTGCACCCTCCCCCGAGGAGGGCACCCCGTCTGATGCCGCGTCGGACCCCGTCTACACGGTGCAGGCGGGCGACAGCCTGGCGACCATCGCGGTTGCCAAGGGCGTGAAGGGCGGCTGGAGCGGCCTCTACGAGGCCAACGAGCAGGTCATCGGCGAGGACGCGGACCTGATCAAGCCTGGGCAGAACCTGGATCTAACCACGTAATAAGGACAGTTGGTTCGCCCGGAAAGACCTTGATTGTCTGTTTTCTGCAAGTGAGACATGTGTCTCTTCCGGTCAACTGGCGTGTCCCGCCGGGGGGCTTCCGCAAACCCCGGTCTCACCTGCGCAAACACCCCTGTGGAGAGCGCAAGTAGGGGCCCTTTCTCCCCGATGTTCCTCGTTGAACATCGGGGAGAGCTATGTCTACCTTCTGAATCGCTCGCCACCGCGAGCTCCTTCGACCGCATCGCCGAGTCCTGCCGGCGGACGGGGGGAACAGTCGTCGCGTAAAGCGCCGAAGGCAGGAGCGGGGGACCCAAGGTAGGTGCCGCGAGCGTCCGTTGAGAGACGGTCACGCAAGCGGCTTGGGGTTAAGCGGTGCGCTAGGTCGCATCGCCGGGCACTCACAGGCCCGAACCCGACAGCTCACCTCGTAGGCGTCGGTGAGGAGAAACCTCATGCTGCTTTCCGGCAAGGGCAAGCACCGTCGCGGCTCCAAGGCCGTCCGCATCGTCACGCTCGCCGGTGTCGCCGGTGTGGCCGTCGCCGCCCCCCTGATGACCGCGGGCGCCGCCAGTGCCGCCACCGCGTCCGAGTGGGACAAGGTCGCGCAGTGCGAGTCCGGTGGCAACTGGTCCATCAACACGGGCAACGGCTACTACGGCGGACTGCAGTTCTCGTCCTCCACGTGGGCGTCGTTCGGCGGCAAGTCGTACGCCGCGCAGGCCAACCAGGCCTCGAAGGCGCAGCAGATAGCCGTGGCCGAGAAGGTCCTGAAGAAGCAGGGCAAGGGCGCCTGGCCGCACTGCGGCAAGGGTCTGTCGAACTCCTCGTACACCGGCGGGTCCTCCGAGACCCCGGCCTCCACCAAGCCGAAGGCCGAGACGAAGAAGACCGAGACCAAGAAGACCGAGACCAAGGCCGCGCCGAAGAAGGACACCAAGCGCGCCGAGGCCCCGGTCACCCGCTCCGAGCGCACCGAGGCCCCTGCCGCGCCGAAGACCGGCAACGGCTCGTACGAGGTCAAGGCCGGCGACACCCTGGGCACCATCGCCGAGGCCAACGGCGTCAAGGGCGGCTGGCAGCAGCTGTTCGAGCTGAACAAGGACATCGTCTCGGACGCCGACCTGATCTTCCCGGGTCAGAAGCTGAAGCTCAGCTGACCGCTGCGGCAATAGCCGCAAAAGCGTACGCAACATGCAGAATTCCCACCGCCCGGCGCCCTTCCCCCCACGCGCCGGGCGGCGGTGTGTGCGGCAGCGGAACCCCCGTCATCCAGGGCCCTATGTCCGGGAAGAGGGGTATTCGGGCCCTTTTTCGTCCCAGGACCCGGGCGGTCGGCAGGGTGAGTGCCCGGATCCGGTTAGGCTCTAGTCGGCCAGGCCATCCCACGGCCTGACGCCACCGCACACCCAGCGTCACATCCCAGAAGGAGATGCTCGTGCCGTCCATCGACGTCGTCGTAGCCCGGGAAATCCTGGACTCCCGAGGCAACCCCACGGTCGAGGTCGAGGTGGGCCTCGACGACGGCAGCACCGGCCGTGCTGCCGTTCCGTCCGGCGCCTCCACCGGTGCCTTCGAGGCCATCGAGCTCCGTGACGGTGACCCCAACCGTTACATGGGCAAGGGTGTCGAGAAGGCCGTCCTCGCCGTCATCGAGCAGATCGGCCCGGAGCTCGTCGGCTACGACGCCACCGAGCAGCGCCTGATCGACCAGGCCATGTTCGACCTGGACGCCACCGACAACAAGGGCTCGCTCGGCGCCAACGCCATCCTCGGCGTCTCGCTCGCCGTCGCCCACGCCGCGTCCGAGGCCTCGGACCTCCCCCTCTTCCGCTACCTCGGCGGCCCGAACGCGCACCTGCTGCCCGTTCCGATGATGAACATCCTCAACGGTGGGTCGCACGCCGACTCCAACGTCGACATCCAGGAGTTCATGATCGCCCCGATCGGCGCGGAGTCCTTCTCCGAGGCGCTGCGCTGGGGTGCCGAGGTCTACCACACCCTCAAGAAGGTCCTGCACACCAAGGGCCTGTCCACCGGTCTCGGTGACGAGGGCGGCTTCGCCCCGAACCTGGAGTCCAACCGCGCCGCGCTCGACCTCATCATCGAGGCCATCAAGCAGGCCGGCTACACCCCGGGCAAGGACATCGCGCTCGCGCTCGACGTCGCCGCGTCCGAGTTCTACAAGGACGGCAAGTACGAGTTCGAGGGCCAGTCCCGCTCGGCCGCCGAGATGACCGACTACTACGCCGAGCTCGTCGAGGCGTACCCGCTCGTCTCCATCGAGGACCCGCTGTTCGAGGACGACTGGGCCGGCTGGAAGACCATCACCGACCGCCTGGGCGCCAAGGTCCAGATCGTCGGCGACGACCTCTTCGTCACCAACCCCGAGCGCCTGGCCCGCGGCATCGAGGAGGGCTCCGCGAACGCCCTGCTCGTGAAGGTGAACCAGATCGGTTCGCTGACCGAGACCCTCGACGCCGTCGAGATGGCCCAGCGCAACGGCTTCAAGTGCATGATGTCGCACCGCTCCGGCGAGACCGAGGACGTCACCATCGCCGACCTCGCCGTCGCCGTGAACTGCGGTCAGATCAAGACCGGCGCCCCGGCCCGCTCGGACCGCGTCGCCAAGTACAACCAGCTGCTGCGCATCGAGGAGATCCTCGACGACGCCGCGGTGTACGCGGGCCGCAGCGCCTTCCCGCGCTTCAAGGGCTAATCACGCTCTGCCTCCGTACGTCCCCGCACTCGGTCCCGTACCGTGTGCGGGGACGTATTGCGTAGTGCGTACAAAGGGGAGGCGGACCAATGGCCGGGAACCGGGATCGGTTCTCCACCTTCTCCACCGCGACGCGGCTCAAGCAGCTCGGTGAGCGGACCGCGGCCCACGTCTACCGCTCGCAGTCGCGCCGGCAGGTGCGCCGCAGCCGCCTCACCGGCAGGGCCGCGCTCCTGGTGCTCGTGCTCTGTACGCTGGTGGTCGCCCTCGCGTATCCGATGCGCCAGTACGTCTCCCAGCGCTCGGAGATCGCGGAGCAGCAGCGGGCCGCCGCGGCCGCGCGGGACCGCCTGGAGCGGCTCCGCGACGAGAAGGCCCGCTGGCAGGACGACGCCTACGCGGAACAGCAGGCGCGCAAGCACCTGCACTTCCTGCGTCCGGGGGAGGTCGGCTACATCATGAGCGACCCCGGGGCCCAGCCCCCGGAGCCGCACCGGACCGGCCAGGCCGGCTCGGACCGCCCCTGGTACTCCAACGTCTGGGACGGCGTCGACAAGGCCGACCGGCCCGGCGACTGAGCACGGCGCCGCCGCAGGACCGCAGTACCGCAGCACCCATCCACGAGAACGAAGAGACTCCCTCCAGGCATGCAGACGCCCCCGCCCCAGACCGACCGGACCGAGCCGACCGACGCGGACATCGAGGCGTTCGAGCAGCAGCTCGGCCGCCCCCCGCGCGGGCTGCGCGCCATCGCGCACCGCTGCCCCTGCGGTCAGCCCGACGTGGTGGAGACCGCGCCGCGGCTTCCCGACGGCACCCCCTTCCCGACGCTGTACTACCTGACGTGCCCGCGCGCGGCCTCCGCCATCGGCACGCTGGAGGCCAACGGCGTGATGAAGGAGATGCAGGCCCGGCTCGCCGAGGACCCGGAACTCGCCGCCGCCTACCAGGCCGCGCACGAGGACTACATCCGCCGCCGCGACGCCATCGAGGTGCTCCAGGGCTTCCCGAGCGCCGGCGGGATGCCGGACCGGGTCAAGTGCCTGCACGTACTCGTCGGCCACTCCCTGGCCGCCGGCCCCGGTGTGAACCCGTTCGGCGACGAGGCCCTCGCGATGCTGCCCGAGTGGTGGGCCAAGGGCGCCTGCGTCACCCCGTGCGGCGAGAAGAAGGCAGAGGAGACGCAGTGACCCGGGTCGCGGGCATCGACTGCGGTACGAACTCCATCCGGCTGCTCGTCGCGGACTGCGACCCCGCCACGGGCGAGCTGACCGAGCTGGACCGGCGGATGATCGTCGTCCGGCTCGGCCAGGGCGTGGACAAGACCGGGCGCCTGGCCCCGGAGGCGCTGGAGCGCACCTTCGCCGCCTGCCGTGAGTACGCGGCGGTCATCAAGGAGTTCGGCGCGGAGCGGGTGCGCTTCGTGGCGACGTCCGCCTCCCGCGACGCCGAGAACCGCGACGACTTCGTCCGGGGCGTCGTGGAGATCCTGGGCGTCGAGCCCGAGGTGATCTCCGGCGACCAGGAGGCCGAGTTCTCCTTCACCGGCGCCACCAAGGAGCTGACCGCGCACGAACACCTGGAGCGGCCGTTCCTGGTGGTCGACATCGGCGGCGGCTCCACCGAGTTCGTGGTCGGCGACGACCACGTGCGGGCCGCCCGCTCCGTCGACGTCGGCTGCGTCCGGATGACCGAGCGCCACCTGGTGGTGGACGGCGTCGTCACCGACCCGCCGACCGAGGAGCAGATCGCCGCCGTCCGCGCCGACATCGAGGCCGCGCTGGACCTGGCGTCCCGGACGGTCCCGCTGGCCGAGGCGCGCACCCTGGTGGGCCTGGCGGGCTCGGTGACCACCATCGCCGGCATCGCCCTCGGCCTGCCCGAGTACCAGTCGTCGGCGATCCACCACTCCCGGATCTCCTACGAGCAGGTCCGCGCGATCACCGAGCGGATGCTGACGGCCACGCACGCCGAGCGCGCGGCGATCCCCGTGATGCATCCGGGCCGGGTGGACGTGATCGGCGCGGGCGCGCTGGTCCTGCTGGCCATCATGGAGCGCACGGGCGCCCAGGAGGTCGTCGTCTCCGAGCACGACATCCTCGACGGCATCGCGTGGAGCGCGGCGGCCGCGCCCGCGTGACGGGCCAGGGCCGCCAGGGGATGAAAGGTCATCGCGGGTTCTGACCCCGTGGATCCCACACGCAGCACCCCCGGGACGGACGAACCGTGGGGTGCTGTGCGTGTTTCGGGACCTTCGGAAGGGCCTTACGGGGGCCTTAGGTCCCCCCGCGCCGACGAAGTTCGTGAAGTTCTTCACAAGGAAAAAGTGCCTGATGGCGCACTGGAGGGCCGCTTCGGGCCGTTCCGGGGGTCCGCGGGGGTGTCCGCGGCGGGTGTTCGTGCGATTCGCGGAGGCTGGCGAGTGGCGTCGGTAGGTATCCACGAACCCGGTGGTCTACTCCGGTTTCGGCCTTGGAGGCCAGTTCAGGACGGGTGAACAACGACTCCCGATACCTCTTGGTTCCCGTTGCGCGCCATGACGTCCGTCACGTGGGCGGCGGAGTGTAGCAGAGGCCTCCCGACTCCTTGTGAAGGGGCTCACGAGCAACACCCCATTGGGTGCTGGATACTCGTTCTCATGAGCACCACGGAGCGTCCCAGGATCCTCGTTGTAGGAGGTGGGTACGTAGGCCTGTACGCAGCCAAGCGCATCATGAAGAAGATGCGCTACGGCGAGGCGACCGTCACGGTCGTCGACCCGCGCTCGTACATGACCTACCAGCCCTTCCTCCCCGAAGTGGCCGCAGGCAGCATCTCGCCTCGGCACGTCGTCGTCCCGCTGCGACGCGTGCTGCCCAAGGCTGAGGTTCTCACCGGCCGGGTCACCACCATCGACCAGGACCGCAAGGTCGCCGTCGTCACGCCGCTGGTCGGCGAGGCGTACGAGCTGCCCTTCGACTACCTGGTGATCGCCCTCGGCGCCGTCTCCCGCACCTTCCCGATCCCCGGCCTCGCCGAGCAGGGCATCGGTATGAAGGGTGTCGAGGAGGGCATCGGCCTGCGCAACCACGTACTCGAGCAGCTCGACAAGGCCGAGTCCACGACGGACGAGAACGTCCGCCGCAAGGCCCTCACCTTCGTCTTCGTCGGTGGCGGCTTCGCCGGCGCCGAGACGATCGGCGAGGTCGAGGACATGGCCCGCGACGCCGCCAAGTACTACTCCACGATCAAGCGCGAGGACATGCGCTTCATCCTGGTCGACGCGGCCGACAAGATCCTCCCCGAGGTCGGGCCCAAGCTCGGCACCTGGGGCAAGGAGCACCTCGAGTCCCGCGGCATCGAGATCTACCTCAGCACCTCCATGGACTCCTGCGTGGACGGCCACGTGGTGCTGAAGAACGGCCTCGAGGTCGACTCCAACACCATCGTGTGGACCGCCGGCGTCAAGCCGAACCCGGTCCTGGCCCGCTACGGCCTGCCGCTGGGCCCGCGCGGCCACGTCGACGCCCAGCCGACCCTCCAGGTCACGGGCACGGACTACATCTGGACCGCCGGCGACAACGCCCAGGTGCCGGACATGGCCGCCCGCAAGGCCGGCGTCGAGAACGCCTGGTGCCCGCCGAACGCACAGCACGCGCTGCGTCAGGCCAAGGTCCTCGGCGACAACGTCATCTCGGGCATGCGGGGCTTCCCGCAGACCGAGTACTCGCACTCCAACAAGGGTGCGGTGGCGGGCCTCGGCCTCCACAAGGGCGTCGCGATGATCGTCATGGGCAAGACGAAGATCAAGCTCAAGGGCCGGCTCGCCTGGTACATGCACCGTGGCTACCACGGCATGGCCATGCCGACCTGGAACCGCAAGATCCGCGTCTTCGCCGACTGGACCCTCGCCATGTTCCTCAAGCGCGAGGTCGTCTCCCTCGGTGCGCTGGAGACCCCCCGCGAGGAGTTCTACGAGGCCGCCAAGCCGGCGCCGGCCCCGGCCGCCGCCGCTGCCCCGGCCGAGAAGGCCAAGGCCTCCTGACCCTGCGTCGGGAACCCGGCCCTTGAGCCGGTAGAAGGTACGACCCCGAAGGGGCCGCCCGCCATCCGTGGTGCGGGCGGCCCCTTCGGCGTACCCGGGGCCGCGGATGGGTAGACGGATGGGTCGGAACTTTGTGGAGGTGCGCCATGACCGACGCCGCTCCGCGGCTGGCCGCTCTTGCCGAGACCCTGCTGGGCGGCCCCCTGCCCGTGCGCATCCGTGCCTGGGACGGAAGCGAGGCCGGGCCGCCCGACGGCCCCGTGCTCGTCGTCCGGGGGCGCCGTGCCCTGCGCCGGATGCTGTGGAAGCCCGGCGAACTGGGCCTGGCCCGTGCCTGGGTGGCCGGCGACCTGACCGTCGACGGCGACCTGTTCGAGCTGCTGGACCGGGTGGCCGGCCTGCTCTGGGAAAGGGCCCGGGAACCCGTACCCGCGCCCACGCCCGGCTCGGCCCGCCTGGCCGCGCTGCGCACGCTCCTGCCCCGGCGCGCCTCGGCCGCCGCGGGCACCGCCGCGCTGCTGCGCGACGCCGAGGCGCGGGGCGCCGTACGGGACCTCGTGACCCTGGCCCGCCCGCTGCCGGCGCCCCCGCCGCCCGCGGAGGAGGCGGCCCGGCGCGGCGGCCCGCGGCACACCAAGGGCCGCGACCGGCAGGCCGTCAGCCACC
Source organism: Streptomyces virginiae (assembly GCF_000720455.1). Classification (GTDB taxonomy): domain Bacteria; phylum Actinomycetota; class Actinomycetes; order Streptomycetales; family Streptomycetaceae; genus Streptomyces; species Streptomyces virginiae. Next base: position 62,525 of record NZ_JOAK01000012.1, on the reverse strand, counting down.
ACTACGACGTCGGCAACGACTTCTACGAGCGGGTCCTCGGCCCCTCCATGGTGTACTCCTGCGCCTACTGGACGCCCGGCTCGACCCTGGAGCGGGCCCAGCACGACAAGCTCGACCTGGTCTGCCGCAAACTCGCGCTGAAGCCCGGTGACCGGCTCCTCGACGTCGGCTGCGGCTGGGGCTCCCTGGCCCTGCACGCGGCCCGCGAGTACGGCGCCCGGGTCACCGGGGTCACCCTCTCGCGCGAACAGGCCGTGTACGCCCGCAAGAAGGCCGCGGACGAGGGCCTGGCCGATCTGGTCGAGATCCGGATCCAGGACTACCGGGACGTCAAGGACGGCCCCTACGACGCCATTTCCTCCATCGGGATGGCCGAACACGTCGGAGCCGACCGCTACCGCGGCTACGCCCGCACCCTGCACGCCCTGCTGCGCCCCGGCGGCCTGCTGCTCAACCACCAGATCGCCCGCCCGCCGGAGGCCGACGAAGCGGCCTACCGGGTGGACGAGTTCATCGACGCCTACGTCTTCCCCGACGGGGAGCTCTCCCCGGTGGGCACCACCGTCGGCGAACTGGAACGGGCCGGCTTCGAGGTCCGCGACGTGGAGGCGCTGCGCGAGCACTACGCGCTGACCCTGAGGGCCTGGGTGGCACGGCTGGAGGAGCACTGGGACGAGGCCGTGGCCCTCACCTCGGCCGGCCGGGTCCGGGTCTGGCAGCTCTACATGGCCGCCTCCGCCCTCGGCTTCGAACGGGGCCGCCTCGGGGTCAACCAGGTGCTCGCGGTACGGGCCGCGGGCCGCGGGGACTCGGGGCTGCCGCTGCGGCTGCGCACCTGGGGCGCGCAGCCGGGCTGATCGTTCCTGCGCGGACGACGGGAAGGGCCCCGGGGCATGTCGCCCCGGGGCCCTTCCGTGTCCTCCCGCCGCTTCCCGCGTGCGGCTCCTACTCGGTCTTGATGGCGGTCAGCATGTTCAGGCGGGCGGCGCTGCGGGCCGGCCACATGGCGGCCAGGACGCCGACCACGGCGGCCAGCAGGAGGAAGATCCCGATCCGGTCCCACGGGAGGATCAGCTCGTAGCCGGGCATGGCCTTCGCCAGCGTGGAGCCGACGGCCCAGGCGAGGAAGATGCCGATGGCGACGCCGAGGACGGCTCCGAAGAGCGAGATCACCACGGCTTCGAGGCGGATCATGTTCTTGACCCGGCTGCGGTCGAGGCCGATGGCCCGCAGCATGCCGATCTCCTGGGTCCGCTCGAAGACGGACATGGCCAGGGTGTTGACCACGCCGAGCACCGAGATGACCAGCGCCATGCCGAGCAGGCCGTACATGATGTTCAGCATCGTGTTGATCATGCCGCCCATCTCGTTGCGCATGTCCTGCTGGGTGGCGACGGTGATGGCCGGGTTCTTGCCGAGGGCGTCGACGACCTTCTGCTGGGCGGCCTTGGAGGCCCCGCCGTCGACGTTGACGTACACCTCGGGGATGTACGTCTCCTCGCTGTGCTCGCTGAGGATCTTGTCGTCGATGACGTAGGGGGAGAGCAGGCCCTCCATGTCCTTGAAGATCGCGCCGACCTTGACGGACGCTTCCTTGCCGTCGTCGTAGCGCAGCTTGATCTGGGTGCCGACGGTGAAGTTCTGCTTCTTGGCGGTCTTCTCGGCGACGGCGACCTCGCCCTTGGCGAGGCCGTCGAGCGAGCCGCTGAGGACCTCGACGTTGAGGAGCTGGCCGATGGTGGCCGGGTTGACGCCGGAGGCGGCCCGGAAGTCGCCGTCGACCAGGAAGTAGCCGGCCGTCTGCGGGGAGACCGCCTTGATGCCGGGGGCCTTGGCCAGGGTCTCGGCCACGGACTTGTCGAGGCTGCCCGCGTCGGAGGACATGGAGACCCGGTAGTCGGCCTTGAGCTTTTCGGTGCTCATGCGGTCGACGACCTTGCCGACGGTGATGCCGAGCACGGACAGCGTGGTGACGAGGGTCAGGCCGATCGCCAGGGAAGCGGCCGTGACGGCGGTGCGCCGCGGGTTGCGGACGGCGTTCTGGGCGGCCAGCTTGCCGGGGACGCCGAAGGCCTTCTGCAGCAGCGGGCGGACGGCGCCGATGACCGGCCTGGAGAGCAGCGGCAGCAGCACGATCATGCCGATCAGCATGAAGAAGGCGCCGCCGCCCATGGTCATGCGGCCCGTGTCGCCGCCCGTGGACACGCCCAGGAAGACCAGACCGATGCCGGCGACGCTGATGATCGACCCGAGGATGTTGCGGACGAGCAGGGACTTCGAGGTGGCCGGCAGGTGGGCGCTGCCCATGGCGGCCACGGGGGCGATCCGGCCGGTGCGCCAGGCCGGCAGCACGGCGGCGACGGTGGTGACGACGACGCCGATGACGAGGGCGGCGATGACCGTGCCCGGGGCGATCACGGGGGCGCCGCCCGGCAGCTTGGCGCCGAGGGAGCCGATGACGGAGCGGATCCCGATCGCCAGGCCGATGCCGCCGAGCAGGCCGGCGGCGGCCGACAGGACGCCGACGACGAGGGCCTCGGTGAGCACGGAGCGCATGACCTGGCCGCGGTTGGCGCCGACGGCGCGCAGCAGGGCCAGCTCCTTGGTGCGCTGGGTGACCAGCATCGTGAAGGTGTTGTAGATCAGGAAGATGCCGACGAAGAGCGAGATGCCGGCGAAGACCAGCAGCATCGTGCTCAGGTTGCTGAGGCCCTTCTCGATCTGCTTGGCCTGCTCGTCGGCGAGCGCCGCGCCGGTCTGCGCCTTGGTCGTCTTGCTGTCGAGCAGCGGCTTGATGTCGGCGAGGAGCTTGTCGGCGGAGGTGCCGTCCTTCGCGCCGACCGACAGCTCCTGGAAGTAGCCGGGCTTGAGGTAGAGCTCCTGGGCGACCTTGGTCTCGAAGAGGACCAGGCTGCCGCCGGCCTGGACTGCGCCGTCCTCGGTCGTGAAGACACCGGCGAGGGAGTACTCCTTGACCGGGCCGTTGGTGGCGACGCGGACCTTGTCGCCGACCTTGTAGGCGCCCTTGTCGGCGGTGGCCCTGTCGAGGGCGACCTCGTCGGCCTTGGCCGGGCCGGCACCCTGGACGAAGGCGTAGCGCGGGTTCTTGCCGTCCTTGACGGGCGTGTAGTTGGCGCCCTGGTTGGACCAGCCGGAGCCGATCAGCTTGCCGTTCTCGTCGCCCACGCCGGCGAAGCCGGAGACGCGGCCGGAGACGGAGTCGACGCCCGGGAGCGCCTTGATCTTGTCGAGGGTCGGCTGGCCGAGGCCGGGCTCGCCCTCCTTCTGGCCCTCCTCGTTGCGGCCCTGACCGTAGGAGGTGACCGAGACGGCGACGCCGTCGTAGCTCTTGGCGGACTGGCCGGAGAGGGACTTCTTGAGGGTGTCGGTGAAGACGAGGGTGCCGGATACGAAGGCGACGCCGAGGGTGACGGCGAGCACCGTCATCAGCAGCCGGGCCTTGTGCGCGAGGACGTTGCGCAGGGCGGTACGGAACATGGGGGATCTCAGTCCTGGGGCTGGAAGTCTGGAGGAAGGGCCGGGGCGGGACCCGGGATCAGCTGGTGCGGCCCTTGGCGTCGAAGGCCTTCATACGGTCCAGCACGCCGTCGGCGGTGGGGCTGAGCATCTCGTCGACGATCCGGCCGTCGGCGAGGAAGATGACGCGGTCCGCGTAGGAGGCGGCGACGGGGTCGTGGGTGACCATCACGACGGTCTGGCCGAGTTCGCGGACGGAGTTGCGCAGGAAGCCGAGGACCTCTGCGCCGGAGCGGGAGTCCAGGTTTCCGGTCGGCTCGTCACCGAAGATGATCTCGGGGCGGGAGGCGAGGGCGCGGGCGACCGCCACGCGCTGCTGCTGGCCGCCGGAGAGCTGGGTGGGCCGGTGGCCGAGGCGGCCGGAGAGGCCGACCATGTCCACGACGGTGTCGAGCCACTGCCGGTCGGGCTTGCGGCCCGCGATGTCCATGGGGAGCGTGATGTTCTCCAGGGCCGTCAGCGTGGGCAGCAGGTTGAAGGCCTGGAAGATGAAGCCGATCTTGTCCCGGCGCAGCTGGGTGAGCTGCTTGTCCTTCAGGGAGCCCAGCTCGGTCTCGCCGATGCGGACGGAGCCCGCGGAGAAGGTGTCCAGGCCGGCGACGCAGTGCATCAGGGTGGACTTGCCGGAGCCCGAGGGGCCCATGATCGCGGTGAACTGCCCCTGGCCGAAGTCCACGGAGACGTTGTCCAGGGCGACCACCTGGGTCTCGCCCTGGCCGTACACCTTGGAGAGGCCGGTGGCGCGGGCGGCCACGGCCTGGGCGGTGTGCGGGGCGTAGTTCATGGTGGTCACAGGACGGCTCCTCGGTCTGTTGTGCGGGGACCCCTCCATCCTCACCGCGCCCTTACCTCCCGCGGATCAGCCGCCGTGCCTGTTCACGGGCCCACTCGAGACTGACGGCGGGAGGGCGCGCCTCCTCCTCTGGTATGACAGGAACTCCGGCGGGAGATGACATGAGCCCTGGTCGGCGGGCGGTGGCCCGGGGTGGCGCGGAGGGTGGCGCGGGGGGGTGGCGCGGGCCATCGAAATCCCGTCATTCCCGTACAGGTGGTGATCGACGTCCAGAACGGGCCGACCGTGCATTCTGGGGCCTGACGGACCCTCAAGCGCCAATAAAATCAGACAACATCGGATAGGCGGCCGGTCGGCGGCGAGTGTCTTCCGGATAGGCTCGGCGCAGCGTTCAAGGCTTTTTCCACGGGGGCCGCCACGCCCTGCCCGGATGGTGGAATGCAGACACGGCGAGCTTAAACCTCGCTGGCCTTCGGGCCGTGCCGGTTCAAGTCCGGCTCCGGGCACTCCGCAGCTCTGGCGAGGTCCTCCTCGCGGCCGCGGCGAGGCTCCCTCGTTTATCCCCTGCGCTTCGCCATGCCTTCTCCTAAGATCCTCCTCCAGCAGTAGGGTGCTTTCTTTGCGAGCGCATTACTCTTGTTGCAAGGCCGCGCTCGGTGGCCACGGAGGAGTGAGATGAGGAGCAGTAACCCGGTCTTCTCGCGACGGGGGTTCAGCCGCGACAACGGTGGCTACGCGGGCTTTGACGCGCAGCACCAGCAGGCCGGGACCAACCCGTACGCGACGAACCCGTACGCGACCGACCCGACCACGGGAATGCCGCAGGCGCCGGCGCGCACCAACGCGATGACCATGGACGACGTCGTCAGCCGTACGGCCATGACGCTCGGCACGCTCATCGTGACGGCGACCCTCTCCTGGGTGCTGCTGCCCGTCGACCCGGCCAACATCAACAAGTCGTACGCGATCGGCATCGGCGCCGCCCTGGTGGCGTTCGTCTTCGCCATGATCCAGTCGTTCAAGCAGAAGGCCTCCCCGGGCCTGATCCTGGCCTACGCGGCGTTCGAGGGCGTGTTCCTCGGCGTGATCAGCGCGGCCACCAGCACCTACTTCGGTGCCGGCGTGGTCATCCAGGCCGTGCTGGGCACGATGTGCGTCTTCGCCGCCGTGCTCTTCTCGTACAAAATGGGCTGGATCCGCGTCACCCGCCGTTTCTACGGCTTCGTGATGGCCGCGGCACTGGGGTTCATCCTCCTCATGCTCGCGAACACGCTGTTCGCGGTCTTCGGCGGCGGTGACGGCCTCGGCTTCCGCAGCGGCGGCCTCGGCCTGCTGTTCGGCGCCATCGGCGTCATCCTCGGCGCCTGCTTCCTCGCCCTCGACTTCAAGCAGGTCGAGGACGGCGTGACGTACGGCGCCCCGCGCGAGGAGGCCTGGCTGGCGGCCTTCGGCCTCACCATGACCCTGGTGTGGATCTACATCGAGATGCTGCGCATCTTCCAGATCCTCTCGGGCGACGACTAGCAGGACCTGCGGGCCGCCAGGCCCGCCCGGTCCGGCACACGGCACGGGGAAGGCCCCGCGAGCACACCGCTCGCGGGGCCTTCCCGCGCGTGTAGGGACTACGGGGTCGGGGGAGGGGTGGTCAGCCGAACCGGCGTGCGGCCCGGCGCAGGTCGTACTCGTGGATGATCGCCTTGGCCTGGCCGTACGACAGCTCGTGCGCGCCGCGCAGCCAGCTGACCTTCTCCTCGAACCGGACGAGTGAGGGGCCATCGTCGACGGTGCGCAGCCAGTCGGAGACCTCACGACCGGTGGTCAGGGGGATTCTGTCGATCATGTTGCGGTGGGTCTGCTCGGAGAACTCTACGGACATGGGCGCCTCCGGAGGTTTTGCCGTGCTGTTCTCTTCACGCCACCGTGCCGGAGAGTTCGCCCGTTGGCAATGGTGCCCGGACGGCGCGTAAGGTCGGCCGGGTGCTTGACACTTCGCCCCTGAGCGCCGCCGTGGAACGTTTCGCCGACCGGCTGCGGGCCGCCCCGCAGAGCCGCCTCCAGCAGGGAGCGGCCGCCGCCGCACTGGACCTGGCCCGCGAGCTCTCCGTACGCGCGCAGCGCCTGGAGGAGCCCGGGCGGGCACCCCGGGAGATGCCGGACGAGGGCCTCTTCGTCGTCGGCGACCAGGTGGCGGTGGCCGGACGGGACCTCGTCGAGGCCCTGCGCGGCCGGGCCGGCGCCCCGGACACGGCGAAGGCCCCGTCCGAGGTGCTGGACGAGGCCGTATCGCTGGTGGAGCAGGCGGAGATCAGAGCGATGCGATGACGCGGTCCGCGAGGATGTAGACGTTGCTGTCGGGGTCCTCGGAGTCACCGCAGGAGAAGGTCAGCGCGTAGGCGCCGGAGATGCCCGAGCCGCCCAGCAGGACCGGGGCGGTGCCCGAGCGCAGCGCCTCGGCGAGGCGCTCCGCGGTCTCCCGGTGCCCCGGGGTCATGCAGAGCGTCGTGCCGTCGGTGAAGACGTACACGTCCAGCGTGCCCAGCGGGCCGGGACGGACGTCCGCGAGGGCCGTACGGGCCTCCGCGAGCTCCTCCAGGCGGTTCACGGTGCGCTCGTGGTCGGCGCCGGGGTGCGAGGCCTGGACCGGTACGAAGTCGGGGTGCGAGGGGTGGCGCCGACGGGCGGCGGCCAGCTCGGCCGAATCCTCTGGGTAGCCGGGCAGCTCGTCGAGGGCCTCCTCGCCCAGGACCGGCTCCAGGCCCACCAGGTCGGCCTGCCGGGGCAGGAAGATCGGGTTGTCCTCGCCGAGCCCGGACAGTCCGCCCAGCAGCGACGGCGCGTCGGCGGCGTCACGGGCCTCCTGCGCCGCCCAGAAGGCGCGCGCCTCGGCCAGCTCGCGCTCGCGCTCCTCGGCCAGGGCCTCGGCCACGGCGGCTCGTATCTCCGCGGCGGGGGACTCGGCGGCGTTGCGGGCGTGCGGGACGGTCGTGCCACGGGCGTGGACCGGCACCGCCAGCTCACTGCGCAGGGCGGTGACCTGCTTGCGCAGACCGTGGACGGCGTGCAGAGCAGCAGCGCCCACGGCCGTGGCAGCGGCCGTGGTCAGCAGCAGGGCAAGAGACATGGCGCTCACTGACTAACTCCTGAGGTGATTCGATCCCCCGACTTCCTACATCAGAGTGTCCCGGCCTGGGAATGGCGTGCAGTGCATTACGTCACGAAATGGACAGGGCTTTCGTCACACCTTGCACCCCTGTGCCGTGGCTGACCTGCGTAAACACCGATCCCCCAGGACATAGGTCACATCCTGGGGGAGATTCGGTCACAGGTAGGCCGCGACGGGATTAGAACCCGCGTCAGTACGGGGTGCGGGTCCTTGGGGCGCCTGGCCCCGTCCTTGATCCAGTAGCCAGAGCCTTACTTTGGGCCACGACCTGGTTCAGCTCAGCCGCTCGATCCCATGGTCGCGCTGAGCCTCGCCACCGAGCCTCGCCACCGCTGCGGGCAGGTGCCTGCCTCGCCACGCGGGGGAGCCGCAGATCGGTACGGCCGGCCGACCCCTGCCCTCCGCTACGGCTCAGCTCAGCCGCTCGATCACCATCGCCATGCCCTGGCCGCCGCCCACGCACATCGTCTCCAGACCGAACTGCTTGTCGTGGAACTGCAGGCTGTTGATCAGGGTGCCGGTCAGCCGGGCGCCGGTCATCCCGAAGGGGTGACCCACGGCGATGGCCCCGCCGTTGACGTTGAGCTTGTCGAGGGGGATCTCCAGGTCCCGGTACGACGGGATGACCTGGGCCGCGAAGGCCTCGTTGATCTCGAAGAGGTCGATGTCGCCGACCGTCAGGCCGGCCCGCTTCAGGGCCTGCTTCGACGCCTCGACCGGGCCCAGGCCCATGATCTCGGGAGAGAGGCCGGTGACACCGGTGGAGACGATCCGGGCCAGCGGGGTCAGGCCCAGCTCGCGGGCCTTGGTGTCGCTCATGATGACCAGCGCGGCGGCGCCGTCGTTCAGCGGACAGCAGTTGCCGGCCGTCACCAGGCCGTCGGGGCGGAAGACGGGCTTCAGGCCCTGCACGCCCTCCAGGGTCACGCCCGCGCGCGGGCCGTCGTCGGTGGAGACGACCGTGCCGTCCGGGGTGGTGACCGGGGTGATCTCGCGGGCCCAGAAGCCGTTCTTGATGGCCTCCTCGGCCAGGTTCTGGGAACGGACGCCGAACTCGTCCATGTCCTGGCGGGTCACGCCCTTGAGGCGGGCCAGGTTCTCCGCGGTCTGGCCCATCGCGATGTACGCGTCCGGGATCAGCCCGTCCTCGCGCGGGTCGTGCCAGGCCGAGCCCTCGCTCTGCGCGACGGCCGCCGTACGGGCCTCCGCGTCACCGAAGAGCGGGTTGTGGGTGTCCGGCAGGCCGTCCGAGGAGCCCTTCACGGACCGCGAGACCATCTCGACGCCCGCGGAGATGAAGACGTCGCCCTCGCCCGCCTTGATGGCGTGCAGGGCCATGCGGGAGGTCTGCAGCGACGAGGAGCAGTACCGGGTGATCGTGGCGCCCGGCAGGAAGTCCATGCCCATCTGCACGGCCACGATGCGCGCGAGGTTGTGGCCCTGCTCGCCGCCCGGCAGACCACAGCCGAGCATCAGGTCGTCGATGTCGCGCGGGTCCAGCTCGGGGACCTTGGCCAGGGCGGCCTGGATGATCGTCGCGGTCAGGTCGTCCGGGCGGACGTCCTTGAGGGATCCCTTGAAGGCGCGCCCGATGGGAGAGCGGGCGGTGGAAACGATGACGGCTTCGGGCATCGGGACTCCAAGGGGTGCGTCGTTGCGGGACCGCATGCGAAGTTACCGCCCCGTACGGTCGAGGTCACCGGCCTGGGGGTGTGATGCCGGTCGCTCCCACGGGCCCGGCCGGCCGGGGCCCGCACCCCCAAGGGTGCGCCACCCCGGCCGTGCCCGGGCCGGCACCCCCTACGGGGCGAGCTCCGCCGCGCCGGGAGCCGCGGGTGCCGGGTCCTCGCCCGGAACCCGCCGCCGACGGCGGTGCTTGAGCAGAACCCACGGACCGCGGGCCGCCGTGACCTCCGTACCCGCCTGGCCCGCGGCGGCCGACGCGGCCTTCGCCACCGGCAGCATGTCCTCGTCCCGCGACACGTCCAGCCGGTCCGACTCCGGCCACAGCGCCAGCGCCGCGCACAGGGTCGGCAGCACGGCCATCGCGGCCGTCGCGTACCCCTCCGCGGACGGGTGGTAGGAATCCGGGCCGAACATCTCACGCGGGTTCGCGGCGAACTCCGGGCCCAGCAGGTCCCCCATCGAGACCGTACGGGCGCCCAGTGCGACCACCCCTATGGTCTGGGCGGCGGCCAGCTGCCGGGACACGCGGCGCGCGAGCCAGCGCAGCGGCTGGTACACCGGCTCGATCGTGCCCAGGTCCGGGCAGGTGCCCACGACCACCTCGGAGCCCGCCAGGCGCAGCCGGCGCACCGCCGACGTCAGCAGCCGCACCGACTGGGTCGGCGGCATCCGGCGCGTCACGTCGTTCGCGCCGATCATGATCACGCAGACGTCCGGCGGGGGCGCGTCCCGGTCCAGCAGCAACCCCACCTGGCGGTCCAGGTCGTCCGACATGGCACCCGAGAGGGCCACGTTGCGCAGCTCCACCGGCCGCTCCGCGATCGCCGCGAGCCCCGAGGCCAGCAGCGCGGCCGGAGTCTGCCGGGCCCGCCGGACACCGAGCCCGGCGGCCGTGGAATCACCCAGCATGCCCAGCCGCAGCGGGCCCGGGCTCTGCTCCGGGCCGCCGAACTCGCTCCCGTACAGCCCGTCCGCGCGCGGCGGCTCGCCCAGCCCGGTGCCCACCGTGCGCTTGGCGAACTGCACCTCCGCCAGTACCAGCCCCACCGCGGCGGCCCCGACGAGTCCGATTCCGCCACCGCCGTACGCCGCCCCCGCCGCGATACGGCGGGCAGTTCTCGCCCTCGACACCTTTCAGGCCACCTCCTCGGTCCTCGTTGACCCCTACCTGCCCCGTACACACGGTCGGCCAATCCCTTTCGGCATACCCTGGCGGTGCCTCCCGGAGAACCCGTGGAGTCCCCTCCTTGGAGAACATGGTGCAATTCCACGACTCGATGATCAGCCTCGTCGGCAACACCCCGCTGGTGAAGCTCAACCGTGTGACCGAAGGCCTGCAGGCCACCGTCCTTGCGAAGGTCGAGTACTTCAATCCCGGCGGATCCGTGAAGGACCGGATCGCCGTACGGATGATCGAGGCCGCCGAGCAGAGCGGAGCCCTCAAGCCCGGCGGCACCATCGTGGAGCCGACCAGCGGCAACACGGGTGTAGGACTCGCCATCGTGGCCCAGCAGAAGGGCTACAAGTGCATCTTCGTCTGCCCTGACAAGGTGTCCATGGACAAGATCAATGTGATGCGCGCGTACGGCGCCGAGGTCGTGGTCTGCCCGACCGCCGTCGACCCCGAGCACCCGGACTCGTACTACAACGTGTCCGACCGCCTCGCGCGCGAGCCCGGCGCCTGGAAGCCCGACCAGTACAGCAACCCGAACAACCCCCGTTCGCACTACGAGACCACCGGTCCGGAGCTGTGGGAGCAGACGGACGGGAAGATCACCCACTTCGTCGCTGGCGTCGGCACCGGCGGCACGATCTCCGGTACCGGCAACTACCTCAAGGAGGTCAGCGGCGGGAAGGTCAAGGTCATCGGCGCCGACCCCGAGGGCTCGGTCTACTCCGGCGGCTCCGGCCGTCCGTACCTGGTCGAGGGCGTCGGCGAGGACTTCTGGCCGACCGCCTACGACCCGAACGTCACGGACGAGATCATCGCGGTGTCCGACAAGGACTCCTTCCAGATGACCCGCCGCCTGGCGAAGGAGGAGGGCCTGCTCGTCGGCGGCTCCTGCGGCATGGCCGTCGTGGCCGCGCTCAAGGCCGCCGAGAGCCTCGGCCCGGACGACGTCGTCGTCGTCCTGCTGCCGGACAGCGGCCGCGGCTACCTCAGCAAGATCTTCAGCGACGAGTGGATGGCGGGCCACGGCTTCCTGGAGGAGGCCGGCCCCGCCGCGCGCATCGGCGACGTGCTGAACGACAAGGAGGGCGGCATCCCCTCCCTCGTCCACATGCACCCCGAGGAGACCGTCGGCGAGGCCATCGAGGTCCTGCGCGAGTACGGCGTCTCGCAGATGCCGATCGTCAAGCCGGGCGCCGGTCACCCGGACGTGATGGCCGCCGAGGTCATCGGCTCCGTGGTCGAGAAGGAGCTGCTGGCGGCGCTGTTCGCCCAGCGGGCCTCCCTGACCGACCCGCTGGAGAAGCACATGAGCTCGCCGCTGCCGCAGGTCGGCTCGGGCGAGCCGGTGTCCGAGCTGATGGCGGTGCTCGGCGAGGCCGACGCCGCGATCGTGCTGGTCGAGGGCAAGCCCACCGGTGTGGTGAGCCGCCAGGACCTCCTCGCCTTCCTGGCGAAGAGCGGGAAGTAACCCGCGTTTTCCGGCCGTCGCGCAAACGGTACGGGCCGGACACGTGACGGCAGCACGGCCTTAACACGGCTCCGGCACAGTGGTGGTTGTCGGCAGGGAGCCCGGGAGACCGGACCCGGCCGACACCACCGACGGTGTTGGCGCACCTCCGGAGCGGCTCCCGGACACGCGAACACCACGGACGCGGACGGCCCTGACCCGGCCGTGTCCTCCGCGGGGACCGCCGTCGTCCCGCCCCTCGCCCGCCGAGGGTGCGGCGGTCCCCGCGCCAGAACTTCTGGGCTCGGTCCGCCTCCGGGGCGCCTGGTGCCGGCTCGCATTCAGCCCCGCCGGCGTTTGAGGCGCGGGGTGCGCGGCGGAGCCCCGCAGCGGTGCCGCAGGCGAGCGGCGGCGGTCAGTCGAGGGGATCCGGCCGGGCGCGCCGCAGGCGGGCGGCGTGGATGAAGTTCACCCCGAGCACGCCCACCCAGGCCACCACCAGCCCCTTGAAGCCCGTCTGCGCGGCGCCGACGGCCGACAGCGGCACCGCCAGGACCAGGGTGATGATCGCGAAGCCGAAGCGTTCGCCGAAGTTCCCCTCGGCCGGTCCGGCGGCGGCGTACGGGCTCTCGCCGCGGGCCGTGGCCAGCCGTTCCTCGGCGAGCCTGCGCCGCAGCTGGGTGTCGACCTTCTCGACGAACGAGTCCACCAGCGCGGCCTCGTACTCCGGGCCCAGCTCCCGCCGGGCCTTCAGCGTCGCGTCGAGTTCCTTCTTGAGCTCTTGGGCGTGGGCGTCCATGTCCTCACCGTAGGAAGCGCCGCAGGCCCCGGCACTGGGGCTAGCCCCCCTATCCGCATCGCGGGCACCGGCTTGCCCCACTGCATAACCGCATGCAGAGTGCTCCGTGACTGAATAAACCACCGGGACGGAGGGGGACGGCATGAGCGACAGCCCGGCGGCGCGGCTCCAGGCGCTGTTCGAGGGGCACCGGCTGACGCCGACCCAGCGGCGGATCGCGCACTGCATGGTGCGCGGGGCGGCGGAGGTGCCCTTCCTGTCGAGCGTCGAGCTCGCCGACCTGGCCGGGGTGAGCCAGCCGTCGGTCACCCGGTTCGCCGTGGCGCTCGGCTTCGACGGCTATCCCGCACTGCGCAGGCACCTGCGCGAGGTGGCTCCGGCCGAGCGGGCCGCCGCCGTGCAGGAGGACTCGTACAACGAGTACCAGCAGGCCGTCCTCGGCGAGATCGAGAACCTGCGGCAGCTCGCCGAGATGCTCGCCGACCCAGCGCCGGTCGAGGAAGCCGGGCGGCTGCTGGCCGCCTCGACGCCGCTCCCCGTGCTCGGGCTGCGGGCGGCGTCCTCGCAGGCGCGCGGCTTCGCGTACTTCGCGGCCAAGGTGCACCCGGACGTACGGCTCCTCGACGAGGGCGGCTCGATGATGGAGGACCGCATCGACGCGGCCCTCTACGAGGGCGCGACGGCGCTGCTGTGCTTCGCGCTGCCCCGGCACCCCCGGGAGGTCGTCGACACCCTGGAACGTGCCCGGAAAGCCGGCCTGACCGTGGTGACGGTCGCGGACTCGGCCTTCGCCCCGGTGGCCCGCCACTCCGACCTCCTGATCCCCGCCCCGGTCGGTACCGGGCTGGCCTTCGACACGGCGTGCGCGCCGATGCTGCTGGGCCGGGTGCTGCTGGAGGCGATGGCGGACGCGCTGCCGGACGCCCAGGCCCGCCTGGAGGCCTTCGACACCCGCGCCGCGTCCCGCGGCCTGTTCGTGGAGTGAGCCCGGCCGCCGGCTGAGCCTCCGATACGCCGGGGGCCCCGCTACAACAGGGCGTCGCCCAGGGTGCCGCCCGCCTCCGCCACGATGTCCGTGAGGGTCTGCGCGGGCCTGGCGAGGCGGAAGCGGACCCCGCCCCGCGGGGTCACCGTGAAGCCGTGGACCGCCGGGCGGGGCAGGCTGTTGTAGCCGTAGTGGGCCGTGAAGAAGTACGCGCCGGTGTCCGGTACGCCGATCAGGTCGCCGGGGGAGAGCAGCGGCAGCTCGCGGGCCGTGGCCAGCAGGTCCCCCGCGAAGCAGGCGGGGCCCGCGACGTCCTGGGCCACCGGCGCGCCGGCCTTCGGGGCGCCCTTCGCGTCGTACGGCAGGATCCGCACCGGCCAGGCGGCCGGGGCGTAGGCGGTGCGGGTCGCCAGCTGGACGCCGGCGTGGGTGAGCGCGATCGGCCGGGAGCCGCTGCTCTTGGTGTACTCGACCCGGGCCAGCACCAGCCCGTGCTTGGCCAGCAGGGACCGGCCGAATTCGGTGACCAGGCCGTACGAGCCGTCGAAGAGCGCCGGGACGGCCCCGCGCAGGGCGCGGACGTACTGGGCGTACGTCGGGGCCGCCTCGTCCGAGGCGAAGTTCACCGGCAGGCCGCCGCCGATGTCGAGGGTGTCGATCCGGCGGTGCCCGGCCGCCGCGTTGATCTCCTCGGCCAGGGCGTGCAGTTCCCGTACGCCCTCCGCGATCAGTTCCAGGGGGACGCCCTGCGAGCCCGAGTGGATGTGCAGGCGGGTCAGCCACGGCCGGTCCAGGCAGGCCCGTACGAGCCACTCCCGGGCCCCGGGGTCGCGCAGGGCGACGCCGAACTTCGAGGTGGACGTCGCCGTGGACAGCGCGTCGATGGCGCCCGCGCCGGTCTGCGGGTTGATCCGGACGCCGATCGGGGACGCGGTCGGCGCCCCGGCGACGAGCGCGTCGAGGCGCTGCAGCTCCTGCCGGTTGTCGGCGTTGACGGCGATCCCCAGCGCCAGCGCCTCGCGCAGCTCGGCCGTCGTCTTGGCGGGGGAGTCCAGGACCGTCCGGGCCGCGGGCACCCCGGCCGCCCGGGCCAGTGCCAGCTCGCCGGGGCTCGCCACCTCGCAGCCGAGCCCGGCCGCGGCGAGCAGCCGCAGCACCGGGACGAGCGGGGCGGCCTTCACGGCGAAGGCGTGCAGGACGGGCGTGCCGGGTGCCAGGGCGTCCGCGAAGGCCGTCGTCAGGGCGGCCGCGGAGGCCCGGATCCCGTCGGCGTCCAGCAGGCAGACCAGGGGCTGCGCGGAGTCCGTCCCGCCCACCAGTCCCTGTTCGACGGCGGCCCGTACGACCAGATCCCGGCGCTCGGCGGCGCCCTCGCCCTCCGTGTCTGCGGCCATGTCCGCCATCCCATCACCCGACGGGGCCGGGCGCAGCTGTTGACTGAATCTATTCAGAGCGCGAGTATGTGAATGGAATTACCAACATCGGAGGAGGCACCCGCCATGTCAGGACCCCGCCCCGTACGCGCCGCGCGCGGCACCGAGCTCAGCGCCCTGGGATGGCAGCAGGAGGCCGCGCTGCGGATGCTCCAGAACAACCTCGACCCCGAGGTCGCCGAGCACCCCGACAAGCTCGTCGTCTACGGCGGCACCGGCAAGGCCGCCCGCGACTGGCGCTCGTACGACGCCATGGTCCGCACCCTGCAGACCCTCAAGCAGGACGAGACCATGCTGGTCCAGTCCGGCCGCCCGGTCGGCGTCATGCAGACCCACGAGTGGGCCCCGCGCGTGCTCCTCGCCAACTCCAACCTGGTCGGCGACTGGGCCAACTGGGAGGAGTTCCGCCGCCTGGAGCACCTCGGCCTGACCATGTACGGCCAGATGACCGCCGGTTCGTGGATCTACATCGGCACGCAGGGCATCCTCCAGGGCACCTACGAGACCTTCGCGGCCGTCGCCGCGAAGAAGTTCGGCGGCACCCTGGCCGGCACGATCACCCTCACCGCCGGCCTCGGCGGCATGGGCGGCGCCCAGCCGCTGGCCGTCACCATGAACGACGGCGTCGCGATCTGCATCGACGTCGACCCGCGCGCCATCGACCGCCGCATCGAGCACCGCTACCTGGACGTCAAGGCGGACAACCTGCGCCACGCTCTCCAGCTGGCCGTCGAGGCCCGTGACGCCCGCAAGCCGCTCTCCATCGGCCTCCTCGGCAATGCCGCCGAGCTGCTCCCGCAGATGCTCGCCGAGGGCGCCCCGGTCGACATCGTGACCGACCAGACCTCCGCGCACGACCCGCTGGCGTACCTGCCCGTCGGCGTCGACTTCGACGACATGGCCTCCTACGCGGCCAAGGACCCGGCCGGCTTCACCACCCGGGCCCGCGAGTCCATGGCCAAGCACGTCGAGGCCATGGTCGGCTTCATGGACGCCGGCGCCGAGGTCTTCGACTACGGCAACTCCATCCGCGGCGAGGCCCAGCTGGCCGGCTACGACCGCGCCTTCGCCTTCCCCGGCTTCGTCCCGGCCTACATCCGCCCGCTGTTCTGCGAGGGCAAGGGCCCCTTCCGCTGGGCCGCCCTGTCCGGCGAGGCCTCGGACATCCACAAGACCGACAAGGCGATGCTGGAGCTCTTCCCGGAGAACGAGTCCCTGCACCGCTGGATCAAGATGGCCGGCGAGCGCGTCCACTTCCAGGGCCTGCCCGCGCGCATCTGCTGGCTCGGCTACGGCGAGCGCGACAAGGCCGGCGAGCGCTTCAACGAGATGGTGGCCGACGGCACCCTCGCCGCGCCCCTGGCGATCGGCCGCGACCACCTGGACTGCGGCTCGGTGGCCTCCCCGTACCGCGAGACCGAGGCCATGCTCGACGGCTCCGACGCCATCGCCGACTGGCCGCTGCTCAACGCCATGGTCAACGTCGCCTCCGGCGCGTCCTGGGTCTCCATCCACCACGGCGGCGGCGTCGGCATGGGCCGCTCCATCCACGCGGGCCAGGTCACCGTCGCCGACGGCACCCCGCTGGCCGGCGAGAAGATCCGCCGCGTCCTCACCAACGACCCGGGCATGGGCGTCATCCGCCACGTCGACGCCGGTTACGACATCGCCGAGACGGTCGCCGACGAGCGCGGCGTCCGCGTCCCGATGCGCGAGGGCGACGACGCGTGAGCGAGGCCGAGTTCACGCCCGCGGCCGCGCCGGCCGCGGGCTCCGGCGGGGCGCCGTCGTTCCACGAGATGTGGGCCGAGCTGGCGCCCGTCGGCCGCAACGCCGACACCGGTGGCTACCGCCGCTACGCCTGGAGCGGGGCCGACGCCGACTGCCGCACCTGGTTCCAGGAGCAGGCCGAGGCGCGCGGGCTCGCCTACGAGACCGACCGCAACGGCAACCAGTGGGCCTGGCTCGGCGACCCCCTCGCCGGGGACGCCGTGGTCACCGGCTCGCACCTGGACTCCGTCCCCGACGGCGGGGCCTTCGACGGCCCCCTCGGAGTGGTGTCCTCCTTCGCGGCCCTGGACGAACTCCGCAGGAGGGGCGCGGAGTTCTCCAGGCCGCTGGCCATCACCAACTTCGGTGACGAGGAAGGCGCCCGCTTCGGGCTCGCCTGCGTCGGCTCCCGGCTCGCCGCCGGCCAGCTGACGAAGGAGAAGGCCTACGAGCTGCGCGACGCCGACGGCGTCAGCCTGCCCCAGGCCATGGAGGCCGCCGGATACGACCCCGACGCCATCGGTGCCGATCCCGAACGGCTCGGCCGCATCGGCGCCTTCGTCGAACTGCACGTGGAACAGGGCCGCGCCCTGGACCTGTCCGGCGACCGGGTCGGCATCGCCTCCGCGATCTGGCCGCACGGACGCTGGCGGTTCGACTTCCGCGGCGAGGCCAACCACGCCGGCACCACGCGGCTCGTGGACCGGCGCGACCCGATGCTGACGTACGCGGCGACCGTGCTGGCCGCCCGCACGGAGGCGGCCCTCGCCGGTGCCGTCGCCACCTTCGGGAAGATCTCCGTCGAGCCCAACGGGGTCAACGCCATCCCGTCGCTCGTGCGCGGCTGGCTCGACTCCCGCGCCGCCGACCAGGCGACCCTCGACACGGTCGTCACCGCCATCGAGAAGGCCGCCCGCGAGCGCGCCGACCAGGACGGCATCGACCTCGGGATCGTCCGGGAGTCCTTCACCCCGGTCGTCGAGTTCGAGCACGCCCTGCGCGACGAGCTGAACCGCATCCTGGGCGGGTCCGTCCCCGTCCTCGGAACAGGGGCGGGACACGACGCCGGGATCCTCTCCGCCGCCGTCCCGACCGCGATGCTGTTCGTGCGCAACCCCACCGGGGTCTCCCACTCCCCGCGCGAGTTCGCCGCCGAGGACGACTGCGTGGCCGGCGTCCTCGCCCTCGCCGACGTACTGGAAGGCCTGGCATGTCGCTGACGACGTACTGGCTGGAGCACGCCTGGCTCGGCACCCATGTCGAGCCGGGCGTCGCCCTGGACGTGTCCGCCGAGGGGCGGATCGCCGCCCTGCGCACCGGGGTCGCGACCCCGCCGCCCGGCGCGGAGGCCCTGCGCGGCCTGACCCTGCCGGGCCTCGCCAACGCGCACAGCCACGCCTTCCACCGGGCGCTGCGCGGCGCCGTCCAGGTCGGCTCCGGCACCTTCTGGACCTGGCGCGAGCTGATGTACCGGGCCGCCCAGAACCTCACCCCCGACAACTACTTCGCGCTCGCCCGCGCGGTGTACGCCGAGATGGCCCTGGCCGGCATCACGAACGTCGGCGAGTTCCACTACGTCCACCACGCGCCCGGCGGCACCCCGTACGCCGACCCCAACGCCATGGGCGAGGCCCTGATCGAAGCGGCCGCCGCGGCCGGCATCCGGATCACCCTCCTCGACACCGCCTACCTGTCGTCCGGCTTCGGCGAGGCGCCCAACGCCCACCAGCAGCGCTTCTCGGACGGCAGCGCCGAAGCCTGGGCCGAACGCGTCAGCGCGCTCAAGCCCCGCGAACACGCCCTGATCGGTGCGGCCGTGCACTCGGTGCGGGCCGTGCCCGCGGACCAGCTGGCCACCGTCGCCCGCTGGGCCGAGGAGCGCCGGGCGCCCCTGCACGTGCACCTGTCCGAGCAGACCGCCGAGAACGACGCCTGCCGGGCCGCCCACGGCCGCACCCCGACGCAGCTGCTGGCCGACCACGGCGTGCTCGGCCCGCGCACCACCGGCGTCCACAACACGCACCTCACCGACACCGACATCGCCCTGCTCGGCGGCACCGGCACCGGCACCTGCATGTGCCCCACCACCGAACGCGACCTCGCCGACGGCATCGGCCCGGCCACCCGGCTCCAGCAGGCGGGCAGCCCGCTGTCGCTGGGCAGCGACAGCCACGCCGTCATCGACCTCCTCGAAGAGGCGCGCGCGATGGAGCTGAACGAGCGGCTGCGCAGCCGTACGCGGGGCCACTGGACGGCGAACGCGCTGCTCACCGCCGCCACCGGTGACGGGCACGCGTCGCTCGGCCTGGTCGACGCGGGCCGCCTGGAGGCGGGCGCGCTCGCGGACTTCACCACCGTCGCCCTGGACTCCGTCCGCACGGCCGGCCCCCTGCCACGGCTCGGCGCCGAGACGGCCGTCTTCGCCGCCACCGCCGCTGACGTCCGCCACACGGTGGTCGCCGGCCGCCACATCGTCCGCGACGGCCACCACACCCTCGTCGCCGACGTCCCGTCCGCCCTGGCCGAATCGATCGATGCCCTGCGCTCCTGACCGTGCCGCCGTAGAACCAGCCCCGCCGGCGATTGAGGCGCGGGGTCTGGGGCGGAGCCCCAGGAAACTGAGAGGAACCCAGTGACCACCACGGCCATCACCAACATCGGCAGCCTCGTCACCAACGACCCCGCCCTCGGCGACGGCTCGCCGCTCGGACTGATCGAGAACGCCGCCGTCGTCATCGACGGCGACGAGGTCGCGTGGGTCGGCCCCGCCGACAAGGCCCCGGCCGCCGACGAGAGCTTCGACGCGCAGGGCCGGGCCCTGATCCCCGGCTTCGTCGACTCGCACTCGCACCTCGTCTTCGCCGGCGACCGCACCCAGGAGTTCAACGCCCGGATGTCCGGCCGCGCCTACTCCGCCGGCGGCATCCGCACCACCGTCGCCGCCACCCGCGCCGCCTCCGACGCCGAGCTGGAGGCGAACCTCGTCCGCCACCTCGACGAGGCCCGCCGCCAGGGCACCACCACCTTCGAGACCAAGTCCGGCTACGGCCTCACCGTCGCCGACGAGGCCCGCGCCCTGCGCATCGCCGCCGCGCACACCGACGAGGTCACCTACCTCGGCGCGCACATCGTCTCCCCGGACTACGCCGAGGACCCCGCCGGCTACGTCGACCTCGTCACCGGCGAGATGCTGGCCGCCTGCGCCCCGTACGCCCGCTGGGTCGACGTCTTCTGCGAGAAGGGTGCCTTCGACGGCGACCAGGCCCGTGCGATCCTCACCGCCGGCGCCGCCGCCGGGCTGATCCCGCGCGTCCACGCCAACCAGCTCTCCCACGGCCCCGGCGTGCAGCTCGCCGTCGAGCTGGAGGCCGCCTCCGCCGACCACTGCACCCACCTCACCGACGCCGACGTCGACGCCCTCGCCCAGGCGGCGGACACCACGGTCGCCACCCTGCTGCCCGGCGCCGAGTTCTCCACCCGCGCCCAGTGGCCCGACGCCCGGCGGCTGATCGACGCGGGCGCCACCGTGGCGCTGTCCACGGACTGCAACCCGGGCTCCTCCTACACGAGCTCCATGCCGTTCTGCATCGCGCTCGCCGTCCGCGACATGCGGATGACCCCCGACGAGGCCCTCTGGTCGGCCACGGCCGGCGGCGCCCGCGCCCTGCGCCGCGCGGACATCGGCGCCGTGACCCCGGGAGCCCGCGCCGACCTGGCCCTGCTGGACGCTCCCAGCCACGTCCACCTGGCCTACCGGCCGGGCGTACCGCTCGTCTCGGGAGTGTGGCGCAAGGGCGTCCGCGCCTACTGACGAACGGTCAATTCGGGCCTGTCCTTTGTCTTCCCTCCGTAAGGCCCCGGGCGTACCTTGAGCCACCGATCTGATGTGTCGTCAGCTATTTGTGGCCCGAGGGGAAGACGAAGGTGTCCGACCGCAAACGCTCCACCGCGCTCGCGCTGGCCTCCGCGCTGGCCGGATCGGCGGTACTGCTCGCCGCCCCCACGGCCCACGCCGCGGTCGTCGACGTGGCCTACGACTGCAAGACCCCGATCGGGGACAAGTCGGCCGTGTCGCCCATCGACATCAAGGCCGTCAAGGAGGGCGACGGCTACAAGCTGACGATGTCCTTCCAGAAGGGCGTCTCCTCCAGCCCCATCGAGCTCGGCAAGGGCGCCATGAGCCCCGGCGCCGTCATCGTGGTCGGCGGCGCCGAGAAGGTGTCCGTACCGGTCTCCGGCCCGTCCAACCCCGAGGCCGTGCCGCCCGACACCCCCATCAAGATCACCGATCTCTCGGGCACCTACACGCCCAAGAAGAGCGGCAAGGTCACCTTCACCGCGGGCGTGCTCACCATCAAGGCGATGGGCACCACGACCACCTGCACCCCCGGCAACAACCCGGGGCCCTCGCTGGAACTGGACGTCACCGCGGCCGGAGGAGCCGGCGGGGCCGGCGCGCAGCCCGGCGGCGACGCACCGCCCGACACCCTCCCGCAGACCGGACCCACCGACTCCGCCCTCGCCCTCGGCACCCTCGGCGGCACCGTGCTGCTCACCGGCGCGGCCGGCGTGCTCTGGCTGACCCGGCGCGGCCGGCGGGCCCGGTCCTGAACGGAGCGCCCCCGGCCATGCCCGTGCTCCACACGCTCAGGCGCGACGCCCGCCGCCTCCTCCTGGTCCTGCTGGCCACGGCCGCGCTGCACACGGCCCCCGCGCCCCCCGCGGCCGCCGACGGACCGGGCTGGACCGCCGAACCCGCCGCCGGAACGGCCGCGGCCCGGCCCGGCGGCGCCCGCCCGTACTTCTACCTGGAGGGCGCCCCCGCCGCCGTGCTGGAGGACCGCCTCGCCCTGACCAACACCACCGATCAGGAGCGCACCGTCACCCTGCGCGGGGCCGATGCCTACAACACCGCCGACGGCGCCCTCGCGGCCCGCCCGGCCGCTTCCGGCGCTCCCGGCGGCGCCGGTTCCTGGTTCGGCTTCGGCGCCGGAGCCACCGTGAGGATCCCGCCCCGCACCCGCGCGGTGGTCCCCTTCACCGTCACCGTGCCCCCCGCGTCCCCACCCGGCGACCACCCCGCCGCCGTGATCGCCGCCGAAGCCGGCCGGGAGGTGGGCGTACGGGTCCACCTGCGGGTCAGCGGCCCCACCCTGGCCGCCCTCACCGTCGAGGACGTCGCCGTACGGGGCCGGGGCGCGGCCGCGGTCGTCGCCTACACCCTGGTCAACCGCGGCAACGTCGCCCTCGCGCCCGAACTGGACATCCGCGCCGACGGCCTCTTCGGCGAGGTCCCGGGCCGGGGCCCGCGCGCCGTTCCGGTCGAACTGCTCCCCGGCCAGCGGGTCGAGCTGACCGAACCCTGGCCCGGCGCCCCGGTCTTCGACCGGGTCCGCGTCAGCGTCACCGTGACCGCCCCCGGCGGGGCCCGGGCCGGGGCGGCCGCCTCCGCCTGGTTCGTGCCGTGGCGGGCGGCCGGCTGGACGGGCCTCGGGCTGCTCGTCCTCGGCGGGACCGCGTCGGCCGCGCTGTTCCTCGTACGCCGCCGGAGCCCGTGGCGGCGGCCGGCGGACGGCGGGGCGCCGGGCGGACCGTCCGGGAAGCACGGAGCGACGACCCCAGCACCGGAACACGAACTGACGGGAGCCTCCAGGTGAGCGCCATGGTCGACGGCAAGGTCGACGGCAGGACCGGTGACAGGGCCGGCGGCGGGTTCGGCGGCGCCGTCCGGTCCCTCCTGGTGGCCCTGGCGGCGTGCGCCCTCGCACTCCTGCCCGCGGTCCCGTCCGCCGCGGACGAGGGCAAACCCACCGTCGCGCTCTCCCTCCAGGAGGCCGCCAAGGGCACCGAACTCACCGTCACGGGCACCGGCTGGCGACCCAAGACCCTGGTGATGCTGCTGGTGTGCGGGCAGAACATGATCGGCGGCACCAACAGCTGCGCCAACGCCGACGGCGCGGCCGTCTCCGTCGCCGAGGACGGTCGCTTCGCGGCCCGGCTGCCCGTGGTGGCACCGCCGAAGCCCTGCCCCTGCATCGTCAACGTCACCTCCGTCAACGGAGACCAGTCCACCGTCGCGGCCCCCCTGAAGATCACCGACCATCCGGTGGCCGAACTGCCCGCCGAGTCCGGCACCGGCCGCCTCGCGATGCTCACCGGCGTCCGGCTCGAAGGGGACGACGGGGTGCTGACCTGGTTCGGCGCCCCGCCCGGCCGGAAGTTCAAGGTCACCGTCGGCAACCTCGGCACGGCCCCCGTCAAGGACCCCGTCTTCCAGCTCGGCACCGCCCACGGCGTGTTCGCCCCGCTGTGGGAGGAGGCCCGCTGGAAGGGGACCATCCCGCCGGGCGGCAAGGCGGAGGTCGCGCTCGACGTCACCCTCCCCGCGGGCGCACACGGCGACTACACGATCTCCCTCAAGTACGGCGAGACCGTCGTGGCCACCCAGCCCTGGGGCGTGGCCCGCCCGTACGGGGTCCTGCTGTTCTGGGGCCTGCTCCTCCTGGTGATCCCGGCCGCGGTCTTCCGTACCGGCATGGCCGTCGTCGACAAGGTCCGGCCGCGCACCGGGCACGCAGCCGGACGCCACCGCGGCATGCGGACCGCGGAGGCCGCGGCCGCCGTGACGGCCCGGCTGCCCAGGTTCCCCGCCGCGCGCCCGGCCGCGCCGGCCCGCGCCGAACGGCCGGCGGAGCCCCCTGAGACCACCACGGCGGTCCTGCCGTGGTTCACCCCGGACAGCGCGCCGGAGACAGCACCACAGACGTCCGCACCGTCTGAGAACCGTTCGACGACGAAGGGACCATCGTGAAGAACCGACGGAGGGTGAGCGCGGCCCTGGTCGCGCTGCTGCTCGGCGGCGCGGGCCTCGCCATCACGGCTCCTGCAGCCCAGGCCGCCGAGGCCACGTTCAAGGTCAAGTGCGTGCCGCCGGCCGGCGGCGGATCCCCGGTGGAGGGCGAGACCACCGCCAAGGTCACCGCGCCGGCCACGGCCAAGGTCGGCGACGAGGTCGACGTGTCCTGGGAGACGGTCAAGCCGGCCTCGAACAACACGGACCTGATGGACATCCCGCAGGACTCCGTCCAGCCCACCGGCTGGATCACCGTCGGCGGCGGGGGCGGGGAGCTGAAGGTCGTCGGGGAGAAGAAGAACCCGCCGATCCCCAAGAAGGCCCCCATGCAGATGTCCACGATGAAGGGCAAGCTGAAGCTCACCAAGGCCGGCAGGATCAGCCTCACCCCCGGCAAGTACGACGTCGCCGTCTCCTTCCCCTTCGGCACCTTCGTCACCAAGTGCGCGCCGGTCGGCGAGGTCAAGGGCGGGGCCGTCATCGACGTGTCGGGCGGCTCAAGCGGCGGTACCACGGGCGGTACGACGACCGGTGGCACGACGACGGGCGGCTCCACGACCGGCGGTTCCACCACGGGCGGTTCCACCACGGGCGGTTCCACCGCCTCGGGCGGCAGCGGCGGCGGGGGCGGCCAGACCGACTTCCCGGGCAAGGCGGTCGAGGTGTCCTTCGACTGCGGCGCGGTCGTCCCGGGCGGCATCAAGACCCCGGTCACGATCAACGCCAAGAAGAACGGCGGCAGCTACGACCTCACCGTCAAGACCGCCAAGGGCGCCATGGCGGCGCCCATGGCGCTGCCCGCGGGAGCCCTCAAGCCCTCGATGGACGTGAAGCTCGGCGGGGCGGACAGCGGCACGGTCAAGGTCTCCGGCCCGGCCAACGCCGAGCCGATCCCGGACAAGGCCCCGGTCAGCCTCAGCGACATGACCGGCACCTACAAGCCCGGCAAGTCCGGCAAGGTGACGCTCAGCCCGGACCAGCTGACGATCGACGTCACGATGGCCCCCGGCTCCACGCCGATCAACGTCCCCTGCAAGGCGACGAGCAGTGGCGTCTCGCTGGAACTGGACACCACCGCCCAGCCGGGCGGCTCCGGCTCCTCGACCAGCGCCAGCGGCAGCACCACCTCGGGCGGCCTCGCCGAGACCGGCGCGCAGGACGAGGGCGGCATCAAGGCCCTCGCCCTCGTCGCCGGCACGGTGATCCTGCTCGGCGGCGCGGTGTTCACCTTCACCCCGTGGCGCCGCCTGCGCGGCACCCGCTGACACGGAAACGGCCCGGCACACCGCGAGGTGTGCCGGGCCGTCTCCCCGCCGGAGCGGGACGGGTCAGTTCATGCCGCCCATCAGCGCGTTGACCTTCTTGCGGTACATGAAGATCGCGACACCGGCGAGCACGGCGGCGAACGCCTGGAAGAGGATCACGCCGACACCGTTCAGCTGAACCTCGGCGAGGCCGAGCAGACCGGTGATGCAGTCACCGGCGGTGACGGCCAGGAACCAGACGCCCATCATCTGGGAGCCGTACTTCTGCGGCGCCATCTTCGTGGTGACCGACAGGCCGACCGGGGAGAGGCACAGCTCGGCGACGGTGTGCATCAGGAAGATGAGCACCAGCCACCACATGGTGACCTTGGTGTCGTTGCCGGCGGTCTGGCTCAGCGGGACGGCGAAGACGAAGAACGAGGCGCCGACGATGATCAGGGCCACCGAGAACTTCACGATGGTGCTGGGCTCGCGGTTGCGGCGGGCCAGCGCCACCCAGGCGGCCGCGAAGACCGGGGCCAGGGCCACCACGAAGAGCGGGTTCAGCGACTGGAAGATGGTGGTCGGGACTTCCCAGCCGAGCAGGGCGCGCTCGGAGTTCTTGTCACCGAACAGCGAGAGGGTCGAACCGCCCTGGTCGTAGATCATCCAGAAGACGGCGGCGGCCACGAAGAACCAGATGTAGGCGCTCATCCGGGTCTGCTCGCCCGGGGTGAGGTCCTTGTCCCGCTTGATGCGGGTCAGGACGGCGACCGGGATGATCAGACCGGCGATCGTGATCGGGTACAGCGCCCACTTGATGGTGAACATGTCCGCGGCGACGACGGCGCCGTAGAAGACGGCGACGACGGCCAGGACCGCGAGGGCCTTGGTGATCACGGCCTTGCGCTCGGCGGCGCTCAGCGGGTTCGGGACCAGGCTGCTCTTCGGGCTCAGCGTGCGGCCCGCGAGCAGGAAGACGGCCAGGCCGATGCCCATGCCGACGGCGGCGAGCGCGAAGCCCAGGTGCCAGTTCACGAGCTCGCCGACCATGCCGATGCCGATCGGGGCGAGGAGGGCACCCACGTTGATGCCGATGTAGAAGATCGTGAAGCCACTGTCACGGCGCGGGTCGTCCGCGTCCTTGTACAGGTGGCCGACCATCGTGGAGATGTTGGCCTTCAGCAGACCGGAGCCGACCGCGACCAGCAGCAGACCGACGAAGAACGCGAGCTGGCCGGGGACGGCCAGCGCCACGTGACCCGCCATGATGACGAAGCTGGCGATGGCGACCGTCTTGCGGGCGCCCCAGACACGGTCGCCGAACCAGCCGCCGGGCATGGCCATGAGGTAGACCATGGCCACGTAGACGGAGTAGATCGCCGTGGCCGTCGCCGCGGTGAAGCCGAGGCCACCGCCCTGGCTCCCGGTCGCGGCGTCGACGCCGCCGGAGACCAAGTACAGAACGAGAAGCGCACGCATGCCGTAGTAGGAGAAGCGCTCCCACATCTCGGTCATGAACAGCGTGGCCAGGCCGATCGGGTGGCCGAGGACGGTCTTCTCGTGAGCGGGGCTCGGTGAGGCCGTCGTCAGGCTGGAAGCCATGGTCGATCCTTGCTTGCTCGGGACGCTTCGGCTTCGTGAGCTCATCCGCGCCCGGTGGGGGGTGGCCGGCACCGGCGGACGGACCTCCCACCCCACGCCCGGGGGCTCGCCCCCGTCGTATCGGGGGTGAAGGGACATCCGTAACCGGGATCCACGCCCACCCGCGCACCATCACGCGAGGGGCCCGGCCAACAGGTCATTCACTGTCGTCAAGGCCGACCGGGTCAGTCCTCGATAAGACTGCCCGTCCGGTTCCGGACAGAAATAGAGACCTATGCGCTGTTTTTCGGCACAAAGGTCCCTGAGGTATTGCATCAGGCGTCTCGCCACCATACGACACGACACTGCGGCATATGAAAGGACTTGAGAGATGGATCACAAGGCGAGTCGGGAACCGTTCGACCATATTCGAAGGCGCTTAGTAGTCCATAAAGCCAGATCGGAAGGGGTCTGCCGGCAGGCCTCTCGATGCAGTCGCCTCGGACTACCATCACCCACATGACGCGTGTACTGCTCGCCGAGGACGACGCATCCATCTCGGAGCCCCTGGCCCGCGCCCTGCGCCGGGAGGGGTACGAGGTCGAGGTCCGGGAGGACGGCCCCACCGCCCTGGACGCGGGACTCCAGGGCGGCGTCGACCTCGTCGTCCTGGACCTGGGCCTGCCGGGCATGGACGGCCTCGAAGTGGCCCGCCGGCTGCGCGCCGAGGGCCACGGCTTCCCGATCCTGGTCCTCACCGCCCGCGCGGACGAGGTCGACACGGTCGTCGGCCTGGACGCGGGCGCCGACGACTACGTGACCAAGCCCTTCCGGCTGGCCGAACTCCTGGCCCGGGTCCGGGCCCTGCTGCGGCGCGGCGCCAACGAGGCCGCCCAGCCCCCCGCCACCCACGGCGTCCGCATCGACGTCGAGTCGCACCGCGCCTGGATGGGCGAGGAGGAGCTCCAGCTCACCGCCAAGGAATTCGACCTGCTGCGCGTCCTGGTGCGCGACGCGGGCCGGGTCGTCACCCGCGACCAGCTCATGCGCGAGGTCTGGGACACCACCTGGTGGTCGTCCACCAAGACCCTCGACATGCACATCTCCTGGCTGCGCAAGAAGCTGGGCGACGACGCCGCCAACCCCCGCTACATCGCCACCGTCCGAGGCGTCGGCTTCCGCTTCGAGAAGAGCTAGTTCCAGCCCATGCGCCGCCGCCTCATCCAGTCCACGCTCGCCGTGGTGCTCGTCGTGATCGCCGTCTTCGGGGTCTCCCTCGTCATCGTGGAGACCCGGACCATCACCAGCAGCGCCCAGGACCGGGTCGAGTCCGAGGCGCTGCGGCTGGTGAGCGTCGTCGAGGCGAACGTCCTGGAGAAGAAGCCGACCGACCCCGTCGCCCTCGCCGAACAGCTCGACGCCGGCCACTACGCCCGGATCACGATCCCCGGGCAGCCGGCCGTCGAGGTCGGCGCGTCGATCCCCGACAGCGTCGTACGCGGCACCGCGCGGGGCGAGCAGGGCGAGATCGTCGTCGTGGAGGAGGCCCGCTCCACCGTGACCAGGGAGGTCGTACGGACCCTGGCCGTGGTCGGAGCGGTGGCCCTGCTGGCCGTCGTGGCCGCCGTACTGCTCGCCGTACGGCAGGCGAACCGGCTGGCCTCCCCGCTCACCGACCTCGCCGAGACCGCCGAGCGGCTCGGCTCGGGCGACCCGCGGCCCCGGCACAAGCGGTACGGGGTTCCCGAGCTGGACCGGGTCGCCGACGTGCTGGACTCCAGCGCCGAACGCATCGGCCGGATGCTCACCGCCGAGCGGCGCCTCGCCGCCGACGCCTCCCACCAGCTGCGCACCCCGCTCACGGCGCTGTCGATGCGCCTGGAGGAGATCACGGTCACCGACGACCTGGAGACCGTACGGGAAGAGGCGACGATCGCCCTGACCCAGGTGGAGCGGCTCACGGACGTCGTGCAGCGGCTGCTCACGAACTCGCGGGACCCGCGTACGGGCTCCGCCGTCCCCTTCGACCTCGACGAAGTCGTCAAACAGCAGGTGGAGGAGTGGCGGCCGGCCTACCGCAGCGCCGGCCGGGCCATCGTGCGCTCCGGGAAGCAGGGCGTACGGGCCGTCGGCACCCCCGGCGCGGTCTCCCAGGTGCTGGCCACCCTGGTGGAGAACGCCCTGATGCACGGCGGCGGCACCGTCGCCCTGCGCACCAGGGTCATCGGCAACCAGGCGGTGCTGGAGGTCACGGACGAGGGACCGGGCGTCCCGCCGGACCTCGGCAACCGGATCTTCGAGCGGGCCATCAGCGGCCGCAACTCCACCGGGATCGGCCTCGCGGTCGCCCGGGACCTCGCGGAGGCGGACGGCGGCCGCCTGGAGCTGCTCCAGACGCAGCCGCCGGTGTTCGCGCTGTTCCTGAGCCGCACGGCCCCGCAACCGGCAGAGCCGGAGAAGACCGTCCGCTAGGGGGTCCCGCTAGTTGTTCGCGGGCTCCGGCTCCGGCCGCGGATCGGGCCGGCGCTCCGGCCTGGGCCGCGGCGCCGGCTCGGGCAGCGGTTCGGCGGCCGCGGGCGGGGCGACCGGCGGCAGGGCCTTGAAGACCCAGGTCCGGTACGACCAGAAGCGGAAGACGGTGGCCGTGCCGATGCCGATGAACTTGAAGACGTTGCTCGCGACCGGCCCGTCCCAGCCGAAGCCGTAGGTCGCGGTGTAGAGCACGCCGTTCTCGATGACCAGGCCGATGGCGCTGAAGGCGGCGAAGAGGGCCATCTCGCGGGTGCGGCCGCTCTGGGCGCGGTCCCGGTAGGCGAAGTAGCGGAAGCCGAGGTAGTTCGTGGCGATGGCCACGATCGTGGCCGTCACGCTGGCGCGGACCACCTGGAGATCGGTGGTGTGACGGATCAGGTTGAAGACTCCCAGGTTGACCAGGACGCCCAGGCCGCCGACCGCCCCGAACTTGGCGACCTCTCGCACGAGGCCGCGTACGCGTTCGAGGACAGATCCGCCCTGCGTGGTCATCAGTAGGCCAGTCCTGTCGGTCACCGCCCCGTCACGGGGCGTCCGTGTTCTCCGTCAACCCGCCCATGCTAAGTCTCCCCCCAGTGCTCCGTCTGTGCCTTCCGGCACCCTGCGACGCACGGCACACCGGGGGATCGGGCCAGGGTCAGGTCCGGATGGCGGAATACCGGCGGATACCCTGGAGGAGTGACGTTCCCGGTAGTCGGCATGGTCGGCGGCGGTCAGCTCGCCCGCATGACCCACGAGGCGGGTATCCCCCTCGGCATCAGATTCAAGCTCCTCAGTGACACACCACAGGACTCGGCGGCCCAGGTCGTGAGCGATGTCGTCATCGGCGACTATCGCGACCTGGAGACGCTGCGTGCCTTCGCGCGCGGCTGTGACGTGATCACCTTCGACCACGAGCATGTACCCACGGAGCACCTGCGGGCCCTGGAAGCGGACGGCATCCCCGTCCGCCCGGGGCCCGACGCTTTGGTACACGCCCAGGACAAGGGGGTGATGCGCGCCAAGCTCGACGAGATCGGCGCGCCCAGCCCCCGCCACCGGATCGTGAGCGATCCGGACGACGTGGCCGCCTTCGCGGACGAGGTGGGCGGGTTCCCCGTCATCCTCAAGACCGTGCGCGGCGGCTACGACGGCAAGGGGGTGTGGTTCGTCCGCACCCCGCAGGACGCCGAGGCCCCGTTCAAGGCGGGCGTCCCGGTCCTCGCCGAGGAGAAGGTGGACTTCGTCCGCGAACTCGCGGCGAACATCGTCCGCTCCCCGCACGGGCAGGCGGTCGCCTACCCCGTCGTCGAGTCCCGCCAGGTGGACGGGGTCTGCGACACGGTGATCGCTCCCGCCCCCGACCTCTCCGAGGAGCTGGCCGGCGAGGCCCAGGCCCTCGCCCTGCGCATCGCGCAGGAACTGGGCGTGACCGGCCACCTGGCCGTGGAGCTGTTCGAGACCACCGACGGCCGGATCCTGGTCAACGAACTGGCGATGCGTCCGCACAACAGCGGCCACTGGACCCAGGACGGGGCCGTGACCTCCCAGTTCGCCAACCACGTGCGCGCGGTCCTGGACCTCCCGCTGGGCGACCCGCGCCCCCGCGCCAGGTGGACGGTCATGGCGAACGTGCTGGGCGGGGACTACCCCGACATGTACGCGGCCTACCTGCACTGCATGGCCCACGACCCCCAGCTGAAGATCCACATGTACGGCAAGGACGTGAAACACGGTCGCAAGGTCGGCCACGTCAACACCTACGGCGACGACCTGGACGATGTGCTGGAGCGCGCACGCCACGCTGCCGACTACCTCAGAGGAACGGTCACGCAATGAGCACCACCGCCGCAGGTCCTGTCATCGGCATCGTCATGGGGTCCGACTCGGACTGGCCCGTGATGGAGGCCGCCGCCCAGGCCCTCGACGAGTTCGAGATCCCCTACGAGGTCGACGTCGTCTCCGCCCACCGGATGCCGCGCGAGATGATCGAGTACGGGGAGCGGGCCGCCGGCCGCGGCCTGAAGGCGATCATCGCGGGCGCGGGCGGGGCCGCCCACCTGCCCGGCATGCTCGCCTCGGTCACCCCGCTGCCGGTCATCGGCGTGCCCGTGCCGCTGAAGTACCTCGACGGCATGGACTCCCTGCTGTCGATCGTCCAGATGCCGGCGGGCGTTCCCGTCGCCACCGTCTCGGTCGCCGGGGCGCGCAACGCCGGTCTGCTGGCCGTACGGATGCTGGCCGCGCACGACACGGAGCTGCTGGCCCGGATGCGCGAGTTCCAGCAGGAGCTCAACGACCAGGCCACCGAGAAGGGCAAGCGGCTGCGCACCAAGGTCGCGAACGCGGAGTCCTTCGGGTTCGGCAAGTGAGCGCGGCGCAGCGTCTGGCGGAGGCGCGCGAGCTGCTGGCCGAGCACCCCGTCGTGGACGGTCACAACGACCTGCCCTGGGCGCTGCGCCAGCAGGTGCGCTACGACCTGGCGCAACGGGACATCGCGGGCGACCAGTCCGCCCACCTGCACACCGACATCCCCCGGCTGCGCGCCGGGGGTGTCGGGGCGCAGTTCTGGTCGGTGTACGTGCGCTCGGACTACGCGGGCGACGAGGCGGTCAGCGCCACCCTGGAGCAGATCGACGCCGTCGCCCAGCTGATCGACCGTTACCCCGGCGACCTCGTGCGGGCGCTGACGGCGGACGACATGGAGGAGGCCCGCGCCGCCGGCCGGATCGCCTCGCTGATGGGCGCCGAGGGCGGCCACTCCATCAACAACTCGCTCGCCACGCTGCGCGCCCTGCACCGGCTGGGCGTGCGGTACATGACGCTCACGCACAACGACAACATCGACTGGGCGGACTCGGCGACCGACGAGCCCCGGCACGGCGGTCTGACCGGCTTCGGCCGCGAGGTCGTCCGCGAGATGAACCGCGTCGGCATGCTGGTGGACCTCTCGCACGTCGCCGCGACGACGATGCGCGACGCCCTCGCCGTGTCGGTCGCGCCGGTGGTCTTCTCGCACTCCTCGGCGCGGGCGGTCTGCGACCACCCGCGCAACATCCCCGACGACGTGCTGGCGCTGCTGCCGGCCAACGGAGGGGTGGCGATGGCCACCTTCGTGCCGAAGTTCATCCTCCCGGCGGCCGTCGAGTGGACCCTGGCGGCGGACGAGAACCTGCGGGCGCACGGCTTCCACCACCTCGACACCACCCCCGAGGCGATGGCCCTGCACCGGGCGTTCGAGGAGGCGAGCCCCCGGCCGGTGGCCACCGCCGCCACCGTGGCCGACCACCTGGACCACATGCGGGAGGTCGCCGGGGTCGACCACATCGGCATCGGCGGCGACTACGACGGCACGGCCTTCACCCCGTCCGGGCTGGACGACGTGGCCGGCTACCCGAACCTGGTCGCGGAGCTCCTCGCACGCGGCTGGTCCAGGGCCGATCTGGCCAAGCTGACCTGGTCCAACGCGGTACGCGCGCTGCGTGACGCGGAAGCGGTGGCGCGCGAGCTGTCGGCGACCCGGGGCCCGTCGAACGCGGTGATCTAGCCGCCGGGAGGGCGACGGTCCGGTGGGTGTGGTGACCGGGTGTGACCTGCGGATCACCCGAACGCCCCACCCGCCGGGCGTCCGCGCCGCCCCGCGTGTCACGGTGGCTGCATCTCCCTGCTGCCGCCGAGACCGGAGCGAATGCCATGGCCGACCTGCAGGATGAACCCCACTCCGTGGGCGTCGGGGCCGAGGACCTCCCGGTCCCCGCCGGACCCGAGACGAAGGCGAGCGCCCTCGACAGGGCCGCCGCGCTGCTGTCCGTCCACCCCGTCGCCGACGGGTGCAACACGCTGGTCTGGACCCTGCGCCAGAGCCCGTACCACGACATCGAGACCCCCGACGCGGGCGTCGACACCGACATCCCGCGCCTGCGCGCCGGCGGAGTGGGGGCCCAGTTCTGGTCCCTGCTCGTGCCGCCTCAGGGCCGGGCGGGCGAGGACGAGGCCGGCGACCAGGTGGTCTCCGACACCCTGGAACAGATCGACGCGGCGCTGACCCTGGTACGCCGCTACCCCGACAGCCTCCGCCTCGCACTCAGCGCCGACGACATGGCGGACGCCCGCAACCGCGGCCGGATCGCCTCCTTCCTCGGCCCCGTGCCGGGCCGGGCTCTGGCCGGTTCGCTGGGCGCGCTGCGCGCCTTCCACGCGCTGGGCGTACGGATCCTCGCGCCCGCCGGAGCGCCCTGGGCGCAGGAGACACTGACGGCCTTCGGCCACGAGGTGGTGCACGAGGCGAACCGGCTGGCGATCCTCCTGGACCTGACGGGCTGCGAACCGGCGGCCGCCCGCCGGCTCGCGGGCGCCTCGAAGGCCCCGGTGATCATCTCGAACACGGCGGCCGCCGCGCTGAACCCGCATCCGGGGAACGTGCCCGACGAGGTGCTCCTCGCGGTGCGCGAGGCGAACGGCCTGGTGATGGTCACCTTCGACAGCGCGCGCACCGGGGACTCCCTGCACGCGGTCGCGGACCACCTGGACCACGTCCGGGCGGTCGCGGGCCCGGAGGGCGTCGGACTCGGCGCGGCCTTCGGCGCCGAGCCGCCGGTCGTGCGCCCTTCCGGCCTGACCGACCCCTCGGGCTACCCGCGGCTGATCGCGGAACTCCTGGACCGCGGCTGGCCCGAATCGGACCTCGCCCTGCTGACCTGGGGCAACGCCCAGCGCGTGATCCGGGACGCGGAATTCACCGCCCGCCGCAAGGCAAGCCCCGCCGGCGTTTGAGGCGAGGGGGTCCGGGGGCAGCGCCCCCGCTACGGCGCCGCACCCGCCGTGCGCCCGCGCCGGGCGCGCCCGCACCGGGCAGTCGGCCGGGCAACCCCGAAGGGGGTCAGGCCCGGGGCCGCCCCATCGCCCGGTACGTCCAGCCGGCGGCACGCCACCGCACCGGATCCAGCGCGTTGCGGCCGTCCAGCACGAGCCGGTCGGTCACGACGGAGGCGAGCTCCGCCGGGTCGAGGTCGCGGAACTCGCGCCACTCGGTGAGGTGGAGGACCACCTCCGCGCCGCGGGCCGCCGCGAGCGCGGAGTCCGCGTACCCGAGGGTCGGGAAGACCTGCCGGGCGTTGTCCATGCCCTTGGGGTCGTAGACGGTGACCTGACCGCCCTGCAGGTGGATCTGACCGGCCACGTTCAGCGCGGGGGAGTCGCGGACGTCGTCCGAGTCCGGCTTGAAGGTGGCGCCGAGCACGGCGACCCGCTTGCCGAGGAAGGACCCGCCCACGGCCTCGCGGGCCAGCTCGACCATGTGACCGCGCCGACGCATGTTGATGGAGTCGACCTCGCGCAGGAACGTCAGCGCCTGGTCCGCGCCCAGCTCGCCCGCGCGCGCCATGAAGGCCCGGATGTCCTTCGGCAGGCAGCCGCCGCCGAAGCCGATCCCGGCCCGCAGGAACTTCGCGCCGATCCGCTCGTCGTAGCCGATGGCCTCAGCCAGCTTGACCACGTCGCCGCCGGCGGCCTCGCACACCTCCGCCATCGCGTTGATGAAGGAGATCTTGGTGGCGAGGAAGGAGTTGGCGGCGGTCTTGACCAGCTCGGAGGTCGGGAAGTCCGTGACGACCAGCGGGGACCCCTCGGACATGGGGGTCTCGTACACCTCGCGCAGCAGCTTCTCGCCGCGCTCGCCCTGGACGCCGATCACGATCCGGTCGGGGTGCAGGGTGTCCTGCACCGCGAAGCCCTCCCGCAGGAACTCCGGGTTCCAGGCCAGCTCCACGTCCCCGCCCGCCGGGGCCAGCTCCGCCAGCTTCTCCGCCAGCCGCTGCGCCGAGCCCACCGGCACCGTGGACTTGCCGACGACCAGCACCGGCCGCGTCAGGTGCGGGGCCAGCGAGGACATCGCGGCGTCGACGTAGGACATGTCGCACGCGTACTCGCCGTGCTTCTGCGGGGTGTTCACGCAGACGAAGTGGACGTCGCCGAAGGCGCCGACCTCCTCGTAGGAGGTCGTGAACCGCAGCCGCCCGGTCGAGCCCGGCAGCCCGGCCACGTGCTTGGCCAGCAGTTCCTCCAGCCCGGGCTCGTACATCGGCACCCGGCCCGCGGCCAGCATCTCGATCTTCTCCGGCACCACGTCCAGACCGAGCACCTCGAAGCCCAGCTCGGCCATCGCCGCGGCGTGGGTCGCGCCGAGGTAGCCGGTTCCGATCACAGTGATCCTGAGGGGGGCCATGGGTGCTCCAGAGGTGCGGGGCCGTTTGCGGCCACTGAGCATAGTCGGGCCCACCGGCGGGGACGGTCTCCAGGAGCGCCCCTGCAGCACCGTCTCTGTCATGCAGCTCACGTGGCTCGTCCATATCGCCATCCGTGACCGGGACACTAAGCTTGGGTTACTTAACGGTAGTTAGCATCACGTATCGCGTGTCACCCTGGGGAGTGAGAGATCTTGGCGGGTTCTGCCGACTTCGACCTGTACCGCCCGGCCGAGGAGCACGACATGCTCCGCGAGTCGGTCCGCTCGCTCGCCGAGGCGAAGATCCTGCCGTTCGCAGCCGCCGTCGACGAGGAGTCCCGCTTCCCGCAGGAGGCCCTCGACGCGCTGGTCGCCAACGACCTGCACGCCGTCCACGTGCCCGAGACCTACGGCGGCGCGGGCGCGGACGCCCTGGCCACCGTGATCGTGATCGAGGAAGTGGCCCGCGTCTGCGCCTCCTCCTCCCTGATCCCGGCCGTGAACAAGCTCGGCTCCCTCCCGGTGATCCTCTCCGGCTCCGAGGAGCTCAAGGCCAAGTACCTCGGCCCGCTCGCCAAGGGCGACGCGATGTTCTCCTACGCGCTCTCCGAGCCGGACGCGGGCTCCGACGCCGCCGGCATGAAGACCCGCGCCGTGCGCGACGGGGACTTCTGGGTGCTCAACGGCGTCAAGCGCTGGATCACCAACGCGGGCGTCTCCGAGTACTACACGGTCATGGCCGTCACCGCCCCGGAGAAGCGCTCCAAGGGCATCAGCGCCTTCGTCGTGGAGAAGAGCGACGAGGGCGTGTCCTTCGGCGCCCCGGAGAAGAAGCTCGGCATCAAGGGCTCCCCGACGCGCGAGGTCTACCTCGACAACGTCCGGATCCCGGCCGACCGCATGATCGGCGCCGAGGGCACCGGCTTCGCCACCGCGATGAAGACCCTCGACCACACCCGCATCACGATCGCCGCCCAGGCGCTCGGCATCGCGCAGGGCGCCCTGGACTACGCCAAGGGCTACGTCCAGGAGCGCAAGCAGTTCGGCAAGCCGATCGGCGACTTCCAGGGCGTGCAGTTCATGCTCGCGGACATGGCCATGAAGATCGAAGCCGCCCGCCAGCTGACCTACTCGGCCGCCGCCAAGTCCGAGCGCGTCGACAGCGACCTGACCTTCTTCGGCGCCGCGGCCAAGTGCTTCGCCTCCGACGTGGCCATGGAGGTCACCACGGACGCCGTCCAGCTCCTCGGCGGCTACGGCTACACCCGTGACTACCCGGTGGAGCGCATGATGCGCGACGCCAAGATCACCCAGATCTACGAGGGCACGAACCAGGTCCAGCGGATCGTCATGGCCCGCAACCTGCCGTAGCCGCGAGGGGGCGACCCGCGCACCAGGACGACCTCCGGCCGTGGCCGGGGGTCGTCCGGGTACCACTAGGCTGTGCGCCGATCAGTGGTCGGCGCCTGGCCCCGGTGCCCGGTGCCCGGTGCTTGGGGGCGGGGCGGGGAAAGTGTCCGTGGAACGCGAGATATCGGGACTGCTCCGGCAGATCGCCCGTCAGGACGTCGTCGAGATCGGCCCCGGCTCCGCCGTGGGACGCATGGCCGCCCTGGTCCACGTGGCCGAGCACTACGGCTTCGAGTACGGGCAGTCGATCCGGACCGGGCACAAGAAGACGCTCGTCCTGGCCCGGATGTACCGCGACCCGAGCCCCCGGGCCCGGACCCGCGAGGCGGCCACCGTCGCCGCGTACCCCGCGGCCGGAAACGGCGGCGCCGTTCCCGGGATGCGGAAGGGGACGTTGCGGCCCCTGCCCGAGGCGGGGGACGCGGTCGCCCGGACCAAGGACCGGATCATGTTCGACGTCCTGTCCTCCCACGCCGCGGACACGCCCCGCAAGGTGCTCGGCTACGGCATGTGCGCGGTCCTGGCCCTCGTCCTGCTCGTCTCCGGGAAACCGCTCGTCGCGCTCGTCGGCGGCGGTGTGCTCGCGGCGTTCCTGACCGGCGCGTACAAGCTGGGCGAGATCCGCCGACAGCAGATCACCGGCCGGCTCACCGCCGCCGGGTTCGTACCGGTACGGGACGGTTCGGGCCGGCCGGGCTTCCTGCGGCCCGGGCAGCAACTCCCCGGCCACACCGATCCGTTCGCCTCCTGACGGCGCGAACACCCGGTCATTTCATGACATACCGACCGCCGCGCCCGTACGGTGCGCGCGCCGGTCGACACATCCGGCATCGGCCTTGGGGCGCCCCCGGATGGGCTAAATTTGGACCTTCGTACGCCGTAATCGGTTGGGGAGAACGCAATGACGGAAGCGATCCTGCTGGTCGGCGGACAGGGGACGCGGCTGCGTCCCGTGACGGTGAACACGCCCAAGCCCATGGTCCCCACGGCGGGCGTCCCGTTCCTCGCCCACCAGATAGCCAGGGCCGCCGCCGCCGGTGTCACGCACATCGTCATGGCGACCTGCTACCTCGCCGAGGTCTTCGAGCCCTACTTCGGTGACGGTTCCGACTTCGGCCTCAGCCTCGAATACGTGGTCGAGGACGAGCCCCTCGGCACGGGCGGAGCCATCCGCAACGCCGGGCAGCGCCTGACCGGCGGCCCCGACTCCTCCGTCCTCGTCTTCAACGGCGACATCCTCACCGGCCTGGACATCGCCGGCCTCGTCGAGGCCCACCGGGCGGCCGACGCCGACGTCTCCCTGCACCTGGTGCGGGTCGAGGACCCGCGCGCCTTCGGCCTCGTCCCCACCGACCCCGACGGGCGGGTGCTCGCCTTCACCGAGAAGCCGCAGACGCCCGAAGAGATCATCACCGACCAGATCAACGCCGGCTGCTACGTCTTCCGCCGCAGCGTCATCGACTCCATCCCGGCCGGCCGCCCCGTCTCCGTCGAGCGCGAGACCTTCCCGGGCCTGCTCGCCTCCGGGGCCAAGCTCCACGGAGTCACCGAGAACACCTACTGGATGGACCTCGGCAAGCCCGAATCCATCATCCAGGCCTCCGCCGACCTCGTCCGCGGGGTCGTCCCCTCCCCGGCCGTACCCGGCCGCCGGGGCGAGTCCCTGGTCCTGCCCGGCGCCGAGGTGGCGGCCGGGGCCAAGCTGTCGGGCGGCACCGTCGTGGGCGCCGGCGCACGCGTCGAGGCCGGAGCGGTCGTCCAGGGCTCCATCGTGCTCGACGGCGCCGTCATCGGCCCCGACGCCCAGGTCAACGCGAGCCTCATCGGCGCCCGCGCCGCCGTGGGCGCGCGGACCGTGCTGGACGGCACCGTCGTCGGCGACGGCGCCGTCGTGGGCGCCGACAACGAACTGCGGGCCGGCGCCCGGGTGTGGTGCGAGGCGGAACTGCCCGCCGCCGCCATCCGCTTCTCCCCGGACGCCTGATCCCGCTCCGGGGAGCGCGTACGGCCGGGGCCCGCAAGGCCCCGGCCCCACGTCAGTTCCCGCGGACGGTGACCTTCTCGTCGTTCTGGATCTGCTTCACCAGCTGCTGCACCTTCGCCTTGTCCCAGACGAGGTTGCCGCCGCGCTGCCCGGAGATCGGCATGTTCATCGACACGCCGTCACCTCCGTTGACGCCCTTCATCGCGAAGAACATCTGGCCCATGTCGTACAGGCCCATGTCCTTGTCCACGATCAGGGTGTCCAGGCCCGCGCCCAGCATCGGGTAGAGCGCGAACGGGTTGAGGATCGTCGACGGGGTCGCCGCCTGGTTGGCCAGCGCCGACAGGAACTTCTGCTGGTTCTTCGTCCGCTGGAGGTCCGACTCGGCGAAGGCGTAGCGGGTCCGTACGAAGGCCAGCGACTGCTCGCCGTTCAGCGTCTGCTTGCCCGCCTTGAAGTCGGCGCCCGACTTCTCGTCCTTGAAGCCCTCCTCGATGTCGAGCTCCACACCGCCCAGCGCGTCCACGATGTTCGCGAAGCCGGCGAAGCCGATCTCCGCGTAGTGGTCGATGCGCAGGCCCGTGTTGTGCTCGACCGTGCGCACCAGCAGCTCGGGGCCGTCCTCCGCGTACGCCGCGTTGAGCTTGACCCGCCGCCCCGTGCCGGTGAACTTCTTGCCGGACTGGGAGCCGACGAAGGAGGGGATCTCCACGTCCGAGTCGCGCGGCAGCGAGATCATGGTGTTCCCGCTGGAGCACTTCGCCAGGATCATCATCGAGTCGGTCCGCTTGCCCTCGGCCGAGCCCGTGTGGAGCTTCTTCTTCTCCTCGTCGGACATGCCCTCACGGCTGTCCGAGCCCACGATCAGGTACGTCGTGCAGTCGCCCTCCTTCGGCCGTTCGATGACCTTGGAGAGGTCCACCTCGCGGCGCACCTTGGAGTCGGCCCAGAAGTAGGTGGAGACGGACGTCACGAGCAGCGCGGAGACCAGCACGATCGAGCCGACCTTGATGCGCTTGCGCCAGTCCGGGGCCGGGCCGGGCGCCCGGCCCGGCCCGTCGGGGCCCGACGGCCCGCCGGGACCTCCCGGCCGGCCCGGGGCGCCGCCGGCGGGCGAGCCGTACACCTGGCCGGTGTTGTAGCCGCTGTCGTAACCGCCGTACGTGTCGTGGCCGCCCGCCTGCTGCGGGGGGACGCCGGGCGTGGGCACGGGTCCCGCCGGGCGCTGCGGCCGCGGCGGCTGCCCGGGCTGCGGGGGCCGCGGCGGCTGCTGGGGCTGCCGCTGGATGTGCCGCATCCGCTGCACACCTTCGGGCTGCGGACGCGCGCTGCCGCGTCCGTAGGCGTCGTCACGACCTTCTGGCCAGTCATTCATGCGCCCAAGGATGCATGCCGGAGCGGCGCCTCCGACAGCCCGGGGGAGGTTCCGTACCTGTGCTGTTGCAGAGCTGATGCCTCCACGACCCATAGAGGGGGTGTCCTGCGGGTCAGGGCCGGGCCCGGCCCTGACCCGCAGGACACCGCCTAAGGTGTCCGTATGACACAGATACCGGGCGAGCTGCCCGGGAAGCCGACCGCCGCCTCCCGGACGACCCTCAGCCACATCATGACCGCCAACGACACCAACCTCCTGGGCACGGTGCACGGTGGCGTCATCATGAAGCTGGTCGACGACGCCGCGGGCGCCGTGGCGGGCCGTCACTCCGGCGGTCCGGCGGTCACCGCCTCCATGGACGAGATGGCCTTCCTCGCACCCGTGCGCGTGGGCGACCTCGTCCACGTGAAGGCCCAGTGCAACTGGACCGGCCGCTCCTCCATGGAGATCGGCGTGCGCGTCCTCGCCGAGCGGTGGAACGAGTCCACCCCCGCCACCCAGGTCGGCAGCGCCTACCTCGTCTTCGCGGCCGTGGACGCCGACGGCAAGCCCCGACAGGTCCCGCCCGTGCTCCCCGAGACGGAGCAGGACGAGCGGCGCTACCAGGAGGCCCAGATCCGCCGCACCCACCGGCTCGCCCGCCGCCAGGCCATCATGGCCCTGCGCGAGGAGCGCGCCGCCCAGGGCTTCGACGACTGAGACGGCCCGCGCGGGGCAGCCCGCACGGCCCAAGAGCCCGTACGGGCGCTCAGTTGCCGCAGACCACCTGGTCGCCGCTGACCACCCCGAAGGCACCCTGGTACGGGTCCTCCGCGCGGACCGGCACCACCTTGCGGTAGTCGGCGCCGGCGATCACCGTGACCGTCCGGCCCTGCCCCGCGACCGCCCGCAGCTCACTGCCGGGCAGCGCGGTCGCCACCGACCGCGCCGAGCGGTCCCAGCGGGGGTCGTACGTGATCACCGTGCGCTTGACGTCGCGGCCGGCGCCGTTGCCCGGTGTCCCCGTGGTGTCGAAGCCGGTGGCGCGCAGTGCGCTGTCGACGCGCCCGCCCAGCCCGTCGATCCGCGTCCCGTTCTCCACCTGGACCCGGACCTGCGGCGGCGGCACGTCCACCGGCACCGCCGCGGGCCGGCCGGCGGCGGCCTTCCCGGGCCGGGCCGGGGCCAGCGGCCGGTCCTCGCGCAGTGCCTCGAAGAGCTTGGCCGCCTTCGGCTCGTCCCATTTCACGGTGGAGCCGATGCCCTTCACCTGGAAGGAGGGGCTGCCGATGGGCACCGAGGCGAACTCGGAGGAGGAGGGGGTGAAGTCCCGCATCGCCTGCCCGAGCGCCAGCATCTGCTCCGAGCCGAAGCCCTTGTCGGCGCGCACCGACCCCAGCAGGGTGGAACTGAGTTCCTTGAACTTGACGGGGTTCAGCAGCACCCCGCCGCCGGTCGCCTGCTTGATGAGGGCGGCGATGAACCGCTGCTGGCGCTGCATCCGGCCGAGGTCGGAGGCGCCGTCGACGTGGCGCGAGCGTACGTACTGCAGGGCCTGGCCGCCGGTCAGCCGGTGGGTGCCGGGCAGCAGGTCGAGGCCGGTGTTGGGGTCGCGCATGGTCTTGGCGGTGCAGA
The DNA here is from genome assembly GCF_000720455.1 of Streptomyces virginiae. Classification (GTDB taxonomy): domain Bacteria; phylum Actinomycetota; class Actinomycetes; order Streptomycetales; family Streptomycetaceae; genus Streptomyces; species Streptomyces virginiae. The sequence goes on along the minus strand of NZ_JOAK01000012.1, from coordinate 20,940 downwards.
TCTCCACCCCGCCCATCGCGTCGACCGTCTTCATGAAGCTGGTGAAGTCGACCTCCAGGTAGTGGTCGATCTTCACGCGGGTCATGTTCTCGACCGTCCGCACGGTGAGGTTGGGACCGCCCTCCGCGTACGCCGCGTTCAGCCGAACCGGGTGAGCCTTGTGCGCCTTGCCGGTGACCTGGTCGCGGTGCGCGGGCACCTCGGCGTAGCTGTCGCGGGGCAGGCTGACGACGCTCGCCCGCTCCTTGTCCGCCGACAGGTGCACCAGCATGATCGTGTCCGTGCAGTGGCACGGCGCCCCGCCCAGGCGGTACTCGCGCTTCTCCTCGGGGCTGATCTTGTCCCGGCCGTCGGTGCCCACCAGCAGGAAGTTGATGCCGTGTCCGGCCTGCGGGCGGTTCTTCATGTCCTTGAACGGGTCCACCCGCTCGATCCCGGTGTCCAGACCGGTCATCACGGCGTGCCCGACGGCTCCGGAGCCCAGCACCGCCACCGACAGCCCGGCAGCCAGCCGCACCCCCCACCGGGGCCGGCCCTCCCGGCGCCGGGCCCGCCCGCCACCGCCGCCGCGCCGTGCGCGCGGCGGCTCGGGCGGCCGGGCGGGACGGGTGGGTCGGTGCGGCTGGGGCACGGCGGACACCTCCGCGGGGCAGCAGGGATACCGGTCACTGCCGGGCCGGGTCTTGTGCACTCAGCCCGCTGATTCGACAGAACAGTAGGCCCATACGATCAGCAGCTGTCCTTACCGATCACTCGGCGCGCACCCGGTTCCCCCGTACGCGGTAACGTGACACCGATACCCGACCTTGAAGGACCACATGCCCGCCCAGCAGCCCGCAGTCTCGGTGATCATGCCGGTGCTCAATGAGGAGCACTACCTCCGTGAGTCCGTCCGCCACATCCTGGAACAGGAGTATGCGGGCGAGATGGAGGTGGTGATCGCACTCGGGCCGTCCACGGACCGCACCGACGAGATCGCCGCCGAACTCGTCGCCGAGGATCCCCGAGTCCACACCGTCCCGAATCCCACCGGCCGGACCCCGGCGGCGCTCAACGCCGCCATCAAGGCCTCGCGTCACCCGATCGTGGTACGCGTCGACGGCCACGGCATGCTCTCCCCGAACTACATCGCCACCGCCGTCCGCCTCCTGGAGGAGACCGGTGCGCAGAACGTCGGCGGGATCATGCACGCCGAAGGCCAGAACGCCTGGGAGGAGGCCGTCGCCGCCGCGATGACCTCGAAGATCGGCGTCGGCAACGCCCCCTTCCACACCGGAGGCCAGGCCGGCCCGGCCGAGACCGTCTACCTCGGCGTCTTCCGCCGTGAGGCGCTGGAACAGCAGGGCGGCTACAACGAGGAGTTCATCCGCGCCCAGGACTGGGAGCTGAACTTCCGCATCCGCGAAGCCGGCGGGCTGATCTGGTTCTCGCCCGAGCTGAAGGTCCAGTACCGCCCGCGACGCTCCGTCAAGGCCCTGGCCAAGCAGTACAAGGACTACGGCCGGTGGCGGCACGTGGTGGCCCGCTACCACTCGGGCTCCATCAACATGCGCTACCTGGCCCCGCCGACCCTCGTCTGCGCGATCGCCGCGGGCGTGGTCGTGGGCGTGACCGTCAGCCCGCTCGGCTTCGCAGTCCCGGCCGGCTACCTCGCGGCGATCGCCGTGGGCTCCGTCCCGGCCGGCAAGGGGCTGCCGCCGAAGGCCCGGGCGCAGATCCCCCTGGCCCTGGCGACCATGCACCTGTCCTGGGGCTTCGGCTTCCTGACCAGCCCGCGCGCCCTGGCGAACAAGCTCATCGCGAGCCGCCGCCCGGCCGTGCTGCCCGGCGTCCCGCAGGCCTGAGACGTACGAAGGGGCCCGGCGCGGGAACTGCGTACGACCGCAGTTCCCGCGCCGGGCCCCTCTCGTGTGCGCGCTACCAGGTGAAGCCGGGCTGGATCGGCATGCAGGCCTGGTCGTTGTCGCCGTTGAGCGCGTGCGCGGAGTCCGGCGCCTTGGTCGGGGCGGGCGCCGGCGCGGCCGGGCTGCCGCCGGACCGCCAGTCCTTGCCGACGAACACGACGATGCCGGCGACCTGGTCGGACTTCTGCACGGAGGCGGCGGGCAGGCCGAGGGCGGTGGCCACGGCGGCCGCGTCGGCCGCCTGGGCGTCGGTGGCGTAGCGGATCACCGAGGTGTCCTCCGCACCCGTCTGGGTGTCGGCGACGACCTTAGTGAAGCCCTTGCCGGTGAGCAGGGCCGCGACCTCGCTCGCCCGGCCCTTGACCTTGGCCTCGGTGCCGTCCTTGCCGCCGGTCGAATTGCGGACGGTGACCGCGATCTTCGCGGGCGGTGCGGCCGTGGCCGCCGCGGTGGCGGCGGGGCTCGGCTGCTGGGCGGGCGCGGACGGGGTGGCCGGGGACGCGGAGGCGGCCGGGGAGCCCGAGCCCTGGCCGTCGAGCGCGATGTCCTCGCGGACCATCCGGAACAGGTCCTCGGCTTCGCCCGCCTTGGGCTCGACCCGCCCGTCCAGGCCGGGCTTGGTGCTGTAGACCCACGGCATGGTGGTCATGGTGATGCGGCCCGGCGGGACCTTCTTGAGCTCCATGCTGAGGTCGAACAGCTTGTCGATCTTGTTCAGGCCGGTGTCCACGACCATGGCCTCGATCGCCGCCTGGGCCAGGCTGTTGAGCTTGACCGGGTTGCTGAGCTTGGCGTTCTTGCGGAACTCGCGGGCCATCGAGTTCATGTACTGGTGCTGGGCGTGGGTGCGGCCGATGTCGGTGCCGTCCTCGAAGCCGTAGCGGGTGCGCAGCCACTGCAGGGCGGTTTCGCCCTGGATGACGCTGGTGCCCTTCGGCAGCTTCAGGCCGGAGCCCTTGCCGTCCCGCGTGCGGGAGTGCACGTTCTGCTCGACGCAGACCGGGACGCCGCCGATGGCGTCCGCCATCCGGACCACGCCCTTGAAGTCGATCATCATGAAGTGATCGATGGGGATCTTCGTCAGCTCGCTCCACGCGGCGACGGTGCAGCCCGGCCCGCCGCGCTGGATCGACTCGTTCGTCTGGACGAGCCCCTTGCTGGCGGGGTGCACCTTGCCGCCCGGCTCGGTGCACTTGGGCATCATCAGCATCGTGTCGCGCGGCATCGAGATCACGGACATGTTGCTGCGGTCCGCGGACAGGTGCAGCAGCATCTGGACGTCCGCGAGCGGCGGCCCGTCGAAGGTCTCCGTGGCCCCGCCGAGGGCCTGGTTCTCCGCGTCGTTGCGCGCGTCGGAGCCGATGAGCAGGATGTTCAGCGGGGTCTGCCCGAAGGCGTTGGGCTTGGAACCGCCCAGCTTGTTCTCACCGAGGTTCAGCGCGTCCGTCTGGATGCTGCCGTTGAGGTGCCGGTAGTAGAGGTAGCCGGCCGCCGCGGTCCCGAGTATGAGCAGGGACAGCACGGAGGAGACCCAGCGCAGCACGCGCCGGCGGCGCGGCCTGGTGGGACGGGCGCCGCCCCGGCGGGCCGACCTGGAGCCGCCCCTCTGTGGGGGCACCGTGCCGGGAGCGCTCGCCCCGTCGCCGGGTATGTCCCCGTCGGCCTGGGCGCTCGCCCCCTCCTCCCGCACGTCGCTGTGCCTCACGCGTATCCCCCTCAAGGTCCTTCTTGGTCGACATTGCGCCGGTCCGACCGGCAACGTCCCGCTACTTGGCGCAGATCGCCTTGTCGGCCTGCGCCTGCTGGACGTCCTTGGGCAGCTCCTGCGGAACCGGCGGCGCCAGCGGGGTGCCGGGCTTCTGGAAGTCCGGACCCAGCGTCAGCTTCATCGGGGTCTTCGCCGCCGCGTCCGTCGTCCCCATCTTCAGCGCGGTGGCGGGCAGCCCCATGGCGTCCGCGAGCGCCCGGGCCTGGTCGGCCTGGTTGGGCGCGTACTCCAGCTGGGTGGCGCCGACCTTCGCCGGGGCGTTGCCCTGGTTGCTGGTCTTGGACATCCCCTTGGTGTCCTGCAGCCACTTCAGCGTGGTGGAGGCGGAGCCCGAGGGTCCGCCGCCGTTGTAGACGCTCACCCGTACGTCCCCGGCGGGCGCCCGGTTGCCCTGGAGCAGCGCGTCCTGCTTGGCCTTCGCGTCCGCGTCGGCCGCCTCCTTCGCCGCCTGCTCCTTCTTCTCGACCTCCGTGAGCGAGACGTCCCCCCGGATCATCTGCAACAGCGGGTCGGCGAGGCCCTGGTTGACGATGACGGTCGCCTTGCGGTTCGCCGGCTCGGCGGGGTTGTCGAGCACCGGCATGGTGGTGAAGGTGATGTTCTTGAGGTCGATGTCCTTCAACTCGCCCGCGAGGTCGGTGAGTTTGTCGATGGACCCCAGACCCTGGTCGACGGTCAGCGACTTGGTGGCCGCCTCCGCCAGCGAGAAGAACTTCTTCGGGCTGGTCAGCGTCTCCTTGGACTTCATCTCGCGCATCATCGACCCGAGGAACTGCTGCTGGGTCTTGATCCGGTCCAGGTCGCTCTCGTTGCCGAAGGCGTGCCGGGTCCGTACGAAGGCCAGCGCCTGCTCGCCCTCCAGCCGGTGCTCGCCCTGGGAGAGCTTGAGCTTGGAGTCCTCGTCGTCGACGGCCTTCTCCAGGCACACGGGCACGCCGCCCACCGCCGTGCTCAGGGTCTTCACAGCGTTGAAGTCGACCATCATGAAGTTGTCGACCTCTATGCCGGTGAGCTCCTTGACCGTGCGCATCGTGCAGCCCGCGTCACGGCCCTCCTGGCCCAGGCTGTTGTTGAAGCGCACGCCCTTCGTGCCGCGGATCGCCTTGGTGGTGCCGTCGGGCTGCTTCGTCGGGCAGTCCGGGATGTTCGTGATCAGGTCGCGGGGGATGGACAGCGCGGTGGCGTTGGAGCGGTCCTTGGCGATGTGGAACAGGATCGTGGTGTCGGCGTGGCCGACGCTGTCCTTGTCGCCGTAGCCCTCGTTGCCCGCACCGCTGCGCTTGTCGGTGCCGATGACCAGGATGTTGATGGCCTGGTCCTTCTTGAAGCCGCCGGTGCCGGCGCCCGCGATGTCGGTGACGCTGAGGTTGCCGTTCAGGTGGTCGTAGTAGAGGTACGCCGCCGTGGCGCCGCCGACCAGCAGGAACGCCAGCGTCCCACTGGTGATCAGCAGGGCCTTCTTGCGGCGTCCGCCACCGCTGCCGCCGCCGCCCTTGCGCGAGCGGCCGCCCCTGCGGCCCCCGGGCGGGGCGTCGCCGCGGCGCGGCCCCGGCACGCCGGGGGAGGGTGCGGTGGGGGCGGAGGGTGCCGACGAGGATCTGCGGGGCGCGCCCACCTTGGGCCGCTCTCGCGCTGCGGAGTCGTTCAATTGCAGCTCGTAGTGGCCGGTGCGGGGATTGAGCACCCACTGGTCTGCGGGGTCGATCTCGTCCGCCCGCCCACGGCTTTGCGCATCCACGGTTGCTCGAATCCTCCGTCGGGTGCCTCGCGACGCGCCTCCCCAAGGCGCACGGTCAACGATCCGGCTGCTGGTACCCGGTCTCCGGTCCGGCCGGGCACCGGATCGCTCACCTTATCCGTCCTGTTCGGCCGCAAACCATGGTGGTGACAAATTCCACTCCCCTTATAACGGGGTGAACCGCCCATCCCACTCGGTTCGGTCACCGGCTTTTGGGATTGCTTTACCGGCACTCTGCGTTCCCTGCGGTCGTTCCTGTGAAGGTAGGGATGGGTGCGGAGGGCGTCGTGGTTGCCTCGCCGGTCGAATTCCCTTCCGGAACCGCGTCAGTGGCGGTCGGGGCGGGGGTCCGGGCGGCGCTCGAAGCCGACGGCTCCGGCGGGGTCACCGTCACCGGCTCGTCCTCCCGCAGCTGCCGGAACAGCCGTGTGGCGTCCGGTTCCACCAGCTCGTCCCGGTTGGGGTTGGGGGCGTAGGGTCGGCGCGGAACGGTCAGGAACGTGACGCGATCGGTCGGTATGTCCCGTACGCCCCGCACGAGTTCGTACATGTTGCGCAGCGAGGCCAGTCCGGGGTCGGTGGTCAGCGAGGACGTCGCGGCGTCCAGCAGCGGGTACAGCCGCGTCGGGTTCAGCAGAACGCCGTTGCTCTGCACCTTCTTGACGAGCGAGCCGAGGAACTGCTGCTGGCGGCCCATCCGTTCGGTGTCACTGCCGTTGCCCAGGCTGTGCCGGGCGCGGACGAACCCGAGCGCCTGCTCGCCCCGGAGGGTCTGCAGACCGGCGGGCAGCCGCAGCTTGGCCTGCACGTCGTCGATCGGCTTGGCGAGGCACACCTCCACCCCGCCGACGGCATCGACCATCCGCTTGAACCCGCTGAAGTCGATGACCATGTGGTGGTCGATCCGGATGCCCGTGAGCTTCTCCACGGTCCGGATGGTGCAGGCGGCCCCGCCCCACTCGAACGCCCAGTTGAACTGCGCGAAGGAGGCGCCGGTGCGGCTCCCGTCCGGCCGCAGGCAGGAGGGGATCTGCGTCATGAGGTCCCGGGGTATCGACACCGCGGTCGCGCTCCGGCGGTCCTGGGGCAGGTGCAGCAGGATCGTGGTGTCCGAGCGCTGGGTGCCCTTGTCCTCCCCGTACCCGGCGTTTCCCCTGCCCGAGCGGGAGTCGGAGCCGATCAGCAGGATGTTCTGGGCGCCCGTGGCGAGGTGCGCCGGGCGTTCGCGCTCGTAGCGCGCCAGCTCGGCCGCGGCCGAGGTGTCCTCGGTGATGTTCCCGTCGAGCTTGTTGTAGAGCCACCAGCCGGCGGCCGTCCCCACCAGCACCAGCAGGGCCAGCCCGAGACCGATCCAGCGCAGCAGCCGACGCCTGCGGTTCCGCGGAGGCCGTCGTTCGCCTCCGGCCGCGTCGGTGCCGCCCGGTATGCCTGCGCTGTCCGTCACTGGCGTCCGTCCCCTCGCCGCTGCGAGCAGCCGTACGGGTGAGCACGGCCACTGCCGATCCTGCCCCCGGGGCGCCGGAGCAGCCCGGGGGCGGGGGCGTGTCTAGGGCCGTCCGGGTGACAGATCGACCGTTCCCGAGATTGATCAGTGTGGGTGACGGGCCGCGCGCCGGAGTCAGACCGTGTGGGTGACGCGCTCGCTCTCGGTCCGCTGGGCCAGCCCCTCGGGCGACAGCCGGTCCAGGTTTCGGCAGAGCACCACCGAGGCCCCCGCCGCCAGCGCGGCGTACAGCCCGGCGGACAGTCCCTCCCAGGTGTCGTAGCCCAGCCCGGTCAGTACCCGCGAGCCCTCGCCCAGGCCGAGCTTCGCCGCGTCCTCGCGGGCCCGGTCGACCAGTGCCGTGTGGGAGAGCTCCTCGCCGCCGACGATCAGCGCGGGACCTGCGGGATCCACCGGGGAGAACGGGGCGAAGCGGTCGCCCTGGCCCGGCACCTCCACCGCGTAGTCCGCGAACCCGGCCGGTGGCTGCGGGAAGCGCCCGCCCAGCGGCCGCAGGGCGAGCGCCACCCGCTCGCCGCCGCACTCCAGGGCCCGCTCCAGCGTGTCCGGGCCGCTGACGACGAGATCGGCGCCGCCCGGGTCGCCGCCCACCGAGGCCACGACCCCGACCGAGTCGCAGGCGAGCAGCCACACGGCGCTCTGCCAGTGCGCGGGGAGCAGCAGAGCGAGCCGGTCCCCGGGCTCGGCCCCCAGGTCGCCCTGGAGCAGATTCGCGGTCTTGGCCACCCAATTGGCGAAGGTCGCGACGGACAATTCGACGCGTTCGCCGGTGGCGTCGTCGTAGAAGGTGACGAGCGGACGGCCCGGATCGGCGGCGAGCGCGGATCGCAGCAGGTCGGCAGGGGTGCGGGTCATGGCGTTCACCCGGCACAGCGTACGCGGGGCCCTCCCCCGTACGGGGGCCCGCGGCTCCTCCGTACGGGGGAGGGGTATCGGCGGCGCAGCGGACGGAGCATCAGATCTCGGATGGCGCCCCGTGGTGCGCGTGTTCACCATCCTTTTCATGCGTGGATTCCTTGCTTCCTCGATCGGCGTCGCGACGGCCGCCGCACTGGCCCTGCCCCTCGCGCTCCCGACTCCAGCACTCGCCGAAACCGTCCCCGTGACCCCGGCCGGGTCCACCCAGTCGCTGCCGCTCGCCCCCGTGGGACCCGCGGCGGACCGCAGCCCCGGCGTCCCCGGCATGAGCGCCTCGCCCCGCGGTCCCGAGACGCAGGGCCTGACCGCCCGTGAGGTCAAGACGTTCTCGCTGGTCGGTGTCGTCTGGGACGACGTCGCCACCCAGCTCAACGGCCGCGTCCAGGTCCGTACGCGTTCCACCCGGACCGCGACCTGGTCCGACTGGCAGGACGTCGAGGTCCACAACAGCGAGCACGCGGCCGACCCCGACGCGGTGGAGCGCGGCTCCGGCCGGGTCCGCGGCGCCACCGCCCCGCTGTGGGTCGGCGAGTCCGACGGCGTGGAGGTCCGCGTCCAGGCGGAAACGGACGCCCCGGCCACCCGCGCGGGATCCCGGCTGCCCTCGGGCATGCGGATCGAACTCGTCGACCCGGGCGCGGCGCCGCCCGCGGGGCCCACGGACGGCAAGAACAGCGGCCCGGGCGACGACAAGGGCGAGATCGTGGCGCCCGGCCTGACGATGGAGATGGCCGAGGCCTCCGCGGCGAACGTGCCGCACGCCCAGCTCGGCGCGAACGAGATCACCGAGCTGAACAAGGCCGACTCCACCGCCGACGCCGTCTTCGCCAGCGACGGCGAACTGACCGCGGCGGCCGCCCCGTACATCGGCCCGCGCCCGCGGATCGTCACCCGCAAGGGGTGGGGCGCGGACGAGTCCCTGCGCGAGAAGGCCTTCGCCTACACGAACACCGTGAAGGCGGCGTTCGTCCACCACAGCGCCTCCGGCAACAACTACGCCTGCAAGGACGCCCCGGCGGTGCTGCGCAGCCTGTACCGCTACCACGTGGTCAGCAGCGGCTGGCGCGACTTCGGCTACAACTTCGCCGTCGACAAGTGCGGCACGGTCTACGAGGGCCGCGCGGGCGGCGTCGCCAAGCCGGTCCTCGGCGCGCACACGATGGGCTTCAACACGGACAGCATGGGCGTGGCGGTGCTCGGCACCTTCACCTCCTCCGCGCCGCCTGCCGCCGCCGTCGACGCGGTCGCCCGCCTCACCGCCTGGAAGCTCGGCCTCTTCGGCCGGGACCCGCGCGCGAAGACCACCCTCAAGTCGGGCGGCGGCAACCGCTACCCGAAGGGCCGGAACGTCTCGATGAACGTCATCTCGGGCCACCGCGACGGCTTCGCCACGGAATGCCCCGGCAAGAAGCTCTACGGCAAACTCCCGACGACCCGCACCTCCTCGGCCAAACTCCAGGGCCGCCCGTAGGGGGTGTCTCGCCGGTCACGCAGGTCCCGCCCGGCCCACCCGTCCCCGCCCCGGGAGCCGGGGCCGGGCGGGGCCGGGCGGCCGGCGCCCGCGCCGCAGCTCCGGCACCGCCGCCAGGTGTTCCGCGGGCCCGGGTCCCTCCCGCCGGCGCCCGCCGGGCCGGTGCCACCTATGGCGGCACCGCGGAGCGCTTAGGCTCGGTACATGGCCGGCCGCTTCGACCCCCTCAACCGGACCGCCGTGCGCGGCGGGCGCACCGACGTGCCGCCGGGGCGCGCAAGCAGTGCGGGCGGCGGGGCCGGGGAGCGCCGCTGGGTCCCCGACGGCCCCGTCGACCTCGGCCTCACCCTCGGCCCGCTGCGCCGCGGCCCCGGCGACCCCACTTTCCGCACCACACCCGACGGCTCCGTCTGGCGCGCCACCCGGACCCCCGAAGGGCCCGCCACCCTGCGCGTCTCCCGCACCGGACCGGCCGGCACCGAGATCGACGCCGAGGCCTGGGGCGCCGGCGCAGCATGGCTGCTCGACCAACTGCCCGCGCTGCTCGGCGCCGGCGACGACCCGGCGGTCTTCGTCCCCCGCCACCGCCTCGTGCACGCCAGCCACCGCAGTCGTCCGGGCCTGCGCCTGACCCGCACCGGCCTGGTGCTGGAGTCCCTGATCCCCACGGTCCTGGAGCAGAAGGTCACCGCCGACGAGGCCTACCGCGCCTGGCGCCGCCTCGTACGGCAGTACGGCGAGCCCGCCCCCGGCCCCCACGGGCAGAACCTCTACGTCATGCCCGACCCCCGCACCTGGGCGCTGATCCCGTCCTGGGATTGGCACAAGGCCGGGGTCGACGCCAAACGCTCCGACACCATCGTCCGGGCCGTACGCGTCGCGAACCGCCTGGAGGAGGCGGCGGCCATGGACCTGCCCGAGGCCGCACGACGGCTGGAGGCCGTCCCCGGCATCGGCCCGTGGACCTCCGCCGAGACCCTCCAGCGCAGCAACGGCCACCCCGACGCCGTCACCACCGGCGACCTGCACCTGCCCGGCATCATCGGCTACGCCCTCGCCGGCGACCGCGACGCCGACGACGCGGCCATGCTGGAGCTCCTCGCCCCGTACGCCGGCCAGCGCCACCGCGCGGCCCGCCTCATCCTCCTGGCGGGCCGCACCCCGCCCCGCCGCAGCCCCCGCATGTACCGCAGCGACATCGGCCGCTTCTAGGTCGTGTCCGCAGGGCGTTGGCCGCGGGTGGCCCCGCCGATCAGGCCGCAGCGGGCCCGCCCGGCAGGGCAGGCGGGGGCCCGCCGGTCCGCCGGGCCCGCCGCGGGCGTCACCGCACCCGGACGAAGTCCTCCGCCGCACGCCCCGGCCGCTGCGGCGGCGCCGCCGCCGGGTGGCCGACCGCCACGGTCCCCATCGGGTCCCAGTCCGCGGGCAGCTCCAGCACCTCCCGCACCACGTCCCGGCAGAACATCGTCGAGGACACCCACGCCGACCCCAGCCGCTCACCGGCCAGCGCGACCAGCAGGTTCTGCACGCCCGCGCCCATCGCCACCACGAACATCTCCCGCTCGGCGGCGTCCCGCCGGGCGTGCCCGTAGTGGTGTGCCCCGTCCGTCACCAGACACGGCACCACCAGGTACGGGGCGGCCCGCAGCACGTCCCCGCGCCGTACCCGCTTCGCGATGGACTCCTCGGACTTGCCGTCCGAGCGCAGGTCGGCGATCCACGCGTCCCGCATCGCGTCCAGCAGCCGGACCCGCGAGGACTCGGACTCCAGCAGCACGAACCGCCACGGCGTCGTGTGGTGCGGTGCCGGTGCCGTCACGGCCGCCGCCACCGCCCGCCGCACCGCGCCCGGGTCCACCGGCTCCGCCGTGAAGGCCCGTACGGTCCGGCGCTGCGTCACGGCTTCCCGTACCGCCTCCGAGGTCCCCAGCCGGAACATGTCGTCGGCCGGGGCGCGCACCAGGTCCCGGGCCGAGGCGCCCTCGCCCATCACGTGCGCCAGTCCGCGCACGACGGCCACCGGCAGCCCGGCCGCCTTGCCCTTGACCAGGTCGCCGGCGGCGGCGAGCTCGTCCGCCGTCGCCACCACCGTCGCGCTCAGCGGATTGCCGTGGGCGTCGGTGGCGCCGCGCAGGTCGTCCAGGACCCGCACCCCGGCCGAGCCGATGGCCACGTCGGTCAGCCCGTTGCGCCACGGCCTCCCGAAGGTGTCCGTCACGACCACGCCCACGTCCACGCAGAGCGCGTCGCGCACCCCGGCGCGGATCGCGGCGGCCGAGGCGTCCGGGTCCTGCGGCAGCAGCAGCACCGTGCCCGGGGTGGTGTTGGAGGCGTCCACACCGGCCGCGGCCATCACCAGGCCCTGCCGGTTCTCGACGATCCGCAGCGCGCCCCGGCGCGCGACGACCCGTACGGTCTCCGCGTCGATGGCGGCCTCGCGCGAGTCCGCGCGCACGATCCGCCCCTCGGCCTTGGAGACGATCTTCGAGGTGACGAGCAGGACGTCGCCGTCGCGCAGGTCGGGCGCGGCCGTCGTGATCAGCTTCGCCAGGTCGTCGCCCGGCCTGACCTCCGGTATCCCTTCGACGGCCCGCACCTCGTAGGAGGGCGCCGCCGTCACCGAGAGGCCTCCGCCAGCTCCAGCGCGGCCCGGGCCATCTCGGCGGTGGCCTCCAGGTCGGTCATCATCAGCGGCACCGCGCGGCAGGTGATCCCGGCGGCCTCCACCTCGGCGACCGCGTCCGCGTCGGCGGTGTCGACCAGCCAGCCGTCGAGCAGCTCGGTCCCGTAGTGCAGGGCTACCGCGGCGGCGGTGGCCTCGACGCCCACGGCGGCGAGCACCTTGTCGGCCATCCCGCGCACGGGCGCGCCGCCGACGATGGGGGACAGGCCCACGACGGGGGCGTCGGCCGCGGCCACGGCCTCCCGGATGCCGGGCACGGCGAGGATGGTGCCCACCGACACCACGGGGTTGGACGGCGGGAAGACGATCACGTCGGCCGCGGCGATGGCCTCCAGCACGCCGGGCGCGGGCTTGGCCTGCTCGGCCCCCACGGGTACGACGGCCTCGGCGTCGAGCGAGGCGCGCAGCCGGACCCAGTACTCCTGGAAGTGCACGACCCGGCGCTCCCCGGTACCGGCCTCGGTGATCGCGACGTGGGTCTCGACCCGGTCGTCGGACATGGGCAGCAGTCGCACCCCGGGCTGCCAGCGGTCGCAGAGGGCTTCGGTGACGGCGCTCAGCGGGTAGCCGGCGCCGAGCATCTGCGTGCGGACGATGTGGGTGGCGAAGTCGCGGTCCCCGAGGCCGAACCACGTGGGTCCGACCCCGTAGGCGGCGAGTTCCTCCTTGACGGTGAAGGACTCGTCGGCGCGGCCCCAGCCCTGGTCCTCGTTGATGCCACCGCCGAGGGTGTACATCACCGTGTCCAGGTCGGGGCAGACCTTGAGCCCGAAGAGGTGAATGTCGTCACCGGTGTTGCCGATGACCGTGATGTCCGCGTCGGGCACCGCCGACTTGAGTCCGGACAGGAACCGGGCGCCGCCTATACCGCCGGCCAGAACAACAATGCGCATGCGGACAGTCTGTCAGCCGGGCGGCGGGCGGGACCGTCAGGCCGCTCGGCGTCAGGCGGCGTCAGGCGGGGACGGACTCGGATTCGGCCGGGGAGCAGCTGTGCATCGGCATCTCGGTCAGCCCGGGGAAGTAGACGTGCAGGCTGACCGCGCCGTCGAGGGTGTCGTTGACGACCTCGTGTGCGTAGCCGGGGGCGAAGACGCGCTGGCCGCCGGCGCGGTGGGTGAGCCGTCCGCGGGAGGTGTGCTCGGTGAGCTCGCCCTCCAGGACCGTCAGGACGCCGGAGGAGGCGCCGTGGTCGTGCAGGCCGCTGCCCTGGCCGGGGACCCAGCTGAGCAGCCAGACCTCGTAGCCGGGGCCGGTGCGCAGCCGGTGGTACCAGCGGGTGGTGGCGTCGTACCGGACGAGGTGCTCCCAGGAGGCGCGGTCCTCGGCGATGGAGCGGGCCAGGCCGACGAACTCGGCGACGGTGGCCGGATGTTCGCGGGCGGGCTGGAGGAGGTGCTGGACGGCGAGGATGTCGCCGGCGATCTGGAGGTCGCTCTCGACGGTGGCGGCGGTGGCGACGGTGGTGGCGGTCGCGTCGGTGACGGCGGTCGCGGGAGCGGTGGTGGCGCTGGTGGTGGTGCTGTTCATCGGGGTGTACCTCGACGGATGTCAGTCGTGCTGGCGGTCGCTGTGGGGGAGTGCCGGAGCTCTGGGGAGCCGAGGCTCCACGGGCATCAACAGCAGCAACAGCAACAGCGAACCTGGGCAGCGCACAGGAACCCACGAATGGGGGTCCGGGTGGTGGCTGCGGGCGCTGACATGCGAACAAGGAGACCGGGTTTGGGGTCCGGCTGTCAACCCAATGTCCGGTTTGGGGGAAAAGTTTCACCTCATCCGGTTACTGTGAGCGGAGAAAGGTTTGTGCAGTCCAGGGCGGGGCAATTGCGCTGCGCCGGGGCTAAACCTGATCTCGCCATCGTGACCTGAATGTGATCTGCGCCGCTCTTCGGGGCCGATCGCAACCCCACTCCGAGGTGACGCGTGGATAACGGGTGAAGGTGACATCTGAGGACGCCGATGGCATGTGTCACGATTTTTGGCGATATGAACACTTTCTGCATAGGCTTGGTTCCGCAGAGTGAATAAGGGGCCCAATAGCAGATCTCGGCTTGACTGCCCCGGAGCCACGCACTTGTAATTTCACTCGTGTCGTTACGTAGCAATGAGTGACGACGTGACCACGGGGACGCACCAACAGAGCGAGGGGCGCACATGACCGAGCTGTTTCAGGAACTGCTGGTCGAGGAAGCGGACGAGGAGCTCGGATGGCAGGAGCGCGCCCTGTGCGCCCAGACCGACCCCGAATCCTTCTTTCCCGAGAAGGGCGGCTCCACCCGTGAGGCCAAGAAGGTCTGCCTCGCCTGCGAGGTCCGCTCCGAATGCCTTGAGTACGCCCTCGCCAACGACGAGCGATTCGGCATCTGGGGCGGCCTGTCCGAGCGCGAGCGCCGGCGCCTGAAAAAGGCAGCCGTCTGACACCGCCGGAGCGCCAACGGCCCGGCACCCGCGGCACCCCGCACGACATATCCGAATATCCGAGCAAGACGTCGAGCACGACGCACAGCCGAACGAAGAGCACCACACACGGTCCGCCTCCTGCACCTTCCCCGCAGGAGGCGGACCGCTGCTTTGGCAGCCGTTAGGGTGGGGCGCTGTCCAGCAGCCTCCGAGGGCACACCACCCCCGGACCCCCGGCCGGAGGGCCCGTACCGCGATGTCCCTGCACAGCCAGTCGACGGCCTCCTACCAGGCCCCCGACACACCACAGTTCCCCCGGCACGTCGTCACCGCGGTCCTCGTCGCCCACGACGGCGCCCGCTGGCTGCCCCGGACGCTCGCCGGCCTCCTCGGCCAGGAACGCCCCGCGCAGAACCACGTCGCCGCCGACACCGGCAGCGCCGACGAGTCCGCGCGGCTCCTCACCGAAGCCCTCGGCGACGACCGCGTCCTCCACCTCGCCCGCCGCACCGGATTCGGCACCGCCGTCGACGAATCCGCGCGCACCGCAGGCACCCTGAGCCCCGAGGACCTCCCGTACCTCAAGCGCCCCAGCGGCTGGGACCCCGTCAGCCGCACGTGGCGCGACGACGCCTACGACCTCCCCGACCTCCCCCACGGCGAACCCGTCCAGTGGCTCTGGCTCCTGCACGACGACAGCGCCCCCGAACCCGACGCCCTCACCGAACTGCTCCGCGTCGCCGACGAGAACCCCGACGCCGCGATCATCGGCCCCAAGCTCCGCGGCTGGTACGACAAGAAGCAGCTCCTCGAAGCCGGCGTCACCATCGCCCGCAGCGGCCGCCGCTGGACCGGCCTCGACCGCCGCGAACAGGACCAGGGCCAGCACGACCAGGTCCGCCCCGTCCTCTCCGTCTCCACCGCCGGCATGCTCGTACGCCGCGACGTCTACGACGACCTCGGCGGCTTCGACCGGCGCCTGCCCCTCATGCGCGACGACGTCGACCTGTGCTGGCGCGCCCAGAGCGCCGGCCACACCGTCCTCGTCGCCCCCGACGCCGTCATGCGCCACGCCGAGGCCTCCGCCCGCGAACGCCGGACCGTCGACTGCGCCGGCCGCACCACCGCCGGCCCGCACCGCGTCGACAAGGCCGGCGCCGTCTACACGATCCTCGCCAACAGCTCCGGCCGCGCCCTGCCCTACGTACTGCTGCGCGTCGTCCTCGGCACCGTCCTGCGCACCCTCGCCTACCTGATCGGCAAGGCCCCCGGCCAGGCCGTCGACGAGATCACCGGCCTCCTCGCCACCCTGCTGCGCCCCGGCCGCCTGCTCGCCGCCCGCAAGGCCCGCAGCCGCCCGGCCGTCCCCGCCTCCGAACTGCGCCAGCTCTTCCCGCCGCCGGGAGCCTCCCTGCGGGCCAACGCCGAACAGCTCGCCGGGTACTTCGGCGGCGACCGCCACACCGACTCCGCCCCCGCCGGCCGCCACGGCGGCGCCAGCATCCTGAGCGCACCCGGCGAGGACGGCGACTACCAGGAGACCGAGCGCTTCGCACGCCTCAAGCGGATCGCGCGCAACCCCGCACCCTTCCTCTTCGGACTGCTCCTTCTGGTCTCCCTCGCGGCCTGCCGCGCCCTGATCGGCGGCGGCTCCCTCATGGGCGGCGCCCTGCTGCCCGCCCCCGACAGCGGCCTCGACCTGTGGAACATCCACACCGACGGCTGGCACCCCGTGGGCACCGGCTCCACCGCCTCCGCACCGCCCTACCTGGCCGCCCTCGGCGCCCTCTCCACCCTGCTGTTCGGCTCCACCCAGGCCGCCCTGACCCTCCTGCTCGTCGGATCCGTGCCGCTGGCCGGCCTCACCGCCTACTTCGCCTCCCGGCCGCTCGTCGAATCCCGGCTGCTGCGCGCCTGGGCCGCCACCGCCTACGCCTTCCTCCCCGCCGTCACCGGCGCCCTCGCGGGCGGCCGCCTCGGCACCGCCGTCCTCGCCGTCGTGCTCCCCCTCATCGCCCGCTCCGCCATCGCCGCCTTCGGCCTCGGCGAGCACGCCGCACCCGAACAGCGGGGCGGCTGGCGCGCGGTGTGGACGTACACGCTCCTGCTGACCCTGGCCACCGCCTTCACCCCGGTCGCCTGGCCGCTCGCCGTCCTCCTCGGCACCGCCGCGCTCGTCCTGCGCCGCGCACAGTGGAAGACGTACGGCCTGCGGCTGCTCGCCACCCTCGCCGTCCCCCTCCTCGTCCTCGCCCCCTGGTCGCTGGGCCTGCTCACGCACCCCGGCCGCCTCCTCCAGGAAGCCGGACTGCCCTACGGCGCCGGCTCCGCGGGCGCCCTGGACCTCCTCGGCCTCAGCCCCGGCGGCCCCGGCACCGGCGCCCGCCTGCTGCTCGCCGGCGTCGTCCTCGCCGCCCTGGCGGCCCTGCTCCGCGCCGACCGGCAGTTCGCCGTCCGCACCGCCTGGGCCACCGCCCTGGCCGCCCTCCTCCTCGCCGTCCTCACCAACCGGACCGCCTGGGCCGGACCCGCCACCCTCGTCTACGGAATCGCCCTCCTCGCCGCCGCCACGGTCGGCGCGGACGGCGCCAAGGACCGGGTCGCCGCCCGCAACTTCGGCTGGCGCCAGCCGCTCGCCGCCCTCATCGCCCTCGCCGCCGCCGCGGGCCCGCTCATCGCCGCGGCCACCTGGGTGGTCGCCGGCGCCGACGGCCCGCTCCAGCGCCGCGACCCCGTACAGGTGCCGGCCTTCGTCGCCGACGCCGGCGGCGACGACAACCAGACCCGCACCCTGCTCCTCGACCTCAACCGGCCCGCCACCGTCTCCTACAGCCTCGTCCGCGGCCCCGGCGGCCGCCTCGGCGACGCCGAGATCACCGCCCGGACCGGCGACGACCCCCGCCTCGACAAGGTCGTCTCCAACCTCGTCGCCGGCTCCGGCGCCGACCAGTCCAGCCAGCTCAGCGCCTACGCCGTCCGCTTCGTGATGTTCCGCCCCGGCGGCCCCGAGGACATCCGCCGCGTCCTCGACGCCACCCCGGGCCTGAGCCGACGCCACCAGCAGGACGGCACCGCCCTCTGGGGCGTCGAGCCCTGGCTGCCGCGCGCCGTCATCGTCTCCGCCAAGCAGGGCGAGGCCCCCATCCCGGTCGCCGCCGGCCCCGTCGAGGCCCACGGCAAGATCCCCGCCGGCGAGGCCGGCCGCGTGCTGCGCATCGCCGACCGGGCCGACGGCGGCTGGCAGGCCACCCTCGACGGCAAGCCCCTCAAGGCCAAGACCCTCGACGGCTGGGCCCAGGGCTTCGAGCTCCCCGCCGGCGGAGGCCGCCTCGACCTCGTCCACGAGGACTCCCCGCTGCGCACCGCCTGGAACTGGACCCAGGGCCTGCTCGCCCTCGTCCTGCTGGTCATGGCCCTGCCCGGCCGGCGCGCCCAGCTCGACGACGACCTGCCCGAGGAGGAGGCCGCGCCCACCTCCCGCCCCGGCCCGGGCGAAGCCGGCGAAGGCCGCCGCGCCCGCCGGCTGCGCGCCGAGGCCGAGGCGGACGCCGCCCCCGGCCCCGTGGAGACCGCGGCCGCCGCCGACCCGTACGCGCAGATCCCCGCGCAGCCGGTGTACGGCGAGGAGTCCTACGCGTACCAGGCGTACGACGACCAGGGCGGCTACGCCTACGAGCCCCAGCAGCCCGAGCAGCCCGAGCAGCAGTACCCGTACGAGCAGCAGTACACCGGGTACGACCAGCAGCAGGGCGGCGCGGCCTACGGGACCCCGTACCCGCAGCAGCCGCACCAGCCGGTCCACGACCAGGACGGGCAGCACTACCCCTACCCGTACGAGCCCTACGAGCCGTACCCACCCCACGACGTCCACGCACAGCACGACCCGCGTCCTGACGGGAGCCCCCAGCAGTGAAGCAGCGCGCACCCCTGACGCTGGCGGCCGTGACCGCCGCGCTGGCCGCCCTCACCGGCGTCGCCGCCCTCACCGCGCCCGCCCCCGCGGGCGGGGCGTCCGACGGCAAGGCCGCCGCCTCCGCCCGGATGCCGGTGGAGCGGTCCCTGCTGGTGTGCCCCGGGCCCAGCTCCTCGGACATCGCGGAGACCACGTACACCTCCTTCACGCCCGGCGCCGCCGCCGGCGAGGGCAAGGGCTCGGCCCGGCTGCTCGGCGCGACCAAGGACGCCAAACCCGTCCTGGAGCCCAAGGAACCCGGCAAGCCCGTCGGCGCCACCGCCAACGGAGCCGACGCCCCCGCCCTCACCGGCAGCGCCGACGGGGTCCTCGCCCCCGGCTGGACGGCGCAGCTCACCACCAAGGTCTCGGTCGGCCGGGCCCGGGGCGTGCTCGGCGTCGGCTGCACCGCGCCCGGCACCGACTTCTGGTTCCCCGGGGTCAGCACCGCCAAGGGCCGCGAGGACTACCTCCACCTCACCAACCCCGACGACGCGGCCGCCATCGTCGACATCACCCTCTTCGGCCCCGACGGCATGGCCAAGCCCGAGGCGGGCACCGGCGAGAACATCCGCGTCGACGCCAAGTCCACCAAGACCGTCCTGCTCTCCTCCCTCCTCCCCGCCACCCAGCTCGCCGACGCCACCGCCCACGTGACGACCCGCGCCGGCCGGGTGGGCGCCTCCGTACAGGTCGCCGAGGAGAACGTCGGCGCCGACTGGCTGCCCGCGTCCACCGACCCGACCGGCTCACTGGTGCTGCCCGGCATCCCGGCGGACGCGACCTCCGTACGGCTGGTCGCCTTCGTACCCGGCGAGGAGGACGCGGACCTGAAGCTGCGCCTGGCCGGACCGGGCGGCTCCATCAGCCCGGCCGGCAGCGAGCAGCTGCACGTCAAGGCCGGGATGACGGCGGTGATGGACCTCAAGGACCTGACCCGCGGCGAGCCCGGCTCGCTGGTGCTGGCCCCCACCGACGCCAAGAAGGCCGCCCCGCTGGTCGCGGCGGTACGCGTCGTCCGCGGCAGCGGGGCCAAGCAGGAACTGGGATTCGTCCCGGCCACCCGGCCGGTCGGCGCCCGGGCCACCGTCGCCGACAACCGGCCCGAGGAGAACACCACCCTGCTGGCGCTGACCGCTCCGAGCGCCGAGGCGAAGGTCAAGGTGACGGCGTCCCCTGGCACCGGCGGCGGCGAGCCGGCCTCCCAGGAGGTCACGGTCAAGGCGGGCACCACGCAGACGCTGACGCTGGCCCCCGCCGGCGGGAAGGGCTCCTACGCCCTCACCGTCGAGACGCTCTCGGGCGGCCCGGTCCACGCGGCCCGCACCCTGTCCCTCCCGAACGACGGCATCACGATGTTCACCGTCCAGGGCCTCTCGGACGACCACTCCACGGTGTCGGTGCCCAAGGCCGCCCAGGACCTCTCCGTCCTGACCAGGTGACGGGCCGGACCCCCGTCGCGGCCGGATCAGTCCTGGCCGTAGCGGGGGTCCACGGTCTCCGGAGTGAGCCCCAGCAGCTCCGCCACCTGCTCCACCACGATCTCGTGGACCAGCATCGCCTTCTCGTCGCGCGACTTCGTACGGATCTCCACCGGCCGCCGGAAGACCACGATCCGGGCCGGCCGCCCCTGCCGGGGCTCCGACACCGCGCCGAGCGGCACCGCCTCGTCGTTCCAGCCGCCGTCCGGACCGCCCGGTGGCCCCGGCACGTCACCGACCAGGAACTCCACCTCCGACAGCTGCGGCCAGCGCCGCTCCAGCCGCTCGACGGAGTCCCGTACGAGATCCCCGAACAGCTCCGCCCGGCTCGCCGCCAGCGGCACCTGCGGCGGGGCCAGCGGACCGCGCATCCCGCGCCCGTGCCGGTCCCGCCGACGCGTTCTGGGCTCGACGGGACTCCCCGCGGGGGGCTCGGCGGGGCAAGGGGGCAGAGGGGTGTCCGTCACCCCCGCAGGGTAGCTCCGAGCACGACACGGGGGAGGGAGCAGAGGTGGAGTCGTCGCGGCCCGGTCAAGAGTGCGGTACCGTCCAACGTCGTGAGCCTTGTACGTCGCTGTTCGCGCACCGCGTGCGGCCGCCCTGCCGTCGCGACACTGACGTACGTCTACGCCGATTCGACCGCAGTTCTCGGCCCGCTCGCCACCTACGCCGAACCCCACTGCTACGACCTGTGCGCCGAGCACTCGGAGCGCCTGACAGCCCCGCGGGGCTGGGAGGTCGTCCGTCTGTCCGACGGGTCCGGTCCGTCGCGCCCCAGCGGCGACGACCTCGAAGCCCTGGCCAACGCCGTCCGCGAAGCCGCGCGCCCGCCGGGCCGCGCGGCCGGTCCCGGCGGGACCGGCAAGGGCGGCCAGGCCACCGGCGAGACCCGTCGGGGACACCTGCGCGTCCTCAGATCGCCCGATTCCTGACGCTCGGGTCATCTGCGGTGGAGCTGCAGGTTCAGGGTAGGTTTTGCCGAACCGCACAGAACCTCAGGAGGGCACGCAGTGGCCGCAGATCTTTCGAACATCGTCAAGGCGTACGACGTGCGTGGTGTCGTGCCGGACGAGTGGGACGAGTCCCTGGCGGAGCTGTTCGGTGCTGCTTTCGTCGAGGTT
>NZ_JOAK01000011.1 GCF_000720455.1 Streptomyces virginiae | reverse complement strand
CTCCGGGCTTTCGTTCTGCTGTCTTGCGTTTCCGACTCTATCAGACTCTTTCGTGTCCGATTTCCTCGGCCGCTTTCCAGGTTTTCGCTTTCGCGTTTCCCTTTCCGGCGGTTCCAACCTTACCAGACCATTTCCGCGCCCTGCTTCTCGAAAGCCGCAGTCTGCTTGGATTTGAATTCGGTGGCCGTTGGAGGGCCTTTCCCTTTCGGGCGGATCAGACTTTATCAGGTCTCCCCGGCGTCTGATTCCCACCCGCCCGCACGACTCGGCCCGGACACACGTGTGTGCCTGGGTGTCTTGCGGGGTGGAGACGCAAACGTACTGGAGCGGGGCCCCCGGATGCAAATCCGGTTGCCCCGCTCCGGTGACGGCGCTACGGCGAGGTCCGGATCAGACCTCGACGACGACCGGGAGGATCATCGGGCGACGGCGGTAGCTGTCCGACACCCACTTGCCCATCGTGCGGCGGATGAGCTGCTGGATCTGGTGCGGCTCGGCGACGCCGTCGGCCGCAGCGCGGGCGATGGCTTCCTCGATCTTGGCGATGACCGAGCCGAAGGCCCCGTCGTCGATGCCGGAACCGCGGGCCTGGATGTTCGGGCCGCTGACCACCTTGCCGGTGGTGCTGTCCACCACGACGTAGACCGAGATGATGCCCTCGTCGCCGAGGATCCGGCGGTCCTTCAGCGAGGACTCCGTGACGTCGCCGACCGAGAGGCCGTCCACGTACACGTAGCCGGCCTGCACCTTGCCGGAGATCCGGGCCTTGCCGTCGATCAGGTCGACGACCACGCCGTCCTCGGCGATGACGATCCGGTCCTTGGGGACGCCCGTCAGGGCGCCGAGCTCGGCGTTGGCGCGCAGGTGGCGCCATTCGCCGTGGACCGGCATCAGGTTCCGCGGCTTGCAGATGTTGTAGAAGTACAGCAGCTCGCCGGCCGAGGCGTGGCCCGAGACGTGCACCTTGGCGTTGCCCTTGTGCACGACGTTGGCGCCCCAGCGGGTCAGGCCGTTGATCACGCGGTAGACCGCGTTCTCGTTGCCCGGGATCAGGGACGACGCCAGGATCACGGTGTCGCCGGGGACGATCCGGATCTGGTGGTCGCGGTTGGCCATGCGGGACAGGGCCGCCATCGGCTCGCCCTGGGAGCCGGTGCAGACCAGGACGACCTCGTGGGGCGGCAGGTCGTCGAGCGTCTTGACGTCCACGACGAGACCGGCCGGGACGCGGAGGTAGCCCAGGTCGCGGGCGATGCCCATGTTGCGGACCATCGAGCGGCCGACGAAGGCGACCCGGCGGCCGTACTCGTGGGCGGCGTCGAGGATCTGCTGGATGCGGTGCACGTGGCTGGCGAAGCTGGCCACGATGATCCGGTGGTGGGCGTTGGCGAAGACGTTCCGCAGGACGGTGGAGATCTCCCGCTCCGGCGGGACGAAGCCCGGGACCTCGGCGTTCGTCGAGTCCGACAGCAGGAGGTCGATGCCCTCCTCGCTCAGACGCGCGAAGGCGTGCAGGTCCGTGAGGCGCCGGTCCAGCGGGAGCTGGTCCATCTTGAAGTCGCCGGTGGCGACGACCAGGCCGGCGCCGGTGCGGATCGCGACGGCCAGCGCGTCCGGGATGGAGTGGTTGACCGCGATGAACTCGCAGTCGAAGGGGCCGAGGTTCTCGCGCTCGCCCTCCTTCACCTCAAGGGTGTAGGGGCGGATGCGGTGCTCCTGGAGCTTGGCCTCGATGAGGGCCAGGGTCAGCTTGGAGCCGATCAGCGGGATGTCCGGCTTCTCCCTCAGGAGGTACGGAACGGCGCCGATGTGGTCCTCGTGACCGTGCGTGAGCACGATGCCCTCGATGTCGTCGAGGCGGTCCCGGATGGACGAGAAGTCCGGCAGGATCAGGTCGATGCCCGGCTGCTCCTCTTCGGGGAAGAGGACGCCGCAGTCGACGATCAGGAGGCGGCCGTCGTACTCGAAGACCGTCATGTTGCGGCCGATCTCACCGAGGCCACCCAGGGGGGTGACTCTGAGGCCGCCCTTGGGCAGCTTCGGCGGCGGACCGAGTTCCGGATGCGGATGGCTCAAAAGTGTCTCCTCACCACGCACGCCACGTACCCGGAAGGCACGTGGCGCGCATGTCATTCGTGCACTTGCTGTTGTCTGCTTTGTATTTGTTCGGTGGTGCTTATTGAGTTGTGAAGTCTGTTGTCAGAGCTGTACCCCGCCCGCAGCAAGATCGATCTTGAGCTGGGCCGTCTCTTCGTCGGTCAGTTCGATCAGCGGGAGCCGGAGCGGGCCGGCGGGCAGGCCCTGCAGGTTCAGCGCGGCCTTGGTGGTCATCACACCCTGCGTGCGGAACATGCCCGTGTAGACGGGCAGCAGCTTCTGGTGGATCTCCGCGGCCTTCTGGACGTCCCCGGCGAGGTGGGCCTCCAGCATGGCGCGCAGGTCGGGGCTGACCACGTGGCCCACGACGGAGACGAAGCCGACGGCGCCGACCGACAGGAGCGGCAGGTTCAGCATGTCGTCGCCGGAGTACCAGGCGAGGCCGCTGCGCGCGATCGCCCAGCCGGCGCGGCCGAGGTCGCCCTTGGCGTCCTTGTTGGCCACGATACGGGGGTGCTCGGCCAGCCGGACCAGGGATTCGGTCTCGATCGGGACACCGCTGCGGCCGGGGATGTCGTAGAGCATGACCGGCAGCTCGGTGGCGTCGGCGATCGCCGTGAAGTGCCGGTAGAGGCCCTCCTGCGGCGGCTTGCTGTAGTACGGGGTGACGGCGAGCAGGCCGTGGGCGCCGGTGCGCTCGGCCTCGCGGGCCAGTTCGAGGGTGTGCCGGGTGTCGTTGGTACCGATGCCGGCGACCACGTGGGCGCGGTCTCCGACGGCTTCGAGGACGGCTCGTACGAGGTCGTTTTTCTCCGCGTCGGTGGTGGTCGGCGACTCACCGGTGGTGCCGTTGACGATCAGGCCGTCGTTGCCTGCGTCCACCAGGTGGACGGCGAGCTGCTGCGCGCCATCGAGGTCGAGTGCGCCATCCGCCGTAAACGGCGTGATCATGGCGGTGAGGACCCGCCCGAAGGGGGTCTGCGGAGTCGAGATCGGAGCCATGGGTAACACGCTACTCGCTGCCATGCTCGCGGTGTCCCCTCGGGGGACGTCAACGGGGTGTTGGACGCCGGCACTGCCTGCTCGGGGGTTCAAGCAGTGCCGGGTCCGTTTGATCAGCCTAGATGAACTTTACGAAACGTCGCAATACGGACACTTCGGACTTGACGCCGTACATCTGTACGCCAGGGGTGTTACGGCCCTTACGGGGCAACGCGACCGTTGGCGTTGTACGCCGCGTACGTCAGCGGCATGAGCTTGGCCCAGTGCTGCTCCATCTTCTCGCCGACCATCTCGATCTCCCGCTGCGGGAAAGAGGGGACGGCCGCGAGTTCGTGCTGGGTGCGCAGGCCCAGGAAGTGCATGAGCGAGCGGGCGTTGCAGGTGGCGTACATCGAGGAGAAAAGGCCGACCGGCAGGACCGAACGGGCCACCTCGCGGGCGACGCCCGCGGCGAGCATCTCCTGGTAGGCCTCGTAGGCCTGCACGTAGGAGTCCTCCATGACGCGGGCGGTCAGCTCCTGCTGCGCACTGGTGCCCTCGACGAAGACGTACTTGCCGGGGCGGCCCTCCTGGACGAGCTTGCGCTCGGCGTCGGGGACGTAGAAGACCGGCTCGAGCTCCCTGTAGCGGCCCGATTCCTCGTTGTACGACCAGCCCACGCGGTGACGCATGAACTCCCGGAAGACGAAGATCGGGGCACTGATGAAGAAGGTCATCGAGTTGTGCTCGAAGGGGCTGCCGTGACGGTCCCGCATCAGGTAGTTGATCAGGCCCTTGGAACGCTCCGGGTCCTTCTGGAGCTCGTCCAGGGACTGCTCGCCGGCCGTGGAGACGCGGGCCGCCCACAGTACGTCGGAGTCGGCGGCGGAGTGCTTCACCAGCTCCACCGTCACGTCGCTGCGGAAGCTGGGTTTCAGATCTGAAGCGGCGGTCTCGCTCACCGGGGGTCCTTCCAAACGTGCGTCCTGGGGCGCGCCCACTCTACGGCGCGCCTCGACGGTCCCCGCGCAAGCCCTCCTGCCGCCCGGACGTCCGCACGGCTGTCGCACAGCAAACGCACAGCCATGAATTTTGGTTAATGTCCCGAAATCCGGCACCGATTGAGCGGCCCGTACGTCCTACAGGACAGAACGCACCCGCATCGAGCCCGAGGAGATTCGCTCTCATGTTTCGCCGGCGCGAACCCGTTCCGTTCGCCTTCGTCGCCGAGGCCGACCGTTTCCGTAGCAACGTCACTCCACCGCCGCGCGAGCGGCTGGGCAAGGCCCAGTTGGCCGCCCGTAGTCTGGTCGGCCTGACCGTGGTCGCGGGGCTCGCCGGCTCACTGCTCTTCGGCATACCGGCGCTGCAGCCGAACAAGGCACCGGAGAAGTCGCAGCAGTCGACTGCGTCCGAGGGGCGGTAGCCTCACGGGCACAGCCCAACCGAACGTGCATGTGAGTGAGGTCCAGCCGTGCCCCTGCCCTTCCTGACGGCCGACGGCGTGTCCGATGTGGATGACGTCGGCGACGAGGTCCTGGCCCATGCCGACGACGACCACGACCGCTGGCGGCGGCCCTACCGGCCGGGCCCCTGGCGCGTGGCGATCGCCGCAGTGCTGCTCCTGCTGTCCGCCTTCATGCTCCTGGCCACCATGATCATCGCCTTCGCCGGCGGGGGCTGGGCCGGAGCGGGCGCCTGCCTGCTCGCCGCCCTCGCCGTCCTCGGCTCGGCGCTGCAGATGCTGCGCGTGGGCGTGTGGGTCAGCCGTACGGGTCTGCGCCGGGTCGGCTTCTTCGTGACCCGCACGATCCCGTGGAACGAGGTCGGCGAGATCCGCACGGTGCAGCAGCCGGTGCGCTGGCTCGGACTGCCGAGGACCGTCCAGGGGCAGGCGCTGACGGTGTCCGCCCGCGGCGTCGAGGAGCCGCCGGTGCTGCTGACCGACCACAACGCCGATTTCCTGTCGCGGGCCGAGGCCTTCGACCGGGCCGCCGACACGGTCGAGGCCTGGGCCGAGGAGTACCGGCCCGTGCCCGCCTGAGATCCGGGTCCCGGGGTTGCCGGGAAGCAACGGGGAGCCCGTACAGGTGTCAGACCTGTACGGGCTTCTTGTCGTGCAGGGCGATCGCCCGCTGCATGGCCTTGCGCGCCCGCGGGGTGTCCCGGGCGTCGTGGTAGGCGACGGCGAGCCGGAACCAGCTGCGCCAGTCGCCCGGCGCGTCCTCGGTCTCGGCCTTGCGGCGTGCGAAGACCTCGTCGGCCGAGTCCCGCAGGATCCGGCCGTACTGGTCGCGCTCCAGCTCGTCCACGGGCAGTCCGCCCTCGGCCTCCAGCTCACCGGCGAGCTGGTTGGCCCTGGTGACGAACTGCGTGTTCTTCCACAGGAACCAGATCCCGATGACCGGCAGGATCAGCACGGCCACCCCGAAGGTGACGGTGAGCAGGGTGCCCTGCTGGATCAGCAGCAGGCCCCGGCTGCCGACCAGGACGAAGTAGACGACCAGGACGGCGGCCGTGATGAAGTACGTGATCTTCGCGCGCATCGTGAATCAGCCCAGTCAGCCCAGGTCGAGGAAGTTTTCCAGGCCGAAGGTGAGGCCCGGGGTCTGCGTCACGCGGCGCGCGCCGAGCAGGATGCCCGGCATGAAGCTGCTGTGGTGCAGGGAGTCGTGACGGATGGTCAGGGTTTCGCCCTCGCCGCCGAGGAGGACCTCCTGGTGCGCGAGCAGGCCGCGCAGGCGGATGGCGTGGACGGGGACGCCGTCGACGTCCGCGCCGCGCGCGCCGTCCAGCGCGGTGGCGGTGGCGTCGGGCTGCGCGCCGAGGCCGGCCTCGGCGCGGGAGGCCGCGATGAGCTGCGCGGTACGGGTCGCGGTGCCGGAGGGGGCGTCGACCTTGTTGGGGTGGTGCAGCTCGACGACCTCGACGGACTCGAAGTAGCGGGCGGCCTGGGCGGCGAACTTCATGGTGAGGACGGCACCGATGGAGAAGTTCGGTGCGATGAGCACACCGGTCTTCGGGGAGGCGGCGAGCCAGGTGTCCAGCTGCGCGAGGCGGTCCTCGGTCCAGCCGGTGGTGCCGACCACGCCGTGGATGCCGTGGCGGACGAGGAACTCGAGGTTCTCCATCACCGAGGCGGGGGTGGTCAGCTCGACCGCGACCTGTGCGCCGGCCTCGGCCAGCGTCTCCAGCTGGTCGCCGCGGCCGAGCGCCGCGACCAGCTCCATGTCCTCGGCGGCCTCGACCGCCTTGACCGCCTCGGAGCCGATGCGGCCCTGGGCGCCGAGGACTGCCACGCGCAGCTTGCTCATAGTCTCTTCCTTACCTACGTACGGAACTAGGCGACGACCTCGTCGAGGCGGGCGGCCTGCTTCTCCTTGAGCGGACCGATCACCGCGAGCGAGGGCCGCTGGGCCAGTACATCCTGTGCGACCGAGCGGACGTCGTCCGGGGTGACCGCGGCGATCTGGGCCAGCATGTCGTCCACCGACATCTGGTCGCCCCAGCACAGCTCGCTCTTGCCGATGCGGTTCATGAGCGCGCCGGTGTCCTCCAGTCCGAGGACGGTGGAGCCGGAGAGCTGGCCGACGGCCCGCTTGATCTCGTCGTCGCCGAGCCCGTCGGTGGCGACCTTGTCGAGCTCGTCGCGGCAGATCCGCAGCACGTCGTGGACCTGGTTGGGGCGGCAGCCCGCGTACACGCCGAAGAGGCCGGTGTCGGCGAAGCCCGAGGTGTACGAGTACACGCTGTAGGCGAGCCCGCGCTTCTCGCGGACCTCCTGGAAGAGGCGGGAGGACATGCCGCCGCCGAGGGCGGTGTTCAGCACGCCGAGCGCCCAGCGGCGCTCGTCGGTGCGGGCGAGGCCGGGCATGCCGAGGACCACGTGGGCCTGCTCGGTCTTGCGGTTCACCAGGTCGACGCGGCCGGAGGTGCGGATGCGCCGGGTGCCGGTGCGCGGGCCGATGGGCTCGGCGTCGGTGTGCGTGAGGGCCCCGGCCTTGTCGAAGGCGGCGCGGACCTGTCGTACGACCTTGTTGTGGTCGACGTTGCCGGCCGCGGCGACCACCAGGTGGCGGGGGTCGTAGTGCTTCTTGTAGAAGCGGCGGATCCGGTCGGCGCCGAGGGCGTTGATCGTGTCGACGGTGCCGAGGACGGGGCGGCCCAGCGGGGTGTCCCCGTACATGGTCTGCGCGAACAGGTCGTGGACCATGTCGCCCGGGTCGTCCTCGGTCATCGCGATCTCTTCGAGGATGACGCCGCGCTCGGCGTCGACGTCCTCCTCGCGGATCAGCGAGCCGGTGAGCATGTCGCAGACCACGTCGATGGCGAGCGGCAGGTCGGTGTCGAGCACCCGTGCGTAGTAGCAGGTGTACTCCTTCGCCGTGAAGGCGTTCATCTCGCCGCCGACCGCGTCGATCGCGGAGGAGATGTCCAGGGCGCTGCGCCGTTGCGTGCCCTTGAAGAGGAGGTGCTCCAGGTAGTGCGTGGCGCCGTTCAGCGTGGGCGTCTCGTCGCGGGAGCCGACGTGTGCCCAGATGCCGAAGGTGGCCGAGCGGACGGAGGGCAGCGTCTCGGTGACGACGCGCAGTCCGCCGGGCAGGACGGTGCGCCGGACGGTGCCGATGCCGTTGCTGCCCTTGAGCAGGGTTTGGGTACGGGCGACGGCCCGCCCCTCCGAAGAGGGGCGGGCCGTCACACGGGAACTACGCGACGTCACTTGTCGGAGTCGTCCTTGTCAGCCTCGTCGGCGGCGGCCTCGCCCTCGATCACGGGGATCAGGGAGAGCTTGCCGCGCTGGTCGATCTCGGCGATCTCGACCTGGACCTTGGTGCCGACCGCGAGCACGTCCTCGACGTTCTCCACGCGCTTGCCACCGGCGAGCTTGCGGATCTGCGAGATGTGCAGCAGGCCGTCCTTGCCCGGGAGCAGGGAGACGAAGGCACCGAAGGTGGTGGTCTTGACGACCGTACCCAGGTAGCGCTCGCCGACCTCCGGCATGGTCGGGTTGGCGATGCCGTTGATCGTGGCGCGGGCGGCCTCGGCGGCCGGGCCGTCGGCGGCACCGATGTAGATGGTGCCGTCGTCCTCGATCGTGATCTCGGCGCCGGTGTCCTCCTGGATCTGGTTGATCATCTTGCCCTTGGGGCCGATGACCTCACCGATCTTGTCCACCGGGATCTTGACGGTGATGATCCGCGGGGCGTTCGGGGACATCTCGTCCGGCGTGTCGATCGCTTCCATCATCACGTCGAGGATGTGGAGGCGGGCGTCGCGGGCCTGCTTGAGGGCGGCGGCCAGGACGGAGGCCGGGATACCGTCGAGCTTGGTGTCGAGCTGGAGCGCGGTGACGAACTCCTTGGTGCCGGCGACCTTGAAGTCCATGTCGCCGAAGGCGTCCTCCGCACCGAGGATGTCGGTGAGGGCGACGTAGTGGGTCTTGCCGTCGATCTCCTGGGAGATCAGGCCCATGGCGATACCGGCGACGGGGGCCTTGAGGGGCACACCGGCGTTCAGCAGCGACATGGTGGAGGCGCAGACCGAGCCCATGGACGTCGAACCGTTGGAGCCGAGGGCCTCGGACACCTGACGGATCGCGTAGGGGAACTCCTCGCGGGTCGGCAGGACCGGCACGATCGCGCGCTCGGCGAGCGCGCCGTGGCCGATCTCGCGGCGCTTCGGCGAACCGACGCGGCCGGTCTCGCCGACGGAGTACGGCGGGAAGTTGTAGTTGTGCATGTAGCGCTTGCGGGTCACCGGGGAGAGGGTGTCCAGCTGCTGCTCCATGCGGAGCATGTTGAGGGTGGTGACGCCCAGGATCTGGGTCTCGCCACGCTCGAACAGCGCCGAGCCGTGCACGCGCGGGATGGCCTCGACCTCGGCGGCGAGGGTACGGATGTCCGTGATCCCGCGGCCGTCGATGCGGACCTTGTCCTTGATGACGCGCTCGCGCACCAGGGCCTTGGTCAGGCTGCGGTAGGCGGCGGAGATCTCCTTCTCGCGGCCTTCGAAGGCCGGGAGGAGCTTCTCGGCGGCGATCTCCTTGACGCGGTCCAGCTCGGCCTCGCGGTCCTGCTTGCCCGCGATGGTCAGCGCCTGGGAGAGCTCGCCCTTGACGGCGGCCGCGAGGGCCTCGTACACGTCGTCCTGGTAGTCCAGGAAGACCGGGAACTCGCCCTCGGGCTTGGCGGCCTTGGCCGCCAGGTCCGCCTGGGCCTTGCAGAGGACCTTGATGAACGGCTTCGCGGCGTCGAGGCCGGCGGCGACGATCTCCTCGGTCGGCGCCTCGGCGCCGCCCTTGACGAGGGCGATGGTCTTCTCGGTGGCCTCGGCCTCGACCATCATGATCGCGACGTCGCCGTCCTCGAGGGTGCGACCCGCGACGACCATGTCGAAGACGGCGTCCTCGAGCTCGGTGTGCGTCGGGAACGCCACCCACTGGCCGCGGATCAGCGCGACGCGGACGCCGCCGATCGGGCCGGAGAAGGGCAGGCCGGCCAGCTGCGTGGACGCGGACGCGGCGTTGATCGCGATCACGTCGTACAGGTGGTCCGGGTTGAGCGCCATGACGGTGGCGACGACCTGGATCTCGTTGCGCAGGCCCTTCTTGAAGGACGGGCGCAGCGGGCGGTCGATCAGGCGGCAGGTGAGGATCGCGTCCTCGGAGGGGCGGCCCTCACGGCGGAAGAAGGAGCCGGGGATCTTGCCGGCCGCGTACTGCCGCTCCTCGACGTCCACCGTCAGGGGGAAGAAGTCGAGCTGGTCCTTGGGCTTCTTCGACGCGGTGGTGGCGGACAGCACCATCGTGTCGTCGTCCAGGTAGGCAACGGCGGAGCCGGCGGCCTGGCGGGCCAGGCGGCCCGTCTCGAAGCGGATGGTGCGGGTGCCGAAGGAACCGTTGTCAATGACGGCCTCGGCGTAGTGGGTCTCGTTCTCCACTAGCGTTTTCTCCATTTTCGTCGTCTCCGTCCGCCGCCCGTGTGGCGGAGGACGGTTGCGGAGAAGCGCTCCTGGCGTGCTGGCCGGTCTTCGATCGAAGCACCCGGTTCGTTGCCCGTACGGGGCATTCCGGGTGCCACTACCGAGGACCGGCGGCGTGGGAGGGCGCTCCTCCTCTTCAGTTGTGCACGTCTCGTCGTCGGACGTACACGTGCGTCCGTTCCAGACTACAAAGGGACCGGTACGTACCGCACGTACAGCAAAGGGAGCGGCCCCCGGATGTGGGAACCGCTCCCTTCACGGCGTCTTACTTGGCGCCGGCCGCACCGCGGCGGATGCCGAGGCGCTCGACCAGCGTACGGAAGCGCTGGATGTCCTTCTTGGCCAGGTACTGCAGCAGGCGGCGACGCTGGCCGACCAGGATCAGCAGACCACGACGGGAGTGGTGGTCGTGCTTGTGGGTCTTGAGGTGCTCGGTCAGGTCCGAGATGCGGCGGGAGAGCATCGCGACCTGGACCTCGGGGGAGCCGGTGTCGCCCTCCTTGGCACCGAACTCGGTGATGATCTGCTTCTTCGTAGCGGCGTCGAGCGGCACGCGTACTCCTCGTTTTGGTCTTCGTTGCCACCGAGTGCCCCAGGTCTGAGTCTCTGGGGAGCTTCCGTTACTCGGGAGGCGGGGTCCGCTGGGCGCAGTCCACAGACCCCTTCGCAGGGAATCCGGGGGACGCGTACACAAACGGCCGTCACACAGCGTACCAGGCTGCCGCTCGGCCCCGTCTCAGCTGGTGAGAGCGCGGGCCCGGGCGTAGACGTCGAGCACGGCCAGGGTCAGGGGCACCAGGCTGAGCAGGACCGCCGCCTCGGTGAGGTCGAGCAGCCTTCCCCAGAAGGGTGACAGGCCCTTGCGGGGGATGACAAGCGCAATTCCGGCGAGGAGGGCCGCGCCGGCGGCGACCGCGGCGGTGAGCCAGATCGTACGGAGGTCCAGGCCGCTGTGGTCCTGCTCCAGGACGAGGGCTTCGAGCAGGGCCCGCGGCGGGTGCAGGGAGAGGCCCAGGATCAGCAGCGCGACGGCGGCGAGGCCGGCGGTCAGGGCGCACACCACCTGGGAGGTGTAGCGGAAGAGGCGGGCGCGCAGCAGCATGGCGAGTCCGGTGGCCAGCGCCAGGAGGCGGCCCCAGGTGTTGTCGGAGAAGCCGAGGACGGCGGCGGCCGCGACGGCGACCGCGGCGCAGCCGCCGACCAGGCCGAGCAGCATCTCGTGGCCGCGGCGGGCCTGGGCGGCGATCGCCTCGGCGTCGAGCGGGATGCCCGGCTCGTTCTGGTCGGCTCCGGGCTGGTCACCGTACGGCTCGGTC
This sequence comes from Streptomyces virginiae, assembly GCF_000720455.1. Taxonomy (GTDB): domain Bacteria; phylum Actinomycetota; class Actinomycetes; order Streptomycetales; family Streptomycetaceae; genus Streptomyces; species Streptomyces virginiae. The sequence goes on along the minus strand of NZ_JOAK01000011.1, from coordinate 172,641 downwards.
TCGTAGCGGTCCGGGGTCTGGTAGTCCTCGGTGGCGCTCTGCGGGGCGGCGTAGCCGATGGGCAGCCGGGCGAAGCGGGCGGAGAGGCCGGGGAGGAAGGCGACGAGGCCGATGGCGACGGGTGCGCAGACGGCGGCGGTGGAGGTCGCGGAGGCCTCGGTGGCGATCGCTGCGAAGGTGGCGAGGGTGCCGGTGGCGGCGACGAAGGTGGCCGCGACGAAGGGTGCGTCGCCGCTGGGGGTGAGCGCGACCAGGGCGACGGAGGCGACCAGGACGCAGACGCAGCCCAGGAGGAACTGGAGCCGGCCGGGGCCGTCGCCGACGGCGGGGCCGATGATCCCGGATCCGGCGATCAGCAGGTGCGGGAGGGCGCCGAGGCCCAGGGCCACGGCGGAGAGCCGGTCCCGGTAGACGCGGGCGCGCACCCCGGCGACGGCGGTGAGCAGGACGCCGACGGCGCCGGCGATGATCCCGGGCAGGCCGTGCATGTCGTGGCGGAGGGGGTCGGCGTACCAGAGGACGAAGCCCAGCATGACGAGAAGCACCGCGGCGCCGGCCAGCCCCGCGCCGCGCAGCATGTCGTCGCTCCAGCGGTGCCGGTCGCGGACGACGGCGGAGGCGACGGCGTCGGAGACGTCGTCGAAGACGGCCGGCGGCAGGGACTCGGCGAAGGGGCGCAGGCTCAGCACCTCGCCGTCGAGGACCTGCTGGGCGGCGAGGGTGCGGGCGCCGTCGAGGACGGTCCCGGAACGGCGTACGAGGTGGAAGCCGGTCGGGGCGCCGACGGGCTGGGTCTGGCCGGTGAGGCGCAGCAGCTCGGGGTAGACGTCGGCGACGGCGATGTCCTCGGGGAGGGCGACGTCGATGCGGCTGTCGGGGGCCACGACGGTGACCCTGCAGAAACCCGTCGTCCCGGCCGTACTCACCTGCGTGACCCCCTTGGTTGGTGTCCGCGCCCGTGCTCGATTCGCGGATGCGCATGCTGCGCGCGACACCCTACCGGGCGTATGAGTGACAGTCGGCAAGTAGGATCACCGTCGCGTGGGGGATACCCCCTTCGCGCCCGGGACTTGGGGGCGCCGGTTGCGACGTCCCGTCCGTTTTCGAGGGATTGATGCTCCGGTGAGCCAGATCGTCGTCAAACGCCCGCCGCGGTCCCTGCCGCCCGAGGTTCCCTCGGAGGAGCTGCGGCTGGAGGCTCCTCCCGAACTGCCGCGCGGGCAGCAGGAGGGCATGCTGATGCAGCTCCTGCCGATGCTGGGCATGGGCTCTTCCGTCGTCTTCTTCTTCATGCCGGGCGCGGCGCCCTTCATGCGCATCATGGGTGTGCTGATGCTGGCGTCGACGGTGGGAATGGTCGTGGCGCAGCTGGTGCGCTTCCGGCGCGGTACGCAGGGGCAAATGGCCGACGTGCGCCGGGACTACCTCAAGTACCTCGCCCAGACGCGCCGTCAGGTGCGGCGGACGGCGCGGGCGCAGCGCGACGCGCAGTTGTATCTGCACCCGTCCCCGGAGCAGTTGTGGTCGGTGGTGGCGGACGGTTCGCGGCTGTGGGAGCGGCGGGTCGGCGACCCGGACTTCGGGCAGGCCCGGCTGGGGCTGGGTGCACAGCGCCTGTCGACGCCGCTGGTGGCGCCGGAGACGGCGCCGGTGGACGAGCTGGAGCCGCTGACGGCGGGTGCCATGCAGCGCTTCCTGAAGGTGCACTCCTCGCTGGACGGGCTGCCGATGGCGGTGTCGATGCGGGCCTTCTACCACGTGGCGGTGTCCGGGGAGCCGGAGTCGGCGCGGGGCGCGGCGCGGGCGCTGGTCGCGCAGCTGGCGACGCTGCACTCCCCCGAGGACCTGATGGTGGCGGTGGTGGCCTCGCCGGGTGCGGTGCCCTCGTGGGACTGGACGAAGTGGCTGCCGCACACGCAGCTGCCGGGGCAGGTCGACGGGGCCGGCACGAAGCGGCTGTTCGGCGACGACCTCGCCGAGCTGGAGGGGATGCTGGCGTCCCGGCTGGAGGGGCGGCCGCGGTTCAGCCGTGACGTGTCCCCGGTGCTGGACCAGCCTCACCTGGTGGTCGTGCTGGACGGCGGCATGGTGCCCCCGGACTCGGTGTTCGCCGCGGCCGAGGGCCTGCAGGGCGTCACCATCATCGAGGTGGTCGCGGGCGAGCTGGACGAGCCGCGCGGTGGTCTGTCGGTCGTGGTGCGGCCGGGCCGGCTGCGTCTGGAGTCGGGCGGCGGGGTCGCGTACGAGGGTGTGCCGGACACCCTGTCGCTGCCCGCGGCGGAGGCCCTCGCCCGGCAGCTGGCGCCGCTGCGCACGGGCGGCGGGGACGACGACGAGCCGCTGCTGGCGAACCTGGACTTCACGGACCTGCTGAACCTGGGCGACGCGGCCGCGGTCGACGTGGCGCGGACCTGGCGGCCGCGGTCGGCCGGTGAGCGGCTGCGCGTGCCGATCGGCGTGGGCGAGGACGGGGCGCCGGTCATGCTGGACCTCAAGGAGGCCGCGCAGGAGGGCATGGGCCCGCACGGCCTGTGCGTGGGTGCGACCGGTTCCGGCAAGTCGGAGCTGCTGCGCACGCTGGTGCTGGGTCTGGCGGTCACGCACACCTCGGAGACGCTGAACTTCGTGCTCGCCGACTTCAAGGGCGGTGCGACCTTCACGGGCATGGGCCAGATGCCGCACGTCGCGGCGGTCATCACCAACCTCGCGGACGACCTCACGCTCGTGGACCGCATGGGCGACTCGATCCGAGGCGAGCTGCAGCGCCGTCAGGAGCTGCTGCGTTCGGCGGGCAACTACGCGAACATCCACGACTACGAGAAGGCCCGCGCGGCCGGCGCCCCGCTGGAGCCACTGGCGTCGCTGGTGCTGGTCATCGACGAGTTCAGCGAGCTGCTGACGGCGAAGCCCGACTTCATCGACATGTTCATCCAGATCGGCCGCATCGGCCGTTCGCTGGGCGTGCACCTGCTGCTGGCCTCGCAGCGGCTGGAGGAGGGCAAGCTGCGCGGGCTGGACACGTACCTGTCGTACCGGATCGGTCTGCGGACCTTCTCGGCGGCGGAGTCGCGGACGGCGATCGGTGTGCCGGACGCCTACCACCTGCCGTCGGTGCCCGGTTCGGGCTACCTCAAGTTCGGTACGGACGAGATGGTGCGCTTCAAGGCGGCGTACGTGTCGGGCACCTACCGTTCGGGCGGTCCGGACCTCTCGGTGGGGCAGTTCCCGGTGGAGCGGCGCCCGGCGCTGTTCACCGCGGCGCCGGTGCCGGTGGTGTACGCGGCCCCGGACCCGGCGTACCTGGCCGCGCGGTCGTCGCGGGAGGACGACGCGCTCGCGGACACCGTGCTGGACGTGATCGTGAGCCGGCTGGAGGGCCAGGGCGTTCCGGCGCACCAGGTGTGGCTGCCGCCGCTCGACCAGGCCCCGCCGCTGGACCAGCTGCTTCCGGCGCTGGCGCCGAGCGCGGAGCGCGGGCTGCACGCGGACGGCTACACGCGGCCGGGCGGGCTGGTCGTGCCGCTCGGTCTCATCGACAAGCCGTTCGAGCAGCGGCGCGAAGTGCTGTACCGGGACTTCTCGGGTGCGGCGGGCCACATGATGGTGGTCGGCGGTCCGCAGTCGGGCAAGTCGACGCTGATGCGGACGCTGATCTCCTCCTTCGCGCTCACGCACACCCCGCGCGAAGTGCAGTTCTACGGGCTGGACTTCGGTGGTGGCAGCCTGTCGGCGGTCTCGGACCTGCCGCACGTGGGCGGTATCGCCTCGCGTCTGGACCCGGAGCGGGTGCGGCGCACGGTCGCGGAGGTGGGGGGCATCCTCAACCGCCGTGAGGAGTTCTTCCGCGCGAACAACATCGACTCGATCGGCACCTACCGGCGCCGGCGGGCGGCGGGCGACCTGCCGCACGAGCCGTGGGGCGACGTGTTCCTGGTCGTCGACGGCTGGGGCAACTTCCGCGGCGAGTACGAGGTCCTGGAGCAGGTCGTCACGGACATCGCGGCGCGCGGTCTGGGCTACGGCATCCACGTGGTGATCACCGCGGGCCGGTACATGGAGGTCCGGGCGGCGCTGAAGGACCAGATGCTCAGCCGGCTGGAGCTGCGGCTGGGCGACACGATGGACTCGGAGTTCGACCGGAAGGTCGCGGCGAACGTCCCCACGGGGATGCCGGGCCGCGGTCAGGTCGCGGAGAAGCTGCACTTCCTGGGCGCGCTGCCGCGGATCGACGGCTCGCACGAGGCCGGTGACCTGTCGGAGGCGACGGCGTCCTTCGTGGAGGCGGTCCGGCAGAACTGGTCGGGGCCCGCGGCCCCGGGCGTACGGCTGCTGCCGCGGCTGCTCCACTCCGACCAGCTGCCCAAGGGCGGGGAGTTCCCCGACCGCGGGATCGCGATCGGCATCGACGAGACCGATCTGGAGCCGGTGTTCGTCGACTTCGAGAGCGACCCCTTCCTGCTGGTCTTCGGCGAGAGCGAGTCGGGCAAGACGAACCTGCTGCGGCTCATCGCCCAGCAGATCGCGCAGCGGTACACGCCGGACCAGGCGCGTCTGGTCGTCGGCGACTACCGGCGGACCCTGCTCGGGGCGCTGCCGGAGGAGCACCTGCTGGAGTACGCGCCGATGGCGAGCTCCCTCCAGATGCACATGGAGGCGCTGGGCGGGGTGTTCTCGCGGAGGCAGCCTCCGGACGACGTCACTCCGCAGCAGCTGCGCGACCGCAGCTGGTGGACGGGCCCGGACGTGTTCATCATCATCGACGACTTCGACCTGGTGGCGACGAGCCAGGGCAATCCGCTGGCGCCGCTGGTGGAGTACCTGCCCTTCGCCCGCGACACGGGCGTCCGCTTCATCATCGCGCGCAGCTCGGCGGGTGCCTCGCGCTCGATGTACGAGTCGTTCATGCAGCGGATCAAGGAACTGGGCGCGCAGGGCGTCGTCCTGTCCGGCGATCCGGCGGAGGGCGACCTGGTGGGCACCGTCCGGCCGCGTCCGATGCCGCCGGGCCGGGGCTACTTCGTCTCGCGGCGGCGGGGCACGTCGCTGGTGCAGCTCGGCCGGATGCCGGGCGGCGTGTGAGCCGGTCCGATGCCCGGGGCCGGGGATCACGCACCTGGCCCCGTGCATCGGCCGGAAAACCGTCCCGGTCCGCGGCGCAGCCCCGATAATCGGCGGGGAAGACCGCACCACCGAGGGAAAGGCCACCCATGGGCACCCAGCAGGAGAAGGACGAGCTGTACGCGCTCGACATCAGCGGTGTGGAGTGGGAAGGGCCGCCCGGGACCAGCCCGGACGAGGAGCGCGTGGAGATCGCGCGGCTCCCCGACGGTGCGGTGGCGATGCGGTCCTCGCTGGACCGGGAGACGGTGCTGCGCTACACGGCCGCCGAGTGGGAGGCCTTCGTACTCGGCGCCAGGGACGGTGAGTTCGACCTGGACCGCCACGAGCCCTGAGGGGCGGCAGGAGACGCCGAAGGGGCGCGCCCGTAGCGGGCGCGCCCCTTCGGCGTTTCGGGACCCGGGGCCCGGGTCCGCTGCCGGGCTCAGTAGGCCTCGGTGAAGAGGGTCGAGGCCCGCTTGTCGGTGGCGCGGTAGTCGTCCTTGCCGCGCTCGATGAGCTTGGCGACCTTCTCCAGCTCCGCGTGCATGGTGTCGGCCTTGGCCTTGTACTTCTTCTGGAGGTTGACGTACTCCTGGTGCGCCTCACCGTCCCAGGTGTCCGTGACGACCTTCACGGCCTGCTCCATCTCGGCCAGGTCCTTGAGGATGTTCCCGGAGACGACCCGGATGCGGTCCGCCATCTGCTGAACGGTCTCGTACCGGACCCGGGTCCCGTCGTTCGCCGTCATGTTCTTCTCCTTCTCGCTACGGCCGAATGGAAAGGGGGGCGCTGATCAGATGCCGTCGAGGCCCGAGCGGGCACCGCCGCCGGACGTCGGCTGGACGGCGTTCTTGAACGCGGCCCGCACCTCCTCGTCCTGCGCGTTGCTGAGGTTCTTGGTCTGCGCCACGGCGTTGTGCAGGACGCCGAGCAGCCGGCGGATCTCGTCGTGGCTGTCGTTGAGCGTCGTCTGGGCCGTGATGAAGCCCGAAGCGCCCACACCGGTCCAGCCGGCGCTCACGGTGGCGATGATGTCGGCAAGCTCGCGGGCCTGCTTGGAGACGGCGGTTCCCGTCTCCTGGATCTTGTTCTTCGCCTTGACGACCGGGTCGTCCGCAAGTCCGAAGGTGTTCGTGCTCATCGAAGCTCCTCACTTCTCAATTCGCCGGCAGAACCGGCGGATTGCGCAGCGGGGCGGGCGTGCCTGGCGCGGATGTGTGCCACGCGCTCCGGGCCGTCCCCCTCCGCTTCACGCGATCCCCCGATCACACTCGTGAAGCCTGGTGTCACTCTAGTCAGTTCATGAAGCAGTCCCAACACCGGTGGGCCGCTTCCGTAGACGAACTGTGACTGTTCACTGCAAACGACGTCGGCGGCTCCGCGCATCCCGGACGACCGTGGCCGTTCCCGCGATGACGGCGATCAGGACGGCGCCGATGCCGAGAGCGTACGTGCCGTAGCGCTCCTGTCGTTCCTGGGCCGTCTCGGTGAGCTGGAGGGGCGCGGCCTGCGGTGCCGTCGCCGGGGGCGGACCCGGGTCCGGGACGGGGGCCTTCGGGGCCTGCTGGTCCTGGCTGATGGCGCGGACCGGGTCGACGACACCCCAACCGACGTAGTCGTCGCGGCCGTTGACGGCGCGCTCGGCCGTGTTCTGGATCTGCCAGACGATCTGCTGCGCGGACCAGTCCCCGTGCTCGGCGCGCAGCAGGGCCGCGAGCCCGGCGACGTAGGGCGCGGAGAAGCTGGTGCCGTTGTCGATGCACTGGCCGAAGCCCGGGACGGTGGAGACCATGTCCACGCCGGGCGCCGCCACTCCGATGAAGTCGCCCGGCTGGGAGAAGGCGGCCCGTTCGTTGTTGCGGTCGGAGGCGCCGACGGCCAGGACGCCGGGGAAGGCGGCCGGATAGGTCTTGCGCTTCTGGCCGCTCATGCCGTCGTTGCCCGCCGAGGCCACGACCACGATGTTGGCGGCGACGGCCTTCTGGACGGACTTGCCGAGCTCGGAGTCCGCGGACAGCTGGACGTCGGTGTCCTGCGAGATGTTGATGACCTGGGCGCCCTTGGCGACCGCGTGGTCGATCGCCTGGCTCAGGGAGAGGGCGTTGCCCTTGCCCTGCCCGTCGTTCTGCCGGATGGGGATCAGGGTGGCGTCCGGGGCCAGGCCGACGAAGCCGGTGCCCTCCTGGGGGCGGGCCGCGATCAGCCCGGCGACCTTGGTGCCGTGCCCGACGGTGTCGGTCGTGCCGTCGCCGCCCTTGGGGTCGACGAAGTCCTTGCCCGCGCCGACGTCGAGGGCGCCGCTGAGCTGCGGGTTCGCCCGGTCCACGCCGGTGTCGATGACGGCTACCCGGACGCTCGCGCCGTTCTTGTCCTTGCCCTTGGTCTGCGCCCACAGCTCGTCGAGCAGGAGGCGCTGGAGGGCCCAGGGGCGGTCCGCGATCTGCTTCTTCATGGGGAAGGTGCACTCCCCCGCGCCGTCGAGGCGCAGGGCGTACGGGGGGTGCTGCGCGGCGGTCGCGGCCGTGGCGCCGGCGGCGGTCAGCGTGAGGGCGAAGGCGGCGGCGAGGAGCGCGCGCCGGGCGTCGCGGTACGGGGGCATCGGCGGTTTCCTCACGAACCCTGGGGCTGACGGGCGGAGTTGGTGTCCAGCCGGGGGCCCTTGGAGAGGAACTCCGACCAGGCGATGGGCACCATGGCCGGGGCGACACCGCCGTAGCCGAGCCTGACCTGCGCCTGGCTGGCCTCGGGGCGGCCGTCCCCGCCCGCCTTGGACTGGTCGGGGGCGCCGATCTCGGACTGCTCGCTGTCGCTGTCGCCGTTGGCCTGGACGGCGTACCGCAGGCCGGTGTCGGTGACCAGGAAGAGGGAGCCGCCGGCCGTGGTCTGCTTGCCCTGGACCTGGGTGTAGAGCAGGCCGGAGCCCGGGGTGACGTACGCGCTGGTGCCGCTGGCGGTGATGTCGACGGGGTAGCCGGTGCCGGCCCACGTGCTCAGCGTCTGGTTGCCCTGGCCGTCGACCGAGCGCAGGACGTTGCAGACGGTGTCGCGGTTGTTGGAGCCGCTCGCCGGGGTGCCTGCGGGCGGTGTCGTCTGGTTGATCCGCTCGGTCTTCCTCTGCGGCCACTTGACGCCGCCGGCGAACGGGGTGGCGTCCGGGGCGAGCGACTGGAGGTCGACTTCGCGGGCCTTGCCGTGCATGTTGAGGCCGTCGGTCGCGGGCGCCGAGATCAGCAGCCAGGCGACGAAGTCGGAGACCGGCGCGACCTTGCCGGGAAGGACCACGTAGTGCTGCGTGCCGGAGCCGGTCTGGGCCTTGAGCACCATGCCGACCTTGTTGTCGGCGGTGGCCAGGCCCTTGACGTCGGCGTTGGCGCCGGCCTTGCCGGGGATCGCCGGGAACGCCAGGTCGTCGCCGGAGTTGAGGGTCCCCAGCCATTCCGGGCCGACCTGCTGCGCGGTGGCTCCGGTGCCGACCAGCGCGTTGGTCATGGTCCCGGCGGCCGGTGTGCCCTCGGGGAACTTGTACTTGGTGCCGGTCGCGTCGACCAGGTAGCGCTCCTTGCCCGGCCCGGTGCTCTCCACGTACAGCGCCTGGGTGTCGGTGAGCCTGCGGGCGTCGTCCGTCACGGACGCCTCGCGGTCCGCGAGGACGAAGGTGGCGGTCTGCACGCCTCGGCCGTTGCCGCCCGGCTGCTGGCAGACGGCCCAGCGCTTGGCCTTGGCCGCCTCGGCCTTGGAAGGGAGCCGGTCGGGGGCGTACGGGATGCCGATGATGGGGCCGCGCGGCGGCTTGCCCGCGTCGAGGACCTTGTCCTCGACCTGTACGACCTTGAACTTCTGCGGGTCCAGCAGCAGTCGGGCGGAGGCGAGGTTCAACACCGGGTGCAGGCGCGTCTGGTCCTTGCCGCCCACCTTCGTCGTCAGGACCACGTAGCGGGTCGTGGAGTCCTTGCCGACGATGACCTTCGTGCCGGGCTCGTCCCAGCCCTTGGGGGCGGTGGGCTTGAACATGCCCCAGGCACCGAACCCGGCGAGCACGAGGGCTCCGACGACCACCCCCGGGAGGACCGCGCGCAGCGGGCGCGGGGCACCCTCCTCGGTACCCGTGGCGGAGGGCTGGAGGAACGCGGCCACCGTCCGCCGCTTCGCAAAGGTGTACGCGTTGAGCTCATCACGTCGTGATGCCATGACCGTCTGCTTCTCCCCGCACGGCCCGGCCGGTGAGTACGGTCCCCGGGCCTCGATTGTCGGACCGGGCACCTACTATGCCTCTTGACGGACGGTATGCAGGGGCCGGGTAGGGTGGGGCAGCCGCTCAGCGCCTTCCACACCGGGGTAATCAGGGCTTGTTGGGGTGGATTGGGGAGATTCCGGGGTCCCGCGACGGGAGTCGCGCAGCGCCGGAACTCATGAGGTCTGGCCCTGGAGAGGGGAAGTGCGCGAGTGATGGCCACGGCGACGGAGCCGCAGACCGGCGCGCCCGCACCCGCCCGCGGCGGGGTGACGCCGCACCCGAAGTCGAGCCCCGGCCGCTTCGGTCCGTTCCGACTGCAACAACTCGTAATGCTCCAGGTCGCGGCGGCCGGGCTGCTCGTGGCATGGGTGGTCGAGCCGCTGCTCCTGGTGCCCGTCGGCGCGCTCGCGCTCGTCCTGGTGGTCCTCGCGGTCGTACGCCGGCACCAGCGTTCCCTGCCGGAGTGGATCGGCAGCGCGCTCTCGTTGCGCGCGCGGCGCCGCCGGGCCGCGTCCTTCGCCGTGCCCGCGGGCACGGAACCGGGTCTCGCCCCGCTGGTCGAGGCCGATCCGGCCCTGCGCACCCTGACCTTCAGCGACCGCGACCGGCGTCCGGTCGGAATGGTCGGCGACGGCACCTTCCTGACCGCGGTGGTCCAGGTGGACACGGACGCCACCGCGCTGCGCCCCGACCGGGCGGCGCGGCCGCTGCCGCTCGGCGTCGTACGGGACATCCTCGAAGTGGACGGCATCCGGCTGGAGTCCGCGCAGCTGGTGCAGCACACGCAGCCCGCGCCGGCCCCGCACCTGCCGGAACGGTCGATGGCCACGCGCAACTACGCGCCGCTGCAGGCCCGTACGGGCACGCCGGCGGTGCGGCTGACCTGGATCGCCCTCAAGCTGGACCCGGAGCTGTGCCCCGAGGCGGTCACCGCCCGCGGCGGCGGGCTGGCGGGCGCGCAGCGGTGCGTGGTGCGCGCGGCGGACCAGCTGGCGAGCCGGCTCGCCGGCGCCGGATTCACGGCCACCGTGCTGACCGAGCAGGAGCTGACGGCGGCGCTGGCCACGTCCTCGTGCGCGAACCCGATGGCGATCACCCAGGCCGGCCGGTCGGCCAGCACCGGGCGGCGCACCGAGGAGACCTCCCGGACCTGGCGCTGCGACGACCGCCGGCACACGACGTACTGGATAGGCCGCTGGCCGCAGCTGGGCGGCGGCGGGGCCGCGGCGCTGCCGCAGTTCGTGGCGCTGCTGACCTCCCTGCCCGCCCTCGCGACGACCTTCAGCCTGACGATGGCCCCGGCGGAGCGGCAGGGCGTGACCCTGACCGGACACGTACGGGTGACGGGCCGCAGCGACGAGGAACTGGTCGCGGCACGGCGGGAGTTGGAGAGGACGGCGCGGGGCGTGAAGACCGGGCTGGTCCGGCTCGACCGCGAACAGGTGCCGGGGCTGCTGGCTTCGCTGCCGCTGGGAGGCGCGCGATGAGGGGCGGTTTCGGGCTGGTCGGCCCGCGGCGGGAGCGGCACGTGGTGCCCGCGGCGGACCTGGACGCGCTGGCGGTGCCCGTCGGGGACGACGGGGTCGTCATCGGCGTGGACGCCGAGGGACGGTCTGCGGTGCTCGGCATCAACCGGCCGACGCCGTACGAGGTGACGCTGATCGGCGGCCTGTGGACGGCGCAGGTGCTGGCGCTGCGCGCGGCGGCGACGGGTGCGCGGGTGGCGGTGGAGACCGGGCGCGGGCAGGTGTGGTCCGGGCTGGCCCAGGCGGCGGGCGGCGGGCAGCAGTGCGTGACCCTGCACGAGGTGGGACGGATCCCGCCGCAGGGCGCGTCCGCGGGCAGCCCGGTCCTGGTGATCCGCGACTGCGGCATGCGGCCGCCGCGCGGTCGCGTGGTGGCCGGGCCGTGGCAGTCGGTGCTGACCCTGCTGCCGTATCTGAGCCCGACGGCACCGCGCCTGCTCCAGCAGGCGTCGCTGGTGGGCGTGCAGCGGGTGTCCCCGGACGAGGCGGAGCAGATCGGCCGCCTGATGCGGCTGCCGCGTCAGGCCGTGGCCTCCCTGCCGACCCTGGGCGACGGAGTGACCCTGTGGTGCACCCCGCGGGACCGGCAGTTCGTGATGACCCAGGGGACCGAGGCGGAGACCGGCCTGCTGGGCGCGGCGCGCCGCATCGACTGACGCGCCGCGCGCCCTCCCCGTGGAACGGGACGCGGCGGACAGGGGCGACGCGCCCCGATTAGGCTGGACGTCGGCGCGGCGTGGGTGGGCGCCGGAGCAGTGTTCGACAGACCAGGAGGACCAGTGAGCGGCGATCGGAACGAGAGGCGCGGCGGGACGTGGGACGTCCCGACGGACGATCAGTCCGACGCGGAGCCCGAGATGACGGGCGAGTTCACCATCGACTACACACCACCGGCCTGGTACACGCAGAGTGCGTCCCCGGCCGCGGCCGCGCAGGTGCCGGGGCTGCCCGAGGGGAGCGGCTTCGAGCCGCACCGCCCGACGGACCTGGACTCCCCTTCGACGATGCGGATCGCCCCGCCGGCGCCGCGGACCCCGTCCGACGGTGCGGGTACGGCCCCGCCGTTCCCGCTCGCGGCCACGGCCGACCCGGCCCTTCCGGCCCCGGCCCCGGCACCTGAGCCGCCGTACGCGACACCGGTCCCGGTTCCGGCTCCCGAGCCGATCGCGGCCCCCGAGCTGCCGTACGCGGCCGCCGCTCCGACCCCGGATCCGGCTCCGGCCCCGGCCCCGGCTGACGCATCCGTGTACGCGCCCCAGGAGCCGATCGCGGCCCCCGAGCTGCCGTACGCGGCCGCCGCTCCGGCTCCGGCTCCGGCTGACGAGCCGCCGTACGCCGCTCCCGAGCCGATCGCGGCCCCGGAGCCGCCGTACGCGGCCGCTCTTCCTTCCCCGGCTCCGGCTCCGGTCGAGCCCGCTCCCGCGGTGCCCGAGGCCGCGGCTCCGGCTCCCGCGGTGCCCGAGGCCGCGGCTCCGGCTCCGGCTCCGGCTCCCGAGCCGCCGTACTCCGCTCCGGCTGCGGCCGAGGCGGCCCCCGCGCTGACCGAGGCCGCGGAGCCCGCCCCGTTCGACGCCGTTCCTCCGGCACCCGAAGCCCCGGCGCCGTTCGCGTCCCCGGCCCCGGCCCCGGCTCCGGCTCCGGCTCCGGCTCCGGCCGAGGAGGCGGCCCCGGAACCGGCCGACGCCGTACCCGCTCCGGTGCAGCCGGTGGCTCCGGCTCCGCAGGAGAGCCCGTTCGGCGGGCCTCCCGGTGAACTGCCTCCGCCGCCGCCCGCGTTCGCAAACCAGGGCTACGGCTTCCCGCCGCCCGCCCCCGCCCCGCAGCAGCCCCAGCCGCAGCCGCAGTACGACCCCCGCGCCGCCGGTCAGTGGCCCGCGGGCCCCGGTCAGCAGCCTGCGCAGCCGCAGCCGCCCCAGCCGCAGCCCCAGCCCCACGACCCCCGGTACGCGGCCGCGCCCACCGGCGGTGGGGCGCCGCTCGGCTACACCGCCGCCGTCGAGCTGTCCTCGGACCGGCTGCTGCGCAACAAGCAGAAGCCCAAGAGCAACAACAACGGCGCCGGCGGCGGCCTCTTCCGCTTCGGCGGCAAAGCGGCCGAGGCCGAACGCCGCCGCAAGCTGGAGCTGATCCGCACCCCGGTCATGTCCTGCTACCGCATCGCCGTCATCAGCCTCAAGGGCGGCGTCGGCAAGACCACGACCACCACCGCGCTCGGCGCCACCCTCGCCACCGAGCGCCAGGACAAGATCCTGGCCATCGACGCGAACCCGGACGCCGGCACCCTCGGCCGCCGTGTCCGCCGCGAGACCGGCGCGACGATCCGGGACCTGGTCCAGGCGATCCCGTACCTGAACTCGTATATGGACATCCGCCGGTTCACCTCGCAGGCGCCCTCCGGTCTGGAGATCATCGCCAACGACGTGGACCCCGCGGTCTCCACGACCTTCAACGACGAGGACTACCGCCGCGTCATCGAGACGCTGGGCCGCCAGTACCCGATCATCCTCACCGACTCGGGCACGGGTCTGCTCTACTCCGCCATGCGCGGCGTCCTGGACCTGGCCGATCAGCTGATCATCATCTCGACCCCGTCCGTGGACGGCGCCAGCAGCGCCAGCACCACCCTCGACTGGCTCTCCGCCCACGGCTACGCGGACCTCGTCTCCCGCTCCCTCACCGTCATCTCGGGGGTCCGCGAGACAGCCAAGATGATCAAGATCGAGGACATCGTGCAGCACTTCGAGACCCGCTGCCGCGGTGTCGTCGTGGTGCCCTTCGACGAGCACCTCGCAGCCGGCGCGGAAGTCGACCTCGACATGATGCGGCCCAAGACCCGAGAGGCGTACTTCAACCTCTCCGCCCTCGTGGCCGAGGACTTCCTGCGGGCCCAGCAGCAGGCCCCGCAGAACCACTGGGGAGCACCGCAGCAGCCCCACCAGCCCCAACCACACCCCCAACAGCCGCAGCACCACCAGCCGCAGCCGCCGCCCCAGCCGCAGCCGCAGCCCTACGGCCAGCCGCAGGGCCAGCCCCCGTACCAGCAGCCGCCGCAGCAGCCGGGACCCTACGGGCAGCCCTACCCCCAGCCCGGCCAGCCGTGGCAGCAGCCCCCGGCCGCACCGCCCCAGCAGCCCCCGCAGCCGCCGCGCGATCCGCGTCTCGGCTGACGGCCGCCGCGCCGAGCACAACGGGCGAGGGCCCGTACCACCCGGGGATCCGATCCGGATCCGGGGCGGTACGGGCCCTCGCCCGTACTCGCGTCAGCGCCTCGCGTCGTACGTGTCGGTCAGCACCCGGGCCCGCTTCACGTCGTCCGCGATCGCCTCCAGCAGCCCGTCCAGCGACTCGAACTTCGCCATCCCGCGCACGTACGCGAGGAAGTCGACGGCCACGTGCTTCCCGTACAGGTCCAGCCCGAGCCGGTCGATCGCGTACGCCTCCACCGTCCGCTCGGTCGCGTCGAACTGCACGTTCGTCCCCACCGAGATCGCCGCGGGCATCCGTTCGCCGTCCGCCGTCAGCCAGCCCGCGTAGACCCCGTCCGCCGGGATCGCCGTGTGCGGCTGCGTCTCGACGTTCGCCGTCGGGTAGCCGAGCTCACGCCCGCGCTGTGCTCCGCGCACCACCACGCCCTCGACCCGGTGCGGGCGTCCCAGGACCTCGGCGGCGCCGTCCATGTCGCCCTCGGCGACCAGCCGGCGCGCCAGCGTCGAGGAGAACGGCACGCCGCCGCCCGCCGTGCCGCGCTCCACCAGGTCCACGACCTCGACCTGGTAGTCGTACGTGGAGCCCAGCTCGCGCAGGAAGTCGACGTTCCCCGCGGCCCGGTGGCCGAAGCGGAAGTTCGGGCCCTCGATGACGGCCCGGGCGTGCAGCTTGTCGACGAGCACCTTCACGATGAAGTCGGCCGGGGACAGCTGCGAGAACTCGGCGGTGAACGGCAGGATCAGCAGCGCGTCCACGCCCAGTCCGGCCATCAGCTCGGCGCGCCGGTCGTACGGGGCCAGGATCGGCGGGTGGCTGCCGGGGCGGACGACCTCGCTCGGGTGCGGGTCGAAGGTGACGACGACGGAGGGGACGCCGAGCTCGCGCGCCATGGCCACGGCCCGGCCGATGATCAGCTGATGTCCCCGGTGCACGCCGTCGTAGGAGCCGATGGTGACGACGCTGCGTCCCCAGTCCTGGGGGATGTCCTCCAAGCCACGCCAGCGCTGCACTGTGACCGCTCCTCGCCCGAACCCGCTTGGTCCTTGAACTGATTGCCGATTGCAGGTCTAAGACTGCCATGCCGGGGGCCGGTGCCACGCATCGGCGTCCGGGCCGGACGGGCCCGCCGGGCCGCCGTCGCGGATCTTCACGTCACATCCGCCGCGGCCCTGCTGAGGGTCTCCACCGTCCGCCGGGCGCTCGGCCCCAGCAGGGCCGCGGCCTCGGTGACCGACTGCGCCAGCCAGCGGGCCACCAGCGCGCCGAAGGCCGGCCGGGCCCGGGCCAGCTCCACCGTGCGCCGCTCGAAGACCGCCGGACCGCCGGGGGCCCGCAGCAGCTGCCGCCCGGTGCGGCGCAGCAGCTCCCGGGTCCGGTCCTCCGGGCGCGCCGAGGCCCCTGCCGCGACGGCCCCGAGGAAGGCGTCCAGCACCCGCGGGTCGCTCTCCTCGCGCAGCAGCACCTCGGCCAGATCGCCGCGCAGCGCGTGCGAGGGCTCCCCGCCCGGCGCGCCCAGTACCGCGGCGAGCTCGGCCCGCACCCCGGCCGGCGCGGTCCGCAGCAGGTCCAGCACCAGCGGGCGCAGGGCGGGAACCGCGGCGGGCCCCTGCTCGAGCCGCCGGTCGACGAAGGCGGCGGCGTGCGGCGCGTCCCCGGGGGTGCGCGCGAGGTGCTCCCGTACGAGCTCGGCCGCGCGCCGGGCCAGCCCCGGCGTGGTCAGCGCGGCCAGGGCGCGAAGCACCTCCCCGTCGGCGCGGGCGCGCAGCGCGGCGAACACCGCGTCCTGGTCCGGGAGTACGGGCAGGGCCGCGACCAGCGCGGCGGCGGGCAGCCGCGAGCCGGGATCGGGATCGGCGAAGGACGCGAGGGCGTCGGGGAGGTAGCGGGCGCGCACCTGCGGGTCGCGCAGCAGCACGGCCAGGGCGCTGCCGTGCAGGGTGACGTCGGCGGGCCGGGCGAGCAGCGCCCGGGCCGCGCGGCGCAGCAGCTCCCGGTCGGCGGCGGTGCGAACGTGCGGGGCGGTGGCGAGGCCGTAGGCGGCGGCCGCGACCCGGCGCCCGGGCCGTTCGTCGTGGGCCCAGCGGTCCACGGCACGGCACAGGGCGGAGGGCTCCTCCTCGGCGAGTACGGCGAGCAGCTCGTCGGCGCGGGGGTGCGCGGCGCCGACGAGCGCCTCGGTGAGGTCGTCCGGGGCGAGGCGGCGGTGGGTGTGCAGCAGGGCCTGCGCCGCGGTGGCGACCGTGGCCCCGGGGCGGCCGCGCAGCCGGCGGCCGTCGCCGAACCAGGCGCAGAGCAGCGGCTGCGCACGCCGGGGGTCCCGGGCCAGCCGGCGGGCCACGGCATCGAGGTAGCGGTCGCCGGGGACCGCCTCGGCGGGGTCGGCGGGCAGCAGGCGGCGCAGCAGGTCGAGGCGGTCGGGCTCGGCCAGCCGGAGCCCGTTCCAGAACCAGCCGCCGAACTCCCCCGGGCCGACCCGGGACACGTGCTCGGCGAGGGCGTGCAGGACGGGGAGCTGGGGGTGCGCGTCGGGGAGGCGGAGCAGGGTCTCGCGCAACAACCGGGCGGCCCACCAGACGCGGTCGGCGCCGGCGCAGGCCTCCGCGTCCGCGGGGGCCTCGGCGAAGCCGTTCAGCGCGTGGACGAGCCGGGTGAGTTCCTCGCGCAGCCGGTCCGGGGCGAGTCTGCGCAGGGCTTCCAGGACGGGCCCGATCCGGTGCCGGGGCACGGGCGGCCCGGGCCGGGCCGGGCCGTGGACGAGGACGCCGAGGGCCGGCGGGACGTCGAGGTGGCCGGCCTGGATCCAGTCGGACAGCTCCTCGTGGGCGAAGCGGTAGCCGGACCCGGTGGGCACCAGCAGCCCCTCGGTGAGGACGGCGGAGGCCCAGCCGGTGCGCCACGGGAAGAGCTCCTCGAAGGAGGCCCGGTCCAGCTGCCCCTGCCCGGGCCCCAGGCAGCGCCGGGCGGCCTCGTGCACCCGGCCGGCGACGCGGGCGGCGAGCCGCCTGACGCCGGGGCCGTGCACGGGGGCGCCTCCGGCCCCTGGGGATGCGGCGGCGATGCGGACTGCGGTGCGCAGGCACAGCAGGTCCAGGTGGGCGGCGAAGACCTCGTCGCGGCCGGGGCGGCCGGCGGTGACTCCGGCGGCGCGGATCCCGGCGAGGAGGTGCAGGGTGAGCGGGTGCCGGGCGTCGGCCTCGCGGACGGCGTCGGCCGGGATGCCGAGGCGGGCACGGACGGTCTCGGCCTCGGCGGCGGTGAGGTCCGCGAGCGGCAGGGCGGGCGGCAGCCGGCGGGCCGCCGGGCCGGGATGTGCAGCGCCCCCGGCCGGTGGAGGGCGCCGGCCCGCTCCCAGTACTCGGGCCGGGCGGCGACGACCAGCCGGGCCCCGGTCGCGAGCATCCACGCCGCGGTGGCTTCGGTCCAGGGCCCCAGGCGGTGGGCGAGCGCCGACGGCATCTCCTCGGGGGCGTCCAGGACGACGAGGAGGGGGCGTCCGGCGCGGGCGGCGAGGAGGGCGAGGTCCGTTGCCGCTCCGGCCGTTACCGCTCCGGCCGATACCGCTCCGGCCGTTTCCGCTCCCGCGGGGGCGGCGGCCTGCCCGGCGGCGGCTCCGAGGGGGTCCGTCCCACCGGGGTCCGTTGCGCCGGGGTCCGTTCCGCCGGGGCCGGGCGCTCGCCGGGGCGTCTCCTCGGGCGCCGAACGGTTCTCGGGGTCGGCAGGTACGGCGGCGGTACGTTCGGCGCCCTGCGGGGATCGCCCCGGCACACACCCGACCCCGCCGGAACCGGTGCCCGGGCCGCTGCCCGACGGCACGCCTCCGGTCCCGGCGGAACCGTCGGTGCCCGGCACGTCTGCGGCCCGGCCGGCGAGGCCACCGGCCTCGACGGTTCGGGCCGCCTCCGTCAGGGCTCGGGTGGCCGCGTCGGCGAGGGAGGTGTCGGTGGCGTGCAGGTCGGCGCCGCGCAGCCAGAGGGTCGGGGCGGGGTGGGCTCCGCGTGCCCGGCGCAGGGTCAGGGCCCTCAGTTCCGTCGTGCGGCCGGTGCCCGGGTTGCCCACGAGGCCGAGCACCGGGCGGTCGCCTGCCGTGAAGGCGTCCAGTTCGGCGGCGACGGCTGGCCGTTCCACCGGCTCGAACGGCCCGGTCGCGCCCACGGTGGTCGCGGCCAGTTCCAGCGCCCCGGCGAGGTTCAGGTCTGCGCCCCGGCCCGGCACGGTCGCGGCGTTGCGTTCGAGCAGCGCCGCGAGGGGGCCCCGCGGATCGGTGTCGGCGGCCGCCCGCAGCGCCACCGCGAAGCCGCCGGAGCGGTGCTCCGTGCGCAGGGCGGTGCCCAGTACGGCGAGCACCGCCCCGGTGGTGGCGTCGAGGACCGGCCCTCCGCAGGCTTCGCCGCCCTGGGCGAGGGCGTCGCGTCCGTCGGTGCCGATCGCCAGCTCCACCGCGGGTACCCATTGCGGCCGGCCGGCCGCCGGGTAGGCCGCCTGCGCGCTCCCCAGTACCCGCGCCTGCCGCCAGCCCCGCGCGGGCAGTCGTACGTAGGTGCCCGGGTCGATCGCCCCGCGCTGCGCCACCGGCAGCGGCCGTACCCCGAGCCCGTCCGTGCGGACGAGGGCCAGCGCCAGATGGGGCAGGGCGGTCACGTCGGCCGCCTCGGCGAGCCAGGTGCGCCCGGGGCCGTGCAGCAGCACCCGGGTCAGGCCGTCGACGGCCTCGTGACTGGTGACGACCGTTCCGCGGTCGTCCGCGACGAACCCGCTGCCGCGCTCCCGCCCGGCCGGA
This sequence comes from Streptomyces virginiae, assembly GCF_000720455.1. GTDB lineage: Bacteria > Actinomycetota > Actinomycetes > Streptomycetales > Streptomycetaceae > Streptomyces > Streptomyces virginiae. The sequence goes on along the minus strand of NZ_JOAK01000011.1, from coordinate 153,797 downwards.
TCGCAGATTTTGACGAGTTCCGCCATGGCCGCACCACTCCCCCGCAACGCCCCGTGCTCACGACGTTAGGCAGGTGAAGATCAGCGCGAAAAGCACACGCGGCGAACGCGCCCCCTTACGCTCCCTCCATTCACTCCGAGCGCCTGCTCGGACGGGTGAATAGCGGGGTCCGGGTGGATAGAGACCTACCCGAGGGGGGTCGTGGAGCGGTGAGCAGCACGGCAGATGCGCTCACCGCTCCACGTCAACGATCAGACGAAGACCGCGAGGGACTTCGCCTTTCCGTTCTTGCTCTCGACGAGCCCGAGGAGCTGGCCCTGCGGTCCGAAGACCGCGACCGTGCGGCCGTCCCCGTACTCCTCCGGCATGTCGATCCGTACGCCGTTGGCGAGCAGCGAGGCCCGCCGGGCGTCCAGGTCCCAGCGCGGGAAGGCCGCGGCCGCCGCCTCGCCGATCGGCATGACGGTCAGCTCCTCCTGGAGCTGGTCCAGGGTCCGCGCGCGGTCGAGCTTGTACGGGCCCACCCGCGTGCGGCGCAGCGCCGTCAGGTGTCCGCCGACGCCGAGGTCGGCGCCCAGGTCGCGGGCGAGGGCGCGGATGTACGTACCGCTGGAGCAGACGACGGAGACGACGAGGTCGACGACCTTGGTGCCGTCCTCGGCCTCCGCCTCCCGCATGTCGTACACCTGGAACGACGAGATCGTCACCGGCCGGGCCGGGATCTCGAAGTCCTCGCCGTCCCGTGCGCGCTTGTAGGAGCGCACGCCCTTGATCTTGATCGCGCTGACCTTGGACGGGACCTGCATGATCTCGCCCGACAGCTTGGCGACGCCCTCGTCCACGGCTTCCCGGGTGACCCCGGTGGCGTCCGTGGAGGAGGTGATCTCGCCCTCGGCGTCGTCCGTCAGGGTGTTCTGGCCCAGACGGATCGTGCCGAGGTACTCCTTCTCGGTGAGCGCGAGGTGGCCGAGGAGCTTGGTGGCCTTCTCCACGCCGAGGACGAGCACGCCCGTCGCCATCGGGTCGAGGGTGCCGGCGTGGCCGACGCGGCGGGTCTTGGCGATCCCCCGCATCTTGGCGACCACGTCGTGCGAAGTGAAGCCGGACGGCTTGTCGACGATGACAAGGCCGTCCGGAGTCTTCCCTGCGTTGGTGCTCATTCCGCGGCTGCGTCCTCGTCGTCCTCGCCCGGCTTCTTGTACGGGTCGGCGTCGCCGGCGTACTGGGCCCCGGAGGAGACCTCGCGCACCTGGGCGTCGGAGGTCCGTGCCTTCTCGAGGAGGTCCTCGATGGTCTTGGCGTTCTCCGGGAGGGCGTCCGCGACGAAGGTCAGGGTGGGCGTGAACTTGGTGCCCGCCGCCCGGCCGACCGCGGAGCGCAGGACGCCCTTGGCGCTTTCGAGACCCGCTGCCGCGCTCGCGCGGTCCTCGTCGTCGCCGTAGACCGTGTAGAAGACCGTGGCCTCCCGCAGGTCGCCGGTGACCCGGGTGTCCGTGATGGTCACGTGCGTACCGAGGCGGGGGTCCTTGACACCGCGCTGCAGCTTCTCGGCCACCACCTCCCGGATGAGGTCCGCCAGCTTCTTCGCCCGCGCATTGTCGGCCACTGGTCCGTCTCCTTCTTATGTCTTGCTATCAGTCTTCATCACCGTGGAGGCGCCGTCGTACGGACAGCAGCTCCACTTCCGGACGTGCCGCGACCAGCCGCTCGCAGCGGTCCAGTACGTCCGAGAGGAACCCCGCGTCCCCACTCACCAGAGCGACCCCTATACGGGCCCTGCGGTGCAGGTCCTGGTCGCCCACTTCAGCCGCGCTCACGGAGAACTTGCGTTGGAGCTCAGCCACGATGGGCCGGACCACGGAGCGTTTCTCCTTCAGCGAGTGGACGTCGCCGAGGAGCAGATCGAAGGACAGAGTCCCCACGTACATTCAGTTCCGGATGTCCCGCCGGTGCGGGTTCGGTGGCCTGCCGGCCGTCGCGCGGCAGGGTCACCAGAACCGTACACGCAACGGCCGGGGCCGATCGACGGATATTCCGCCGACCGGCCCCGGTGTTACGAGTTACGACACGGTGCGAACCGCCTCGCGCTTACGCGCGGGGCTTCTCGCGCATCTCGTACGTCGCGATGACGTCGTCGATCTTGATGTCGTTGAAGGAACCGAGGTTGATACCACCCTCGAAGCCCTCGCGGATCTCGGTGACGTCGTCCTTGAAGCGGCGCAGACCGGAGATGGTGAGGTTCTCCGCGATGACCTTGCCATCGCGCAGCAGGCGCGCCTTGGTGTTGCGCTTGACCTCGCCGGACCGGATGAGGACACCGGCGATGTTGCCCAGCTTGGACGAGCGGAAGATCTCGCGGACCTCCGCCGTACCGAGCTCGACCTCTTCGTACTCCGGCTTGAGGAGACCCTTCAGGGCCGCCTCGATCTCCTCGATGGCCTGGTAGATCACCGAGTAGTAGCGGACGTCGACGCCCTCGCGGTCCGCCATCTGCGCGGCGCGGCCGGCAGCACGGACGTTGTAGCCGATGACGATGGCGTCGGAGCCCATCGCCAGGGCGATGTCGGACTCGGTGACCGCACCCACACCGCGGTGCAGGACCCGGATGTCGACCTCTTCACCGACGTCGAGCTGGAGCAGCGAGGACTCGAGAGCCTCGACCGCACCGGACGCGTCGCCCTTGATGATGAGGTTGAGTTCCTGGACCAGACCGGCCTTGAGCACGGAGTCGAGGTCCTCGAGGGACACGCGACGGACGCGCTTGGCGAAGTTGGCGTTGCGCTCGCGCGCAGCACGCTTCTCGGCGATCTGGCGGGCCGTGCGGTCCTCGTCGACGACGAGGAAGTTGTCGCCGGCGCCGGGGACGTTGGTGAGACCCAGGACCAGGACGGGGGTCGACGGACCCGCTTCCTCGACGTTGTTGCCCTTGTCGTCGAGCATGGCGCGCACTCGGCCGTAGGCGTCGCCCACGACCATCGTGTCGCCGACGCGGAGGGTACCGCGCTGGACGAGGACGGTGGCGACGGCACCGCGGCCGCGGTCGAGGTGGGACTCGATCGCAATACCCTGAGCGTCCTGCTCCGGGTTGGCGCGCAGGTCGAGGGAGGCGTCGGCGGTGAGGACGACGGCCTCGAGCAGGGAGTCGATGTGCAGACCCTGCTTGGCGGAGATGTCGACGAACATCGTGTCGCCGCCGTACTCCTCGGCGACCAGACCGAACTCGGTCAGCTGACCGCGGACCTTGGTCGGGTCGGCACCCTCGACGTCGATCTTGTTGACCGCGACGACGATCGGGACGCCGGCGGCCTTGGCGTGGTTGAGCGCCTCGATCGTCTGCGGCATGACGCCGTCGTTGGCCGCGACCACGAGGATCGCGATGTCGGTCGACTTGGCACCACGGGCACGCATGGCGGTGAACGCCTCGTGACCGGGGGTGTCGATGAAGGTGATGCGACGCTCTTCGTCGTTGACCTCGGTGGAGACCTGGTACGCACCGATGTGCTGCGTGATGCCGCCGGCCTCGCCCGCGACGACGTTCGTCTTGCGGATGGCGTCGAGCAGTCGGGTCTTACCGTGGTCGACGTGACCCATGACGGTGACGACCGGCGGACGCGGCAGCAGGTACTCCTCGCCGCCCTCGTCCTCGCCGAACTCGATGTCGAAGGTCTCGAGGAGCTCGCGGTCCTCCTCCTCCGGGCTGACGATCTGAACCTGGTAGTTCATCTCGCCGGCGAGGAGCTGGAGGGTCTCGTCGGAGACGGACTGCGTGGCAGTGACCATCTCGCCGAGGTTCATCATGACCGCGACCAGCGACGCCGGGTTGGCGTTGATCTTCTCCGCGAAGTCGGTGAGGGACGCACCGCGCGACAGGCGAACGGTCTCGCCGTTGCCGCGGGGCAGCATCACGCCGCCCACGGACGGGGCCTGCATGGCCTCGTACTCCTGGCGCCTCTGACGCTTCGACTTGCGGCCGCGACGGGCCGGACCGCCGGGACGGCCGAAGGCACCCTGCGTACCGCCACGGGCACCGGGACCGCCGGGACGGCCACCGAAGCCGGGACGACCGCCGCCACCGGCGCCGGCCGGGCCGCCGCCGAAGCCGCCGCCACCCGGACGGGGACCGCCGAAGCCGCCGCCGCCCGCGGGACGCGAGCCGGGACCGGCCGGACGGCCGGCGAAGCCGCCGCCGCCGGGACGACCGGCGCCACCGGGACGGGGACCGCCCGCACCGGGACCACGGCCACCGGGGCCGCCGCCGGGACGGGGACCGGGACCACCGGCAGCGGGACGCTGCGGCATCATGCCCGGGTTGGGACGGTTACCGCCGGGAGCACCACCGGGACGCGGGGCGCCGCCCTGCGGACGGGGCATGCCACCGGGGGTCGGACGGGCGCCGCCGGGACCCTGCGGACGCGGAGCGCCGCCGGGGCCGCCCTGCGGACGGGGAGCACCCTGGCCGCCGCCGGCGCCAGGGGCACCGGGACGCGGGGCGCCGGCCGGACGGGGCGCCTGCGGGCGCGCCATGCCGGTGGAGCCACCAGAGGTGAACGGGTTGTTGCCCGGACGGGGACCGGCCGGACGGGCGCCCTGCGGGCGCGGGGTCTGGGCACCGGGGGTGCCGGCCGGACGGGCCTGGCCGCCGGGGGTGGCGCCGGCCGGACGCGGGGCGCCGGGACGGGCGCCGGGCTGGCCGCCCTGGGCCGGACGCTGCTGCGCCGGACGCGGGCCGGGGGCCGCGGCGGGACGCGCCGGGGCGGCCGGAGCCGCCGGAGGCGCGGAGAACTCGGTCGCCACGGGCGCCGCCGGAGCGGGCTTCGGGGCGGCCGGAGCCTTCGGGCCGGGACGCGGGCCGGGGGCGGCCGGCGTCACGGGTGCTGCGGCCGGGGCCTCGGCAGCGGCCGGCTTGGGGGCCGGTGCGCCGGGCTTCGGGGCAGCAGGACGTGCCGCAGCGGCCGGGGACGGCGCTGCGGGCTTGGCGGGCGCGGCCTTGCGGGGCGCGCCGGGCTTTGCAGCGGACTTGCCGGCGTTGCCGCCGGGCCCCTGCAGTGCGTCAGTCAACTTGCGTACAACCGGCGCCTCGATCGTCGAGGACGCCGAACGGACGAATTCACCGAGTTCTTGGAGCTTGGCCATGACGACCTTGCTCTCCACCCCGAACTCCTTGGCGAGTTCGTATACCCGGACCTTAGCCACTTCGCTCCTTTTAGGTCCGGGTTACGCCGGACCGTCGCTACTTCATGGGCGTACTCATCGCGTACTCATCGAGTGCTCATCGCAATCTCGACCTACTTCCAACTCGCGAGGTACCTGACCGCACGGGGTATCCGTGCCGTACTACTTCTTTACGCTGTGGTCCCGGCTTTCCCGGCCACGGCTTTGCGCAGGTTCGCCGTGTCGAGCGCTCCGGCGGACCTGAGGGCCCGGGGGAACGCCCGGCGGCGGACCGCCTGGTCGAGGCAGACCACGGCGGGGTGCACGTACGCACCCCGGCCGGGCAGCGTACCGCGAGGATCGGGGACGCATTCGTCCTCGATCGCCACGATCCGCAGCAGATCGCTCTTGGCCGCTCGCTCCCGACACCCCACACAGGTGCGTTCGGGGCATGCGCGGGCTTGCGTCCGGCCAGACACGCCTAAGTCTACCTCCCCGTACCGACCTCTTCCCCGACGAGTGCCGGAGGAAAGATCGAACGGCTGTTGTGTTGTCCTGATCCGCTGCCCTCGGCGGCGGCGGTGTGGAACCTGTCTACCGTCGGGGTAGCCCCGGCCGGTACCGGTTTATTCCCCGTCCCGGTCCCGGTCCGTGTCCGGGGACACCTCGGTGTCGGGACGGATGTCGATGCGCCAGCCGGTGAGCCGCGCGGCGAGGCGGGCGTTCTGGCCCTCCTTGCCGATGGCCAGGGACAGCTGGTAGTCGGGCACGGTCACCCGGGCGGAGCGGGAGTCCCAGTCGACGACCTCGACCTTGCTCACCCGGGCGGGTGACAGCGCGTTCGCGACCATCTCCGCCGGGTCGTCCGACCAGTCGACGATGTCGATCTTCTCGCCGTGAAGTTCGGCCATCACGTTGCGCACGCGGCTGCCCATCGGGCCGATGCAGGCGCCCTTGGGGTTCAGGCCCGAACGGGTGGACCGGACGGCGATCTTGGTGCGGTGACCGGCCTCACGGGCGATCGCCGAGATCTCGACGCTGCCGTCGGCGATCTCCGGGACCTCCAGCGAGAACAGCTTCTTCACCAGGTTCGGGTGGGTGCGCGAGAGGGTGACGGACGGGCCGCGGACACCCTTCGCCACACGCACGACGTACGCCTTCAGGCGCAGACCGTGCGGGTAGTCCTCACCGGGGACCTGCTCCTGCACCGGCAGGATGGCCTCCAGCTTGCCGATGTCGACGAGGACGTTCTTGGGGTCCTTGCCCTGCTGCACGACGCCGGTGATGACGTCGCCCTCACGGCCGGCGAACTCGCCGAAGGTCAGGTCGTCCTCGGCGTCGCGCAGACGCTGGAGGATCACCTGCTTGGCGGTCGTCGCGGCGATCCGGCCGAAGTCCGACGGCGTGTCGTCGAACTCCTTGGGCTCCTGGCCCTCTTCGAGATCCCTCGGGTCTTCCGTCGCCCACACGACCACGTGACCGTTGGTGCGGTCCAGCACGACGCGGGCGCGGCGGAAGCTCCCCTCGGTCCGGTGGTACGCGATGAGGAGGGCCGACTCGATCGCCTCGACGAGCAGGTCGAAGGAGATCTCCTTCTCCCGGACCAGACCCCGCAGGGCACTCATGTCGATGTCCACGGCTACGCCTCCTCTTCCTTCTTGTCCTTGCGGTTGAACTCGATCTCGACACGCGCCTTGGCGATGTCGGTGAAAGCAATGCGGCGGGCGGTGGCCTTGCGGCCCTTCACGCCCGGAACTTCGAGGTCCATGCCCTCGTCGTCGACGTCGAGGATGCGGGCGACCAGTTCCCCGGCGCCCTTCTCGTCCTCGGCGGACAGCTGGAACTTCACGAGACGGCCGATGGCCCGCACGTAGTGGCGGTGCTCGGTCAGCGGACGGTCGGCGCCCGGGGAGCTCACCTCGAGGACGTACTCGTCCTCGCCCATGACATCGGATTCGTCGAGCTTGTCGGAGACCTCACGGCTCAGCTCGGCACACGCGTCCAGCTCCACGCCCTCGTCGGAGTCCACGATGATCCGCAGCATCCGGCGCTTGCCCGCCCGCGACAGCTCGATCTCTTCGAGGTCCAGGCCCTTGGCGGCGACGAGCGGCTCCAGCAGTCCGCGCAGCCTGTCGCTCTGGGTGGTGCTCATCCGGGTGACTCCTCGGCCGCGTGTGCTGTTGTGGTTTCCGTCGTGCGTCAGGTCAAAGGGTATCCGGTGTCAGAGGGTGTTGCCGTCCGCCCTCCGAGCAGGGCCCCGGGTACCGTGATCACACCCTGCCCCGCCCCACACCCCCTAGGACGACGCCGTGCCCTGGACTCCGCCTTCGAGACCTTCGCGCAGGAGCCTGCTCGCCGGGGCCGCCGGCGCGGCCGGTGCCGCGCTGCTGACCGGGTGCACCGACGACCGCTCGGCCGCCTCTGACCCCACGATTTCACTCGAACGGCGGATGCGGGAGGCGGCCGTTCGTGACAGTGCACGACTGCTGGAACGTTACGACACCACGGCCGCCGCCCATCCGGACCTGGCCGCGCGGCTCGCTCCCCTGCGTGCCGCCGTCGCCGCGCACACGGCGGCCCTGTCCCCCGCCACCGCCTCGGGCTCGCCGTCCCCCGCCCCGTCACCGTCCGGCGGTACGGGGGCCGCGGCGCCCGCGCCGAGCGGCGAGCCGGTGCCCGCGAAGTCGGCCGAGGCGCTCACCGCCCTCGCCGACGCCGAGCGGAGCCTGTCCGAGGCCCGGACCATCGACCTGGCCGGGGCGCCGGGCGAACTGGCCCGGATGCTGGCCTCGGTGGCCGCCTGCGGCGCCGTGCACGTGTACCTGCTGACCTCGACCCCCGGAGCCAAGCCGTGACGCCCCAGCCCTCTCCCGCCGGACCGGCCCTGGAGGCCGCCCAGGCGGCCCTCGCCGCCGAGCACGCGGCCGCGTACGGGTACGGGGTGATCGGCGCGCGCACCACCGGCGCCCGCGCCACGGAGGCCCGGGAGGCGTACGGCAGCCACCTCGCGCGGCGTGACGCGCTGGCCCGGACCGTGCGCGAGCTGGGCGGTGCGCCCCGGCCCTCGGAGGCGGCGTACGCCCTGCCGTTCGAGGTGCGGAGCGCCGCCGACGCCGAGCGGCTGGCCGCGGTGATCGAGGACCGGGTGGCCGGGGCTTACTCCGATCTGGTGCGGGCGGCGGAGGGCCCGCTGCGCCGCGAGGCGGCCGACGCGCTGAGCGCCGCGGCCGTGCGCGCGGCACGCTGGCGCGGTGTCGGCGTAGCCTTCCCTGGGCTCGCGGAACGCGCATAGCGAGCCTCACCAGCTGAAAGGGACCACGCACGCATGGCTTTCGAACCGCCGCAGCGGCTTGTACGGGCGCTCGGCGAGATGCCGGGGACGGCGCAGGACACGGACTGGCTGGGGCAGTTGCCCGGCCTCACCGAGGCCGCGCTCTCCCGGCGGGGGCTACGGGCCCAGCGGGTGCAGGCCCCGGGCGGCCGCAGCAGTCTGGTCGTCCTCGTCACCTACGCGGACGGGACCCCGGCCGCTCTGAAACTGGCACCCCCGCACGCCCGGCCCGACCGGGAGCTGGCCGCGCTGGCGCACTGGGGCGGCTTCGGCGCCGTACGGGTCCTCGACACCCGCCACCACGAGGACGACGGGGCCCTGCTGCTGGAACGGCTGCACCCGGAGGTGTCGCTGCGGTCCCTGCCGGAGGCGAAGGCGCTGCTGGAGGCGAGCGGCACGCTGCGCCGGCTGTGGGTGGCGCCGCCCGCCGGGCACGGGTGGGAGACGGTGGCGGAGCGCACCGGGACCCAGTCGGCGGCCCTGAAGGCCGCCCCGGCGGAGGTGCGGACGCTGGCCGACTCGGCTCTGGCGGCGCGCGAGGAACTGCTGGCGGCCCCGCCGGAGGAACAGCTGCTGCACGGGAACTTCCGGCAGGGCAAGGTCCTGGCGGGCGAGCGGGCGCCGTGGCTGACCGTGGGGCCCGATCCGCTGGTCGGCGAGCGGGCGTACGACCTGGCGCGGCTGGTCCGGGACCGGCTGGAGGACCAAATGGCCACCTCGGCGGGGGCCGCGGGCGTCCGGCGCCGGGTGAACAAGCTCGCGGACGCACTGGAGGTCGACCGGGACCGGCTGCGGGGCTGGACCCTCTTCCGGGCGGTGGAATCGGGCAACCGCGCCCTGGCCGCCGGGCGGCGCCGGGACGCGGAGCTCCTGCTGGAGTTCGCGGCCTGGTTGTAGGCGGTCTGATCGACCGGACACTTGCTTGGGCATACCGTAAATAAGTAGGTATGTCCGGCAGGGGGCCGTCATGGTCGAGGAACTGCTGACAGCAGTGGTCGCCGCAGGCGTCGGTGTCGCGGTCTACATGGGCGCCGCGGCCCGGGTGGTGAAGCAGTACGAGCGGGGCCTGGTGTTCCGCTTCGGCAGGCTGCGGGAGGAGATCCGGCCGCCCGGCTTCACGGTGATCGTTCCCGTGATCGACCGGCTCCGCAAGGTCAACATGCAGATCGTGACGCTGCCGGTGCCCGCGCAGGAGGGCATCACCCGGGACAACGTCACGGTGCGGGTCGACGCGGTCGTGTACTTCAAGGTCGTCGACCCGGCGAACGCGGTCGTGGCGGTGGAGGACTACCGCTTCGCCGTATCGCAGATGGCGCAGACCTCGCTCAGGTCGATCATCGGAAAGTCCGACCTGGACGACCTGCTGTCCAACCGGGAGATGCTGAACCAGGGCCTGGAGCTGATGATCGACAGCCCGGCGGTGGGCTGGGGCGTGCAGATCGACCGGGTCGAGATCAAGGACGTGTCGCTGCCGGAGACGATGAAGCGGTCGATGGCGCGGCAGGCGGAGGCCGACCGTGAGCGCCGGGCCCGCGTGATCAACGCGGACGCGGAGCTGCAGGCCTCGCACAAGCTCGCCGAGGCGGCGGAGGTCATGTCCGAGCAGCCCGCGGCGCTCCAGCTGCGCCTGCTGCACACGGTCGTGGCCGTCGCCGCCGAGAAGAACTCCACGCTGGTGCTGCCGTTTCCGGTGGAGCTGCTGCGTTTCCTGGAACGCGCCGCCCCACCGCCTCCGGTGGCTGCCGCGCGGGAGGAACCGGCCCCGGCCGGCCCGGCTTCCGAAGGCCCCGGGCCGGCCGAGGTCGACGCCGCGGCGGCGCCGGCGGCGATCGATGCCGCGGAGGCGGAGGACGGGCCCCGGGCCGACGCCGCGGCAGTGCCGGCGGCGGTCGATGCCGCGGGAGCGGAGGACGGGCCTTCGGCCCTGGACCGGGCGGCGGCGGACCTGGACCGGGCGGCGGCGGAGCCGGCCCTCGACGGTGCCGAGCCGCCGCCGTACCCGGACGAGTCCCCGCCGTAGCAGCGGGGCGGGTCCTCTCCCCTCCCCGCCCTTTACGACGTCAGGCGGGCGAGGGCTTCGGTGAGGGGGAGTTCCTCGCGGGTGCCCGTGGCGCGGTTCTGGAGTTCGACGACCTCGTCGGCGGAGCGGCGGCCCGCCACCAGGATCCACGGCACGCCGATCAGCTCCGCGTCCGTGAGCTTCACGCCCGGGGAGAGGCCCGGCCGGTCGTCCAGCAGGACCCGCAGCCCGGATGCGGCCAGGGCCGTCGCCGCCTGCTCGGCCAGAGCCAGCGGTACGGCCTTGCCCGCCGCGACCACGTGGACGTCGGCCGGGGCGACCGCGGCCGGCCAGCACAGGCCCCGCTCGTCCGCCGTCTGCTCGGCGAGTGCCGCCACCGCGCGTGAGACGCCGATGCCGTAGGAGCCCATCGTGACCCGTACCGGCTTGCCCTCGCGGCCCAGCACGTCCAGCCCGAAGGCGTCCGCGTACTTGCGGCCGAGCTGGAAGATGTGCCCGATCTCGATCGCCCGGTCGAGCCGCAGACCGGCGCCGCAGGAGGGGCAGGGGTCGCCCGGCTCCACGACCACCACGTCGAGGTACTGGTCCACCTCGAAGTCCCGGCCGCAGACCACGTTGCGGGCGTGCGTGTCGGCCTTGTTGGCGCCCGTCACCCAGGCGGTGCCCGGCGCGACCCGCGGGTCGGCCAGGTAGCGGACCTTCTCCAGGCCCTGCGGGCCCACGTAGCCGCGTACGAGGTCGGGCCGGTCGGTGAAGTCCTCGGCGGTGACGAGCTCGACGACCGCGGGGGCCAGGTGTTCGCCCAGCTTGCCGAGGTCCACCTCCCGGTCCCCGGGCACGCCCACGGCGACGATCTCGCCGTCGACCTTCACCAGGAGGTTCTTCAGCGTCGCCGAGGCGGGGACCCCCAGGTGCGCGGCGAGGGTCTCGATCGTCGGGGTGTCGGGGGTGTCCACCTCCTCCAGGGCCGGGTGCTCCGCGGACAAGGGGGCCAGTGCGAAGGTCACGGCCTCCGTGTTGGCCGCGTAGGCGCAGGAGGGGCAGTCCACGAACGTGTCCTCGCCGGCCCCGGCCGGGGCCAGGAACTCCTCGGACGCCGATCCGCCCATCGCCCCCGACACCGCCGAGACGATGCGGTGGTCCAGGCCGAGCCGCTCGAAGATCCGGACGTAGGCCTCGCGGTGGAGCCGGTAGGACTCCTCCAGCCCCTCGTCGGACACGTCGAAGGAGTACGAGTCCTTCATCTGGAACTCGCGGCCGCGCAGCACGCCCGACCGGGGCCGTGCCTCGTCGCGGTACTTGGTCTGGATCTGGTACAGCATGACCGGCAGGTCCTTGTACGAGGTGCACTGGTCCTTCACCACCAGGGTGAAGATCTCCTCGTGGGTGGGGCCGAGCAGGTAGTCCGCGCCCTTGCGGTCCCTGAGCCGGAACAGCAGGTCGCCGTATTCCGACCAGCGGCCGCTCACCTCGTACGGCTCCTTCGGCAGCAGGGCGGGGAGCAGCACCTCCTGGGCGCCGATGGCGTCCATCTCCTCGCGGACGACCCGGCTGACGTTGTCCAGGACCCGCTTGCCGAGCGGCAGCCATGTCCACACGCCGGCGGAGCTGCGCCGCACGTATCCGGCCCTGACCAGGAGCCGGTGGCTGAGGGTTTCGGCGTCGGCCGGGTCCTCGCGGAGGGTCTTGGCCATGAGGCGGGACATGCGCTGTACGTGATGTGTGGACATGCCCGGGAGGTTACCGGGGCCCCGTGGACCCCGGAAACCATTTCAGGCCCTGGTCAGCGGCAGTGGGGCGCCCATGACGGCGTACGGGAGGCTCGCGCTCGGGAAGTGGACCTGGCGGGCGAGGTCGACGTAGCCGAGGGCCCGGTAGAGCCCTCGGGCGGGGCTCTCGGTGTCGATGGCGGAGAGGATCGATCGGGGCTCGGCGGCGGCGTCGGTGATGGTGGTGATCAGTGCGCGGCCGACGCCGTGGCCCTGGAAGCCGGGGTGGACGTGCAGTTCGGTGATGACGAAGGAGCCGTCCAGCCAGTCCTCGTGCCCGCCGGACCGCAGGTAGGGCTCGACGATGGTGGACCACCAGTGGGTGCGGTCGTTGGGCATCCCGTACACGAATCCGGTGAGTGCGCCGTCCTCGGCGAAGGCGCCGAGGGCGCGGGCGCCCTTGCAGGTCATGTGGCGCTGGACGATGTAGCGCCGGATGCCGACCTCCTCCTCGCTGAGGCCGAAGGCGACGGCCTGCACGCGCAGGGCCTCGTCCACGCGGGCGGCGAGGTCGAGGGGGCCGATACGGACTCCGGAAGGCAGCATGCGGCGACCTTACTTCGGGGTAAGGGTGTGCCGGAATGCCGCGTCCGCAGTCGTCGGGCGGTTCAGAACAGCACGCTCATGAACGCGCCGACCTCACGGAAGCCCACCCGTCGGTACGCGGCCCGTGCCGCGGTGTTGAAGTCGTTCACGTAGAGGCTGACCACGGGTGCCACGTCGCGCAGCGCGTACTCGACGACGGCGGCCATCCCGGTCTCCGAGTGGCCGCGGCCGCGGAACTCGGGGGCCACCCAGACGCCCTGGATCTGGCAGGCGCGGGAGGTGGCGGCGCCGATCTCCGCCTTGAAGACGATCTTGTCGTCCTCGACGCGGGCGAAGGAGCGGCCGCCGGCGACGAGCTCGGCGACGCGGGCCTGGTACAGCAGTCCGCCGTCGCCGGCCATCGGCGAGACGCCGACCTCCTCGGTGAACATGGCCACGCACGCGGGCATGATCAGGTCCATCTCGTTCTTGCGGATCCGGCGGACCTGCGGGTCCGCCTGGACGGTGGTGGAGGGTCGGTCGATGACCATGAGGGGCTGGTGGGCGCGGACCTCGCGGGCGGGGCCCCAGCTGGGCTCCAGGAGCTGCCACAGCCGCCGGGTCGGCTCGGCGGGGCCGACGATGGAGGAGCAGCGGCGGCCGGTGCGGCGGGCCCGGTCGGCGAAGGCCCGTACGGCGTCGGGCTCGGCGCAGACGGGCACGAGGTTGGCTCCGGCGTAGCAGAGCGAACGGAGCTCGCCGTCGGCGTACCAGCCCCACATCTCGCCGCCCAGGCGCCAGGGGTCGAGTCCGGCGACCTGGACCCGGGAGGTGACGAAGGCGTTCTCGACCGGCTCGCGTCCGAGGATGTCGAGCGCGGCGTCGAGATCACTGGGCTCAAGGACCCGGGTGGTGGTCTGCGTCAACACTGGGGCCTCACCATGCAAGTCTGCTGATCTCCGCACTGTACCCGGCGGCACCGGACGATGCCGCGTCCAGAGGTCACGAAAAGGCCCCGGCCCCGCTCCCGAACTGCGGGAACGGGGCCGGGGCCACGTGCGGGGCCGGCCGAGCCGGGGGCGAGGCGAGCCGAAGGGGCGCGCCGGGGAGCGACGGCGAACGCGCGCAGGGAACGCGAGGCACGAGCGTTTCCGAGCACGTACGCCGGCGCGAGCCGGCAACAGGCGCCCCGGAGGCGAGGCGAGCCCGAAAAAGATCAGACGCCGATGGCGACGGTCGGCTCGCCGCTGGTGACGCCGTCGGCCTCCATCTGCGCCGCGATCTTCAACGCCTCTTCGATGAGGGTCTCGACGATCTTCGACTCGGGGACGGTCTTGATGACCTCGCCCTTCACGAAGATCTGGCCCTTGCCGTTGCCGGAGGCGACGCCGAGGTCGGCCTCGCGGGCCTCGCCCGGGCCGTTGACGACGCAGCCCATGACGGCGACGCGCAGCGGGACCTCCATGCCCTCCAGGCCCGCCGTGACCTCCTCGGCCAGCTTGTAGACGTCGACCTGGGCGCGGCCGCAGGAGGGGCAGGAGACGATCTCCAGGCGGCGCGGCTTGAGGTTCAGCGACTCCAGGATCTGGATGCCGACCTTGACCTCCTCCGCCGGCGGGGCGGAGAGGGAGACGCGGATGGTGTCGCCGATGCCCTCGGAGAGCAGGGCGCCGAAGGCGACCGCGGACTTGATGGTGCCCTGGAAGGCGGGGCCGGCTTCGGTGACGCCCAGGTGCAGCGGGTAGTCGCAGGCGGCGGCGAGCTGACGGTAGGCGTTGACCATGACGACCGGGTCGTTGTGCTTGACCGAGATCTTGATGTCGCCGAAGCCGTGCTCCTCGAAGAGGGAGGCCTCCCACAGCGCGGACTCGACCAGCGCCTCGGGGGTGGCCTTGCCGTACTTCTTCAGCAGTCGGGCGTCGAGGGAGCCGGCGTTCACACCGATGCGGATCGGCGTGCGCGTCTCGTTCGCGGCCTTCGCGATCTCCTTGACCTTGTCGTCGAACTGCTTGATGTTGCCCGGGTTCACGCGGACCGCGGCGCAGCCGGCGTCGATCGCGGCGAACACGTACTTCGGCTGGAAGTGGATGTCGGCGATGACCGGGATCTGCGACTTCTTGGCGATCACGGCGAGGGCGTCGGCGTCGTCCTGCGTCGGGCACGCCACGCGGACGATGTCGCAGCCGGAGGCGGTGAGCTCGGCGATCTGCTGGAGCGTCGCCCCGATGTCGGAGGTCCTGGTGGTGGTCATCGACTGCACGGAGATCTGTGAGTCGCCGCCGACGGCGACCTTGCCGACCTGGATCTTGCGGCTGACCCTGCGGTCGGCAAGCTTCGTCGGCACGGCCGGCATTCCGAGAGAGATGGCAGTCATCTGCTGTGCAACCCCAAGGTGTGGATCAAGGTCCCGAGATCGGCGGGCTCCAGGCTTCGAGATTACGCCAACCCAGGGGCGGGCCGTGCATCCGAGGGGGTGCGCCACCCGAACGTAGGGAGCCGGGCACGATCCGTGCCCGGCTCCGGTACGACCGGGGTACGGCACCGCAAACTAGGTGATCTTGATCGGATTCACCACGTCGGCGACCATCACCAGCAGGGTGAAGCAGATGAACAGGCCCGCGACGACGTACGCGACGGGCATCAGCTTCGCCACGTCGAACGGGCCGGGGTCGGGGCGGCGGAAGATCCGTGCCACGCCCCGCCGCAGCGACTCCCAGAGCGCGCCGGCGATGTGCCCGCCGTCGAGGGGGAGCAGCGGCAGCATGTTGAAGAGGAACAGCGAGAGGTTGAAGCCGGCCAGCAGGTTCAGGAAGAACACCAGCTGGTGCTGGGCGGGGATGTCGAGGGTGAAGATCTCACCGCTGACGCGGGCCGCGCCGACGACGCCCATCGGGCTGTCCTGCTTGCGTTCGGCCCCGTTGAAGGCCGCGTTCCACAGGTCCGGGACCTTGGACGGCAGGGCGACCAGCGACTGCACGCCGGCCTCCATCATCTCGCCCATGCGCTCGACGGACTGGCCGAAGGACTGCGGTACGTAGCCGGAGGCGGGGGCGAAGCCGAGGAAGCCCGCGGTGACGTACTCGTCCTTGACGTACTTGCCGCTGCCGTCCGTCTTGGCGACCTTGTTCTCGATCAGGTTCGCCTTGAGGTCGAGGCGCTCACCGGCCCGGACCACGGTGATCGTGGCGGGCCCGACGGTGGCGCGGATGTCCTTCTGGAGGGCGGACCAGTCGTCGACCCGGCGGCCGTCGAAGGCGACGATCTTGTCGCCTGCCTTCAGGCCCGCCGCCCGGGCGGGTGCGGCCGGGTCGCCGGGCTGGCACTTGTCGCGCTTCTCGCTCTGCTGGATGACGCAGTCCGAGACGGTGGCGACCGAGGTGGTCTGGGTGTTCAGACCGAAGGTCATCAGGGTGGTGAGGAAGATCGCCACGGCCAGGACCAGGTTCATGAACGGGCCGGCGAACATCACGATCACGCGCTTCCACGGCTTGCGCGTGTAGAAGAGGCGGGTCTCGTCGCCGGGCTGGAGCTCCTCGTACGCCGCCGAGCGCGCGTCCTCGATCATCGACCGGAACGGCGAGGTGGACCGGGCGGTGACCTTGCCGTCCTCGCCGGGCGGGAACATCCCGATCATGCGGATGTAGCCGCCCATGGGGATGGCCTTGATCCCGTATTCGGTCTCGCCCTTCCTCCGCGACCAGACGGTCGGGCCGAAGCCGACCATGTACTGCGGCACGCGGATGCCGAAGAGCTTGGCCGTGGAGAGGTGTCCCAGCTCGTGCCACGCGATGGAGACCAGCAGGCCGACCGCGAAGATCACGATTCCGAGCACCGTCATCAGAAGTGTCATGCGCGCGCCTCCGCGGCGGCCCGAGCCGCCATCTCCCGCGCCCGGGCCCTGGCCCAGGCCTCTGCTTCAAGGACGTCCTGGACGGTCAGGGAGGTTCCCGACTCCGGCGTCCCGTGCTCATCGACCACGGCAGAGACCGTATCCATGATTGCTGTGAACGGCAGCCGACCGGCCAGGAACGCCTCGACGCACTCCTCGTTCGCCGCGTTGAACACGGCGGGGGCGGTGCCCCCGAGGCCGCCCACGTGCCGGGCGATGCCGACGGCGGGGAAGGCCTCGGTGTCCAGCGGGAAGAACTCCCAGGTGGACGCCTTGGTCCAGTCGAAGGTGGGGGCCGCGTCCGGGATCCGCTGGGGCCAGCCGAGGCCGATGGCGATGGGCCCGCGCATGTCCGGCGGGGTGGCCTGGGCGAGGGTGGAGCCGTCGGTGAACTCCACCATCGAGTGCACGTACGACTGCGGGTGGACCACGACCTCGATCTGCTCGAACGGGATGTCGTAGAGGAGGTGCGCCTCGATGACCTCCAGGCCCTTGTTGACCAGCGTCGCCGAGTTGACGGTGATCACCGGGCCCATGGCCCAGGTCGGGTGCGCGAGCGCGTCCTCGACGGTCACCTTCGCCAGCTCGGCGCGGGTGCGGCCGCGGAAGGGGCCGCCGGAGGCCGTCACCACGAGCTTGCGCACGTCGGCGCGGGTGCCGGCGGCCAGCGCCTGGAAGAGCGCGGCGTGCTCGGAGTCCACGGGGATGATCTGGCCGGGCTTCGCGAGGGCCTTGACCAGCGGGCCGCCGACGATCAGCGACTCCTTGTTGGCCAGGGCCAGGGTGCGGCCGGCCCGGAGCGCGGCGAGGGTCGGCGCGAGGCCGATGGATCCGGTGATGCCGTTGAGGACGGTGTGGCACTCGGAGGCGGCGAGTTCGGTCGCGGCGTCCGGACCGGCCAGGATCTCGGGCAGCGCCTCGCCCGGCCCGTACTGGGCGCCGAGCGCCTCCTTCAGGGCCGGTACGACGTCTTCGCGGGCGACGGCCACCTTCCCGACCCGCAGCAGCCGGGCCTGCTCGGCCAGCAGCGCCACCCGGCCGCCGGCGGCGGACAGGGCGGTGACCCGGAAGCGGTCCGGGTTGCGCAGGGCGAGATCGATGGCCTGGGTGCCGATGGAGCCGGTGGACCCGAGGATCACGATGTCCCTGCGGCCGGCCGCGGCGTCGAAGAGGAGGTGCGGGTCGGCGAGGGGGGCTGGACGGTCGCTCATGCCCCCCATTGTTGCCGCAAGTCAGGGGCGGCCCGACACGGAGCCCCCTTCCGTGACCCTCAGCAGGAGGTGCGGGAGCGTTCCGGCGAAGTCGGGGAGCGTGCGGGCGGTCCGCCACCAGGCCTCCGGGTCCTCGCCGAGGGCCACGGTGAGCAGCCGGTACGCCTCCGCGTGGGCGGCGAGGACGGCGCCCGCGTGGTCGTGCCGGTCGGGGTGGTCCACGTCGCCGAGCCAGTGGTCCTCGTCGAGGGCCCAGCAGGCGGGCAGCTTGTGCCGGATCACGTCGATGCCGGTGAGCAGGCCGCGGTCGAGGCAGTCGCGCACCCAGCGGATGTCCTCGTCGACGCTCTCCATGGGCACGGCGAGGCTCGCCAGGGCCAGTTCGCGCTCGACGTCGCCGGTGGGCTCGGCGGCGGTCGGGGCGAGGTGGCGCACGGCCCGGGTGAGCTCGGGGTCCGCCTCCCCCGCGCCGTCCGGTTCGGGCAGGGTCCCGTCGACGACGCCCGCCACCAGTGCGGGCAGCGGTCCCGGGTGGCCGGGGGCGTGCCGCAGCAGCTCCGCCCACAGCCGCGGGTCGTCCCCCAGCGGGCGCAGGGCCCGCATCACGGCGGTCTGCATGCCGGCCTGTTCGGGCAGGGTCCAGCGCAGGGAGCGGCGGGCGGGAAGGTGGCCGAGGAGCAGGGTGTGGCGGGCGGGGGCGACGTGGGTGACGAGTTCCTCGTGCGTGAGCCGGCCCATGCGTACGGCGCGGACGGCCGGCCGGTGCCAGGAGCGGGCGTCCCCCGGCGCCGCGGCCGTGGCGAGCAGCCCGCCGACGGTCTCCCGGGGCAGGTCGGCGGCGAGCAGCAGGGCCTCGACGGAGCCGGCCGGCAACGGCAGGCGGGAGTGCTCGGCGAGCAGGCGTTCCGGGGCGGCTTCGTGGGGCAGCGCCAGGATGTCCAGGGGGACCCGCAGTCCGCGGCGGCCGTGCCGGCGCAGCAGGCCGGTCAGCTCGGCGGCGGTGAGGGGTTCCGCGCCGGGGTCGCGGCCGAGCTCGGCGCGGAGCACGGGCAGGAGCTCCGGCGGGGTGCGGCGGCGGGCGTAGCGGGCGGGCCCCGGCAGGCCGGGCAGGGGCCGTCCCACGACGCGGGGGTTGCGGGCGATGTAGCCCCGGCCGGCCTCGTCTGCGTGGCGCAGGAGCAGGGTGACGGTGGAGGCCGCCAGCCATTCGTCCCGGCAGAGGTACTTGAGGGTCGGCCGGTCGAGCCGGCGGGTCATGTCGACGACGACGTGGTCCGGTGCGTGGCGCAGAAGGTGCGCCACGCACCAGGCCAGCCGTCGGCTGGTGCGGTCCTGCTCGGCCGTCGGCATGGTTCTCGTCCGCCTCGTGCTGTGCTCGTGCGCGTACCGGTTCCGTACGCGTACTCATCCTCGTACGTCTGTCCGACGTGCGGCGATGATCGCAGGTCAGCGGATGGGGCGGTGCACGTTTTTCCGGGTCGAGGCACCGGGGGCGGCGTCCGCGATCCAGGGGCCGTCGCCCGACGGGTCGAGGACGCCCTCCTCCAGCCAGGTGTAGGTCCCGGACAGGACGCCCGCGACCACCTTGCGGTCGAGGTCGTCGGTGTTGGACCAGAGCCGGCCGAAGAGCTCCTCGACGCGCAGCCGGGACTGCTCGCAGAAGGCGTCGGCCAGCTGGTAGGCCTCGCGGCCGTGCTGTCCGGAGGCGCGCAGGTGCTCGGCTCGGACGCAGGCCGCGCTCATCGCGAAGAGTTCGGCGCCGATGTCGACGATCCGGCCGAGGAAGCCCTGCTTGGTCTCCATGCGGCCCTGCCAGCGGGACATCGCGTAGAAGGTGGACCGGGCGAGTTTGCGGGCGCTGCGCTCCACGTAGCGCAGGTGGGTGGCGAGGTCGGGGTGGCCGCCGGGGTGGAAGGCCCGGTAGGTGCCGGGGACCTGGCCGGGTCCGGTGGCCAGCTTGGGCAGCCAGCGGGCGTAGAACCCGGCGGCGCGGGCGCCGGCCCTGGCCTTGTCGCCGAGGTCCTTGTCGGGGTCGATGAGGTCGCCGGCGACCGAGAGGTGGGCGTCCACGGCCTCGCGGGCGATCAGCAGGTGCATGATCTCCGTGGATCCCTCGAAGATCCGGTTGATGCGCAGGTCGCGGAGCATCTGCTCGGCGGGGACGGCGCGCTCGCCGCGGGCGGCCAGGGACTCGGCGGTCTCGAAGCCCCGTCCGCCGCGGATCTGGACCAGTTCGTCGGCCATCAGGCAGGCCATCTCGGAGCCGTAGAGCTTGGCGAGGGCGGCTTCGATGCGGATGTCGTTGCGGTCCTCGTCGGCCATCTGGGAGGCGAGGTCGACGACCGCTTCGAGGGCGAAGGTGGTGGCGGCGATGAAGGAGATCTTGGCGCCGACCGCCTCGTGCCGGGCGACCGGCCGGCCCCACTGCTCGCGCACGCCGGACCACTCGCGGGCGATCTTCAGGCACCACTTGCCGGCGCCGACGCACATGGCGGGCAGGGAGAGCCGGCCGGTGTTGAGCGTGGTGAGGGCGATCTTGAGGCCGGCGCCCTCGGCGCCGATGCGCTGGTCGGCGGGGACCCGCACCCGGTGGAAGCGGGTGACGCCGTTCTCCAGGCCGCGCAGGCCCATGAAGGCGTTGCGGTGCTCGACGGTGATGCCGGGCGAGTCGGCCTCGACGACGAAGGCGGTGATCCCGCCGCGGTGGTTCTCCGACTTCGGCACCCGGGCCATGACCACGAGCAGGTCCGCGACGACCCCGTTGGTGGTCCACAGCTTCACGCCGTCGAGGACGTAGGCGTCCTCGCCGTCCGGGACGGCGGTGGTGGCCAGGCGGGCGGGGTCGGAGCCCACGTCGGGTTCGGTGAGCAGGAAGGCGCTGATGGCGGTGGTGGCGCAGCGCGGCAGGTAGGCGTCCTTCTGCGCCTGCGTGCCGAACATCTTCAGCGGCTGGGGCACGCCGATCGACTGGTGGGCGGAGAGCAGGGCTCCGATGGCCGGGCTGACCGAGCCGACGAGGGCGAGCGCCTTGTTGTAGTAGACCTGGGTGAGGCCGAGACCCCCGTACTTGGGGTCGATCTTCATCCCGAGGGCGCCGAGCTCCTTGAGCCCGCGCACGGTCTCGTCGGGGATCTTCGCCTCGCGCTCGATGAGGGCGCCGTCGACACGGGTCTCGCAGAACTCGCGCAACCGGGCGAGGAAGGCCTCGCCCCGGCGGACGTCCTCGTCGGTGGGGAGCGGGTGGGGATGGATCAGGTCGAGCCTGAACCGTCCCAGGAAGAGCTCCTTGGCGAAACTGGGTTTGCGCCAGTCCTGTTCCCGGGCCGCTTCCGCGACCTGTCGTGCCTCGCGCTCGGTCACCTTGGGCTGTGTGCCGCTGGGCTGTACGGGCTGTGTTGCGGACATGCGGGGACTCACCTCGCCGCCGGAGTCGGTGGTACCGGCCTACTGGCCGGTGCTACCTGTGAGTCGTACCCCGCCCGGCTCCGCGGGAAAAGCCGGGGCGGACCAGTCGGGGGAATCGCCGGGTCCGGGGGCCGGACCCGGGCCGGAAAAGGGGGACGGCCGGAGCCCCCGCACAGTGGGCTCCGGCCGTCGGCTCTTCGGCCGTACGAGATCAGATGTCGAGGCCGGTCAGGACCAGGACCCGCTCGTAGGTGTAGTCGTCCATCGCGTAGCGGACGCCCTCGCGGCCCACGCCGGACTGCTTGACGCCGCCGTACGGCATCTGGTCGGCGCGGTAGGACGGCGCGTCGCCGATGACCACGCCACCGACCTCGAGCTCGCGGTGGGCGCGGAACGCGGTCTGGACGTTGCGGGTGAAGACGCCGGCCTGCAGGCCGAACTTCGAGTCGTTCACCGCGGCGAAGGCCTCGTCGGTGTTCTCGACCCGCAGCAGGGTGAGGACCGGGCCGAAGACCTCCTCGGTGGCGAGCTTGACGCCGTCCGGGACGTTCGCCAGGACGGTCGGCTCGTACGAGGCGCCCTCGCGCTTGCCGCCGGTGAGCAGCTTGGCGCCCGCGGACACGGCCTCGTCGACCCAGGACTCGACGCGCTCGGCGGCGGCCTGGGAGACGAGGGGGCCGACGTCGGTGGCGTCGTCGTTCGGGTCGCCGGTGACCTGCGCCTGGACCTTCGCGACGACCTTCTCGACGAGACGGTCGTAGACGGAGGCGTCGGCGATCACGCGCTGCACGGAGATGCAGGACTGGCCGGCCTGGTAGTTCGAGAAGGTCGCGATGCGGGTCGCGGCCCAGTCGAGGTCGGCCTCGGAGGACCAGTCGTCCAGGACGACGGCCGCTGCGTTGCCACCGAGCTCCAGGGTGCAGTGCTTGTGGGGCACCGACTGCTGGATGGCGTAGCCGACGGTGTCGGAGCCGGTGAAGGAGATGACGGGGAGGCGCTCGTCCTTGACCAGGGCGGGCATCTTGTCGTTCGCGACCGGCAGGACCGACCAGGAGCCGGCCGGGAGGTCGGTCTCGGCGAGCAGCTCGCCGAGGATCAGGCCGGACAGCGGGGTGGCCGGGGCCGGCTTGAGGATGATCGGCGCGCCGACGGCGATGGCCGGGGCCACCTTGTGGGCGCACAGGTTCAGCGGGAAGTTGAACGGCGCGATGCCGAGGACCGGGCCCTTGACGAAGCGGCGGGTCAGCGCGAGGCGGCCGACGCCGCCGGCGTCGGTGTCGAGGCGCTGGGCGTCGCCGCCGTTGAAGCGGCGGGCCTCCTCCGCGGCCAAGCGGAACACGGACACCGCACGGCCCACCTCACCGCGGGCCCACTTGAGGGGCTTGCCGTTCTCGGCGGAGATCAGCCGGGCGATCTCCTCGGTGCGCTCGGCGAGCCGCTTGGACACGTGGTCCAGGGCCGCGGCCCGTACGTGGGCGGGGGTCGCGGAGAATTCCGCCGTCACGGCGTACGCCGCGGCCACGGCCTCTTCGACCTGCTCGTCGGTGGGCACGCTGACCGTGCCGACCAGTCGGCCGTCCCACGGGGAGTGGACGTCGAAGCTGTCCTCGCCGGTGGCCTGGCGGCCGGCGAGCCAGAAGGCGTGGGTGGAAGTCATGCGAATCCCGGCCCTTCGGAAGTGTGCGGTGGGTCCTGACCCCTCCACCGTAGGACTCCCCGGGGGATTCGGCGTTTATCCGGGGTGTAGTACCTGCCGTCGGGGTCGCGCCGGTTTGTCACTGTCGCACCCGGGCGGCCCCACTGCGGCTCACTGGCCGGGGGCGGAGGTGGCCTTGAGGGCGAGCCACAGCTCCATGCGGACGTCGGGGTCCTCCAGGGAGCGTCCGAGGATCTCCTCGACCCGCTTCATCCGGTAGCGCAGGGTGTGCCGGTGCACGCCGAGGTCGGCGGCGGCAGCGTCCCACTGGCCGTGGCGGGAGAGCCAGGCCTGCAGGGAGGCGACCAGGTCGCCGCGGCCCGTCGCGTCGTGCTCGCGCAGGGCGCGCAGGGTGCCGTCCGCGAAGGCCCGTACCGCGTCGTCGGCCAGCAGCGGCAGGACCGAGCCCGCCGCCATGTCCTCGTGCTCCACCATCGGGCGGCCGCGCCGGCGGGCCACGGCGAGGGCCTGGTCGGCCTGCTTGAGGGCCGCCGCGACGCCGCCGGGCCCGGCGGGCGCGGACAGTCCGACCACCAGTTCGTCCGGTTCGGGGCCGGCCGCGTCCCGGCCGCGCCGGGCCTCCAGGGCTTCCGCGTGGTCCGCGCACGCCTGTACGGCCGAGCCCGCGTCGGAGGCGAGGACCACGAGCCGTCCCGGCTCCGGGACCACCAGCAGCGCCTCCCCGGTGCGGGCGGCCGCCGACTCCACGGTGTCGGTCAGCAGCGCCAGCCCCTCCGGCTGCGCCGTCCCCGCCAGCGCCGGTTCGGCCACGATCAGCCGGAACGGCGCGTCGAGCAGCGTCCCGTACAGGTCTCCGGCCACGGCCCGGGCGTGGTCGGGCTCCCCCGCCAGCAGCATGCGCAGCACCGCCGCCCCCAGCCGGGATTCGGCGTCGTGCAGCGAGCGCGACCGCTCGGTGGTGAGCGTCAGCAGCGCGACCGCAGAGTGCACGGCGTACCGCTCGGCCGTGCCCAGCGGGGCCCCGGTGCCGACGGCGAGCGCGCCCCGCGCCCGCCGGCCGGTGCCCAGGGACTGCAGCTCGACGCGGTCCTCGGAACCTCCCACCACGGCGCTCGCGGGCGCCGGCCGCTCCCGCAGCCGCTCGACGTCGGGGGTCAGCCGGGCGGCGCGGCGCGCGGCCCATTCGGGGGCGGCCGCCACGACCGCGCCGGAGGTGTCGTAGAGCGCCGCCCAGCCGTGCACGTGCGCCGCGAGCCTCGCCAGCAGCTCGGCGGGCCCGTCGGCGGAGAGCGCGGCGCGCGTCAGTTCGCGCTGCGCCTCGAAGCCGGCGGTCACCGCCCGGTACTGGTCCGCCGCGAGCGCCGCGGAGACGGCCTTGCTGATCGCCAGGAAGGGCGTCCGGCGCGGCACTTCGAGCAGCGGCATGTCCTCGCGCCGCGCGGCGTCGACCAGCGCGTCGGGGACCGCCTCGTAGTTGACGCCGATCGCGAAGCCGATGCCGACCACTCCGGCCGCGGCGAGGCGGCGTACGTAGCGGCGCATCTCCTCCGGGTCGTCCGCGTCCAGCTTCATCGCGGTGATCAGGAGCAGCTCCCCGCCCTCCATATAGGGGACGGGGTCGGCCAGCTCGCTGACGTGGGCCCAGCGCACGGGGGTGTCCAGGCGGCTCTCCCCCGCCCGGACGCTGAGCTTGAGCGCCGAATGCTGGACGAGTGAGGCGAGGGTCAGCGGCATCGGTTACCAGGGGCCTTAGCGGGAGGGGGGCGGTGGAGGAGGAGCCGCCGACGCTTTTCGCCGTGTCGTACGAACGACTCCCCTCGATTCTGCCACCTCGTACGGGTCGGGGCGCGGGTCAGGCCGTTCCGGCCAGGCGGACCAGCAGCGGGGCCGCCCGTTCGCCGCTGACCGAGGTCAGCGACAGCACCGCGTGCCCGGGCGGCACGGCGTGCGCCAGGTCCGAGGCGGACCAGCGCTCCCGTTCCACCTGCCGCACGGTCACCGCGTCCGTCGTGACCGCCTTGCCGGTGACGAGCTTGCGGAAGGCGTGGATCGCGCGGGTCAGGGGCTGGTCGGCGAAGACCGTGCGGTGGGTGACGTCGCGCGTCTCCACCCACTCGGTTCCCCAGGCCTCCGCGAAGCGCTTGCCGTCCCAGGTGGTGACCCCGGCGAAGGCCATCCGGCAGCCGACAGCCCCGAGCAGGGGCGTGCGCAGTGCCTCCGGTACGTCGTCCAGCGTGCGCAGCGTGAGCAGTACGCCGGCGTGCGCCGAGCGCAGCCGCTGGACGCCGCGCACGGTCTCCGCGGTCAGGGTGTGGGAGGCGTCGTCGAAGGCGAGGAAGGCGAAGAGGGAGCGGTCGGCGCGGGCGGCCGCGGCGGCGTTGAACTGGGCGAGCAGCAGCCGGGCCAGCATCCGGGAGGCGTCGGCGTGGCCGCGTTCGGGCAGGTCGACGCGGACCCGGATCGGGTGTTCCAGCGCGCGCAGCGAGAACGGCCGCCCCTGCCCGGTGGTGTCGAAGAACCCGGCGAAGGCGGGCCGGTCCAGCAGGGCGACCCGGTCGGCGAGGGCCGGTCCGGGGTCACCGTGCGCCCCGTGCTGGCGGGTGCGGGCGTCGAGCTCGCGCAGCATCGCCTGCTGTGCGCCGTCGGCGGCGAGCTCGCGGCGCAGGGCGTCGAAGGCGGCCGGGACCTGGTCGAGCAGCTCGCGCAGCTCGGGCACGGCGGGGAAGCGGCCGTAGGCGGCCCGGAACGGCCCGAGGAGCTGGGCGAGGGCGGTCGCCGCACGGCGTACGTCGATCCCGGGGACGTCTCCGACGAAGGCTTCGGCGAGCAGGGTCGCGGCCTCGTCGGGGTCGGTGGTACCGCCGTAGAGGTCGAGGTCGTAGACGGATCCGGGGTCGCCGATGCGGACCACGACGTCGTAGGCGGCGTCCGGCCCGAGCTGGGCCCCGGCGGCGCCGACGGCGACGACTGCGGCCTGGCCGGCGAGCGCCTGGAGGGCGAGGGACTCCACGACGGGCCGCACCAGACGCTGCGTCTTGCCGGTGCCGGAGGGGCCGACGGCGAGCAGGGAGGTGCCGAGCACGTCGGGGTCGAGCGCGAGGGAGGTGCCGCGGCGGGCGTAGGGGTTGCGGACGCCGTCCTCGACGGTGCCGAGCAGCACCTGCCGGGCCAGCAGGTCGTGCCGGGCGGCCCGCACGGGCAGGTCCCGGTCCCCGGAGGGGTGCACGCAGGCCCCGGCGCCCTTGTCCCGGACGGAGTCGGCGAAGGCGCGCATCCGCGAGGGGTCGACGCGCACGGAGTCCCAGGCCCGCTGGATGCGCGCGTAGTCCACGTCGTTCATCCGCCCGCCCCCGGCCTCCCCTTCGAGCCGATCGGCCACCTCCACAAGCCCGGCCCCCCGCAACTGCGGCCACCGCACGGGATCCTCTGCGGGTGGGTGCTGCGCCGCGAGTCCGGCGGGGGCCGCCGCGGCAGTGGTCGCCGGCGGTGCGGATCGGCCGCGCGGGCCTCGCCACCCTGCCAGCCGGAGGAAAAGGTAGACGACGGGTCCGTACAACACCACGAACAGCAGGTTGACGGTGAGCGTGGCCGCTCTCCCCAGCTCGGGGTAGGGAAGGTGGCTGAACACCAGGTCGTCTGCGGGCAGGGTCCTCGTCGCGATGAGCATTGCGACGAACAGGGCTACGGCTGCCGCGCCGGCGACACGAGCCCCGGAGCCGCGGGCCGCGACGAGCCTTTCGAAGGCCAGGCTCCAGGAGCCCAACCGGCTGAACCAGAAGACCAGCGCTCCTGTCAGCAGCAGTTCGTAGACCTGCAGTGCAGCTCTGCCCCGGTGGTCGGCGGCTCCGCCCCCGAACTCCCACCAGTCCCGGGGAGTGAAGAGCTTCAACGGCACTTCGGCGTAGGGGATGTAGTTGTTGGTCAGCAGGGACCAGAGCAGGACGCATGCCAGAAACGAGATGACCGCACCGATCAGCAGCGATCGGTCGGTGGCGGCCTCCGCCTCCTCCCCCTTCCGGGGTTCGTACCCGAACCGCCAGACGCCCGGTTCGGCCTGCGGTCGTGGGGCACGGGCCCAGTCCGCGAGCGTGGGGCCCACAGCCGGCGCGTGGACCGGCTTCGGCGGGGCCGGGGGGACGTGCGGCGGGGCCGGTGGAGGCGTGGTCGGTCTGGGGACGTGGCCTCGTCGCGTTGCCTGTCCGTCGTACGTGCCCTCGGTGTCCATGAACCCCTGCCCCCTGCCCATCCCTTGCCCTGCGGCGCTCAATCTAGTGCCCGGCCCGGTGCTTGGGGGCGCGCTGCGCCCGTACCCGGTGCTGATCCACGAGACACGTACCGCGTCCTTCCTATGGCCGTCGCGGACAAGGACACGCTGAGATCACTACCGAACGGAGCATGCAGGACCCCCGCTCCCGGGCCTAGCCTGCGGACAAAGACACAAGTGCGTCCGAAAACACCCCCCAGGAGCCCTCTATGACCGCTGTCCCGCAGGAGCGCAAGATCGTCACCGCGATCCCCGGCCCCAAGTCGCAGGAGCTGCAGGCCCGCCGCCTGCAGACCGTGGCCGGCGGCGTGGGCTCCGTGCTGCCCGTCTTCACGGCCCGCGCGGGTGGCGGCAT
This sequence comes from Streptomyces virginiae, assembly GCF_000720455.1. GTDB lineage: Bacteria > Actinomycetota > Actinomycetes > Streptomycetales > Streptomycetaceae > Streptomyces > Streptomyces virginiae. Next base: position 126,220 of record NZ_JOAK01000011.1, on the reverse strand, counting down.
CATCGAGGACGTCGACGGCAACCAGCTGATCGACTTCGGCTCCGGCATCGCCGTGACCTCCGTCGGCGCCTCCGCCGAGGCCGTCGTGCGCCGCGCCTCCGCGCAGCTCGCCGACTTCACCCACACCTGCTTCATGGTCACCCCCTACGAGGGCTACGTCGAGGTGTGCGAGGCCCTCGCCGAGCTGACCCCGGGCGACCACGCCAAGAAGTCGGCCCTGTTCAACTCCGGCGCCGAGGCCGTCGAGAACGCCGTCAAGATCGCCCGTTCGTACACCAAGCGCCAGGCCGTCGTCGTCTTCGACCACGGCTACCACGGCCGCACGAACCTGACGATGGCGCTGACCGCGAAGAACATGCCGTACAAGCACGGCTTCGGTCCGTTCGCCCCCGAGGTCTACCGCGTCCCGGTCGCCTACGGCTACCGCTGGCCCACCGGCGCCGAGAACTGCGGCCCCGAGGCCGCCGCCCAGGCGATCGACCAGATCAGCAAGCAGATCGGCGCCGAGAACGTCGCCGCGATCATCATCGAGCCGGTCCTCGGCGAGGGCGGCTTCATCGAGCCGGCCAAGGGCTTCCTGCCGGCGATCGTGAAGTTCGCCAACGAGAACGGCATCGTCTTCGTCGCCGACGAGATCCAGTCCGGCTTCTGCCGCACCGGCCAGTGGTTCGCGTGCGAGGACGAGGGCATCGTCCCGGACCTGATCACCACCGCCAAGGGCATCGCGGGCGGTCTGCCGCTCGCCGCCGTGACCGGCCGCGCCGAGATCATGGACGCCGCCCACGCGGGCGGCCTGGGCGGCACCTACGGCGGCAACCCGGTGGCGTGCGCCGGTGCGCTCGGTTCCATCGAGACCATGAAGGAGCTCGACCTCAACGCCAAGGCGAAGAAGATCGAGGCCATCATGAAGGCCCGCCTGACGGCCATGCAGGAGAAGTACGAGATCATCGGCGACATCCGCGGCCGCGGCGCCATGATCGCGATCGAGCTGGTCAAGGACCCGGTCTCCAAGACCCCGTTCCCGGAGGCGGCCGGCGCGCTCGCCAAGGCCTGCCACGCCGAGGGCCTGCTCGTCCTCACCTGCGGCACCTACGGCAACGTGCTCCGCTTCCTCCCGCCGATCGTCATCGGCGAGCACCTGCTGAACGAGGGCCTGGACCTGATCGAGGCCGCGTTCGCGGCCATCGGCACGGAGATCTGAGCCACGGTCGGCACGACCACCCGCTCGAACGACTAGAACGTCCGAGCGCAGTGACCGCCCCTCGTACCGACGGTAACGGGCGGGCGCTGTGAAGAAGGTGTGGGGGGCCGATGGCGGGAGCGCGTTCCTGCTGTCGGTCCCCCTTCCGCTGCCGTACGGTTTCTGCAGATGAGTGAAACAGCCCGCTCCCGGGAGACCGGGGGCGATACCGGTACCGGGCTTCCCCAGCGCCGTACCGGGCATGCGTTCGCGCACACTCCTCACCGATCGGACAGCCGACCGCCCCAAACCCCCCGGGGCGTCCGGCAACCCGGTCCGGGCGGCCGTCCCGGAACCATCCCCCCTGTTCCGGGACGGCCGGCCACCCTTTCCGGCGAACTCGCCGCCTGCGCGCTCTGCGCACTCCTCTTCGCCCTGATCACCTGGCAGGTCCTGGTGCGGGGCCCGCTGCTGTCCTGGGACGCCCGGCTGAGCGGCGCGCTGGTGCGCTCCGTCCCCGACGCGGTCACCGAGGGCCTCTCCGACCTCGGGAACATCCCGGTCGCACTGCCCGTGCTGCTGCTCGCCGCCGCGTACGCCGCCCTGCGCGGGAACCGCCGCGGCGCCGTGGCCGCGGCGGTGGCGATGGCCCTGGTGCCGGCCCTCGTCGTCCCGCTGAAGGAGTGGACCGCCCGCCCCGGCCCGCTGGAGCCGTGGGCCGCGGGCTATTTCCCCTCGGGCCACACCGCGACGGCCTTCGTCGCGTACGCCGGCGCGGCCCTGCTGCTGCGGCCGCACCTGGGCCGGTGGTGGCCGGCGGCCGCCGCCCTCGTGCTCACGGGGGCGACGGCCGTCGGGCTGGTGCTGCGGGGGTTCCACTGGCCGCTGGACGTGCTGGCCAGTCTGCTGATGTGTACACCGCTGCTGCTGGCGGTCAGACGGTCCTGCCGTAGTACGCGTCGAAGTTCCGGCTGAACTCGCCGCCTCCGAAGCGGTCCCAGTTGATCGACCAGGTCATCAGGCCGCGCAGGCCGGGCCAGGTGCCGTGGGTCTGGTAGGTGCCGCAGTCCGTCTTCTTCGTCAGGCAGTTCAGGGCCTTGGTCACCTCGGCCGGCGAGGTGTGGCCGTTGCCCGCGTTCGTCGTGGCGGGCAGCCCGATCGCGACCTGGTCGGGGCGCAGGCCCGGGAAGACGCGGGCGGTGTTGCCGGCCACCGGGAAGCCGGTGAGCAGCATGTCGGTCATGGCGATGTGGAAGTCGGCGCCGCCCATGGAGTGGTACTGGTTGTCGAGGCCCATGATCGGGCCGGAGTTGTAGTCCTGGACGTGGAGCAGCGTGAGGTCGTCGCGCAGGGCGTGGATGACCGGGAGGTACGCACCGGCGCGCGGGTCCTGGCCGCCCCAGGGGCCGGAGCCGTAGAACTGGTACCCGAGCTGGACGAAGAAGGTCTCCGGGGCCATGGTGAGGACGAAGCCGGGGCCGTAGCGGGCCTTCAGGGACTTCACGGCGGAGATCAGGTTGACGATGCCCGGCGTGGTGGGGGCGCGGAAGTCGGTGTCCCCGGTGGCCAGGGAGAGGGAGTGGCCCTCGAAGTCGATGTCCAGGCCGTCGAGCCCGTACTCGTCGATGATCTTGCCGACGGAGGAGACGAAGGTGTCGCGGGCGGCGGCGGTCGGGAGCTGGACCTGGCCGTTCTGGCCGCCGATGGAGATCAGCACCTTCTTGCCGGCGGCCTGCTTGGCCTTGACGGCCGCCTTGAACTCCGCCGGTGATTCGACGTTCGGGCATTCCGTGACCGGGCAGAGCCGGAAGCGGATGTCGCCCGAGGTCACCGAGGTCGGCTCGCCGAAGGCGAGGTTGATGACGTCCCAGGCGGCGGGCACGTCGGCCATCCGGAGGTAGCCGGAGCCGTTGGCGAAGCTCGTGTGCAGGTAGCCGACGAGCGCGTGCGCGGGGAGCCCGCCGCCCCCTCCGCCGCCGCTGCCCGTCGTCGTCGCGGAGACGGGGGCGCTCAGCGGGGACTCGCCCGCCGCGTTCACCGCGCCGACCCGGAAGGTGTAGGCGGTGGAGGCGGCGAGGCCGGTCACCGTCGCCGAGGCGGCGGTGACCGGCAGGGGTGCGGCGCCGTCCCGGTGGACGGTGTACGACGTGGCGCCGGGCACCGCCGTCCAGGACAGCAGGACCGAGCTCGACGAGACCGCCGAGGCGGTCAGGCCGGTGGGGGCGGCCGGGGGCTGGGGCTGGCCGGGGCCGCCGGGGTCGGGGCCCACCAGGGTGACGTCGTCGGTGACATGGGCGGGCTGGCCGTACCAGCCGTGGGTGTAGACGGTGACCGAGGTGGTGGACGGGCCGGTGCGGAAGCTGGTCGTCAGCTGCTTGAAGGCACCCGGGCTCTGCGTCCAGGCCGACACGTCGGTGGTGCCGGTCCCGCTCGCGCCGAGGTAGACGTACGCGCCCTGCACCCAGGCGCCGAGCGTGTACGTGGAGTCCGGCTTGACGGTGACGCTCTGGGAGCAGCGGGCGTTGTCCTGGGCGGCCGGGGTGGCCTTCAGGGCGGAACTTCCGCCGTGGACGGGCGCGGTGACGGCGGCTCCGCTGCCGCCCGAGCAGCTCCAGCCGTCGAGTCCGGCTTCGAAGCCGCCGTTGCGGACGAGGTCGGCGTCCGCGGCCGCGGCCGCGGCCGGCGGGCCCGCGGCGAGGAAGCCGGCCGCCGCGAGGACGGCGGCCGTGAGGAGGGACCGGGTTCTGCGCACAACTGCCTCCGGGACGTGGGGGGATGGAGCCAGGCTGCCGGAACGGGAACAGCGGCGCCCAAGATGGTCCAGACCAATCCCCTTGTCAAGGGTTCCGGCACTCCCCCACCAGCGCGCGTGCGGCGGCCTCGTGCATGGCGAGCTCCAGCAGGACCGGGTCCGTGAGGGTCCCCTCCCCGTCCGGGAGCACCGTCCAGCGCACGCCTCCGGTCGCCCGTCCCGGGTACGGGACCACGATCCACGCCCCGCGCCCGGCTCCCCGTACGCCCGTGCCGATCCAGTGGGAGGCGGTGCCCGCGGGCACGAAGAAGCCCAGCCGCGATTCGCCGAAGTCGGCGAGCACCGGGCCGGGCCGGTCGGTGAGCAGGGCGAGCACGTCGAGGGTGGCCTGCCCCAGCTCCCCCGGCAGGATCAGCACGTCCCAGAGCCGGCCTGCGGGCAGGAGGGCGACCCCGAGGGGGTTGCGCTCCCATGCCCGTCGGCAGGCGTCGGGATCCGGCGCCGCCGATGCCAGCCATTCCACCGCAGTCTTGTCCCCCGGGGTCGTCATCGCCCGGCCTCCGTTCCCTGTAGATGAGGCGTTCTCACCTGCAGAGAGCGGGGCCGGGCCCGGCTATGACGCGGGTTGCGTTACTCCGTGGTAGTGAATCGGGTCACACGGCGAAGGGGCCCGGGCGCGCCGGGGAGCGGGCGGTCGGCTCAGCTGTCGAAGCCGAGGCCCAGCTTGTCCATCGCCTTCAGCCACAGGTTGCGGTGCCCGCCCCGGGCGTCCGCGCGGGCCAGCGACCACTTGGTGAGGGCGATCCCGGTCCAGGCGAACGGCTCGGGCGGGAACGGCATCGGCTTGGACTTCACCATCTCCAGCCGGGTGCGCTCGGTCGAGAGCCCGTCGAGCAGGTCCAGCATCACGTCCGCGCCGAAGCGGGTGGCGCCCACTCCGAGGCCGGTGTAGCCGGCCGCGTACGCCACCTTGCCGGAGTGCGCCGTTCCGAAGAAGGCGGAGAACCGCGAGCAGGTGTCGATGGCGCCGCCCCACGCGTGGCTGAACTTCAGCCCCTCCAGCTGGGGGAAGGCGGTGAAGAAGTGTTCCGCGAGCCGGAGGTAGGTCTCGGGGCGGTGGTCGTACTCGGAGTCGAGCTTGCCGCGGTAGGGGTAGATCGCGTCGTAGCCGCCCCACAGGATCCGGTTGTCCTTGGTGATCCGGAAGTAGTGGAACTGGTTGGCGCTGTCGCCTAGGCCCTGGCGGTTCTTCCAGCCGATCGCGGCCAGCTGCGCGTCGTCCAGCGGCTCGCTCATCAGGGCGTAGTCGTAGACCGGGACGGTGAAGGGACGGATCCGCCGGACCAGCGACGGGAAGATGTTGGTGCCCAGGGCGACCCGGCGGGCGAGGATCGTGCCGTAGGGGGTCTGCACGGTCATCCCGCGTCCCGCAGGGGCGAGCTTCAGGCCGCGGGTGTTCTCGTAGATCCGCACCCCGAGGTCGAGGCACGCCCGCTTGAGGCCCCAGGCCAGCTTCGCCGGGTTGAGCATGGCGACGCCGTCGCGGTCCCACAGGCCCGCGAGGAAGGTCGGGGAGTCGACCTCGGCGCGCACGGCGTCGCGGTCGAGCCATTCGGACCCGCCGGCCAGGCCGAGGCGGAGCGCCTCCTCGTGGAGTTCGCGCAGCTCCTCGACCTGGTGGGGTTCGGTGGCGACGTCGATCTCGCCGGTGCGCTCGAAGTCGCAGTCGATGCCGTAACGGGCGACGGCCTCCTCGATGGCGTCGAGGTTGCGGGCGCCCAGCTCCTCCAGCTTCGCCAGCTCGCCGGGCCAGCGGGCGATGCCGTTACCCAGGCCGTGGGTGAGGGAGGCGGCGCAGAAGCCGCCGTTGCGTCCGGAGGCGGCCCAGCCCGCCTCCTTGCTCTCGATCAGTACGACGTCCCGCCCGGGGTCGCGCTCCTTGGCGAGCAGCGCGGTCCACAGACCGCTGTAGCCGCCGCCGATGACCAGCAGGTCGCAGCGCTCGTCGGAGGTCAGCGCCGGCTCGGCGGCCGGCTTGCCCGGGTCGTCCAGCCAGTACGAGACCGGCTTCGCTTCGGAAAGTGATGCAGCAACACTACGCATGGCGACTGGGGCCATGGCTTCCAACTCCCTACGGAACTGATGACGTGCTTTTCCGAATTACTTCGGTTGTGCCTTCTTGCGGCGGTTGCCGACCGTCTGGCCGGCGAGGACCACCAGCACCGCGATGACGAACATCGCCGTGCCGATGACGTTGATCTGCACGGGCGTACCGCGCTGGGCCGATCCCCACACGAACATGGGGAAGGTGACGGTGTTGCCCGAGTTGAAGTTGGTGATGATGAAGTCGTCGAACGAGAGCGCGAAGGAGAGCAGCGCGCCCGCCGCGATACCGGGTGCCGCGATCGGCAGGGTCACTCGCAGGAAGGTCTGCACCGGCCCGGCGTAGAGGTCGCGGGCGGCCTCCTCCAGCCGCGGGTCCATGGACAGGACGCGGGCCTTGACCGCGGCGACGACGAAGCTGAGGCAGAACATGATGTGGGCGATCAGGATCGTCCAGAAGCCCAGCTGGATGCCCATGTTGAGGAAGAGCGCGAGCAGCGAGGCCGCCATCACGATCTCCGGCATGGCCATGGGCAGGAAGATCAGCGAGTTGACCGCGCCGCGCGCCCTGAAGCGGTAGCGCACCAGCGCGAAGGCGATCGCGGTGCCCAGGGCGGTCGCGGCGAGCGTGGACCACAGGGCGATCTGGAGCGAGAGTCCGAGGGAGCCGCACATGTCGGCGACGCCGCAGGGGTCCTTCCACGCGTCGAGCGAGAACTCCTGCCAGGCGTAGTTGAAGCGCCCGGAGGGGTTGTTGAAGGAGAAGACGGTGACGACGACGTTGGGCAGGATCATGTACGCGAGGGTGGTGAGGCCCGCGATCACGACCAGGTTGCGCCGCAGCCAGGTGAGGGGGGTGCGCATCAGACCAGGTCCTCCGTCCCCGCTCGGCGGATGTAGATGGTGACCATGATCAGCACGATGGCCATGAGAATGAAGGACAGCGCGGCCGCCGTCGGGTAGTCGAGGATCCGCAGGTACTGCGACTGGATGACGTTGCCGATCATCCGGGTGTCCGTGGAGCCGAGCAGTTCGGCGTTCACGTAGTCGCCGCTGGCCGGGATGAAGGTGAGCAGGGTCCCGGAGACCACGCCCGGCATGGAGAGCGGGAAGGTGACCTTCCGGAAGACCGTGGCGGGGCGGGCGTACAGGTCCCCGGCCGCCTCGTGGAGGCGGGTGTCGATGCGCTCCAGCGAGGAGTACAGCGGCAGGATCATGAAGGGGAGGAAGTTGTACGTCAGGCCGCAGACGACCGCGAGCGGCGTGGCCAGCACCCGGTCCCCCTCGGTCATGCCGAGCCAGCTGGTGACGTCGAGGAAGCCGATGGCGTTGAGGCCGGCGACCACCGGTCCGCCGTCGGCCAGGATCGTCTTCCAGGCCAGCGTGCGGATCAGGAAGCTGGTGAAGAACGGGGCGATGACCAGGACCAGGAGCAGGTTGCGCCAGCGGCCCGCCTTGAAGGCGATCAGGTAGGCCAGCGGGTACCCCAGCAGCAGGCACAGCGCGGTGGCGGTGCCGGCGTAGAGCAGGGAGCGCAGGAACTGCGGCAGGTACTCGGTGAAGGCGTCCCAGTAGGTCTGGAAGTGCCAGGTGACCTCGAAGCCCTCTTCGAGGGAGCCGGTCTGCACCGAGGTGGAGGCCTGGTAGACCATCGGCAGGACGAAGAAGACCAGCAGCCACAGGATGCCGGGGAGCAGCAGCCAGTACGGGACCAGCCGCTTGCGCACGGACGGCTTGTGGACCGGGGGTTCGGTGGGGGCGGGCGCCTGGGGCGGCGCGGCGGTGGCGGTCACGCGCTCTCCTCGACCGTCTCGATGCCCGCGTCGATGTCCTGGTCGGCGTCGAGGCCGAAGGTGTGCTCCGGGTTCCAGTGCAGGACCACCTCGGCGCCCGGGACCAGGCGGCCGTCGCGCTCGATGTTCTGGACGTAGACCTCCAGCTCGGGGCAGACGGGGCTGTCGATGACGAACTGCGTGGAGACTCCGATGAAGGAGGAGGCGGCTATGCGACCGGTGATCTTGTTCCGGCCCGTCGCGATGGCGTTCTCCTCCGCGGCCGGGACCAGGGACACCTTCTCCGGGCGCACACCGACCAGCAGCTTTCCGCCGGTGCGGGGCGTGGTCGAACATCGTGCGGCGGGGAGCCGGAGGGTGGTGCCGGAGGCCGAGACCACGACGTCGGGGCCGGCGGACTCCACGGAGGCCTCGATGAGGTTGGAGGTGCCGAGGAAGTTGGCGACGAAGGTGGTCCGCGGGTTCTCGTAGAGCTCGGCGGGGGCGCCCAGCTGCTCGACGCGGCCGCCGTTCATCACGGCGACCGTGTCGGCCATGGTCATGGCCTCCTCCTGGTCGTGCGTGACGTGCACGAAGGTGATACCGACCTCGGTCTGGATCCGCTTGAGTTCCAGCTGCATCTGGCGGCGCAGCTTGAGGTCGAGGGCGCCGAGCGGCTCGTCGAGGAGCAGCACCTGCGGGTGGTTGATCAAGGCGCGGGCGACGGCGACGCGCTGCTGCTGGCCGCCGGAGAGCTGGTGCGGCTTGCGCTGGGCGAACTGGCCGAGCTGGACCAGGTCCAGCATGTCGTCGACCTGCTTCTTGACCGACTTGATGCCGCGGCGGCGCAGGCCGAAGGCGATGTTCTCGAAGATGCTCAGGTGCGGGAACAGCGCGTAGCTCTGGAAGACCGTGTTGACCGGGCGCTTGTACGGCGGCAGGTCGGTGACCTCCCGGTCGCCGAGGTGGACCGTGCCGGTGGAGGGCTCCTCCAGCCCGGCGATCATGCGCAGGGTGGTGGTCTTGCCGCAGCCGGAGGCGCCGAGCAGGGCGAAGAAGGAGCCCTGGGGGATCGTCAGGTCCAGCGGGTGCACGGCGGTGAAGGTGCCGTAGTGCTTGCTGATCCCGGAGAGGCGGACGTCGCCGCCCGCGGTCTTGTCAGTCATGGATGGTCCCGGGGTTGGGTGGGCGAAGAGGTCAAGGGGAGGAGCGGGCGCGGTGCGGCGCCGGCCGTTACGCGCCGATGAGCTTGGCGAACTTCTCCTCGTACGCCGTTTCTTCCTCACTGGTGAGGGAGCGGAAGGCGTGGGACTTGGCGGTCATCGCCTTGTCCGGGACGATCAGGGTGTTCTCCGCGAGCTCGGCGTCGATCTTCGCGAGCTCCTCGCCCACGCCCTCGACGGGGCAGACGTAGCTGATGTACGCGGCGAGCTGGGCTGCGACCGGGAGCTCGTAGTAGTAGTCGATGAGCCGCTCCGCGTTGGCCTTGTGCCGGGCCTTGGTGGGGACCAGCAGGTTGTCGCTGGAGGTGATGTAGCCGGCGGCGGGGATGGCGAACTTGATGTCCGGGTTGCCGGCCTGGAGCTGGATGACGTCGCCCGCCCAGGCGAGGCAGGCGGCGAGGTCGCCCTTGTCCAGGTCGGAGGTGTAGTCGTTGCCCGTGAAGCGCCGGATCTGGTTCTTGTCCACGCCCTTCTGGAGCCGGCCTATCGCCTCGTCGAAGTCCGCGTCGGTGAAGGAGGCGGGGTTCTTGCCCTGGTCGAGCATGGTCATGCCGACGCTGTCGCGCATCTCCGTCAGGAAGCCGACGCGGCCCTTGAGGGAGGGGTCGTCGAGCATCTGGGTGACGGAGTCGACCTTCTTGCCGTCCGTCGCCTTCTCGTTGTAGGCGATGACGGTGGAGATGCCGGTCCAGGGGTAGCTGTACGCGCGGCCCGGGTCCCAGTCGGGGCTGCGGAACTGCGGCGACAGGTTGGCGTAGGCGTGCGGCAGGTGCGCGGGGTCGAGCTTCTGGGCCCAGCCGAGGCGGATGATGCGCGCGGCGAGCCAGTCGGTGACGACGATCAGGTCGCGGCCTGTGTCCTGGCCGGCCGCGAGCTGCGGTTTGATCTTGCCGAAGAACTCGACGTTGTCGTTGATGTCCTCGGTGTACTTGACCTTGATTCCGGTCCGCTTGGTGAACTCCTCCAGCGTGGGACGGGACTTCTCGTCCTCGCTGGTGTCCATGTACTCGGTCCAGTTGGAGAAGGCGATCTCCTTCTCCCGGTCCGAGTGGTCGTCGGAGACGGCGGCCGCGTCACCCTCCCGCTTGGCGGGCGGGATGCCGCACCCGGCGAGGGTGGACAGGCCGCCGAGGGTGAGCGCTCCGACTCCGGAGGCGCGCAGCAGCGAGCGGCGGGTGAGGGCGCCGCGCCCGCTGCCTATGCTGCGCCGCATCGCGGCGAGTTGCGCCGCCGAGAGGCGGTCGGGCTCGTACTGCTCCATGCGCTGTGGCCTTTCGGGAGGTGGACCGCTGGTCAGGCGGTGATCGGCTATCGGTCCCCGAAGATCGTGCGGTGCCAGTCCTTGGCCGCCACCGCTGTGTTGTCGTACATCACGTGCTTGACCTGCGTGTACTCCTCGAAGGAGTAGGCGGACATGTCCTTTCCGAAGCCGCTCGCCTTGTATCCGCCGTGGGGCATCTCGCTGATGATCGGGATGTGGTCGTTGACCCACACGCAGCCCGCCTTGATCTCGCGGGTGGCACGGCCCGCCCGGTAGAGGTCGCGGCTCCAGGCGGAGGCCGCGAGTCCGTACGGGGTGTCGTTGGCCAGCGCGATGCCCTCGTCGTCGCCGTCGAAGGGCAGGACCACGAGGACGGGGCCGAAGATCTCCGACTGGACCACCTCGCTGTCCTGGGCGGCGCCGGTGATGAGGGTGGGCCGGTAGTACGCGCCGTCGGCGAGCTCGCCGCCCGGGACCTCCCCGCCGGTGACGACGGTGGCGTAGCCGCGGGCGCGCTCGACGAAGCCGGCGACGCGGTCGCGCTGGGCGTGCGAGACCAGCGGGCCGAGGTCGGTGCCGGAGGCGAAGGGGTCACCGAGGCGGACGGTCTCCATCAGCTCGGCGACCCGGGCGACGAACGCGTCGTACAGGGGGCGCTGCACGTAGGCGCGGGTCGCGGCGGTGCAGTCCTGGCCGGTGTTGATCAGGGAGGCGGCGACGGCGCCGTGCGCGGCGGCCTCCAGGTCGGCGTCGTCGAAGACGAGGAAGGGGGCCTTGCCGCCCAGCTCCAGGTGCAGGCGCTTGACGGTGGCGGTGGCGATCTCCGCGACCCGCTTGCCGACGGCGGTGGATCCGGTGAAGGAGGTCATCACCACGTCGGGGTGGCCCACCAGGTGCTCGCCCGCGTCGCGGCCGGCGCCGGTGACGATGTTGATCACACCGTCGGGCAGGCCCGCGTCCTTGGCCGCCTGCGCGAACATCAGCGAGGTCAGCGGGGTGAGCTCGGCGGGCTTGAGCACGATGGTGTTGCCCGCCGCGATCGCCGGGAGGATCTTCCAGGCGGCCATCTGGAGCGGATAGTTCCAGGGGGCGATGGAGCCGACGACCCCGATGGCCTCGCGGCGTACGTAGGAGGTGTGGTCGCCCGAGTACTCGGCGGCGGCCTGCCCCTGCAGGTGACGGGCGGCGCCCGCGAAGAAGGCGGTGTTGTCGATGGTCCCCGGCACGTCGAACTCCGTGGACAGCTTGATCGGCTTGCCGCACTGCAGGGACTCGGCGTACGCGAAGTCCTCGGCCTGCTCCGCCAGTACGGCGGCCAGCCGGTGCAGGGCGTCGGAACGCTCGCCGGGGGTGGCGCCGGACCAGCCCGGGAAGGCCCTCTTGGCGGCGGCCACGGCCTCGTCGACGTCCGCGGTGCTCGCGAGCTCGTAGGTGAGGACCTCGTCGCCGGTGGCCGGGTCGACCACGGTGTGTGACCGACCGGAGGTGCCGGGCCTCAGCTGCCCGTCGATGTACTGCGCGCCGTCTGCGAAGCGGTCCTTGACCTGGAAGCGGTTGCCCATCACGCTCTCACGCTCTCCGTAGCTACAGTTCGAGCTACAGCTCGAATTGAGTGCCGATCCTGACAGAGGTGATGGCCTCGGCCAAGTGATTCCGTTGTTGCCTTTTGATTACGCGACGGAATCGGTCGACCATGTGTCGAGGCACGCCGGAAATCCCGTACGAAGTGTCAGTGGCGGGTGTCAGACTCGCGTGCATGGAAATGATCGACGACCTGATCAAGCAGGTCAGCCGCGGTGAGCGGGTGAAGTACCTGCCGTTCTGGGGGCACCGGCCGCGGCCCGACGGGAAGCTCGGTCCGAGCTGCCTGAGTCAGTGGTGGCCGTCCGCCTTCACTGTCGGTGACGTCCGTTATGCCACGGCAGAGCACTGGATGATGGCCGGCAAGGCCCGGCTGTTCGGGGACCCCGAGGCCGAGCGCGCCGCGGTGGGGGCGAAGAGCCCGGCCGAGGCGAAGAAGGCCGGGCGGCTGGTGCGCGGCTTCGACGACGCGACGTGGGAGCGGGAGCGGTTCGCCCTGGTCGTGGAGGGCAGTGTGCACAAGTTCGGCTCCGACCCGGCACTGCGCGCCTACCTGCTGGGCACCGGGGACCGTGTGCTGGTGGAGGCGAGCCCGATGGACCGGATCTGGGGCATCGGACTGGCCGCCGACGACGAGCGCGCCCTGGACCCGGCGCGCTGGCGCGGGCTGAACCTGCTGGGCTTCGCCCTGATGGAGGCCCGGGAGCGGCTGCGCGCAGGCGGCGTGTGAGGGTAATTGGCTGGCGGAGCCGGAAGGCCGCCGCCTAACGTGTTCCTCGTCCAGGTGCGAAGGCGAGACCTACTTCGACTCATAATCGGGCGGCCGCGGGTTCGAGTCCCGTCACCGGCTTCGGGCCGGTGTAGCTCAGCTGGTAGAGCACCTTGTGGTTTCGCCGGCCTTGTTCTCTGGACACCTACGTCACGCACCTCCCGGTGCGCAGGCTGCGGCTCCTTCTTTCGCAGAGAAACCCAGGCCGCCGCCACCTTGATCTCGGGAGGCCGCGTGGGGGATGTCCGGTGCGCAGGCGACGGCTACTTCCGGACCCGGAGGTCGTGGGTTCGAATCCCACCCGGCTCGTCACCCGCACGGGAACGGGCCGGTGGAGCAGTCAGGCAGCTCGCCGGGCATTGTCCGCCGCCGACTCCCGATCTCGGGCATCCCCTGCGCAACGCCTCCCCCGCTTCCATCGAATTCGGGGGGATTCACATGGCTCGCTTCAACCTGCGCGCGCTCAAGCCGGCGTCCGCCGCGCCCACTTCGCCGGTGCGCTCCACCGCACACGCCCGCACCGCCCAGGGCGGACCGGGCCGTCTGCGCGATCCGCGCTCCGAGCTCTTCCTGCTCGCCGTCGCCAACTTCGTGACGCAGCGCACCGCGTACGAGAGCGGCGAGGCGCGCGACGACCGGTTCGCCGCGCTCGTGCGCACCCTCGCCGTCGAGGAACCCGCCTGGACGGCCGGCCTGCTGGGCTGGCTGCGCGGGGACGCGAACATGCGCACCGCCTCGCTCGTCGGCGCCGCGGAGTACGTGAAGGCCCGGCTCGACGCGGGCGTCACCGACGGGCCGTCGAACCGCCGGGTCGTGGACTCCGTACTGCGGCGTGCGGACGAGCCCGGTGAACTGCTGGCCTACTGGACGGCCACGTACGGGCGCGCCGTGCCCAAGCCCGTCAAGCGCGGGATCGCCGACGCCGTGCGCCGGCTCTACTCCGGCGCCTCCCTGCTGAAGTACGACACCGACTCCAAGGCCTACCGCTTCGGTGACGTCCTCAACCTCGTGCACGCCTCCCCCGACCCGGACAGGCCCTGGCAGGGCGAGCTGTTCCGCTACGCCCTGGACCGCAGGCACAACCCGCAGACCGCGCAGGTCCCGGAGGGCGCCCGCACCCTCGCCGCGCACCGGGCGCTGATGGAGCTGCCGGTCTCCGAGCGGCGTGGCGTGGTCCTCGCCGCGGACGGCGCCGAGCGGCTGGCGGCGGCCGGCATGACCTGGGAGGCGCTGGCCGGCTGGCTGCAGGGGCCGCTGGACGCGGCCGCCTGGGAGGCGGTCATCCCGTCGATGGGGGCGATGGCGCTGCTGCGCAACCTGCGCAACTTCGACGAGGCCGGGGTCTCGGACGCGGTGGCCGCGCAGGTCGCCGCGAAGATCTCCGACCCGGAGGTCGTCGCCCGGTCCCGGCAGTTCCCCTTCCGCTACCTGGCCGCCTACCAGCACGCGCCCTCGCTGCGCTGGGCGTACCCGCTGGAGCAGGCGCTCGGCCATTCGCTGGCCAACGTACCGGCGCTGCCCGGCCGCACGCTGGTCCTCGTCGACCGTTCCGGGTCGATGTGGTCCCCGCTGTCGGACCGCTCCCGGCTCAACCGGGCCGACGCCGCGGCCGTCTTCGGAGCGGCGCTGGCACTGCGGGCCGAGCGTGCCGACCTCGTGCAGTTCGGCACGTCCAGCGCGGCGGTCCCCCACACCCGGGGCGAGTCCGTGCTGAAGGTGCTCGAACGGTTCGGGGACCTCGGTGGCACCTACACGGCCGAGGCCGTGAAGAAGCACTACCGGGACCACGACCGGGTGTTGATCGTGACGGACGAGCAGGCGGGCGCCTTCGGCCACAACGGGGACCCGACGCAGCACGTGCCGTCCGACGTGCCCGTCTACACCTGGAACCTGGCGGGTTACCAGGTGGGCCACGCCCCCTCGGGCAGCGGGAACCGGCACACCTTCGGCGGGCTCACGGACGCGGCCTTCCGGATGGTCTCGCTGATCGAGGGCGGCCGGAACGCCGACTGGCCGTGGCTTCAGACCCGTTCGTGAAGCCGTGAGTCCGAATACGGGCTCTCGCGGCGCGGGCTGTCCTCCCATTCGCCGTCGAGGAACGGGGCGAACATGGCGAACAACATCAGGAGGCCCAGCGCGATGCCGACCCCGCCCAGGATGATGCCGGCCAGGGCCATCCCGCCGTTGTCGGCTTCCCCGCGGTTGGCCTTGCCCTTGCCCAGGGCGCCGAAGACGACGGCGCCGATGCCGAGCGCCACGGCCATGAAGCTGGTGATGCAGCCCACGACCGCGAGGATGCCGAGGACGAGCGAGGTGATGCCGAAGCCGTTGCTGGGCCGGCGCCCGTACGGCGGGTACGCGCCGGGGAACGGGTACCCCTGCTGGGCGGGATACCCCGGATACCCGGGATACCCCGGATACCCGGGACCGGGATGTCCCGCGTCGCCGGGGTATCCGTAGCCGGGCTGGGCCGCCGGGTAGCCGTACGCCGCCGAGGCGGGGCCGGCCGCCGGCGCGCTCGCGGCGGGGCCGGGCGCGGCGGGGGTCGTCTGCTCGCCCGGCATCCCGGCGAGCGTCGGCTGGTCGTGCACGGACGGCGGGCCCGACACGCCCGGCGTGCCGTGCGTACCCTGCGACTTGCCCAGGTCCACCACGGGCCGCTCCGGCGGCGCCCACGGGTCCCGCGGCTCGGGACTGCTGTCGTTCATACGGAGCCCCCCTCTCTCGTACAGCCATGCTAAGCGCTGCCACCGACGGTCACGGCCGTGCCTACGATGAGGCGTCCTGCCCGCACCCCCGCCCATCCGGAGGCATCCCCCATGACCGACCTGCACCCCTTCATCGCGGGGCTGCCCAAGGCCGAGCTCCACGTCCACCACGTCGGCTCGGCCTCCCCTCGGATCGTGGCCGAGCTCGCCGCCCGGCACCCCGACTCGAAGGTGCCCACCGACCCCGACGCCCTCGCGGACTACTTCACCTTCACCGACTTCGCCCACTTCATCGAGGTCTACCTGTCGGTCGTCGACCTCGTCCGCACCCCCGAGGACGTACGGCTGCTGACCTTCGAGGTCGCCCGCGACATGGCCCGGCAGAACATCCGCTACGCCGAGCTGACCATCACCCCGTACTCCTCCACCCGCCGCGGCATCGACGAGAAGGCCTTCATGGAGGCCATCGAGGACGCCCGCAAGGCCGCCGAGAAGGAACTCGGCGTCATCCTGCGCTGGTGCTTCGACATCCCCGGCGAGGCCGGCCTGGAGGCCGCCGCCGAGACCGCGCGGCTCGCCGTCGACCTGCGCCCCGAGGGCCTGGTCTCCTTCGGCCTGGGCGGACCCGAGATCGGCGTTCCGCGCCCGCAGTTCAAGCCGTACTTCGACGCCGCGCGGGCCGCCGGCCTGCACAGCGTGCCGCACGCCGGCGAGACCACCGGCCCGGAGACCGTCTGGGACGCCATCCGCGAACTGGGCGCCGAGCGCATCGGCCACGGCATCAGCTCCGTCCAGGACCCGGAGCTGCTCGCCCACCTCGCCGAGCACCGCATCGCGCTGGAGGTCTGCCCGACCTCGAACATCGCCACGCGCGCGGTGACCGACCTGGACCGGCACCCGGTCAAGGAGATGGTCGCGGCGGGCGTGCTCGTCACGATCAACAGCGACGACCCGCCGATGTTCGGCTCCGACCTCAACAACGAGTACGCGGTGGCCGCGCGCCTCCTGGACCTCGACGAGCGCGGGCTGGCGCAGCTCGCGAAGAACGCCGTCGAGGCGTCCTTCCTGGACCCGGCCGGCAAGGAGAAGCTCAACGCGGAGATCGACACGTACACCGAGCAATGGCTCGCGCGCTGAAGTCCCCCCGAGAATGGGGCCATGCGCACCCTGACTGCCATCGGCCACCGCGGCGATCCCTACCGCGTCCGTGAGAACACCCTGCCCTCGATCCGCTCCGCCTTCGCCCGCGGGGCGGACGCGGTCGAGGTCGACGTACGGCTGACCCGTGACGGGGTGCCGGTCCTCCTCCACGACGAGTCGCTCCAGCGGCTGTGGAACCACGACGTGCGGCTCGACGAGATCTCGGCCGCACAGCTGGCGGAGCTGACCGGGGGCGCCGTTCCGACGCTGCGCGACGCGCTGATGACGGCCGGGGCGGGCCGGCTGATGCTCGACCTCCCGGGCGCCACGCCCGAGGCGGTCCGCAGTGTCGTGGGCCTGGTCCGGGAGTGCGGTGCGCGCGAGCGTACGTTCTACTGCGCGGGACCGGGGTCGATGCTGGCGCTCCGCGCGGCCGATCCCGGCGCGGAGATCGCGCTGACCTGGACCACGCTCTCGCCGCCCCGGCGGGTCCTCATCGACGCGGTGGCTCCGCGCTGGCTCAACTACCGCTTCGGGCTGGTGAGCCGGGAGCTGGCGGACGCACTGCACCGGGACGGCCTGCTGGTGTCGGCCTGGACCGCCGACACCAGGCGGACGATGAAGGGGCTCATCGCGGCGGGGGTCGATGCGATCACCACGAACCGGGTGGACGCGCTGACGGCCGTGCGGGCCGAGTTCGGCCGGTGATACCCGCGCTGGGCCGGCCCGTGCGGCGGTTGCGCGGGGCCCGGCCGTGGGTCGTGGACCTGGGCCTGACGGTGCTGGTGCAACTGGCCGTGACGATGCCGTTCGTGCTGCCGCGGGAGCCCGGGCTGCCTCCGGTGACCTGGGCCTCGTACGCGGTCACCACGCTGAGCGTGGTGCCACTGGTGTGGCGGCGGCGCCGGCCCGTCCTGGTCCTGGTGGCGATCCTGCTGATCGGCGGCGTCTACAAGGTGATGATGGACGGCCCCGGCCAGCCGCTCCCCTACGCCGGGCTGATGGCCTTCTACACGGTCGCCCTGCAGTGTCCGGGACGGGTGCGGGCGGCGGTCGGGGCGGGTTCGGTGGTGGCGGTCGGCGCTTCGGTGGGGCTGGGGACGGGCTCGGCCAGGGAGCTGTCCTTCACCCTGTTCTGCGCGGGCGCCGCCTACGTGCTGGGCCGGCTCCAGTACACCCGGCAGGCCTACACCGCGGCCGTCGAGGACCGGGCGGCGCAGCTGGAGCGGGCCAACCGGATCGAGGCGGAGCAGGCCGTGGCCCGGGAGCGGGCCCGGATCGCGCGGGAGATGCACGACATCCTTTCGCACGCAGTCAGCATCATGATCGTGCAGGCGGAGGCCGGGCCGGTGGCGGTGCGGCGGGCGCCGGAGCGGGCCGAGGCGGCCTTCGAGGCGATCTCGGAGACGGGCCGGGAGGCGATGGCGCAGCTGCGCACGATGCTGGGGGTGCTCCGCGAGGCGGACGGCCCAGCGCCGCGCGAGCCGCAGCCGGGGGTGGCGGCGCTCCCGGCTCTGCTGGACCGGGTGCGCCGGGGCGGGCCGGAGATCGCCTACGAGGAGACGGGCGAGGTCAGGGGGCTTTCTCCGGCGGTGGACACGGCCGTCTACCGCATCGTGCAGGAGGCGCTGACGAACGTGGTGAAGCACGCGCGGGCCCGGCGGGTGGGCGTACGGCTGCACCACGGGGCGCGCGAGGTGGCGATCACCGTGACCGACGACGGGCGGGGGCCGGCGGGCGGGAGCGTCGGCGGGGGTCACGGACTGGTCGGGATCCGGGAACGGGCGGCGGCGCACGGGGGCACGGCGGTGTGCGGCCCGGGGCCGGACGGGACCGGCTTCTCGGTGCGGGCGGTGCTTGTAACCTCACCGCTGGGGGTGGGCAATTGACGATCCGTGTGGTGGTGGCCGACGACCAGGAGCTGGTGCGCAGCGGGTTCGCGATGATCCTCGGCGTCCAGGAGGACATCGAGGTGGTGGCGGAGGTCGGGGACGGTGCGGCGGCGGTCGCGGCCGTGGAGCGGCTGGCTGCGGACGTGGCGCTGCTGGACGTGCGGATGCCGGTGCTGGACGGGATCGAGGCGTGCCGGTCGATCTCGGCGGGCAGCGCGTGCCGGACGGTGATGCTGACGACCTTCGACTCGGACGAGTACGTGTACGAGGCGCTGCACGCCGGGGCGAGCGGGTTCCTGCTGAAGGACGTGCGGCGGGACGACCTGGTCCACGCGGTACGGGTGGTGGCGGCGGGCGAGTCCCTGCTGGCGCCCTCGGTGGCGCGTCGGCTGATCGAGGAGTACACGGCGGCGAGGGTGCGGGCGCCCGCGCTGCCGGTGGAGCGGCTGGAGGTGCTGACCGCGCGGGAGCGGGAGACGCTGCTGCACCTGGGGCGGGGGCTGTCGAACGCGGAGATCGCGGCGGCGCTGGTGGTGAGCGAGCACACGGTGAAGTCCCATGTGGGGAACGTGCTGGCGAAGCTGGGGCTGCGCGACCGGATCCAGGCGGTGATCTGCGCGTACGAGACGGGGCTGATCGCGGCGGGTACTCCCTCTGGCGGGTGAGGGGACGGCGTGTCGCCTCCCTCGCACCGGTGAGTTGTCGTACCGGTGAAGACCCCTCTCACTGGTGATCCGCAGACACCCCTGTGAGCTGGAGCATTGGGGTCATCGGGGCGGAGGGCTCCGAGGGATCGCAGGGGGAGCACACCGTCATGAACGCAAGGATGCGCACGTTGATCGCCGCGGCGCTGGTCGTCGGGCTGGTGTCGGGGCCGGCCGTCGCCCACGCCGCGTCGGCTTCCGGACCGGTAGCGGCGTCCGCCGGCTCGGGGCGGAGCGCGCCGCTGGTGTCGACACCGCCGAACGCGGCCGCGCTGGAGGCCGCGATCGCCGGGCTCGGTCCGCGGCACCGGGACGCGACGGCCGCGCTGGTCCGGGTGGGCGGCACGGCCGGCTGCTGGCAGGGCAGTTCCGGTGTGGCGGACGTCCGTACGGGGCGCGATGCCGTCGAGCAGGGCCGGTTCCGGGCGGGGTCGGTGACCAAGGCGTTCACGACGGCGGTCGTCCTCCAGCTGGCGGCGGAGGGCCGGCTGGATCTCGACGGGCCGGTCCGGCGCCACCTGCCCGGGACACTCCCCGATGCCTACGGGGGCGTCACCGTACGGCAGTTGCTCGACCACACCAGCGGGATACCGGCGGCCGACGGGCCGGGCGACTCCTTCGAGGCGCAGTGGGAGCACCGGTTCGACGTGACCGATCCGCGCGTACAGGTCGCCAACGCGGTCGCGAAAGAGCGGGAGTTCGCGCCCGGCACGGCCCAGCACTACCTGAACATCAACTACACGGTGCTCGGTCTGCTGATCGAGAAGGTGACGGGCATGCGGTACGAGGACGCCGTCGGCGCCCGGATCCTGCGGCCGCTGGGTCTGTACCGGACGTCGTTCCCGGGGCGGACCGAGACGGGGATCCGAGGTCCGCACAACCGGGGGTACCAGGCGATACCGAAGGCGGACGGGTCGCGCGAGCTGCGTGACGTGACCGAGTGGAACTCCTCGGACCGGTGGGCGGCGGGCGACATCATCTCGACGACGGCGGACCTGGAGCGTTTCACCGTGGCCCTGTTCAGCGGCCGGGTCGTGCCGCAGGCACAGCTGGAGGCCATGTTCACGGTGCCGGGGGTGAAGGACTTCGAGAGCGGTGAGCCGGCGGCGATGACGGCCGGGCTGTCCAGGATCGTCCTGCCGGACGGCACGGTGGCCTGGGGCAAGTCGGGCGGCCGGCACGGCTACAACACCGCGATAGGTGCGACCCGGGACCTCTCCCGCACCCTGGTCTACTCGGTGAACGCGACGGACGCCAAGGGCCAGGACATGAACCCGGTGGCCCTCGGCGTCATCATGGCGGCCTTTACGAAGTAGCGCCCGCCTCCAGGCGTTTGATCATGCGGCGCAGGATCAGGAGGGGGATCACCCCGAAGACCCCGAACGACATGTCGATGACGCTCCACCAGAAGGGGATGCCGCGGATCGGGCCGCAGATGAGGGCCAGGGGGATCACTCCGGCACAGGCGATCATGCCGGCCTCGATGATCCAGATGTTGCGGACGGGGTCGCGGTACACGCCGTAGAAGAAGACGGCGATGACGAGGTGGGCGAAGGCGAGCCAGTCGGTCCCGTACAGGAGGAAGGGGTAGTCGGCATCGGCCCGCTCCAGCCCTTCGCCCACCCGTCGCAGCCATATGTTGTCGACCAGGGCGTTGCCCCAGCGGACCTCGCTGACCAGGGGGAAGGCCGTGAGGCCGCTGAGCACCAGGCAGACGACGAAGACGAACAGCCAGGCACGGATCCGCCGCTCAAGGGCGCTTCTCTCGCTCATGGAAGGAAGCCTACGCCTATTTCTGAACACGTTCAGCCAAAGGGCTGAACATGTTCAATTCTGTGTCCGGACGGTGATCAGAGCCCGACGATCGCGTTCCACCGCCTGGCGAGGGAGCGTCGCTCGGCCGAGGAGATGTCGCGGGCGACGGCGAGCCGCCGGCGCATGTCGTCGTCGGGGAAGACCAGCGGGTTCTCGGCGAGTTCGGCGGTCTCCTTGTCGTCCGAGCCGGCCAGCACCTCCCGGGCCGCCGGGACGGGGCAGACGTAGTTCACGGAGGCGGCGAGCTGCGCGGCCACCTGTGGGTCGTAGTAGTGGTCGACGAGGGCCTCGGCATTGGCCTTGTGCCGGGCCAGGTTGGGGACGAGCAGGCTCTCGGCCCACAGTTCGCCGCCCTCCTCGGGGACCACGAACTCGATGTCCGGGTTGTCGGCCTGGAGCTGGATGGCGTCGCCGGAGTAGGCCTGGCAGGCGAGGACGTCGCCCTTGCTGAGATCGGAGGTGTAGTCGTTGCCGGTGAAGCGGCGGATGTGCCTCTTCTTCACCAGGCTCTCGACCTGGTCGCACATCCGGTGGAAGTCGGATTCGGTCCAGCGCGTGACGTCGACCCCGTTGCCCTGCATCAGCAGGCCGAAGGATTCGTCGAGCCCGGAGAAGAGGGTGACCTTGCCCGCCAGGTCGGGGTGCCACAGGTCCTGGACGGACTTGATCTCCCGGCCCAGGGCCTTGCGGTTGTAGGCGATGCCGGTGATCCCGGACTGCCACGGGACGGTGTGCAGCCGGCCTTCGTCGAAGGCGGGGGAACGCAGCTGCGGATCGAGGTGACGGGTGACGTTGGGCTGCGCCGACCGGTCCATCTTCTGGGCCCAGCCCAGGTGGACGAAGCGGGCGGCCATCCAGTCGCTGACCACGACCAGGTCGTGGCCGGTCTCCTGGCGGTTCATCAGGGCCGGGCTGACCTTGCCGAAGAACTCGTCGTTGTCGTTGATCTCCTCGCTGTAGCGGACCTCGATGCCGGTCCGCTCGGAGAAGGCATCCAGAGTCGGGCGGCTCTCCTCGTCCTCCTCGTCGGTGTCGATGTAGAGCGGCCAGTTGGAGAAGGCGACGCTGCGGTCCCGCTCCGAGAGGTCCGGACCCACCCGCCCTTCCTCGGGGACGTAGGCGGGCGGAACGCCGCATCCGACGAGGGCGGCCGACAGGCCCGCGGCACCGAGTCCGGCGAGCGCGGCGCGGCGGGAGAAGGCGAGTTGAGGCATGGGCACAGCCTCGGCGAACGCGGAAGGGCGGGCAATAGACATGTTGTCTACTGCCCGCCCCTTCAACGCTCTGCTGTGATCGATGCGGCCGATCAGCCGTCGAGCGAGGTCATCACGTGCTTGATGCGCGTGTAGTCCTCGAAGCCGTAGGCGGAGAGGTCCTTGCCGTAGCCGGACTTCTTGAAGCCGCCGTGCGGCATCTCGGCGACGAGCGGGATGTGGGTGTTGATCCACACGCAGCCGAAGTCGAGGTTCTTGGACATGCGCATCGCACGGCCGTGGTCCTTGGTCCACACGGAGGAGGCGAGGGCGAACTCGACGCCGTTCGCGTACTCCAGGGCCTGGGACTCGTCCGTGAAGGACTGGACGGTGATGACGGGGCCGAAGACCTCGTTCTGGATGATCTCGTCGTCCTGCTTGAGGCCGGAGACCACGGTCGGGGCGTAGAAGTAGCCCTTCTCGCCCACCTGGTGACCGCCCGCCTCGACCTTGGCGTGGGCGGGGAGCCGCTCGATGAAGCCCGCCACCTGCTTGAGCTGGTTCGGGTTGTTCAGCGGGCCGTACAGCACGTCCTCGTCGTCCGGCGCACCGGTCCTGGTGTCGGCGGCGGCCTTGGCGAGCGCGGCCACGAACTCGTCGTGGATCGACTCGTGCACGAGCACGCGGGTGGCGGCGGTGCAGTCCTGACCGGCGTTGAAGTAGCCGGCGACCGCGATGTCCTCGACGGCCTTCGGGATGTCGGCGTCCTCGAAGACGACGACCGGGGCCTTGCCGCCGAGCTCCAGGTGGACGCGCTTGACGTCCTTGGACGCGCTTTCGGCGACCTGCATGCCCGCGCGCACCGAGCCGGTGATGGAGGCCATCGCCGGGGTCGAGTGCTCGACCATGGCCCGGCCGGTCTCGCGGTCACCGCAGATGACGTTGAAGACGCCCTTGGGCAGGACCGAGTCGATGATCTCCGCCATCAGGACGGTGGAGGCCGGGGTGGTGTCGGAGGGCTTGAGCACGACCGTGTTGCCCGCCGCGATGGCCGGGGCGAACTTCCACACGGCCATCATCATCGGGTAGTTCCACGGCGCGACCTGGGCGCACACGCCGACCGGCTCGCGGCGGATGATCGAGGTCATCCCGTCCATGTACTCGCCGGCCGAGCGGCCCTCGAGCAGGCGGGCCGCACCCGCGAAGAAGCGGATCTGGTCCACCATCGGCGGCAGCTCCTCGCTGGCCGTGAGGCCCAGCGGCTTGCCGGTGTTCTCCGACTCCGCGGCGACGAGCTCGTCCGCGCGCGCCTCGAAGGCGTCCGCGATCTTCAGCAGCGCCTTCTGGCGCTCGGCGGGGGTGGTGTCGCGCCAACCCGGGAACGCGGCCGCGGCGGCGGCCATGGCGGCGTCGACATCGGCCTGGCCCGAGAGCGGGGCGGTCGCGTACACCTCGCCGGTGGCGGGGTTGACCACCTCGGTGGTGCGCCCGTCGGCGGCGTCCTTGAACTCCCCGCCGATGTAGTTGCGCAGACGACGCAGTTCGGTGGTCACTACAGCCACACTCCTGATCACATGTCCAACGATTGAGACGAATACCAAGCCTAGCCTCTTGGCGGAGGCTTTCGACAGACCCGAACCTCACCAACTACGAAATCAGTGAGATCCGAGTCGCCAAACAACGGATTTCATTGATTCCGTCTTGCGGAACAGACGACTCCTCGTGCACAGTGGGCTCGTGGTCAGTCGAAGCGCAGATTCCAGGAACAGACAACCGTCCCCTTCGGTCGATGCTGTGTCCCTGGCGATCATCGAGCAACTGCAGGAGGACGGCCGCCGTCCTTATGCGTCGATCGGCAAGGCCGTCGGCCTGTCGGAGGCGGCTGTGCGCCAACGCGTGCAGAAGCTGCTCGACCAGGGCGTCATGCAGATCGTCGCCGTCACCGACCCGCTCACCGTGGGCCTGCGGCGTCAGGCCATGGTCGGCATCAACGTCGAGGGTGACCTCGATCCGGTGGCCGACGCGCTGACCGCGATGGCCGAGTGCGAGTACGTGGTGATGACCGCGGGGTCGTTCGACCTGATGGTGGAGATCGTCTGCGAGGACGACGACCACCTGCTCGAAACGATCAACAAGAAGATCCGCACGCTCCCCGGCGTGCGATCAACCGAAAGCTTCGTTTATCTGAAGCTGAAGAAGCAGACCTACATGTGGGGAACTCGATAGCCCGTGAGCCAGGACCTCTCCAAGACCGCATACGACCACCTGTGGATGCACTTCACCCGCATGTCGTCGTACGAGAACGCACCCGTCCCCACCATCGTGCGTGGTGAGGGCACCTACATCTTCGACGACAAGGGCAAGCGCTACCTCGACGGTCTCGCCGGACTGTTCGTGGTCAACGCCGGTCACGGCCGCAAGGAGCTGGCCGAGGTCGCCTACAAGCAGGCGCAGCAGCTGGCGTTCTTCCCGGTGTGGTCCTACGCCCACCCGATGGCCGTCGAGCTCGCCGAGCGCCTGGCGAACTACGCCCCGGGCGACCTCAACAAGGTCTTCTTCACCACCGGCGGCGGCGAGGCCGTCGAGACCGCGTGGAAGCTGGCCAAGCAGTACTTCAAGCTGCAGGGCAAGCCCACCAAGTACAAGGTCATCTCGCGTGCGGTCGCCTACCACGGCACCCCGCAGGGCGCCCTGTCGATCACGGGTCTGCCGGCCCTCAAGGCTCCCTTCGAGCCGCTGGTGCCCGGTGCGCACAAGGTGCCGAACACCAACATCTACCGCGCCCCGATCTACGGCGACGACCCCGAGGCCTTCGGCCGCTGGTGCGCCGACCAGATCGAGCAGCAGATCCTCTTCGAGGGCGCCGACACCGTCGCCGCCGTCTTCCTGGAGCCGGTGCAGAACGCCGGCGGCTGCTTCCCGCCCCCGCCCGGCTACTTCCAGCGGGTCCGCGAGATCTGCGACGAGTACGACGTGCTCCTCGTCTCCGACGAGACGATCTGTGCCTTCGGCCGCCTCGGCACGATGTTCGCCTGTGACAAGTTCGGCTACGTGCCGGACATGATCACCTGCGCAAAGGGCATGACCTCGGGCTACTCCCCGATCGGCGCCTGCATCATCTCGGACCGCCTCGCGGAGCCGTTCTACAAGGGCGACAACACCTTCCTGCACGGCTACACCTTCGGCGGACACCCGGTGTCCTCCGCGGTGGCCCTCGCCAACCTCGACATCTTCGACAAGGAAGGCCTCAACCAGCACGTGCTGGACAACGAGGGCGCCTTCCTCCAGACGCTGCAGAAGCTGCACGACCTGCCGATCGTCGGCGACGTCCGCGGCAACGGCTACTTCTACGGCATCGAGCTCGTCAAGGACAAGGTCACCAAGGAGTCCTTCACGGACGAGGAGACCGAGCGCGTGCTCTACGGCTTCCTCTCCAAGGCCCTCTTCGAGAACGGCCTGTACTGCCGGGCCGACGACCGCGGCGACCCGGTCATCCAGCTGGCGCCGCCGCTCACCGCGGACCAGGGCACCTTCGACGAGATCGAGGGCATCCTGCGCACGGTGCTCACCGAAGCGTGGACCAAGCTCTGACCAGGCTCCGAACAGTCTGACGGTGCGGTAGTCCGATCACACGGCCCGGATCCTTCGTTCGAGTGAGAACGCGGGGGTCCGGGCCGTGTGCTGTCACCATCCAAGCGGTTCATCTCTTTACATCTCAGTGCGGCGCCAGTGACCGAAAGGGCTCCGTTTCGTTCCCTCGGACGGAGGTGTACGCCATGGTGGCCCCACCGGACAATGCCCCGCCGGACAATGACGTTCTCTGGGCGCGGTCCCTTCACTACGCGCACGGCGGTGCCCCCGCCCTCGTCGACGTCTCCCTCGGAGTCCGCCAGGGCGAGATCGTGGCCCTGACCGGAGCCCGCGGCAGCGGCAAGACCACGCTGCTGCGGTGCCTGTCCGGACAGCTGCTCCCCTCCGAGGGCGAGGTCTGGTTCAACAGCGTCCCCGTGCACACCATGGGGGACCTGTCCCGCGAGCGGCTGCGCCGCGACCGCTTCGGCTGGCTCGGCCCCGAACCCCAGCTGCTGCCCGAGCTGAAGGTCTGGGAGAACGCGGCCCTGCCGCTGCTGCTCACCGGGGCCTCCCACCGCAGCGCCAAGCACGCCGCCTGCGAATGGCTCGACCGCCTGGACATCGCGGCCTTCGCCCGCAAGCGGCCCGCCGCGCTCAGCCGCGCCGAGTGCCAGCGGGTCGCCCTCGCCCGGGCCCTGGTCACCGTGCCCTCGGTGATCTACGCCGACGAGCCCACCGCCCCGCTGCACCGGTCCGACCGGGCCCTGCTGCTGCGGACGCTGACCACCGCGGCCCGCTCCCACGAGATCACCGTGCTGCTGGCCACCGACGACGAGGCCACCGCGGCCGTCGCGGACCGTCGCCTGACCCTGGTCGACGGCCGCCTCGCGGGGACCGCCGACGCCTCCCCGCTCCCCGACACCCCGGAGGGCCAGGCCGCGTGCTCGCTCTCCGCCTAGCCCGCGGCTCCCGGCCCGTCGTCCAGCTGCGGCGGCTGCTCGTCGCCGCCGCCTCCGCCGGGACCGGCTTCCTGCTGCTGTACGTACTCGCCGGAGCCGTGGACCGGCCCGCCGGATCGTTCCCTCGCCTGCTGTGGGCGCTGGTCCCGCTGGCCGCGACGGTCCACTTCGCCGTCGCCGTCGCCCGGGCCGACCCCTCGACCCGGCCCCGCGAGGGGCTGGACGCCGCCGGGCTGGGACCCGTACGGCTGACCCTGACCGCCGCGATCTCCACGGCCGTCGCCTGCACCCTGGGCAGCGCCATGGCCCTGGCCGTCTTCCTCCACCTGCGCGGGGACCTCGCCGGGCTGCCGTTCGACGGCACCGGCGCGCGGCTGCTCCACGCCGAGCAGCCGCTGCCCCTGGCGGCCGCCCTCATCCTGCTGGCCCTCGTACCGGTGACCGCTTCGGCCGCCACCGTGCTCGCGCTGCGTCCGCACCGGCCGCTGGCCCCGCAGACCGCCCTGCCCTGGGGCATCGCACTGACCGCCTGCGGGCTCGCCGTCGAGGCCTACGCGGGCCGGGACGGCGGCGGGGTGCTCGCCGGCTGGGCGCTGACCGCCGTCGGGCTGGCCCTCGCCGGGCCGGGTCTGGCCTACGCCTGCGGCAGCCTGGTCCAGGCCGTGCGCCCGGGCGCGCTCCGGCTGCTGGCCGGGCGGTCCCTGCAGGAGCAGGCCTCCCGGATCGGGCCGCC
This sequence comes from Streptomyces virginiae, assembly GCF_000720455.1. Classification (GTDB taxonomy): domain Bacteria; phylum Actinomycetota; class Actinomycetes; order Streptomycetales; family Streptomycetaceae; genus Streptomyces; species Streptomyces virginiae. The sequence continues at coordinate 98,862 of NZ_JOAK01000011.1, read as the reverse complement.
GCTGGGCGTGCTGTGCTCCGTCGCCGCCGGGGCCCTGACCGCCCTCGCCCTGCGGGACCGGGGCGGACTGCACGTACCGCTGGGTCCGCTGGCCTGGCCGGCCGCCGCCCTGGTGGCCCTGTGCGCCGCCGCGACCCTTCTCACATCCGCGGTGGAGGGCCGTCGGAGCGGCGCCGCCGGGCGCGAGGCCATGCTCGATCTGGCAGCCCCCGCAAGGGTCCTGCGTGCGGCGGCGGGTCTGCGGGCCACGGCGCTCGTGGCCGTGTGCGTACCGCTCAGCTGGGGTGTGGCACAGCTGACGTCGCTGGCGCTGACCCGCTGAGGCACGCAGCCCTTAGGGTGGGCCGAATGGTCAACGCAGACATCGAGATCGAGACGCTCGCCGAATTCGACCAGGTCGTGGCCCGCGGCTCGCTCAGCGGCTACCGGATCCAGTCGGTCAACCTGCTGGAGCGGACCTTCGCGCTGCTGGCCGCCGACACCTCGGCGGCCGTCTTCCTGGGCTGCGCGATGGAGCCCGATGCCTCGGCGAAGGTCCGCGCGGACGGCGCGCTGGTCTTCCCGCCCGTTCCGGACCTGCCCTTCAACCCGTACCGGGGCCTGCTCTACACGCCGGAGGAGCTCTTCGAGGGGCTGCCCGACGGCTACGAGGCCACCCCGGACGCCGGGGCGTACTCCTGGTTCCGGGAGACCGCGACCGACGGGGACGTCTTCTCCTCGATGCTGCGCTCCGTGCACGACGACGCCATCTCCGACGCCCTCGACGAGCATCTCGCCGCCGCCCGCGTGGTGGGCGTGATGGGCGGCCACGCCATGTCCCGGGGCAGTGCCGACTACCGCGGTGCGGCGGAGCTCGGCCGGGCGCTGACCCGGTCCGGGCTGACCGTGGCCACGGGCGGCGGACCCGGCGCGATGGAGGCCGCCAACCTCGGCGCCTACCTGGCGCCGGCCCCGGACGAGGCCCTGGTGGAGGCCCTGGAGCTGCTGGCCAAGGCCCCGTCCTTCGAGCCGTCGGTGTCCGACTGGGCGCGCGCCGCCTTCGCCGTACGCGACCGCTGGCCCGGCGGCGGCGACTCGGTGGGCATCCCCACCTGGTTCTACGGTCACGAGCCGCCGAACGCCTTCGCCGCGCACATCGCCAAGTACTTCGCGAACGCCACGCGCGAGGACGGGCTCCTGGCCCGGTCCACCGCGGGCGTGGTCTTCCTGCCCGGCGCGGCCGGCACCGTCCAGGAGATATTCGACGCCGCGACGCCGAACTACTACGGCTCCCGGGGTGAGCCGGCACCGATGGTCCTGGTCGGCCACACCCACTGGACCGAACACCTCCCGGCCTGGCCCCTGCTCCGGGCGCTGGCCCGGGGCCGGGCGATGGAGTCGCGGATCGCGCTCGTCGACTCGGTGGACGAGGTTCCCGGCGTGCTCGCCTCGATGCGCTGACCCGCGCTTTCGAAGAGCTGGGCCGCCGAGGCAACTTCCGGGCCGATTCCCACGTCTGGCAGAGGTACCGCAAAACCTGCCAGACGTGAACGGAGCCATCGGTGCTCATAGGCCTGCTGACCGCTGTCGCGGCATCCATCTGCTACGGCACGGGATCCGTGCTGCAAGCCGTCGGATCGCGCCGCGCCGCCCGGATGTCCCCCACGGCGGCCGGGGTGACCGCCCACGGCGGCCCCAACCTCTCGTCCACCGCGAAGGCGGCGATGACGTGGGAGTTCATCGTCGGCACGATCCTGGACTTCGTCGGCTTCGGACTCGGCGCGCTGGCCGCCCGCCTCCTGCCGCTCTTCCTGTCCCAGACGGTGATCAGCGCCAACCTGGTGATCACGGCCGTGCTGAGCGTGAAGATGCTGGGCATCCGGCTGAGCCGCAAGGAATGGGCCTCCATCGGAGTCGTCTGCACCGCGCTGGTGCTGCTGGCGACGGCGGCGGGCCACGAGGGCGGCCACCACGCGCCGATGTCCACGCACTGGTGGCTGCTGGGGATCACCACGCTGCTGATGGTCGGCGGCACGGTGGCCGTCCGCCTCCTCGGTGGCGGCGCCGCGATCCTGGCGGGCCTGCTGTCGGGCCTGGGCTTCGGCGCACTCGGCGTCGGCGTGCGGATCCTGGACGGCATCGACCCGTTCGACCTCGGCACCCTGCTCACCGACCCGGCCCTCTACGCCATCCTGCTGGCCGGCGTCGGCGGCATGTACCTGCACACCGTCGCCCTGCAGATCGGCTCGGTCAACGGAGCCACGGCGGCCCTCGTCGTCGGCGAGACGGTGCTCCCCGGCGCGATCGGAGTGCTCTGGCTCGGCGACGCGTCCCGCCCGGGCCTCGCCTGGCTGGCGGTGGCCGGTTTCGTCATGGCCGTGACCGGCGCCGTCGCGGTCGCCTGGTACGGCAAGCACGAGGGCGCCGAGGAGGACACCGCGGCCCCGGTACCGCAGCCGGTCGGCTGACCCCCGGCCGGCCGGGCGGCGCCGCCCCGCTCCCTCACCCGGTCGGCCGTCCCCCGCTGGTGACGCGGCGACGGCTGTCGCTTGCTGGACCGGGGGGAGAGAGCGAGGGGTTCATGGAGCCCACGACCGATCGGCTGAAGACGCCGCGCGCGGCCGGAATGGCCGGTGTCGCCTTCGCCCTGCTGCTCGGTGCGGCGATCGTCCTGATGCGGATCTCCATTCCTGGCGACGCCGCCGACGCGACCATCGACCAGGACCGCCGCTGGGCGGTCCAGCTGGCCCTGCAGATCGTGCCGTTCGCCGGCATCTTCTTCCTCTGGTTCATGGGCGCCCTCCGCGCGCACACCGGTGAGGCCGAGGACCGGTTCATCGCGACCGTGTTCCTCGGCAGCGGCTTCGTGTTCGTGGCCGCCCTCTTCGCGGCCGCCGCGGCGGCCGGCACCGTGCTGAACGAGGAGACGCCCTCCGACTTCGGCCGCCACTACGCCTACACCCTGCTCGCGACGTACGCCATGCGCATGGCCGCGGTGTTCGTCCTCGCGACCTCGATGATCGGGCGGACGCTCGGCGTCTTCCCCCGGCCGCTGGCCATGCTGGGCACCCTCGTCGGCCTGATCCTGATCGTGGTGGGCGCCGGCGTCCCCTGGTCGGAGCTGCTGTTCCCGGCCTGGGCTCTGGTCATCAGCCTCTACATCCTGCGCGTCCGGCGCACGGCCGCGCCGACGGACCGCGCCGGGCCGCCCTGAACCCCTCCTGACCTGGCGGTCCGTGCTCCGGCAGGCGGCCCGTGGGTACCGCGTGCATGCTGGTGGGCAGGGGAGGAAACGGGGGGTACCCGGGGGGCGACGGGGATCAACAGCCGAGGGAAAGGCAGATCCGTCATGAGGCTTGTCGTCGACCTCAACCGCTGCCAGGGATACGCCCAGTGCGCTTTCCTCGCTCCCGACGTCTTCGCCATGCACGGCGACGAGTCGCTCCTCTACAACCCGGAGGCGGCTGCCGAGCAGCGCGAGGACGTCGCCCGCGCTGTTGCGGCCTGCCCCGTCGGCGCGATCCTCCTCGAACTCACCGACGAGGACATGGCGGACATTGGGTCCCAGGACGCCGTGGCCGGGGCCGGCGCCGGTTCCGGAGGTTCACGGTGACCGGTGAACACACACGCGACGGGGCCCTGGAGCACCTCAAGCGCGAGGGCCGCATCGTCATCGTCGGCGCTTCGCTCGCGGGTCTGCGGGCCGCCGAAACCATGCGTGACAAGGGGTTCGCCGGTTCGCTCACGATGATCGGCGACGAACCCTACGAGCCGTACGACCGGCCCCCGCTGTCCAAGCAGGTCCTGCTGGGCAACGCGGTGGCGGACCACACGGCGCTCCCCCGCCGCCGGGCGATCGACGCCGACTGGCGTCTCGGAGTCCCGGCGACGGGCCTGGACATGGCCGCCCGCCGGGTCCGGCTCGGCAACGGCGACGAGGTCGAGTACGACCGGCTGCTGATCGCCACCGGCGTCCGCGCCCGGCCCTGGCCCAACCCCGAGGAGGGCGAGCTCGAAGGGGTCTTCGTCCTGCGCACCCGCGACGACGGCGAAGGACTGCAGCGCGCCCTCGCCGCCAACCCCCGCCGGGTACTCGTCATCGGAGCCGGGTTCACCGGGTCCGAGATCGCCTCCGCCTGCCGGGAACGCGGCCTGAAGGTGACCGTCGCCGAACGCGGCTCGGCCCCGCTGGTCGGCGCGCTCGGCGCAGTGATCGGCGAAGTGGCGGCCGAAATGCACCGGGAGCACGAGGTCGACCTGCGCACCGGCGTCATGGTCACCGCGCTGGAGGGCGATCCCGCGGGCCGGGTCCGCGCCGCCCACCTCTCCGACGGCTCCACCGTGGAGGCCGACGTGGTCGTCGTCTCCCTCGGCGCACAGCGCAACACCGAGTGGCTCGCCGGGTCCGGACTGGGCGCCGGGCCCCGGGGCATCGCCTGCGACGCGGGCTGCCGGGCCTTCGACGTCCGGGGCATCGTCACCGACGACATCTACGTGGCGGGTGACGTGGCACGTTCCCCGCACGCCCTGTTCGGCTACCAGTTCCTCTCCCTGGAGCACTGGGGCAACGCCGTCGCACAGGCCGACACCGCCGCGCACAACATGCTCAGCGAGAGCGCGGACCGCCGCCCCCACCTGTGGGTGCCGGCCTTCTGGTCCTCGCAGTTCGGCGTGAACATCAAGTCGGTCGGGGTACCGCCGATGGGGACGGAAATCCTCATCACCCAGGGCTCGCTGAGCGAGCGCCGGTTCGCGGCCGTCTACGGGTACCAGGGGCGGGTGATCGCCGCAGTGACCTTCGACAACTGCCGCTGGCTGCCCTTCTACGAGCAGCAGATCGAGAGCACCGCGCCGTTCCCGCCGCCGTTCTCCACGGTGGACCGCAGGCCGGAGGGGAACAAGCCGGTGCCGGCGGACTTCCCCGACCCTTCGGTGCCGACCCACGGCCCGACCATCACCCTCAGCGGCTACTCGCCGGCCGACCGGAAGATGACCTTCACCCCCGGGCGCTGACCGCGCCGCGACCGCCCCCGAGGATCACGAGGACCCGTCATGACACAAGCCCTCCTGCGGGAGATCATCGACTACGCGAACCGGGCCAATCCGTACCCGCTGTACGAGGAGCTCCGCCAGACCCCGGTGTCCCACGAGGGCAACGGCCCGTACGTCGTCAGCACGTACTACGAGATCCAGAGCCTGCTGCACGACCCCCGGATCAGCTCCGACTCGCGCAACCTGAAGGCGACCGGTGACGATCCGCTGGGGCAGTCCGCCGACGACGAGGGGACGGCCCTGCCCCCCTCCTTCCTCAAGCTCGACCCGCCGGACCACGACCGCCTGCGCCGCATGACGAACCGGCCCTTCGGGCCGCCGCACTCCCCGCACCGGGTGCACGACATGCGCGACGAACTCGACGGCCTGGTCGCCGGGCTCATCGACGGCATCGCCGGCTCCGGCGACCTGGACCGGGTCGACCTGGTCGACCAGTTCGCGTACCCCTTCCCGGTCACGGTGATCTGCCGCCTGCTCGGGGTGCCCCACGAGGACGAACCGCGCTTCCACGTCTGGGCGGAGACCCTCGCCGCCAGCCTGGACCCCGACCCGGACGCGGACCCCACCCAGCGGGGCAAGGGCACCACGGACGCCCGGATGGAGCTGGGCATGTACCTGGCCGGGCTGATCGAGGAGCGGCGCAAGAACCCCGGCGACGACATGCTGTCCCAGCTGGCGACCGCGGACGGCCCGGACGGCGCGATGACCACGATGGAGGCGCTCAGCACCTCCGCGCTGCTGCTGATCGCGGGCCACGAGACCACGGTCAACCTCATCACCAACGGCATGCTGACGCTGCTGCGCCACCCGGACGTCCTCAAGCGGCTGCGCGAGGAACCCGGTCTGTCGGTCCCGATCGTGGAAGAGCTGCTGCGGTACGAGCCGCCGGTGCAGCTGCTGCCGCAGCGCACCACGCTCTCCGACATCGAGGTCGCGGGGGTCACCATCCCCAAGGGCGCGTCCCTGTGGCTGATGCTGGCCTCCGGCAACCGTGACCCGAAGCGGTTCGAGAACCCGGACCGCTTCGACCCCGACCGCAAGGACATCCAGCACCTGGGGCTCGGCAGCGGCATCCACAGCTGCTTCGGGGCGCCGCTCGCCCGGCAGGAGGCGCAGCTGGCGCTGAGCGAGCTGGCCCGCCGGCTGGTGAACCCGCGACTGCTGGAGGACCCGCCGCCGTACCGCCAGAACGCGGTGCTGCGCGGCCCCCGGCACCTGCCGATCGCCTGCGACGGCGTCCTGCCGAGGGCCGGCTGAGCCCTAGGTCGTATCCGCTAGCAGCCGCCCGGGGGGAGGACGACGACCTCGGCGGGGGCGAAGGACACGGCGACCCGGTCGCCGGTGGCCGGAGCCCCCGCCAGGCCGCACTCGGCCTCCAGCACCGGGCCGCCCTCCGGCCGCAACAGCAGGGCGACGTGGGTTCCGCGGAAGGTCCGGGACACCACCTCGCACCGCAGGCCCGCCTCGCAGAGCACCACTCCCGCCGGGCGGATCAGTAGGCGCTGCTCCCCCTCGGGGGAGCCGGCCGGGACCGGAACCTTGCCCCAGGCGGTCGCCGCGACCGCTCCCGTGACCGTCGCCGGGACGACGTTCTCGAAGCCGAGGAAGCGTGCCACGAACTCCGATGCGGGCCGTTGCCACACCTCCAGGGGGGTCCCGGCCTGCGCGATCCGGCCGTCCCGCATCACCACGACCCGGTCGGCCAGGGCGAAGGCCTCCCCCTGGTCGTGCGTGACGGCCAGGACCGTCGTCCCCAGCCGCGAGAACAGCCCCCGCAGCTCGACGACGAGCCGCTCCCGCAGCCCCCGGTCCAGCTGTCCGAGCGGTTCGTCGAGCATCAGCAGCCGCGGTGACGGCGCCAGCGCGCGGGCCAGCGCCACCCGCTGCTGCTCGCCGCCGGACAGGGAGGCCACCGCCCGGCCCTGCGCCCCGGGGAGCCCGACCAGTTCCAGCAGCTCCGCGACCCGGGCGGCGTACGACGCGCGACCGCCGCCGCGCATCCGCAGGCCGAAGGAGACGTTCGCGCCGACGTCGCGGTGCGGGAAGAGCTGGTGGTCCTGGAACATCAGGCCCACGCCCCGCCGGTGCACGGGGACGCCGGCCTGGTCCGCCCCGCCCAGCAGCACCCGCCCGCCGGACACCTGCTGGAGCCCGGCGACGACCCGCAGCAGCGTGGACTTCCCGCTGCCGCTCGGGCCCAGGACGCACACGGTCTCGTGCTCGGCGACCGCCAGGTCCACGGCGTCGACGACCGCGCGCTCACCGAAGCGGACCGACACCCCGTCCAGCTGAAGCAGTGTCATCAGAACTCTCCGGAGGTCTTGTCGGGTCGCAGTCGCTCCAGCACCAGCAGGGACACCGCGCACACCAGCATCAGGATCGTGCTCAGGGCCATCGCCTGCCCGTAGTTCAGCTCGCCGGCCCGACCCAGCAGCCGCGCCACGGCCACCGGCAGCGTCGGCTGGTCGGGCCGCGCGATGAAGACGGTCGCGCCGAACTCCCCCAGCGACACGGCGAAGGCGAACCCGGCCGCGATCAGCAGCGCCCTGCGCACCAGCGGGAGGTCCACCTCCCGCCAGGCGCGCAGCGGTGACGCGCCGAGCACGGCGGCGGCCTCCCGCAGCCGCCCGTCGACCGCGCGCAGGACCGGCAGCATGGTCCGTACGACGAAGGGCACGCCCACCAGGGCCTGCGCCAGCGGCACCAGGATCCACGAAGTCCGCAGGTCCAGCGGCGGTTCGTCCAGGGTGATCAGGAAGCCGAAGCCGACGGTCACGGCGGACACGCCCAGCGGGAGCATCAGCATCGCGTCGAAGCCCCGTACGAAGCGGCCCCCGCGCCGGGTGAGCGCCGCGGCCGCGAGTCCCCCGATGACCAGGGCGATCGCGGTGGCGGCGAGCGCGTACTGCAGGGAGTTCCAGATCGCCTCCAGCGGCGGCACCAGGAAGGTTCCGCCACCGGCGCCGGCGTCCTGCAGGGCCCGGTAGAAGCCGAGGCCGTAGCCGCCGGGGGTGTCGAAGGACCGCTCGACCAGTACGGCCAGCGGCGCCACGATCAACAGCCCGACGGTCAGCAGGACACCGCCCAGCAGGGTGCGCTGCGCCCAGCCGCGCGGCCGGTGGGTGGTGCGGCCCGGATCGACCAGGCGCAGCGCGGTCTCGCGCCGGCGCACGGTCCAGGCGTGCAGGGCGAGGATCGCGCCGATCGCGGCGAACTGCACCATCGTCAGTACGGCCGCCGTCGACAGGTCCAGCAGCTGCGCGGTCTGCCGGTAGACCTCCACCTCCAGGGTGGAGTAGGCGGGTCCGCCCAGGATCAGGACGACGCCGAATGAGCTGAAGGTGAAGAGGAACACCATCAGGGAGGCCGCGGCCACGGCCGGGGCCAACGCGGGCAGCGTCACCTTGCGCCAGGCGGCGAACCGGCCGGCGCCCAGCACCCGGGCGGCCTCCTCCTGGCGCGGGTCGAGCTGGGCCCACAGGCCGCCGACCGTGCGGACGATGACGGCGTAGTTGAAGAAGACGTGCGCCAGCAGGATCGCCCAGACGGTGGTGTCGAGGCGGACGCCCGCCGTTTCGTCCAGCAGTCCGCCGCGCCCCAGCAGTGCGAGGAAGGCGGTGCCCACGACCACCGTCGGGAGCACGAAGGGAACGGTCACCACGGCCCGCAGCAGCTGCTTGCCGGGGAACTCGAAGCGCGCGAAGACGTACGCGCCGGGCAGTGCGATCAGCAGCGTGAGCACGGTGGAGGCGAGCGCCTGCCACGTGGTGAACCACAGCACGTCGGCGATGTCGGGGCGGGCCAGCACCTCGCCGAACCGGTCGAACTGCCATCCGGTGTCGGTCTTGAGGCCGCGGCCCACGATCGCGGCGACGGGGTAGGCGAAGAACAGCCCGAAGAAGGCGAGGGGGAGGGCCATCAGGGCGAGACGGACGACGGTGGCCCGCCGGCTCTCGCCCTGTCCGGGTACCCGCCCCGGTCCGGGGACCGGGGCGGCGTCGGCCGACGCCGCGCCCGGCTCCTTCGTACCGCCTACTTCACGACGAGCGCGGTCCATGCCTTGACCCACTGCTCACGGTTCTTGGCGATGGTCTCCGGGGTGACGTTCTCCGGCTTCTCGACCACCACACCGTGCTTGGTGAACAGCTCCGGCAGCGCGGCGTCCTTGGTCACCGGGTTCACGAACATCTGGAGCGGCATGTCCTCCTGGAACTTCTTGCTGATCAGGAAGTCCACGAGGGCCTTGCCGCCCTCCTCGTTCTTCGCGCCCTTGAGCAGGCCCGCGAACTCGATCTGACGGAAGCAGGTGCCGGTGGCGACGCCCGTCGGCGCCTCGGCCGGCTGGGGCTCGCCGTACAGCACCTCGACCGGCGGGCTGGAGGCGTAGGAGACGACCAGCGGGCGGTCGCCCTTGGCCTTCTTGCCGCCCGCGGAACCGGAGAAGCGCTCGTTGTAGGCCTGCTCCCAGCCGTCGACGACCTCGACGCCGTTGGCCTTCAGCTTGCTCCAGTAGTCCTTCCAGCCGTCCTCGCCGTACTTGCCGACGGAGGCGAGCACGAAGCCGAGACCGGGAGAGGAGGTGGCGGCGTTCTCGACCACCAGCAGGTTCTTGTACTCCGGCTTGGTCAGGTCGTCCAGCGTCTGCGGCGGGGCGATCTTCTTGTCGGCGAAGTAGGCCTTGTCGTAGTTGACGCAGATGTCGCCGGAGTCGATCGGGGTGACCCGGTGCTCCTTGTCGAGCACGTACTCGGGCTTCACCTCGGCCAGGCCCTTGGCCTCGTAGGGGGTGAAGATGCCGTTGTCGAGGGCGCGCGAGAGCAGGGTGTTGTCCACGCCGAAGAAGACGTCTCCGCGCGGGGAGCCCTTGGTGAGGATCTCCTGGTTCAGGGCGGCGCCGGCGTCCCCGGACTTCAGGACCTTGACGGTGTAGCCGCTCTGCTGCTCGAACTCCTTGAGGACCGACTCGGTCACGTTGAAGGAGTCGTGGGAGACGAGCGTGACGGTCTTGGACTTCGGGGCGTCGCTCGCACCCGCGGGCTTGTCCTTGGCGTCGCCGCAGGCGCTGAGCGTGGTGACGCCCAGCGCGGCCGCGAGCGCGGCGCCCGCGATCTTCTTGGTGGTGCTCACTGGTGAATTCCTCCTGGGATGACCAGGAGAAGACGCGGCCCTGCCCGGCGCTCTGTGCGAGCGGACGCCGGGCAGGGCGCAACAGCTTGAGTGGTGACCGAACTTCCTACCCCGAATGACCGGGGCGAGGTTCAGAGGGTCTGCGGATGACGGAACCGCACTCTCAGCGCTGTGGCGCTCCCCTGTCGGAATATGCAATTGGTTCGGCCACAGGGTACCCCGTGGCCGAATGTGACCGGCCGGAAGCGGACGCTAGCGCTCCGAGGCGGCCAGCTGGCCGCACGCGCCGTCGATCTCCTGGCCGCGGGTGTCACGCACGGTCACGGGCACGCCGTGGCGGGCGATGGCGTCGACGAAGGCCTTCTCGTCCTCGGGCCGCGAGGCGGTCCACTTGGAACCGGGCGTCGGGTTCAGCGGGATCAGGTTGACGTGTACGCGCTTGCCCTTGAGCAGCCGGCCCAGGAGGTCGCCACGCCACGCCTGGTCGTTGATGTCGCGGATCAGGGCGTACTCGATCGAGATCCGGCGGCCGGACTTCTCGGCGTACTCCCATGCGGCGTCGAGGACCTCACGGACCTTCCAGCGGGTGTTCACCGGGACCAGGGTGTCGCGCAGCTCGTCGTCCGGGGCGTGCAGCGAGACGGCCAGACGGCACTTGAAGCCCTCGTCGGCGAAGCGCAGCATGGCAGGGACCAGGCCGACGGTGGAGACGGTGATGCCGCGCTGGGACAGGCCCAGGCCGTCGGGCTCGGGGTCGGTGAGCCGGCGGATGGCGCCGACGACGCGGTTGTAGTTGGCCAGCGGCTCGCCCATGCCCATGAAGACGATGTTCGACAGCCGGGCGGGGCCGCCGGGGACCTCGCCGTCGCGCAGGGCGCGCATGCCGTCGACGATCTGGTGCACGATCTCGGCGGTGGAGAGGTTGCGGTCCAGGCCCGCCTGGCCGGTGGCGCAGAACGGGCAGTTCATGCCGCAGCCGGCCTGCGAGGAGATGCACATGGTGACCCGGTCGGGGTAGCGCATCAGCACGGACTCCACGAGGGTGCCGTCGTGCAGCTTCCACAGGGTCTTGCGGGTGGTGTCGTTGTCACAGCTGATGTGCCGGACGACGTTCATCAGGTCCGGGAGGAGCTCCTGCTGGAGCTTGGTCCGGGAGCCCGCGGGGATGTCCGTCCACTCCGCCGGGTCGTGCGCGTAGCGGGCGAAGTAGTGCTGAGAGAGCTGCTTGGCCCGGAAGGGCTTCTCACCGATCGCGGCGACCGCCTCGCGGCGCTCGGCCGGAGTCATGTCGGCGAGGTGGCGGGGCGGCTTCTTGACCCCGCGGGGAGCGACGAAGGTGAGCTCACCCGGAGCGGGACGGGGGGCCATGCGGTACTCCTCAGTACGACGAGGTGGGGGTCACCCCGCGCGTGCAGGGCCGGTCCGCGGCTCGGCCGCTGGACGGAAAGGGCGCGCCGCGTACACGCGGCGCGCCCTCCAGGATAACCCGACCGGGACCGGTCAGCCGGTGCCGACGAAAGCCGCCAGCAGCAGCCACACCACGGGAGCGGTGGGCAGCAGCGAGTCCAGCCGGTCCATGATGCCGCCGTGCCCCGGCAGCAGGGTGCCCATGTCCTTGATGCCCAGGTCCCTCTTGATCATCGACTCGCCCAGGTCGCCCAGGGTGGCGCTGACCGCGACGGCGAGGCCGAGCAGCAGGCCCTGCCACCAGGCGCCGCCGTCGATCAGGAACTCCATGCAGAGCGCGCCGGCGACCATGGCGAAGGCCACCGCGCCGAACAGTCCCTCGCGGGTCTTGCCGGGGCTGATGCGCGGCGCGAGCTTGGTCTTCCCGAAGCGCCAGCCCACCGCGTAGGCCCCGGTGTCGCTGACCACGGTCAGGAGCAGGAAGGTGATCACGCGCTGCGGGCCGTCGTCTGCGGTGAGCAGCATCGCGACGAAGGTGGCCAGGAAAGGCACGTAGAACGCCGCGAAGGCACCCGCCGTGACGTCCTTGAGGTAGTCCTCGGGCGGTTCGGTCATCCGCCACACCAGGACGGCCAGCACCGTCAGCGCCATGGCCACCCAGGCGCCCTCGGCCCCCCGGACGTATCCGGCGATGACCATGGCCGCGCCACCGACCGCGAGCGGGACCAGAGGGGCCTTGATGCCCTTCTTCTCCTGCAGACGGGAAGTGAGCTCCCACAGGCCGACGACGACCGCGACGACGACGACGCCGACGAAGACCGCCTTGACGATCAGCAGCGATGCGAAGATCACCGCGCCGAGACCGACGCCCACCCCTATCGCGGCACGCAGGTCCCGCCCCGCGCGCTTCTTCTGCGGCGGGGGGGAGGAGTCCTGCGGGTGCTCGGCATGCGGAGGCGGGGGGCTGGGCATGGGCTCCTGCGGCGGCGTATCGGCGCGGAAGAGGGAGCCGCCGTCCGAGGCGGCCCCCCGATCGCGTGCTTCCCGGTCGTCGAAGTCACGGCCGGCGGCATCGGGCACGATGGGCATGGGCCGAGTGTGCGGGCCCACCTGCGCATCGTATGCGGGACCCGCCGGAACCGGCTCCGGCTGCCAGGAAGAGTCGTTCATCAGACTTCGAGGAGCTCGGCTTCCTTGTGCTTGAGGAGCTCGTCCACCTGCGCGACGTACTTCGCGGTGGTGTCGTCGAGCTCCTTCTCGGCGCGACGGACCTCGTCCTCGCCGGCCTCCTTGTCCTTGACGAGCTTGTCGAGCGCGTCCTTGGCCTTGCGGCGCACGGAACGGATGGAGACCTTGGAGTCCTCGGCCTTGTTCTTGGCGACCTTGATGTACTCCTTGCGGCGCTCACCGGTCAGCTCCGGGAACGTCACCCGGATGATCCGGCCGTCGTTGCTCGGGTTGACACCGAGGTCGGAGTCGCGGATGGCCTGCTCGATGTTGCGCAGCGCGGACGCGTCGAACGGCGTCACGATGGCCATGCGCGGCTCGGGGACCGCGAACGAGGCGAGCTGGTTGATGGGCGTGATGGCGCCGTAGTAGTCGGCGACGATCTTGTTGAACATCGCCGGGTGCGCACGGCCGGTGCGGATCGCGGCGAAGTCCTCCTTCGCGACGACGACGGCCTTCTCCATCTTCTCCTCGGCCTCGAGGAGGATTTCTTCGATCACCACGTGCTCCTGCATGTCTTGAATGGATGGTTCAGGCGGGCGGGCGGGCCGGTCCGGGCCGCCCGGACCGGCAGCGGACTGCTCAGGCCCGGGTTTCCTGGTCGCTGACGAGCGTGCCGATCTTCTCACCCTTGACGGCGCGGGCGATATTGCCCTCGGCGAGCAGCTCGAAGACGAGGATCGGCAGCTTGTTGTCGCGGCAGAGGGTGATCGCGGTGGCGTCGGCGACCTTGAGGTCGCGCGAGAGGACCTCTCCGTACTCCAGCGCGTCGAACTTCACCGCGTCCGGGTTCTTCTTCGGGTCGGAGTCGTAGACCCCGTCGACACCGTTCTTGCCCATGAGGAGGGCTTCGGCGTCGATCTCCAGGGCGCGCTGGGCGGCCGTGGTGTCGGTGGAGAAGTAGGGCATGCCCATGCCCGCGCCGAAGATGACGACGCGGCCCTTCTCCAGGTGGCGCACGGCGCGCAGCGGGATGTACGGCTCCGCGACCTGGCCCATGGTGATGGCGGTCTGCACGCGGGAGTCGATGCCCTCCTTCTCCAGGAAGTCCTGGAGCGCGAGGCAGTTCATCACCGTTCCGAGCATGCCCATGTAGTCGGACCGCGCCCGGTCCATGCCGCGCTGCTGGAGCTCGGCGCCTCGGAAGAAGTTGCCGCCGCCGATCACGACGGCGATCTCCGCGCCGTCGCGGACCACCGCGGCGATCTCACGCGCGATGGCGTGGACGACGTCGGGATCGACGCCCAGTCCTCCGCCACCGGAGAAGGCCTCGCCCGACAGCTTCAGCATGAAGCGGCGGCCCTTCTTGAACTGGTCGCTCTTGTCGTCGGAAGCGGTGTGGGGGTCCACGCCCTGATTCATGGAGATCTCCTCGTGCACATACGAAGAAGGCCATTGCCGGTGGGTCCTTGCGGTTCCCTCTACGGCAATGGCCTCCTCGTCAGATCTGCGGTCGCCTCGCGCAAGCGCGGACGACTGCTTCAGACCCTACCGGGGTCCGGTGTCCGTCGCGTACGGACGGACTCAGATGCCGACCTTGATGCGGGTGAAGCGCTTCAGGGTGACACCGGCCTCGTCCAGAACCTTCTGGACGGACTTCTTGTTGTCCAGGGCGTAGGCCTGGCCGAGCAGCGTGGCGTCCTTGAAGAAGCCGTTGACGCGACCCTCGACGATCTTGGCGATGGCAGCCTCGGGCTTGCCCTCCGCGCGGGTGACCTCTTCGGCGATGCGGCGCTCGGACTCGACCTTCTCGGCCGGGACGTCCTCGGCGGACAGCCACTGCGGGGCGAACGCGGCGATGTGCTGCGCGACGCCGCGGGCGACCTCGGCGTTCTCCTTGTCGAGCTCGACCAAGACGCCGATCTGGAACGGCAGGTCGGGCATCGTGCGGTGCATGTACGCGGTCACGTAGCCGCCGGTGAACTGCGCGAAGCGGTCCAGGACGATCTTCTCGCCGAGGTTGGCGTTGGCCTCGTCGACGAAAGCGGTGACGGTCTGACCGGGCTTGATCTCGGACGCGAGCAGCGCCTCGATGTCGGCCGGGGAGGTGGCGGCGACGTGCGCGGCCAGCTCGTTGGCGACGGCCAGGAACTTCTCGCCCTTGGCGACGAAGTCGGTCTCGCACTTCAGCTCGACGATGACACCGGAGGTGTTGTCGTCGGCGATGAGGGAGACGACGGCACCGTTCTCGGCAGAACGGCCCTCGCGCTTGGCGACGCCCTTCTGGCCCTTGATGCGGAGCGCTTCCTGGGCCTTGTCGACGTCACCGTCGGCGTCCACGAGCGCGTTCTTGCAGTCCAGCATGCCGGCGCCGGTGAGCTCGCGGAGCTTCTTGACGTCAGCGGCGGTGTAGTTCGCCATGAGTCTGTGATTCTCTCTCGAAGTCGTAGATCTACGGGTGAACGGCGGAGGCGCCGCGCTCGTGGCGCGGCTCCCCCGCCGTCATCGTCCGTGCTGTGAGTGCCCGGCGCGTGAACGCCGGGCGCTCTCAGTGGGTCAGGCCTGCTCGGCGTCGGCGGCCGGGGCCTCGACAGCCTCGGCGGCCGGGGCCTCGGCGGCAGGGGCCTCGGCGGCCGGGGCGGCAGCGGCCTCGGCGTCGTCGGCCTTCTTCTCGCCCTCGAGCAGGTCGCGCTCCCACTCGGCGAGCGGCTCGGCGGCGGCCTTCTCGCCCGGCTTCGAGTCGCCGGTCGCAGCGCCGGAGCGGGCGATGAGGCCCTCGGCGACGGCGTCGGCGATCACGCGGGTGAGCAGGGTGACGGAACGGATCGCGTCGTCGTTGCCCGGGATCTTGTAGTCGACCTCGTCGGGGTCGCAGTTGGTGTCGAGGATCGCGACGACCGGGATGTGGAGCTTGCGCGCCTCACCGACGGCGATGTGCTCCTTCTTGGTGTCGACGATCCAGACGGCGCTGGGAACCTTCGACATCTCGCGGATACCACCGAGGGTCTTCTCCAGCTTGGCCTTCTCGCGGGAGAGGACCAGGAGCTCCTTCTTGGTGAGACCCGAGGCGGCGACGTCCTCGAAGTCGATCGCCTCAAGCTCCTTCAGACGCTGGAGGCGCTTGTAGACGGTGGAGAAGTTGGTGAGCATGCCACCGAGCCAGCGCTGGTTGACGTACGGCATGCCAACGCGCGTCGCCTGCTCGGCGATGGCCTCCTGGGCCTGCTTCTTGGTACCGACGAACATGATGGAGCCACCGTGCGCGACGGTCTCCTTCACGAACTCGTAGGCGCGGTCGATGTACGACAGCGACTGCAGCAGGTCGATGATGTAGATGCCGTTGCGCTCCGTGAAGATGAAGCGCTTCATCTTCGGGTTCCAACGGCGGGTCTGGTGACCGAAGTGGACGCCGCTTTCCAGCAGCTCCCGCATCGTGACGACGGCCATGGCCATCTCCTTGGTTTCTCGGTTTGGTTCCTGACGCCCCACCGCGCCCTGCCCCCATGAGGGGACCGAGAGACGCTGTCACCTGGCCGTTTCGGGCTGATGCCGGGGCGTGCGAAGTCGACCCGGTGACCCGGATCGCCACAAGAAGTGTACGGGACCCGGCGGTATGCCGGGTGACGCCGTTGTCCACAGTGCCCCGACCGTCCACAGTCCGGCCCACCGGCCGGGGGGCCGCGGGACGCTGAGCGGCATGACGACACTGCTGCTCAGCCTGCTCCTGCTCCTGGCCCAGACGGCCCTGCCCGCGGCGCCGCCCGTGGTCCGGCCGCTGCCCGCGCCGCTGTCGGTGGCGCGCTGGTGGGACCCGCCCCCGACCCCGTACGCGGCCGGACACCGCGGGGTGGACCTGGCCGCCCCGGTGGGCGCGGAGCTGCGCGCCGTCGCCGCGGGCCGGGTCCACCACGCCGGGCCGGTCGCGGGCCGCGGGGTCCTCTCGCTCGCCCTGCCGAACGGTCTGCGCACGACCTACGAACCGGTCCGGCCGCTGGTCACGGAGGGCGAGGAGGTCTCGGCGGGGCAGGTGGTGGCGGTGCTCACGGAGGGGTCGCACTGCCCGACGGCGTGCCTGCACTGGGGGCTGTTGTCGGGCGAGGTGTACCTCAATCCGCTGGCGCTCCTGGCGCGGCCCACCCCGCGCCTGCTGCCGCACCCGCGACCGGACGGCGCGTGGAGCGGGCCGGCGGGGACCGACGGCAGCGGGCTCAGCCCTGGACGCCCCGCAGGGCGATGGCCAGGGCCGTCTCCGTGATGACCTCGGGATCCTCCGCGGCGCCGAGTTCGATGCGGCGCACGGCGGCGTCCACGACCCCCTGCAGGAGCATCGCGGCCAGCCTGGGCTGTTCCTGCCCGAGGGCGGCCAGCGCCTCGACGATCATCGCGATCAGCCCGCCGTGGGCGGCCCGGATCTTCTCCCGGGCCCCCGCGTCCAGCTCGCTGGCCGAGATCGCCACGACCGCCCGGTGCCGCCGGTCCCCCACCAGTCCCAGCTGGCTGCGCACGTAGGCCTCGACCTTCGCCTCCGGCGAGTCGGCCCGCTCCATCGCCGCCTCGATCTCGGCGGCCCACACGGGGAAGTCCACGGCGCACAGCTCTTCGACCACGGCCGCGCGGGAGCGGAAGTACTCGTACACGGAGGACCGGGCGAGTCCGGTCCGCTCCGCCAGGGCGGGGAAGGTCAGCGCCTCCGTACCGCCTTCGGACAGCAGGGAACGCGCGGCGTCCAAGAGGGCGCCGCGCTGCATCGACCGGTGCTCGGCCACGGAGGCCGCTCGAATCCTGGGCACACATCCACTCTACGGAGGTACCGCAAGCTCACCGCCCCACATCTGCCAACTTCGCTCGCAGTTGCAGCACTGACTTGGTGTGGATCTGGCTGACCCGGCTCTCGGTGACGCCCAGCACGTTGCCGATCTCGGCCAGGGTGAGGCCCTCGTAGTAGTAGAGGGTCACGACGGTCTTCTCGCGTTCGGGCAGCGTGTTGATGGCCCGTGCCAGCAGGCGCCGCAGTTCGCGGTCCTCCGCCACCTCCACCGGATTGTCGGCGGCGGTGTCCTCCAGCGTGTCCATCAGCGAGAGACGGTCGCCGCCCTCGCCGCCGACGTGCAGCAGCTCCTCCAGGGCGACCACGTTCGCCAGCGACAACTGGCTGAAGACGGTGTGGAGGTCCTCCACGCCGATCCCCATCTCGCCGGCGACCTCGGTCTCCGTCGGGGTGCGCCGCAGCTGGGCCTCCAGCGTGGCGTAGGCCCGCTCCACGGCGCGCGCCTTCTGCCGGACCGAGCGGGGGATCCAGTCCAGCGCCCGCAGTTCGTCGATCATCGCGCCGCGGATCCGGGTGATCGCGTACGTCTCGAACTTGATCGAGCGGTCGATGTCGAACTTCTCGATGGCGTCGATCAGCCCGAAGACCCCGGAGGAGACGAAGTCGGCCTGCTCCACGTTGGGCGGCAGGCCCACGCTGACCCGGCCTGCCACGTACTTCACCAGGGGTGAGTAGTGCAGGATCAGCTGCTCCCGCAGCCGTTCGTCACCCGAGTCCTTGTACGAGCGCCACAGCACCTCCAGGGACGAGGGCGCGGTGGACCGCACGCTGCCGCGGGCAGCGGGAGGCACCGCAGCGCGGTCGGACCCTGAGGTGTGTGGGGGCATGCTTCGCCTTTGCCGGAGCCGGATTCCTTGGGAGCGTAGCGTGACGAAAGTGTCGCGGTGCGCGAAGAGTACGGGATGGCGCGGGGGCCGAGGGGCGCCCCGGCTCGCGCGGGCGACCCGGGACCGGCGCCTGGCGCACGGTCCCGGCGACTGCCACCGGGAGGACCGCGTCTCTCATCTCTTTCACTCTTCCACCGGAAGTCCCCAGGTCAACGACCGCCTCGCCGGGTGGCTCGGGTTTGTATGCCCCCTCCAGCCGTTCATCCGCTCAACTGCCAGCCGTCGCCCTGCCGTTCGACGAACCCCAGAGAGTGAAGTTCGTACAGTCTGCCGATGACTTCATCGGTGCCGGTGCCGCAGGCAAGTGCCAGCTCGGCCGCGGTCGTGGGGCGTCCGGCCGGGAGGGCTTCGAGTACGCGGGCCGTTTCGCGGTCCAGCAGGTCGCGGGCGAGCACGGGGCCGCGCCGCTCGGGGGCCAGCTCCCCCATGGAGCCGACGAGTTCGACCACTTCCGCCGCGTCGGTGACCAGCACGGCCTCACCTCTGAGGAGTTCGTGCACGCCCGCCGAGAGCCCGCTGGTGGCGGGCCCGGGGACGCCCATCGTGAACCGTCCGAGCCGCTGCGCGCGCCGGGCGGTGACCAGGGAGCCGCTGCGGTGGGCGGCCTCCACGACGACGGTGCCGCGGGTGAGGGCGGCGATGACCCGGTTGCGCAGGACGAACCGGCTGGGTGTGGGGTGGCTGCCCGGCGGCAGCTCCCCGACGACGAGTCCTTGGCCGGCGATCCGGCCGAGCAGCCCTGCGTGTCCGCGGGGATAGGCGACGTCCACCCCGCAGGCGAGCACCGCCGCGGTCGCCCCGCCGGAGGCGAGGGCCCCCCTGTGCGCGGCCCCGTCGATCCCGAAGGCGGCGCCGGAGACCACGACCCAGCCGCGCTCGGCGAGGCCGGCGGCCAGCGTCTGCGCCATGTGCGCGCCGTACGGGGTGCAGGCCCGGGCCCCGACCACGGCGACCGAACGCAGTGCCCACGTACGCAGGTTGGAGCGGCCCCGCAGCCAGAGGCCGACGGGGCGTTCGTCGCCCAGGTCGTCCAGCTGCGTCGGCCACTCCGCCGACCCCGGGAAGACGAACCGGCCTCCCGACCCGGCGGCCAGTTCGAGGTCGCGCCGGGGGTCGGCCAGCGCCGCCCGTCTGCGGTAGGCGGCGAGCCGCTCCGGTCCGACCCCGGGCGGAGTCCGCCATGGCGCCTCCGGGCCGGTCAGCAGCCGGAGCAGTCCCGTGGCGCCGTGCTCCCGGATCCAGCGCCCGCCGTGCGCGTCCCCGGGCTCCAGCACCCGCGTCAGGGCCGCCCGCGCCAGCAGCTCCTCGTCCTGTGCGCCCGTCATGTCCCGGCCCCCGGAACCGACATGGCCCCACGGGCGATACCGGTCCGCAGCTCCAGCGCCACGGCCACGTCCAGCGCCTCGGGCCGGTCCCGTCCCCGCAGGTCGGCGACGGTCCAGGCGACCCGCAGGACCCGGTCCAGCCCGCGCGCGGTGAGCAGTCCCCGCTCCAGTTCCCGCTCGGCCTGCGCCAGCGCCCCCGGCGCCGCCTGCCAACGGGTCCTCAGTTCCTGCCCCGGCACTTCCGAGTTGAGCCGCCAGGCCGTGCCGGTGAGCCGGGCCCCGGCGCGCTCCCGGGCCTCCCGCACCCGGTCGGCGACCACCGCGGTGGACTCCCCCCGGCCGCCCCGGCCCAGCAGGTCGCTGCGGGTCACGGGCTCGACCTCCACCCTCAGGTCCACCCGGTCCAGCAGCGGCCCGGACAGCCGGGCCTGGTAGCGCCGGATCACCGAGGGCGGGCATTCGCATCCCGCGCCGTGCAGGGTGTGCCGTCCGCACGGGCAGGGGTTCGCGGCGAGGACCATCAGGAATCTGGCGGGCAGCCGCACCACGCCGGCGGCGCGGGCGATGACCACGTGCCCCGATTCCAGGGGCTGGCGCAGCGCGTCGAGCGCCCGGCCGTGGAACTCCGCGGCCTCGTCCAGGAAGAGCACCCCTCTATGGGCCAGGGAGACCGCTCCGGGCCTGGGCACCCCGGTACCACCGCCCACCAGGGACTGCATGGTCGCCGAATGGTGCGGGGCGCAGTAGGGCGGCCGGGAGACCAGGGGTTCGCCGGGCGGCAGGATTCCCGCGACCGAGTGGACCGCGGTGACCTCCACGGAGTCCTGGCGGGTGAGCGGCGGCAGGAGCCAGGGCAGCCGCTCGGCCAGCATCGTCTTCCCGGCGCCGGGGGGCCCGCTGAGGAACAGGTGGTGGCCCCCGGCGGCGGCCACTTCGAGGGCGCGGCGGGCCGTGTGCTGCCCGGTCACGTCGGCGAGGTCGGGAAAGTCGGCGCAGTCCCCGTCGGGGCGGCCCGGGGCGAGACCCGTGCCCAGGCCCGCTCCCGGGACGAGCAGTCCGGCCAGCATCGGGTCCGGGCGGCCCGGCGGGTCCCCGGGCTCCTCCTCGGGCACCTCCCCGTCGGTCAGGACGGCGATCAGCTGGCGCAGGCTGCGCACGCCGAGCACCGAGACGTCCGGTACGAGTGCGGCCTCCGCGGCGCACTGCCGGGGGACGACCACCTGCCGGTAGCCGGCCTCGGCCGCGGCGAGGACGGCCGGCAGGATCCCCCGGACCGGACGCACCCGCCCGTCCAGCCCCAGCTCGCCGATCAGGACGAGGTCGGCGATGGCCGCCGGGTCGACCACCTCGGCCGCCCCGAGCACGGCCGCCGCGACGGCCAGGTCGAATCCGGCGCCGCCCTTGGGTACGGAGGCCGGGCTCAGCCCGACCGTGAGCTTCTTCTGCGGCCAGGCCGCTCCGGAATTGACCACGGCCGCACGCACCCGGTCCCGGCTCTCGACGAGGGTCTTGTCCGGCAGCCCCACCAGAGTGAAGGCCGCGACTCCGGGCTCCAGGTCGGCCTGGACCTCGACCACCACGCCGTCGACGCCGACCAGGGCCACGGAGCAGGCTCGCGCGAACCCCATCAGGCCACCCCCCTGACGTGTTCCACCAGGGGCGCGCCGCGCCGCGGCAGCAGGACTCCCACCAGGTCGATGCGGACCCCGCCCGGCGGTGGTCCGCCGTGATCGGCGAGCCACCGCCCGGCGAGGCGCCGCAGCCGGTCCGCCTTCGCGGCCCGTAGGGCGGCCATCGGATGCTCGAAGTCACCCGCACGCCGGGTCTTCACCTCGCACACGACGAGGGCGTCCCCGTCGCGCGCGACGATGTCGATCTCCCCGCCGCGGCACCGCCAGTTCCGCGCGATCACGGTCATCCCGGCCTCGGTCAGCCGCCGTGCCGCGAGCTCCTCGCCGTACCGCCCCATCGCCTGCCGTGCCACGCTCTTCGCGTCCATCCGGCACCACCTCCGGCACCGACGGTCCCGCGTCCCCGCCCACCTTGTGGATCTTGGTGGACAACCGGACGGCTGTGGACGGACCCGTCACCCTTCCGGGTGAGGCGATCAGCTGCCGGGCAGTTCGAGGTCGCTCTTGTTGAGCTCCTCGATGTTCACGTCCTTGAAGGTCAGCACCCGGACCTGCTTGACGAAGCGGGCCGGCCGGTACATGTCCCAGACCCAGGCATCGGCCATCGAGACCTCGAAGAACACCTCCCCCTGGACCGAGTGCACCTGCATCTCGTAGTCGTTGGTGAGGTAGAAACGGCGTTCGGTCTCGATCACATACTTGAACAGCCCGACGACGTCGCGGTACTCCCGATAGAGCTTCAGCTCCATCTCGGTCTCGTACTTTTCGAGGTCCTCGGCACTCATGGCATGTTCCCCTTCAGCCGTGCGTCCCCCTATTGTGCGCCAGCGCCCTGCGCCCCTAAACGATTTCCGGGGCCAGGACCACCGGGGCACCCGGAGGACCGTCGTCGAGCAGCGTGCGGAGCAGCTCGGCGAGTCTGGTCGGGTACACCGTCTCATGTGCCGTGAGAAGTTCCTCGGAGGTCCACCACCTGGCTCCGGTGACGCTGCGCCGCTCCAGCTCCGTCAGACCGCCCATCCAGGTCGTGGTCTGGCTGGTCCGGGCCAGGAAGTACCACTCGTCCTGCTCCCAGCGCCGGCCGTCGAAGGGGAAGGAGCAGTAGCGGTGCCACAGCACCGGCCCCAGCTCCACCTCGGTGATCCCGGTCTCCTCGGCCAGCTCGCGCAGCGCGGCCTGCTCCCGGGTCTCCGTCCCCTCGAGTCCGCCGCCCGGGGTGAACCACCAGTCGTCCGAGGGATCGGCCGGTTCGAAACCGTGCAGCAGCAGGATCCGGTCCGCCGGGTCCAGCAGGATCACCCGGGACACCTGGCGGGGGCTGTGGTCACCCGCCGGGTCAGGCGACACCGGCCCGCTCCCGCCGCCCGCGCCCCAGGACCCGCGCGAGGGGCCCGTACGCGGCTCCCAGCACCACCAGGGCGGCTCCGGCGATCACGGCCGTCACCTGGAGCCGCAGCGGGCCGTGCCCCGATGTCCCGCCGGGCAGGGCGGCGTACGTCCGCGGCCGCTCCAGCATCGTCATGGACGGCCAGGCCAGGGCGTCGACGCGGGCGCTGACGGCGGACCGCGGGACGGTGCCCTGGCCTGCCTCCTGGAGGTGGGAGCGCGAGTCGAGCGAGGCGGCACGCCGGTCGCCGAGCAGGAAGAGGTTCTCCTCGGGGACCGTCACCTCGAAGGGGGTGCCGGGCGGCGGGGCCTGTCCGGGCGGCATGGCCAGGCCCGAGTCCGGCCGGCTGGTGTCGGCGTAGGGCTCGTCCAGCGGGACGCCGTTCACGGTCAGCTCGCCGGCCGCGCCGCAGCACTTCACGGTGTCGCCGCCGACGCCGACGACCCGCTTGACCATGGGCGAATCGCTCCACATGGAATCAGTAAAGATGACCACGTCCCCGCGGCGCACCTCACCGCCGTCGATGCGCTGTGCCAGCAGCCGGTCGCCGGGCCGCACCGTCGGCATCATCGAGTCCGTCGGGACCGTGTAGGGCTGATACACGAGCGCCCCCCACACGAAGCCGCCGAGGAAGAGCGCAAAGCCGATGGCCACGACGATTCCCGACAACACGTTGCCGAGACCGCCGCGGCCATCCTTGCCACTGCGTATCGCTTCTGTTCCGCCCATTCCAGCGCCCCCACATCGGGATCGTCGACCTGGGCGGCACCCTACCCGTCGGTACGGCCCCCGGTCAGCTTCCGGCGGCGCCACATGACGAGCGGGACGGCTCCGGCGAGCCCCAGCGCGCCCGGGCCGAGCCCGACCGGCGCCAGTCCGGCGGCCCCGAGGCCGAGCGCGGTGGCCGCGGCCTGGTTGCCGATGCCCGGCTGGTCGAAGGTGTCCGGGATCGGCAGCGTGGACCAGCGGGTCACCGGCCACGCGATCACGACGGCCCGCCCGACGACCTTGTCGACCGGCACGAAGCCCTGGGTGGAGTCCTCCATGTGGTAGCGGGAGTCCTGCGAGTTCTGCCGGTGGTCGCCCATCACCCAGATCTTGCCCTCGGGCACCTTGAGCGGGCCGAAGGGGTGGTCGTCGCACGGGGTGTTGCCGGGGTAGATGTACGGCTCGTCGAGCGCCTTGCCGTTGACGACGACCGGTCCCCCCTTCTTGCACTCGACCGTGTCACCGCCGATGGCGATGGTCCGCTTGATCAGGTCCTTCTCCTCGGCGGACGGCATCAGGCCGATCCAGCTGAGGGCCTTCTGCGCGATGTTCGGCTCCGGCGTGGGCTCGCCCGACAGCCAGTTCGCGGGGTCGTGGAAGACCACGACCTCGCCGCGCTCCGGCTCGGAGCCGAACCACGGGGTCAGCTTGTCGACCAGCACCCGGTCCCCGCGCTGCAGTGTGTCCTGCATCGAGTCCGAGGGGATCGAGAACGCCTGGACCAGGAAGGTCTTGATCAGCAGGGCCAGCAGCAGGGCGATGCCGATGAGGAGCGGGAGCTCCTTCCAGAAGGAACGGTGCGGCTTCTCCAGAGCGCCGTCCTCCTCGGTCTCGCGCGCGACGGCGTCGTCCGGCCGCTCCTCGCCCTCGTCGCGTCCGGACCGTGCGCCTACCGCCACGTCCCCCACATCCACTCCTCACTCACGATCGCCGCCCGCGCCGAACCGGACACGGGCCCTCCCCTCCCTTAACGAGCGGGAGTTCCCTAAGGCTCGGGAGACCGAGGACACACTATGCGAACGGCACGCCCGAACCGCGCCGCCTGCGGCCGCGTCCCGCACGCCGTGCCTGATCGGGCACCATGCGGAAGGTCGCGGGCTGCTCCAGACGGGTCCAGTGTCCGAACGGCCAGGCGATCACCACGGCCTCCCCCACGACCCCGTTCTCGTCGATGGTGCCCTCGAAGGCCTCGTCGAGGTGAAAACGGGAATCGGCCGAATTCGCTCGGTGGTCGCCCATCACGAACAGCCGTCCGGCCGGCACCTCCACCTCGAAGGGGATGTCGGAGGGGGTGTTGCCCGGGTTCACGTACGGCTCGTCGAGCGGCGAGCCGTTGACGGTGACCCGGCCCTTGGCGTCGCAGCACTTGACGGTGTCGCCGCCGACGCCGATGACGCGCTTGATCAGGTCCTGTTCGTCGGACGAGGGCAGCAGGCCGATGAAGGTCAGCGTCTGCTTGATCTGCTTGACCACGATCGGGTCCGGGGCCTGCCGGGCCGACTCGCCCTTGAGCCAGCCGCCGGGGTCCTTGAACACGACGACGTCCCCGCGCTCGATCTTGGAGCCGAACCACGGGGTCAGCTTGTCCACGAGGACCCGGTCGCCGATCCGGATGGTCTGCTCCATCGAGCCCGACGGGATGAAGAAGGCCTGCACCAGGAAGGTCTTGAGGAGCAGGGCTATGCACAGCGCCACCACCACGAGCAGGGGCAGCTCGCCCGCCCGGCGCGTGCGGCGGCGCCGCCGGACCTTGCGCGCCAGCCGGCGCCGCTGGGCCCGGCCGCCCTCCGCCACGACCGGCTCCGGCTCCCGCTCGGGCTCGCGACGGCCCCGCGGTCTTGCGCGCGGCTGCGGCTGGGGCTCGGGCTCGTCATCGAGCCAGTCCCGTCGGCCCCGCGTCCTTGCGCGCTGCTCCGGTTCGGGCTCCTGCTCCCGTCGGCCCCGCGGCCGCCCGCGGCTACCCATGGCCGCCGCCGACGGCGCCCCAGCGCGAAACCGGCCAGCCGATCCAGTCGGCCCGCCCGATCACTTTCTCCACCGGCACCATCCCCCCGCCCGGTTCCCCGAGGTGGTCCCGCGAGTCCCGGGACTGGGAACGATGATCACCCATCACCCACAGGGTCCCCACGGGCACGACGATCCGGAAGGGCACCGCCGAGGGCGCGTCCCCCGGAAACAGGTAAGGCTCGTCCAGCGGCACGCCGTTCACCGCGACCCGGCCGCCCGCGTCACAGCAGACCACGTCGTCACCACCCACGCCCACCACCCGCTTCACGAAGTCGGTGTCGGAGGGCTCCGCCAGCCCGAGCGCCGAGGCCGCGCCGTGCACCAGGCCACCGACCGGGTTGCCGTCCGCGCGCTCCCGTACGAAGGATCCCGTGCCGTCGAAGACCACCAGGTCCCCGCGGCGCGGCTGATCACCGAAACGGTACGCCAGCTTGTTGACCAGCACCCGGTCCCCGACCCTGAGCGTCGGCTCCATGGAGCGGCTGGGGATCAGGAAGGGCTGGACGACGAAGTTGCTGAGCAGCAGCAGGAAGACGGTGCAGACCACGCCGAGCACCCCGGCCCGGCGCCAGGTCAGCTGCCGCCCCGAGGCCCGCCGGCCGTGCCCGGCCGCGCCGGTCCCGGAGAACGCAGAACGCGGCCACCCTTGCCCCTCGCGGGGGGAAGAGTGACCGCGCTGCGTGTGAGGTGCTTCGGTGTCCATCGGGGGCGAGCCTATCCGGCCGCCCCCGGACACCGGTGGCGACCTTACTTGTCGCGCTTCTCCTTGATCTTCGCGGCCTTGCCGCGGAGCTCACGGAGGTAGTACAGCTTCGCACGGCGCACGTCACCGCGGGTGACGAGCTCGATCTTCTCGAAGATCGGGGAGTGGACCGGGAAGGTACGCTCCACGCCGACGCTGAAGGAGACCTTGCGAACGGTGAAGGTCTCGGAGACACCGGCGCCCTGGCGGCGGATGACGACACCCTTGAACTGCTGGATACGGGAGCGGTTGCCCTCGATCACGCGGACGTGCACGTTGATCGTGTCACCCGGGCGGAAGGCCGGGACGTCCGAGCGGAGCGCGGCGGCGTTGACGCCATCGAGCAGGTGAGACATGTTCTTCGTCTGCTTTCTTCGCATGACGCCACAGGTCGCCAGTGCGGGTTTCCGTAGAGAATTCCGGAGCCGTGCCACTCGGCGGCCGACGGTCCCCCTGTGGCAGGGGCGTCCGGCGAGCACACAGCAGCCGCCTATTCTTCCACGGCTTGCGGCCTGCGCCAAAATCGGCCGTCCGGCGACGGCTGCCAGCCCAGGATGGAGAGGATCTCGCGGTCCTTCTTGTCGAAGGCGGAAGCCTCGCAACGCTCGATCAGGTCGGGGCGGTTGCTCGCGGTCCGGCGGAACGCCTCGTCCCGGCGCCACCGGGCGATCTTGCCGTGGTGGCCGCTGAGCAGCACGTCGGGGATGTCCCGGCCGCGCCACACCGGCGGCTTGGTGTAGACGGGCCCCTCCAGCAGGTTCGCCATCTCGCCGGGCGCGAAGGAGTCGTCCCGGTGCGACTCGGCATTGCCGAGGACCCCGGGCAGCAAGCGGGCCACGGCCTCGGTGACGACCAGGACGGCCGCTTCGCCGCCCGCCAGGACGTAGTCGCCGATGGAGACCTCGTACACCGGCATGCGCGTGGCGTACTCGTCCATCACGCGGCGGTCGATGCCCTCGTAGCGGGCGGGCGTGAAGATCAGCCAGGGCCGCTCGGAGAGCTCGACGGCCAGTTCCTGGGTGAACGGACGGCCGCTGGGCGTGGGGACCACCATGACGGGGCCGTGCGCGCCCGCCTCGTAGCCGTCGGCCAGCGCCTCGTCCAGCGCCTCGCCCCACGGTTCGGTCTTCATGACCATGCCGGGGCCGCCGCCGTACGGGGTGTCGTCGACCGTGTTGTGCCGGTCGTGGGTCCAGTCCCGCAGGTCGTGGACGTGCACGTCGAGCTGGCCGCGGGCGCGGGCCTTGCCGACGAGGGAGACGTTCAGCGGTTCCAGGTACTCGGGGAAGATCGTGACGACGTCGAGCCGCATCAGGCGTCGCCCTCGGAGCTCGCGGCCTCGGCGTCACGGGTGGAGACGATCTCGGCGCGGTCGTCGATCAGCCCGGGCGGCGGCGTGATGACGCAGCGCTGCTCCTCCAGGTCGATCTCGGCGACGATCTCCTCGACGAAGGGGATCATCACCTCGGTGCCGTCGGGGCGCTCGACGATGAAGAGGTCCTGCGAGGGCAGGTGGGAGATCTCGGTGATCCGGCCGATCTCGGTGCCGTCCTCGAGCACCACGTCCAGGTCCATCAGCTGGTGGTCGTAGTACTCGTCCTCCTCCTCGGGCAGCTCCGCCGGGTCCACGTCGGCGATGAGGAGGGTGTTGCGCAGCGATTCCGCGGCGGTGCGGTCCTTGACGCCGGCGAAGCGCAGCATCAGCCGGCCGCTGTGCACCCGGCCCGTCTCGATGGTCAGCGGGCCGACCGAAGCCGGTTCGGTGCGCAGCACGGCACCGGGGCTGAGCCGCAGTTCCGGCTCGTCCGTGCGCACCTCGACGGTGACCTCACCCTTGATGCCGTGGGCGCGGCCGATCCGCGCGACTACCAGCTCCACTGTCTGTGCCTCTCCTGTTCAGACGACGACGGGCCGGGGCGGGCACGTATGCCCTCCCCGGCCCGTGCCGGTGATTCAACTGCTCAGCGGACCTGGTCCACGTCGACGAGGTCGACGCGGATCCCCCGGCCGCCGATGGCGCCCACGACGGTACGCAGGGCACGTGCGGTGCGGCCGTTGCGGCCGATCACCTTGCCGAGGTCGTCGGGGTGGACCCGAACCTCGAGCACCTGCCCGCGGCGCAGGTTGCGCGAGGCGACCTGCACTTCGTCGGGGTTGTCCACAATGCCCTTTACGAGGTGCTCAAGAGCCTCCTCGAGCATGCTCAGGCCTCGGTCGACTCGGCGGCGGCCTCAGCCTCGTCCGCCTTCTTGTCGGCCTTCTTCTTCTGCGTGATGGCCTCGCCCTTGCCCTCGCCGATGCCCTCGAGGGCCTTGGCGAACTCGTCGAAGGAGCGACGCTTGTCTTCCTTCGTGGCCGGCTGCAGCAGCGGCGCGGGGGCCGGGAGGCCCTTGTGCGCCTGCCAGTCACCGGTGAGCTTCAGGATGGCGAGAACGGCCTCGGTCGGCTGGGCGCCGACAGAAAGCCAGTACTGGGCGCGCTCGCCGTTGACCTCGATGCGCGACGGGTTGTAGGTCGGCTGGTAGATGCCGATCTCCTCGATCGCGCGGCCGTCCCGACGGGTGCGGGCGTCGGCGACGACGATGCGGTAGTGGGGAGAGCGGATCTTACCGAGGCGCTTGAGCTTGATCTTGACTGCCACTGGAGTGGTGTCTCCTGAACTTGACGTGGTTGGGCACATGAGATGCCACGTGGGGTTGCGGTACTCGGGTGCCCGATGGACGCGTCAGCCGGAGGAGAGAGGGGTCCTATGCGACTGTCGAGTACAGCTAGCCATTGTGCCATACGCCTGCGGCGCACTCGGCCGGGCGGGCAGGACGGACTGCCGCCGGCGGTGGCCGCGGGGTGCCCGCGCGTGCGCAGACCGGCCGCCCCGGTGGGGGCGGGGGTCCGGCGGTCGCTTCACCGTGGGGCGGTGGCCCCGTCGGCGGGCGGGAGGGCGGTCAGGAGGCCGCCGCGATCGCGACTTCGGGGATGCGGAAGGGCTTCATGCAGCCGCCGCACACGATCGGCGCCTGGGCGAGCACGGAGGGGACGACCCGTACGTTGCGCCCGCAGTCGCAGACCGCCTTGACCCGCACGCCTCCGCCCGAGGAGCCGTGCCGGGCCGCGGGTCCGCGGAAGGTGCGCTTGGTGTCGGCGGCGGTGGCGACGGTGTGCGCCTTGAGGGCGCGCTGCAGCCGCTCGATGGTGGGACGGTAGCGCCGCTTGGCCTCGGGATTGAGCGTGACCAGCGAGAAGCCGCTGCTCGCGTGCGGCTCGTCGGAGTGGTCCAGCCCCATCTCCTCGGCGATCGCGAGGAATCTGCGGTTGTGGTAGCGGCCTGCGCGCGAGGTGTCACGGACACCGCGGGCGGCCGCGATGCCGTGGACTGCCTCGTGCAGCAGTCGCTCGAAGGAGAGCTCGGCGCCGCAGGCGGACGAGGACTCTCCGATCAGGGACTCGGGCGCGGCAAGGTCAGGCAGCTCGGGGTGGTACCGCTGAATGTCGGCCCACGCCTGCGCCAGCTCTGCGGCGAGAACAGGTGGTGTCGTGCTCACGTCGTGACAACGAGCCGGGGTGCCCGGGTGTTCCGATTCCGGGCCATTCCAAATTTTTTGCACGTACCAGTCAGTTCATGCTCATGCGTCCCGACGAGGACGGGTGCGCCGAACTCAGGAGGAGTCGGTACGTAACGACGACCAAAAAGGACCGGCCCCGGCGTGCGGCACCTGCCGCACGCCGGGGCCCGGGAGCCTCGGCGGCGTGATCAGTACGAGCGCGCCACGATCGCGAGGGTACCGGGAGCGTCGTCGGCCTCCGGCACGGACCCGTCCTCGGCCACCAGGCAGCGTACGGAGACGGCCTGCTCGGCCAGCTTCGCCTCGCCCTCCGGGCCGAGGTCGGCCCACGGGATCCGCGCCCAGCCGCCGGCGACCGCGGCCTCGGCGGCCTCCTCGATGGTCGCCACGTCGGAGGTGCGGGACTCGCGGCGCTCGCGGGACTCGCGCAGCAGCTGCGCCTGGTCCTCGTCCAGCACCTTGGGCAGCAGGTCGACGAGCGCGTCGATCTGGACCGGGGTCTTCCCGCCCGGGATCCGGCGGGCGAGCATCGCGGTGCCGGCCTCCAGGTCGCGGGGGCCGATCTCGATGCGGACCGGCACGCCCTTGAGCTCCCAGTCCACGGCGCGGCGGCCGAAGGGGGTGTCGACGCGGTCGTCGACGTGCACGCGGATGCCGGCGGCCTTGAGCCGGTCGCCCAGCTCGCGGACCTTGGCGACGGCCTCGTCACCCTTGATCGCCATGACGACGACCTGGACGTGCGCGAGACGCGGCGGGACGCGCAGGCCGTTGTCGTCGCCGTGGGACATGATCAGACCGCCGACCATGCGGGTCGACACGCCCCACGAGGTCTGCCAGACGAGTTCCTGCTTGCCTTCCTTCGACAGGTACTGGGTGTTGAAGGCCTTGGCGAAGTTGGTGCCGAGCTCGTGGCTGGTGCCCATCTGCAGGGCCTTGCCGTCGCCCATCATGCCCTCGAGGGTGAGGGTGTTGATGGCGCCGGCGAAGCGCTCCTTGGCGGTCTTGCGGCCGAGCACGACGTCGATGCCGAGCACGTTCGTCATGAAGTCGCCGTAGACGTCGCGGTGGATGCGGGCGGCGTAGTCGCGGGCGTCCTCGTAGGTGGCGTGGGCCGTGTGGCCCTCCTGCCAGAGGAACTCGCTCGTGCGGAGGAAGACGCGGGGGCGCATCTCCCAGCGGACCACGTTGGCCCACTGGTTGATCAGCAGGGGCAGGTCCCGGTAGCTCTGGACCCACTTGGAGAAGTAGTCGTTGATGATCGTCTCGGACGTGGGCCGGACGACGACCGGCTCCTCCAGCTCCTTGCCGCCGCCGTGCGTGACGACCGCGAGCTCGGGGGCGAAGCCCTCCACGTGCTCGGCCTCGCGCGTCAGGTACGACTGCGGGATGAAGAGGGGGAAGTACGCGTTCTGGGCGCCCTGGTCCTTGATCCGGGCGTCCATCTCCTGCTGCATCCGCTCCCACAGGCCGTAGCCGTACGGTCGGATGACCATGGTGCCGCGGACCGGACCGTTGTCGGCCAGCTCGGCCTTGTTGATCAGATCCTGGTACCAGCGGGGGAAATCCTCCGCCTGCGGGGTGAGAACGGGTGCCTTTGCCATGCCGCGAATCGTACGGCGCCCGGCACAGGATGCGTGAATCGGGTGCCGCGCTCCTCTGGACGCGGGGGCGAATGGGGAGTTCTCTGGCAACGGGGGCTGGGGGGCGACACGGAATCAGGAGCGCTTCTTCGATGACACCGACGCCGACCGCGACGCTCGTCGCCCGGGACTGGGCGGAGATCCAGGAACGGATGCTGGTACCGCTGTACGAGGCGGTCTACGACCGGCTGGAGGTCGGGCCGGGTGACCGGCTGCTGGGCCTCGACTGCGGGGCCGGCCTGGCCCTGCTGCTGGCGGCCGCGCGGGGAGCCGCGGCCACGGGTGTGGAGGCGGATCCGGCCCGGCGGGCGCTGGCCCGCGAACGGCTGCTGGAGGTGCTGGCGGCCCCGCCCGCGACGCCCCCGCCGCCCCGCCCCTACGACGCCCTGCTGGCGTTCTCCCCCGCGCCGGCGGCCCTGTCCTCGGCGCTGCCGGTGGTCAGACGCGGCGGAGCCGTGGTGCTGGCCGACTGGGGTCCCGCCGAACGCTGCACGGTGCCCTCGGTGCTGGGCGGCGGCCCGGCGCCCGGGGACCTGGACGCGGTGGTGGAGAGCGCCGGGCTGCGGCCGGACGGTTCGGGGCGGGTGTTCTGCCCCTTCGGCTACGCGGACGTGGACAGCGCGGTGCGGGGGCTCCTGTCGACCGGGCTCTACGACGGCACGTCCGATGCCGCGCTCGCGGAGAAGGAGCTCGCCGAGGCGCTTCATCCGTTCGAGCGACCCGACGGCACCGTGTGGCTGCCGAACATCTTCCGGTACGTCATCGCCCGGGTGGCGTAACGGCCTGCGGGCGCATCGGGGCGGGGGAGAGCGGCACGTCGGCGAACGGAAGGGCCCCGACCGTGTGAACTGCTGCTCACACCCCGGCCGGGGCCCTCGTCGCGACTGTCCGCGGACTACTTCATGAACTTCTTGAACTCGTCCGGGAGGTCGAAGTCCTGACCGCCCTGACCGCCGGCGGGAAGGCCGAACGGGTTGGAAGCGGCCGCCGGGTCCACCGTCTGCGGGCCCTGCTCGCGCCGGGCCGCGGCTGCGGCCTCCTCTTCCTTGCGCTTCATCGGGTTGCCGCTCTTGCGCTTGCCCTTGGCCTGCTTGACCTGCTTCTTCTGCCGGCCGGGGCCGCCGCCCATCCCGGGGATGCCCGGCATGCCGGGCATGCCGCCGCCCTGGGCCATGCGGGACATCATCTTGCGGGCGTCGAAGAACCGCTCGACCAGGGACTTGACGGCGCTGACCTCGGTGCCGGAGCCCTTGGCGATACGGGCGCGCCGCGAGCCGTTGATGATCGTCGGGTCCTGGCGCTCGGCCGGGGTCATCGACTTGATGATCGCGGCAGTGCGGTCGACGTCGCGCTCGTCGATGTTGTTGATCTGGTCCTTGATCTGCCCCATGCCGGGCAGCATGCCGAGCAGCTTGGAGATGGAGCCCATCTTGCGGACCTGCTCCATCTGGGCCAGGAAGTCGTCGAGCGTGAACTCCTTGGGACCCTTGGCGAGCTTGGCCGCCATCTTCTCGGCCTCGGCCTGCGAGAAGGTCTTCTCGGCCTGCTCGATGAGGGTGAGCATGTCACCCATGTCGAGGATCCGGCCCGCCATGCGGTCGGGGTGGAACGCGTCGAATTCGTCGAGCTTCTCGCCGTTCGAGGCGAACATGATCTGCTTGCCGGTGACGTGCGCGATGGAGAGCGCGGCACCGCCGCGGGCGTCGCCGTCGAGCTTGGAGAGCACCACGCCGTCGAAGCCGACGCCGTCGCGGAAGGCCTCGGCGGTGTTGACCGCGTCCTGGCCGATCATGGCGTCGACGACGAAGAGGATCTCGTCCGGGCTGACGGCGTCGCGGATGTCCGCGGCCTGCTGCATCAGCTCGGCGTCGATGCCGAGGCGGCCGGCGGTGTCGACGATGACGATGTCGAACTGCTTGGTGCGCGCGTACTCGACGGAGTCCTTCGCGACCTGGACCGGGTCGCCGACGCCGTTGCCGGGCTGGGGCGCGTACACGGCCACGCCGGCGCGCTCGGCGACGACGCTCAGCTGGTTGACGGCGTTGGGGCGCTGGAGGTCGCAGGCGACGAGCAGCGGGGCGTGGCCCTGCCCCTTCAGCCAGAGGCCGAGCTTTCCGGCGAGGGTGGTCTTGCCCGCACCCTGGAGACCGGCCAGCATGATCACGGTGGGGGCGGTCTTGGCGAAGCGCAGCCGCCGGGTCTCGCCACCGAGGATGGTGATGAGCTCGTCGTTGACGATCTTCAGGACCTGCTGGCCCGGGTTCAGGGCCTTGCTGACCTCCTCACCGCGCGCGCGTTCCTTGACGTTCGCGATGAAGGAGCGGACGACCGGGAGGGCGACGTCGGCCTCGAGGAGCGCGATACGGATTTCCCGGGCCGCTGCGTCGATGTCAGCCTCGGACAGCCGGCCTTTGCCGCGCAGGCCCTTGAAGGTATTCGCCAAGCGGTCGGAGAGCGTATCGAACACGGTGGTCGCGATTCCTCGGGTCGGGGGCGTTGTGGTCGTCCCCCAGGGTATCGGGCCCTTCCCCCGTCCGGGGACCTGCCTGCTCCTGGTGCGGGTCCGCCGCTGCTCGGGAGCCCCTCGCAGCGGCGTCGCACCCGGCTACGACAGGGCGGCCGCCACCGAGGCGGCGAGGGCGGCCGCGTCCGCGGCGTCCAAGGGCTTGCCTTCCGCCGTGGTCACGTACAGGGTGTCCACCGCGTTCGCGCCCAGCGTGGAGACGTGGGCGCTGCGCACCCGGACGCCCGCCGACTCCAGGGCCCGCCCGATGCGGTGCAGCAGGCCCACGGCGTCGGGCGCGCGCACCTCCAGCACCGTGGCCAGCGAGGAGACGTCCGGGACCACCGTGACCCGGGGCGGCGGCGGGACGACCCCGCGCCGGCGCGGGTAGGCCGCCTCGCGGTCGGCCAGCTTCGCCGGAACGTCCAGCGAACCGTCCAGGGCGCGCACCAGGTCGGTGCGCAGCCGGGCGGCCTCGGGCAGCGACCCGTATTCGGCCGCCACCCGCCAGCGCAGGACCAGGACCTCCCCCAGCCGGTCCGGGAGCTCTACGGAGCGCAGGTCCGCCGCCCGTACGGTGAGCCGGTGCAGGGCCAGCACCCCGGCCGCCGCGGGCAGGACCCCCGGCTGGTCGGGCACCGCCACCACCAGCTCCACGCCGACCGCGTCCTCCTCCTGGCGGGCTTGGAGCGCCACGACCGGCTCGCGCGTGCGCAGCGCCTCCACCGCCAGGCGCTCTTGTTCGGCGCCCGGGATCTCCGGTTCCCGCTCGGCCGGGGCCGCGCCGCGCAGCACGGCGGCGACGCGCGCGACGAGGTCCGCCACGAGCGAGCCCCGCCAGGCGCTCCACGCGGCCGGCCCGGTGGCCAGGGCGTCCGCCTCGGTGAGGGCGTGCAGTATCTCCAGCGTGCCCACCGATCCGACGGCCTCGGCGACGGATCGGACGGTGGCCGGGTCGTCGAGGTCGCGCCGGGTCGCGGTGTCGATCAGCAGCAGGTGGTGCCGTACGAGGGACCCCAGCACGGCGACGTCCCGGGCGTCGAAGCCCACCCGTGCGGCGACGTCCCGGGCGATGGTCTCCCCGGCGACCGAGTGGTCGCCGGGCCAGCCCTTGCCGATGTCGTGCAGGAGCGCTGCCATCAGCAGCAGGTCGGGGCGGCCCACCCGGCGGGTGAGGGCCGCGGCCCGCACGGCCGTCTCGATCAGGTGCCGGTCCACGGTCCAGGTGTGGACGGGGTTGCGCTGGGGGCGGCAGCGCACCCGCTCCCAGTCGGGGAGCAGCCGGGTGATCAGCCCTTCCGCCTCCATGGCCTCCCAGACGGCCACCGTCGGCTCCCCCGCGCCCAGGAGCGTGAGCAGCTGCTCACGGGCCTCGGCGGGCCAGGGCACCGGCAGCGCCCTGCCCTGCTGGGCGAGCCGGCGTACGGCGTGCGGCGAGACGGGGAGTCCCGCCTGCGCGGCCGCCGCGGCCAGCCGCAGGGCCAGTACGGCATCGCGGTCCGGGCGGGCGGCCAGGGCCAGGACGGCCTCCCCGTCGGACTCCACCACGCCTTCGGCCAGGGGTGCCCGGGCGGCGGCGGTGGCGCCGCGGCCGCCCAGCAGTCCGCGCAGCCTGGGGCGGGCGGCGCGGGCCCGCAGCACCCGTCCGACCTCGCGCCAGGTCACGTCGCCGGCGTAGGCGACCACGCGCGCGGCTTCGTAGACCTCGCGCAGCAGGGCGTCGGCGTCGAGCAGCCCGAGCTGCGCCGCGACCTGGTCCTGTTCCTGCAGGGAGAGCCGGTCGGTGGCCCGGCCGGTGACCAGGTGGAGGGCGTCGCGCGCGTCCAGGAGCCGGCGCCTGGCTTCGGCGAGGCCTTCGCGCGGGGCGTCGGCGAGCCAGGACGCGGCGACCGCCCGCAGCGCGGTGGCGTCCCGGAGCCCGCCGCGGGCCTCCTTGAGGTCGGGTTCGAGCAGGAAGCGGAGCTCCCCGGCCCGCTCGGCCCGCTCGCGGCACAGGGAGTGCAGCTGCGGGAGCCGTTCGGGCGCCTGGTTGCGCCAGTCGGCCAGTACGGAGGTCCGCAGGCCCGCGAGGAGTCCGGCGTCGCCGGCGACCGTGCGGGCGTCCAGCAGGCCCAGGTGCACCTTGAGGTCCTCGGCGGCTGTCCTGCGGGCCTCGGCGGGGGTGCGTACCGAGTGGTCGAGGGCGAGGCCGAGGTCCCACACCGGGTACCAGAGACGGTCGGCGAGTGCGGCGAGCGCCTGCGGGCCGGCCTTGCCGTCGTGCAGCAGCAGGAGGTCGAGGTCGCTGCGCGGGGAGAGTTCGGCCCTGCCGTAGCCGCCCACGGCCACGAGGGTGGCGCCGCGGACGCCGGTCTCGCGTACGGCGGTGGCGAAGAGGGCGTTCAGCCAGTCGTCGGTCAGTCCGGCCAGGGCGGAACGCCGCGACGGCCCGGACCGCGACTCCTCCTGGAGGAGTCGCAGCCGGGCCGCGGCGTATCCGCTGGGTCCCGAGTCGGCCGTGTGGTCCGTGGTGTCTTCCGTGCTCGTCACCCAGCAGCTCCCGTCAGCCTCAGAGCGCGTCGGCGCCGCGCTCGCCGGTGCGGACCCGGACGACCGAGTCCACGGGGACGCTCCACACCTTGCCGTCGCCGATCTTGCCGGTGGCCGCCGCGCTCACGACGACCCGGATGAGCTCTTCGGCGTCGGAGTCCTCGACCAGTACCTCGATGCGGATCTTGGGGACGAGGTCGACCTGGTACTCGGCGCCCCGGTAGACCTCGGTGTGGCCGCGCTGGCGGCCGTAGCCGCTGGCCTCGCTGACCGTGAGGCCCTGCACTCCGAAGGCCTGGAGGGCCTCCTTGATCTCGTCCAGCTTGTGCGGCTTGACGATCGCGGTGATCAGCTTCATGCGTCAACCTTCTTGCTCGCGGCGGAGGGGAGGGGTGCGGTGGTGCTCCGCGCGGCGGCTCCGCCACCGGCGCCGCTGAAGTCGTAGGCGGTCTCGGCGTGTTCGCTCTGGTCGATGCCGGCCACCTCGACGTCTTCGGCGACGCGCATCCCGATCGTCTTGTCGAGGAGGAAGGCGAGCACCGCGGATGCCACCAGAGAGTAGGCGAGGACGGAGAAGACTCCGACGGCCTGCTTGCCGAGCTGCTCCAGGCCGCCGCCGTAGAAGAGGCCGGCCACGTCGGACTGGACCCCGCCGGTGGCGAAGAGGCCGACGAGCAGGGAGCCGGCGATGCCGCCGACGAGGTGGACGCCGACGACGTCGAGGGAGTCGTCGTAGCCGAACTTGTACTTGAGGCCGACCGCCATGGCGCACAGCACACCGGCGATGGCGCCGACGGCGATCGCGCCGAGCGGGCTGACCGCGCCGCCGGCGGGGGTGATGGCGACGAGGCCGGCGACCGCGCCGGAGGCGGCGCCGAGGGTGGTGAAGGAGCCGTGGCGCAGCTTCTCGTAGCCGAGCCAGGCCAGCATGGCGGCGGCGGTGGCGACCTGGGTGTTGACGAACATGACCGCGCCGACGCCGTCGTCGTTGCCGAGCCAGGAGCCCGCGTTGAATCCGAACCAGCCGAACCAGAGGAGACCGGCGCCCAGCATCACGAGGGGCAGGCTGTGCGGGCGCATCGGGTCCTTCTTGAAGCCGACGCGCTTGCCGATGACGAGGATCACGCCGAGGGCGGCGGCGCCGGCGTTGATGTGGACGGCGGTGCCGCCGGCGAAGTCGATGACGCCCAGCTCGAAGAGCCAGCCGCCGGCGCCCCAGACCCAGTGGGCGACGGGGAAGTAGACGACGGTGACCCACAGCGCGGTGAAGAGGACCCAGGCGCTGAACTTCACGCGGTCGGCGAGGGCGCCGCTGATCAGGGCCGGGGTGATGACGGCGAACATCAGCTGGAAGACGGCGAAGACGTAGACCGGGATGGTGTAGCCGTCCCAGAGCTCGGTGATGCCGATGCCGCTGAGGCCCACGTAGTCGGAGTTCCAGCCGATGAGGGAGCCGGAGTCGGTGCCGAAGGCGAGGCTGAAGCCGTAGAGGACCCAGAGGATCGTGACGATCCCGAGGCTGATGAAGCTCATCATCAGCATGTTGAGGCTGCTCTTGACGCGGACCATGCCTCCGTAGAAGAAGGCGAGTCCCGGGGTCATCAGCATGACCAGGGCGGAGCAGATGAGCATGAACCCGGTGTTCGCGGCAGACAGCGTCGGGGCGTCTGCAGCGAGGGTCGTGATGGCTGATGCCATCGGCGTCTCCTCGTCGTCGGTACGTTCGCGTGCGGGCGATCGTGAAAACCTGAGCGGCGGCAGAAGGAACTGGCCGGTTATTGGCCATGAGATTCGCGCAGGCCGGTTTCCGGCGGCACCGCCCGATGTTTCGCGCCCGTGACGAAGAGGTCTGTGCTGTTACGCAGCGATGAACACGGCAACCATCGATGGAGCAACCACGACGGCGAGCAGCCCCTCCGCGGGAGCGGCGCCGGTTCAGGGGCAAAGGGGGGTGACCGGCCGCGGCAGCACCCGGACGTCCTGGCTGGGGGAGCCTGATCGGGCTTCTCGGGGTGACTGCCGCGGCCGGGGCCTCGGGGACGGCCTCCAGGGCCGTCAGACGGCCTCCGCGGCTTCGGGGAGCCGGGAGGCGAGGTGGTCGGTGAGCCGGACCACCTCGGCGACGTCGCCGTATTCACGGGCGGCGCTGTCCACGGTCTTGCGCAGGCGGGTGTTCACCCGTTCGGAGCGCACCTTTCCCGCCACGTCGAGGGCCCGGTCGACGAGGGTGGCGGCCTGCTCGGGCTCGCGCTGGAGCAGGTGGACGGTGGCCATTCCGATGAGGTTGAGGGCGTAGGAGCGCTGGTGCTCCTGGTCCTTCTCGAAGAGTTCGACGGCCCGCTCCATGACGGGCTCGGCGAGGGAGGCGTACATGGGGCTGCGCCCGGCGACGTAGGCCAGGTCCCGGTACGAGTGGGAGTTCTCGCCGTTCAGCTCGGCCTCGGAGAAGAAGCGGATCCAGTCCGGCTCCGGCTCGTCGGCGAAGCCGACGTCGGAGAAGGTGTCCTCGGCCATCCGCACGGCCCGCTTGCAGCGGCTGGGCTGGCCCATGTTGGCGTAGGCGCGGGCCTCCATCGCATACAGCATGGCCTGGGTGCGCGGGCCGGCGCAGTCGCGGCTGCCGTACTGCGCGAGGTGGACGAGTTCCAGGGCGTCCTCCGGCCGGCCCAGGTGGATCATCTGGCGGCTCATGCCGGAGAGGATGTACGAGCCGAGCGGCTTGTCCCCGGCCTCCTTGGCGGCGTGCAGCGCGAGTACGAAGTACTTCTGCGCGGTGGGGTGCAGGCCGATGTCGTAGCTCATCCAGCCGGCCAGTTCGGCCAGTTCCGCGGCGACCTTGAAGAGCCGTTTCATGACGGGGGCGGGGTGGTTCTCCTGGAGCAGGTCGGTGACCTCGTGGAGCTGGCCCACGACGGCCTTGCGGCGCAGGCCTCCCCCGCACTGGGCGTCCCACTGGCGGAACATCACGGTGGTGGCGTCGAGGAGGTCGAGTTCCGGTTCGGAGAGCCGGGGCGGCCGGTGGCCGCCGAGGGCCCCCGTCGGCCCCGCCCCGCGCGGTCCCGGGTCGGCGGCCGGGGCCGGGACGAGCCAGCGCTGCATGGGCTCGATGAGGGCGGGGCCGGCGGAGAGCGCGAGGGAGGTCCCGAGGAAGCCGCGGCGGGCCAGCATCAGGTCGCTGCGGGAGAACTCGCCGAGGAGTTCGACGGTCTGCGGGCCGGCCCAGGGCAGGTCGACCCCGGAGACGGAGGGGGTCTGGTGGGCGGTGCGCAGGCCGAGCTGTTCGATGGCGACGACGGAGCCGAAGCGTTCGGAGAACAGCTCGGACAGGATCCGCGGAACGGGCTCGCGGGGCTGTTCGCCGTCCAGCCAGCGGCGCACCCGGGAGGTGTCGGTGCTGATGTGGTGGGCGCCCATCTGCCGGGCCCTGCGGTTGACCTGCCGGGCGAGTTCGCCCTTCGACCATCCGCTGCGGACGAACCACGAGGTCAGCTGGTCGTTGCGCGCAGCAGCATCCTCGATCGTTCCGCTTGCGCCGTTGCCGCTCACTGGAACGCCCCCATCCGCTCAGCCTCTTCCATACGAAACCCTGGCCGGTACGCCGAGCGTCACCACGGACCTTCACAGGTCCTTCACGCATTGCCTCCGGCATACCCACGCACGGGCCCGCCTCAGGGTTCGTGTACCGAAAGTAATCCTACGATCACCCCTGCGGCGAGGCCGTTTCCAGAAACGCCACCATTCGCCACCCCTTCGAATGAACTAGCCACCGGCCAGGCGCGATTCACTTGACACCAAGGTGAAACGGACCGGTTGGACTGGAGTGCGCTCGGGGCGCGCGCGGCGAGGAGTGCGCCGGGCAGCAGCGGCGGGCACTCCCCCGGCGGCCCCGCGGCGGGCAGCCGGGCGGCCCCGTCGGCGGCCTCCGCCGACGTCCTCACCGAGGCGTCGTAACCACCGGCGCGTCCGACCCGTTGGAGGGGGCATGGGCATGGGCATGGGCTTCACGATCGGCGGCAGCCGCGGTACCAGGGAGTTCCGTTCCGGCACCCGGCGCCGCGGCCGGACCTCGGAGTGCACGACGGTGGCGGAGTACACCGGGCTGTGGGGCTGGGACGTGGTCCCCGGGGCCCGCGCCGCGGCGCCCTCGCGCGACTGCTCCTGCGGAGACGCCCGGTGCGCCGCACCCGGAGCGCACCCCCTGGCCTTCGCCCCGACGGTCCCGGCCGGCGCCACCCTGGACGAGGTCACCGAGGCCTGGGGCCACTGTCCCGGCGCCGCGGTCCTGCTCCCGGTGGGCCGCGCCTTCGACGTCATCGAGGTCTCCGAGGAGGCCGGGCGGCGCGCCCTGGTGCGACTGGAGCGGATGGGGCTGCCGCTCGGCCCGGTCATCGTCACCGCGGACGGCCGGGCGCAGTTCTTCGTGGCTCCCGGCGCGGCGGCGGAGCTGCCGCAGCTGCTGTACCGGATGGGCTGGGACGACGCCGACCTGGACCTGCGCGCCCTGGGCCCGGGAACCTTCGTGACCGCCCCGCCCTCCGACCGCGGCGGGCTCGGCCAGGTCGGCTGGCTGCGGCCGCCCGCGCTCGACTCCGCCGGGGGCCCGCCGCAGGCCCGACTGCTGCTGGGCACCCTGGCCTACATCTGCCACCGTTTCCGCCGCTGAGCGGCGCACACACACCGGTGCCCCCGGCTTCCGGACGGAAGGCGGGGGCACCGGTGTGTGCGCGGGTGGTGCCGCTCAGTCGCCGATCAGGGCGTCCACGAACGCCTCGGGCTCGAACGGGGCCAGGTCGTCGGCGCCCTCGCCGAGACCCACGAGCTTGACCGGGACGCCCAGCTCGCGCTGGACGGCGACCACGATGCCGCCCTTGGCCGTGCCGTCGAGCTTGGTCAGCACGATGCCGGTGATGTCCACGACCTCGGCGAAGACGCGCGCCTGCGTCAGGCCGTTCTGCCCGGTGGTGGCGTCCAGGACCAGCAGGATCTCGTCCAGCGGGCCGTGCTTCTCGACGACGCGCTTGACCTTGCCGAGCTCGTCCATGAGGCCGGTCTTGGTGTGCAGGCGGCCGGCGGTGTCGATGAGCACGACGTCGGCGCCCTCGGCGATGCCCTCCTTGACCGCGTCGTAGGCGATCGAGGCCGGGTCGCCGCCCTCGGGGCCGCGCACGGTACGGGCGCCGACGCGCTCGCCCCAGGTCTGCAGCTGGTCGGCGGCGGCGGCGCGGAAGGTGTCGGCCGCGCCGAGCACCACGCTGCGGCCGTCGGCGACGAGCACCCGCGCCAGCTTGCCGGTGGTGGTGGTCTTGCCGGTGCCGTTGACGCCGACGACCATGATCACGCCGGGGGTGTCCTCGCCGCTCTCCGTCTTCACGGCGCGGTCGAGGTCGGTGCCGACCAGGGTCAGCAGCTCCTCCTTGAGCAGGGTGCGCAGCTCCGCCGGGGTGCGGGTGCCGAGGACCTTGACCCGCTCGCGGAGGCGCCCGACGAGCTCCTGGGTCGGCACGACGCCGACGTCGGCGATGAGGAGGGTCTCCTCGATCTCTTCCCAGGTGTCCTCGTCGAGGTGCTCGCGCGAGAGCAGCGTGAGCAGCCCCTTGCCGAGGGAGTTCTGCGACCGGGCGAGGCGGGCGCGCAGCCGGACCAGGCGGCCGGCGGTGGGCTCGGGCACCTCGATCTCGGGCGCGGCCGGAACCTCGGGCTCGACGACGACGGGCGCCGCGGCGGGAGCCTCGGCCTCCGGGAGTCCGACCTCCTCGATCGTGCGGCGCGGCTCTTCCGCCGTCTCTACGGCGTCCTCCCCCACCTGCGGCTCGGCAGGCGGGGCAGTGATGGTCGGCGTGCTCGGCGGTGCCGGGGGCGGCAGCTGCTTCTTCTTGCGGCTGCTGACCACGAGCCCGCTGATCGCACCGACCGCGACCAGGGCGATGACTACAGCAAGGATGAGGATGTCCATAACCCCACCAGTATCGGTTACGGCCACCTCGGAGCCGGGAACCCCGGCGTTCGGACCGGGACGTAAGCCTCTGTTTGTTGTTTTACCGGCACATCTACGATGATGGGCGACTTCCCCTCACACCTCCCAGGGAGCAGCCGCATGCCTGCCGAGCCCGCCGACGGCGCAGCCGAATCCGCGATAGAGACCCG
The DNA here is from genome assembly GCF_000720455.1 of Streptomyces virginiae. Taxonomy (GTDB): domain Bacteria; phylum Actinomycetota; class Actinomycetes; order Streptomycetales; family Streptomycetaceae; genus Streptomyces; species Streptomyces virginiae. The sequence goes on along the minus strand of NZ_JOAK01000011.1, from coordinate 56,179 downwards.
CGGCCTGGAGCCCGTCCCGGACGGCGAGCGCGGCGGCCGGGTCCGCGAGCTCGTCCCCACCTGGGTCGCCGCCAACATCAGCGTGTTGCTGCTGACCATGGGCGCGGGCCTGGTGATCTTCAACGGGCTCAACATCTGGCAGGTGCTCGTCGTCGCGGCCGTCGCGCCGGTCGTCTCGTACGGGATCGTCGGCCTGATCTCGATCGCCGGCAAGCGCGGCGGATCCCCGGGCATGGCGCTCTCGCGGGCGGTGTTCGGGCAGCGCGGCAACCTCTTCCCGGGCGCTCTGATCTGGGTGGCCCGCTGGGGCTGGGAGACCATCAACGCGGTCAGCGGCGCCTATGCCGTGCTGACCGTGCTCGACCTGCTCTTCGGGGTCAGGAGCAGCACCCCCCTCATCGTGGTCACCCTGCTGTTCTTCGTGGGCTGCACCTTCGTGGTCTCGGGGCTCGGCATCAGCGCCCTGCGGGTGTGCTCCAAGTGGTCGACGTACCTCTTCGGAGCCTTCAGCGTGCTCGTCCTCGGCTACCTGCTCTTCACCACGGACTGGTCGGCCGTCTTCGGCAAGCCGGCCGGCTCCACCGCGATGATGGTCGCGGGCATCGGCACCATCGCGGCCGGCGGCATCAGCTGGGTGCCCTCGGGCCCCGACTTCACCCGCTACCTGCCGCGCACCGCCTCCTCCCGGGGCATGGTCGGCGCGACGATCGGCGGCGCCGGCATCGTGGTGCTCCCGATGGTCCTCATGGGCGCGGTGATGGCCGTCGGCACGCCGGACCTGGCCACCGCCCAGGACCCGGTGTCCTTCATCGGCGAGCTCCTGCCCACCTGGATCGCGGTCCCGTACCTGCTGATCGCGCTCGTCGGCATGCTGCTGATCAACTCGATGTCCATGTACTCGGCCGGCTTCACCGCGCAGACCCTCGGCATCAAGGTCCCGCGCGCCTGGGCGGTCAGTGTCAACGCGGCCATCAGCCTGGTCTTCGGCTTCCTGCTGATGGTGGTCGCGACCAGCTTCTTCGGCTCCTTCATCTCCTTCCTGACCCTGCTGGCCGTGGCGTTCTCGGCGTGGATCGGCGTGTTCGGCGTGGACATGCTGCGCCGTACGTCCTACGACGGGCCCGCTCTGCTGGACACCACGCGGACCAGCGCCTACTGGTACACGGGCGGATTCGCCTGGCAGGCCATGACGGCATGGGCGCTCGCCCTGGTGGTGGGCCTGCTCTTCACGAAGGTGGACTGGTTCAGCGGGCCGCTCGCCGGCAGCTGGATCGGGCAGAACGGTCTCGGCTGGGTGGCCGGCATCGTGACCTCCGGCGCGCTGTACGCCGCACTGCCGCGCACGGCGCCCTCCGGGCCGACGCCGGAGCCGGAGCGGGAGCCCGAGCTCGCCGGATCCCTGTCCAACTGACGCCACGTCAGCTAACGTCCCCCTTCGCCAGCGCACCCCATCCGGCGAAGGGGGACTTCTCCATGCCCATCACCGTGGCCCGGTTCAATCTCGTCGACCCCGGCGGCACCCCCGAGTCCCTCTCCGCCCGCTACAAGGCGGCGCTGGAGATGGCGCGCTACGCGGACGACCGGGGGATCGACACCGTCCAGACCGAGGAGCACCACGGCACGGACAACAACTGGCTGCCCTCCCCCTTCGCCTTCGCCGGCGCGGTCTTCGGCGCGACACGCCGGATCGCCGTCACCGTCTCGGCGATCATCGGTCCGCTGTACGACCCGCTGAAGGCCGCCGAGGACATCGCCGTCCTCGACCTGCTGAGCGGCGGCCGCCTGGTCACGGTCGCGGGGATCGGCTACCGGCCCGAGGAGTACGAGCAGCACGGCGTGGAGTGGGGCCGGCGCGGCAAGCTCCAGGACGAGCTGCTGGAGACCCTGCTGAAGGCGTGGACCGGGGAGCCCTTCGAGTTCCGCGGCCGCACGGTACGGGTCACGCCGACGCCCTTCACCCGGCCGCACCCGCTGCTGCTGGTGGGCGGCAGCTCGGAGGCGGCCGCGCGCCGCGCCGCCCGGCTCGGGCTGCCCTTCTTCCCCAGCGCGCACCTGCCGGAGCTGGAGGCCTACTACACGGCGCGGCTGGCGGAGTACGGCACGGAGGGCTTCTGCATGATGCCCGCGGCGGAGACCCCGCTGCTGCACATCGCGGAGGACCCGGACCGGGTCTGGGCGCAGTACGGGCAGCACTTCCTGCACGAGGCGGGGATGTACGCGTCCTGGCAGTCCAAGGACATCCGCAGCGCCGTACGGTCGTCGGCGCGCTCGGTGGCGGAGCTGCGCGCGGAGGGCGTCTACCGGGTGCTCACGCCGGACGAGGCGGTGGCGTACGGCCGGGGCGCGGGCGAGGCCGGGAACCTGGTGCTGCACCCGCTGTGCGGCGGGATGCCGCTGGACGAGGGCTGGCGCAGCCTGCACCTGCTGTGCGAACAGGTACTGCCCCGGCTCAAGGGCTGAGCCGGGGCAGTACCGAGGAGAGGGGGTGGTGGCGGGGATGGTTACCCCATCTCCTCCAGCGCCTTGCCCTTGGTCTCCGGCACCCACTTGAGGACGAACGGGATCGAGAGCAGTGCGAAGACGGTGTAGATCACATAGGCACCGGACAGGCTCCAGTCCGAGAGGGACGGGAACGAGACGGTGATGACCCAGTTGGCGATCCACTGGGCCGAGGCGGCGACGCCGAGCGCCGCGGCACGGATGCGGTTGGGGAACATCTCGCCGAGCAGCACCCAGACCACCACGCCCCAGGACAGGGCGAAGAAGAGCACGAAGGTGTGCGCGGAGACCAGGGCCACCGTGGCCTGGGCGTCGGGCATGGTGATGTCGTCGCCGGTGCCGGACGTGAAGGAGAACGCCCACGCGCACAGTCCGAGGGAGACGGCCATGCCCGCCGAGCCGATGAGGGCGAGCGGCTTGCGGCCGATCCGGTCGACGAAGATCATCGCGATCACCGTGCCGACGATGTTGATGATCGACGTGGTGAAGGAGTAGAGGAACGAGCTGCTCGGGTCGATGCCGACGGACTGCCACAGCGAGGAGCTGTAGTAGAAGATCACGTTGATGCCGACGAGCTGCTGGAAGACCGAGAGGCCGATGCCGATCCAGACGATGGGCAGGAAGCCGAAGCGGCCGCCGAGCAGGTCCTTGAAGGTGGACTTGTGCTCGGAGTGCATCGCGTGCTCGATCTCGTGGACGCGCCCGTCGAGGTCGATCTTGGAACCCTCGACCTCGGCCAGCACCTTCTTGGCCTCGTCGGTGCGGCCGACGGAGACCAGGAAGCGCGGGGACTCCGGGATGACGAAGGACAGCAGCCCGTAGAGCACGGCCGGGACGACCATGACGCCCAGCATCCACTGCCAGGCCTCCAGGCCGCCGATCTCGCCGCGCTGGTCGCCGTCGGCGAGGTTGAGGATGCCCCAGTTGACGAGCTGGGAGACGGCGATGCCGATGACGATGGCGGCCTGCTGGAAGGAGGCGAGCCGGCCGCGGTAGGCGGGCGGGGACACCTCGGCGATGTAGGCGGGGCCGATGACGGAGGCCATGCCGATGCCGAAGCCGCCGATCACGCGCCACATGGCGAGGTCCCAGAGGGCGAACGGCAGGGCCGAACCGATGGCGCTGGCGGTGAAGAGGACGGCAGCGATCTGCATGCAGCGGATTCGGCCGATCCGGTCGGCGAGCCGGCCCGCGGTGGCGGCACCGATGGCGCAGCCGATCAGCGCGGCGGCGATCACCTGGGCGAGCGCCTCCGAGCCGACGTCGAACCGCTCGCGGATCGCGACGACGGCGCCGTTGATGACGGAGCTGTCGTACCCGAAGAGGAAGCCGCCCATGGCAGCGGCCGCGGTGATGAAGATGACGTGGCCGAGGTGGTCGGGATGGGGCGAGGCTCCGCCGCCGGGCGCCGAGGCCCGCGATGTGCTGCTGGTCAAGGTGTGCTCCGTGGGGGTTTCGTCCGTCTTCACAGTGGCGCACAGTTCAAGATCGGGCACCACTCGAAGCCGGGAGACAGCGGAGCGAGCCTATGCGTTCAGTTCCTGAAGTCAAGACCTGATGCTAAGTTCACATACCGCAGAGACTGGCACCCTTGAATTCACTTCTTGAATTTATGCGGCTCAGCGGAGACGTTGGCTGATGACCTTCGATACCCCGTCGCCCTGCATGGAAACGCCATAGAGGGCGTCCGCGACCTCCATGGTCCGCTTCTGATGGGTGATCACGATCAGCTGAGAGCTCTCCTGGAGCTCCTCCATGATCCGGATCAGCCGCTGCAGGTTGGTGTCGTCGAGCGCGGCCTCGACCTCGTCCATCACGTAGAACGGGCTGGGGCGCGCCTTGAAGATGGACACCAGCATGGCCACGGCGGTCAGCGAGCGCTCGCCGCCCGAGAGCAGCGACAGCCGCTTGACCTTCTTGCCCGGCGGGCGGGCTTCGACGTCGACGCCCGTGGTCAGCATGTTGTCCGGGTCGGTCAGGATCAGCCGGCCCTCGCCGCCGGGGAACAGGCGTGAGAAGACGCCCTCGAACTCCCGGGCCGTGTCCCGGTACGCCTCGGTGAACACCTGCTCGACGCGCTCGTCGACCTCCTTCACCACTTGAAGGAGATCGGCCCGGGTCTTCCGGAGATCCTCCAGCTGCTCGCTGAGGAACTTGTGGCGCTCTTCGAGGGCCGCGAACTCCTCCAGGGCGAGCGGATTGACCTTGCCGAGCTGCTGGTAGGCCCGTTCGGCCGCCTTGAACCGCTTCTCCTGCTGCGCCCGTACGAAGGGGCCGGGCCGGTTGCGCGGGTGCTCGGGGTCCTGCGGCAGCTCCTCGCCGTCGGCCGGCGGGGACGGCGGCACCGGCTGGTCCGGGCCGTACTCGGCGACCAGCGCGCCCGGCTCCATGCCGAACTCCTCCAGGGCCCTGGCCTCCAGGGCCTCGATGCGCAGCCGCTGTTCGGCGCCGAGCACCTCGCCGCGGTGGACGGAGTCGGTGAGCTTGTCGAGCTCCCCCTTCAGGTCGCGGCCGCTGTTGCGGGCGTCGGCGAGCTCGCGTTCGCGCAGGCCCTTGGCCCGTTCGGCCAGGGCGCGCTCCTCGTCGGCCCGGAGGAGGGAGACCTCCACGTGCGCGAGGAGCTGGCGGGACCCGCCGGCCACCGCGCGGGCCACGTCCGCCTCGTGGCGCCTACGCGTCCGGCGGCGCTCTGCGCGGGCGCGGGCCTCGCGTTCCGCCCGGGCCGCCCGGTCGAGGGAATCCGCTCGTCCGGCCAGCCCCTTGACCCGCTCCTCGTGGGTCCGCAGCTGGAGCCGGGCCTCCATCTCGGTCTGGCGGGCGTTGGCCCCGTCGGCCGCGAGCCGGTCGCGGCGGGAGCTGTCCGGCTCCTCCTCCACCGGCATCTCCTCGGCGGTGGCGAGCCGCTCCGCGCACTCCTCGACCTCGGCCAGCGCCTGCTCCAGGGCGTCCTGGGCCTTGGCCGCGGCGGTGGCGGCGCGCTCTGCCTCACCGGCGGCCCCCTTCGCCTGCCCGGCGAGCCGGCCGAGCTGCTGGGCGACCCCGGCCCGGGCCTGCTCCGCGGCGCGCCGCCGCTCGGCGAGGTCCTCCACCAGGGCGGTCGCGTCCTGTCGGCGGGCCTGTGCGGTCCCCTGCGCCTGTTCGAGCTCCTCGCACCGCACGCCCAGCCGGGTCAGCTCCGCCGCGGCCTCGTCGACGGCGGCCTGCACCTCGATCAGGCTGGGCGCCCCGGCGGATCCGCCGTGCGCGAGGTGGGCGCCGAGGACGTCGCCCTCGACGGTCACGGCCACGGCGTCGGGGCGCCGCGCGACGAGCGCCTCGGCCTCTTCGAGCGTGCCGACGGCCACGTGGTCGCGCAGCACCCACGCCAGGGCCCGCAGCACCTCGCCGTCCCCGGCCAGCAGCGCGACGACGGGTACGGGCAGAACCGCCCCGTCCGTGCGCTGTTCCCCGAGCGCCACACCCCGGCCGGGCAGGGCCGGCGGGCCGGCGTCCACTCCCGATACGGCCGCCGACGCAGCCCGCACGCCCGCGCCCGGCCGAACCGCGTCCGCCGGAGCGCTGCCTGGCCCGGCATCCTGACTCGGCACGCACGCGTCGGTACCCCCGTTCGGGGGAACAGGGGCGGGCGGTGGCCCGGAGGCCTGGCCCGGCAGGGCGGCGGCGACGGACGGGTCCGCCACCCCGTCCGGGAGGACGGGCGGCGGGGTGATCAGGAGCGTGGCCCGGCCCGCGTCCGCTCCGCGCAGGTGACGGATGGCCCCGGCCGCCGCCGACGGGGAGGCCACCGCCAGCGCGTCCGCCGCCGCGCCCAGCGCGGCGGCCACGGCGGCTTCGTACCCGGGGGTCACCGACAGCCGTTCCGCCGCCGGTCCGAGCACACCGGCCAGCCGTTCGCGGGCCGCGAGCAGCGCCCCCGTACCGTCCTTGCGGCGCAGCCCCAGCGCCAGCGCGTCCCGGCGGGCCGACACCGCCGCCCGCGCGCGCTCCGCCGCCGCCAGCGCCTCCCGGGCGGCCCCGAGAGCGGCCTCGGCCTCCTTCAGCTCCGCCCGCGCGGCCTCGTGGTCCGACTCCGCCGACGGGTCGTCGAGCCCGCCGACCTCCTCCGCCAGCGCCTCGTACTCGGCCTGCGCGGTCTCGGCCCGGGTCCGTGCCTCGTCCCGGGCCAGCGCCAGCCGGTCGATCTCCGCCTGGGCCGCCCCGGCGCGCGAGCGGGCCGCGCCGAGCCGCCCGGTCAGCCGGGCCAGTCCCTCGCGCCGGTCGGCGATGGCCCGCGCGGCGTCCCGCAGCCGGCGTTCCTCCTCGGCCAGTTCCCGCTCCAGCTCCGCGCGGTGCCCTGTGGTGTCCTCCAGGGCCCGGGAGGCCGCCTCCAGGGCGGCCGTCAGCTCCGCCTCCTGCTCGCGGATCCGCTCGGCCTCCCGCTCCATGTCCTCGGGGTCGCGGCCCCTGCGCTCCTCCTCGACGGGGGCGGTCGCGCTCTTGACCCGCGCGTCCGCCAGGGACGCGGTGCCCCGTACCCGCTCGGCGAGCTGCGACAGCTCGTACCAGGTCTGCTGCGCCCGCCGCAGCCGCGGCGCGAGTTCCCGTACCGCTTCCTCCAGCTCGGCCTCGCGCCGCAGCGCGCCGGCGAGCTGGGCCTCGGCGGCCTCCTTGCGTTCCTTCAGCGCGGCCTCGTCGGCGATCTCCGCGTCGAGCGCGCGCCGCAGGGCGACCAGGTCGTCGGCGAGCAGGCGCAGCCGGGCGTCGCGCAGGTCGGCCTGGATCACGGCCGCCCGCCGGGCGACCGCGGCCTGCCGGCCCAGGGGCTTGAGCTGCCGGCGAAGTTCGTCGCCGAGGTCCTGTACGCGAGCGAGGTTGGCCTGCATCGCGTCGAGCTTCCGCAGCGCCTTCTCCTTGCGCTTGCGGTGCTTCAGGACGCCGGCCGCCTCCTCGATGAAGGCGCGGCGGCCCATGGGGTCGGCGTGCAGGACGGAGTCCAGCTGGCCCTGCCCGACGATGACGTGCATCTCGCGGCCGATGCCGGAGTCGGAGAGCAGTTCCTGGATGTCGAGCAGCCGGCAGGTGTCACCGTTGATCTGGTACTCGCTGCTGCCGCCGCGGAACATGATCCGGGTGATGGTGACTTCTGCGTAGTCGATGGGCAGCGCGCCGTCGGAGTTGTCGATCGTCAGGGAGACCTCGGCGCGCCCGAGCGGCGGGCGTCCGGTGGTCCCGGCGAAGATGACGTCCTCCATCTTCCCGCCGCGCAGGGACTTGGCCCCTTGTTCGCCCATGACCCAGGACAGCGCGTCGACGACGTTGGACTTGCCCGAGCCGTTCGGACCCACGACGCAGGTGATGCCGGGTTCGAAGCGCAGGGTGGTGGCGGAGGCGAAGGATTTGAAGCCACGCAGGGTCAGGGACTTGAGGTGCACGCCGCCGGACTCTACCTTTCACGTTCGGTTTCACCCATGAAGGTGCAGGGCACGACTGACGTCAAAGGCATCAGGCCCCCCGCCTGGCCCTGTGGTCCCTGATGCGGAGTCCAAAGAAAGAAGGGACGCCGGAGCGTCCCTTGCAGATCATGCGGGCTGGATACGAGCGACGAGTGAGCGCGGATCAGGTGAGCGCAGGCTCCGCCTGGGGTACGTCGATGTCGATGCTGTCCAGCAGCGAGTCTCCGTCGTGCTGAGCGGCGGCCGCGTTCAGCGCGTCATTTTCGGACTGAATCCGTACGAGCTCGGACTCGAGGTCCTGGACGCGCTGCTGAAGCCGTCGCATCTCGGCGAGGAGTCGCGGGTCGGAACCGCCGACGTAACCGAGAAGCGCCTTTGCCATGATGGATGGTCCTCCACACTGAGTGACCGACCGAAGCGGTGTGGGTCGTGAGGGAATCGCACCCGCGGATGTCCGGCAGCGACTGTCAGTCACTGCGCTTACTACTGCCAGCACTGCCAAACAGCTCAGGTGCGCGGGGCTTCCAGCGTCTCACCAAAAAGTTTGACGGTCAACACGATCACGCCCCGTATCGGCGGGCACCCCGGCCCCCGCGGGGGGCGTGGAGATCATCCTCATCTCCGAGCCTTCCACGGATCGTCCGCGTCGGCAACGCCTCGGCGACGAATGCCCAGTTCCGACCGGGTCCGGGCGATCAGAGATGTGATGAGTCCATGATCAGTCGATCGCTCACCGCATCCCGAATCCCTCGTAGCCACCGCGCGGTGTGCCCCAGATCTCTGTCACCCCGTCCACCCGGCCGGGCGTGTCGGCGGACCGCAGCCAGTCGAGCAGCCGGTGGCAATTCTCACGTTGACCTTCGGCGACCACCTGCACTCGCCCGTCGTCGAGGTTGAGCGCGAAGCCGACCACCCCGCCGATCTCCAAGGCGTTCTCCCTGGTGAACCAGCGGAAGCCCACTCCCTGCACACGGCCGCGCACCCACGCGGTCAGACGGACGTCTTCATTCATGCGTGAACGCTAACCGGGCGGCCACTTTCCGGTCACATCGCCCCCAGGGCCCCATGGCGTACAGTCGCGCACCAATGAACTCACCCATTTGGGTGGGTTAGGGATGATCTTGATCCGGCCAGGAAGGCACGACACCGATGGGACGTCACCGGCTCCCCGCCCCGCCGCGCCGCGGCGGCCCGCACGGCACCGCCCTGCGCACCGGCCTGCTCGGGGTCTCGGTGGCCGTCGCCCTCGGCACCGCGGCCGTCACCACCGGCATGGTGCCGGTCGGCGGCTCGTTCCCCTATGTGGGCGTCAGCGCCACGGACACCACCGCCGCCAAGGCCGGGGCCGGGGCCACGCCCGGCCCGGACGATTCCGTCCTCCAGAAGCAGGGCGGACTCGCGAGCCTCTCCGGCCGCGGTGCCGTGACGCCGACCGCCTCCGCGCCCGCGCCGGCCTCGCCGACCCCGTCGGCCACGCCCACCCCGTCGGCTACGCCGACCCCGTCCGCCTCGCCGACCCCGTCGGCCTCGCCCACCCCGACGGCTCCGCCCGCCCCCTCCGCGCCGCCCGCACGGCCGAAGGCGTCGCCGAGCACCGAGCGCCCGGCGCCGGCCGCACCCGCCCCCTCCACCGAGGCCCCGGAGAAGACCCAGGCCCCGGCCCCGACCACACCGGCCCCGACCGCCGCCGCGACCCGGCCGAGCCTGGACGGCCACTCCTCGGAGGAGGCCGCCGTGGTCACCCTGGTGAACCAGGAGCGTGCCCAGGCGGGCTGCGGTCCGGTCCGCGCCAACCCGCCGCTCGCCGCCCTGGCCGGCGCCTTCAGCAAGGACATGGCCACCCGCGGCTTCTTCGGCCACGACGACCCCGACGGCAACACACCCTGGGACCGCGCCGCCAAGGCCGGCCTCTCGGGCCTCGGCGCCGAGAACATAGCCCGTGGCCAGGGCGACGCCGAGTCGGTGATGAAGGCCTGGATGAACAGCCCCGGCCACAAGGCGAACATCCTCAACTGCGAGTTCCGCACGCTGGGCGTCGGCGCCCACTTCGCCGCCGGCGGCCCCTGGTGGACCCAGGACTTCGGCTTCTGACGTCACCGCCCCCGCGGGCCGCCGCCGAGCGCGGCGGCCTCGGGGTCAGACCGCTGCGGTCGCCAGGGCGGCGCGGCCCGCGACGATGACGCGGGTGTGCTCCGCGACGCGGCGGCCCAGGTGCTCCGCCGTCGCGATGTCGGCCTTGTGGACCGCGTCCGCGCCCTCGTCGGAGTTGGACTGGGCGGCGGCGCCGGAGAAGAAGCCCAGGCGGTTGAGGTCGTTCTCGGAGGCCGTGCTGGAGTTCCAGCCCGGCTTCAGGCCCAGGTTGACCCAGTTCATGCCGTGCTGCGCGGCCAGGACCTGGAAGAACTGCAGCGTGTGCAGCTTGTCGCCGCTCTTCGAGGCGGAGTTGGTGAAGCCGGCCGCCACCTTGTCCTGCCAGGCGTCGCCGAACCAGCGCTTGGAGGAGGCCTCGGCGAAGACGTGGAAGGCGCCCGAGGCGGTGCCCATGTACGTCGGGGAGCCGAAGACGATCGCGTCGGAGGCGTCGAGCAGCTCCCACTGGGCGTCGTCGATCTCGTCGACCTTGATCAGGTGGACGGTCGCCCCGGCGTCCACGGCGCCGCTGCGGACCGCCTCGGCGACGACGGCGGTGTGGCCGTAGCCGGAGTGGTAGGCGATCGAGACGACGGGGGTGTGCGTGATACCGGACAAGGCTGATCTCTCCCTCGGGAAGGCTCGCGTCGCAGCACGAGCGCGGTGCGACGAGGAAAAGAGAACCACTAACTTTTAGAAAGCGCAAGCTCCGAGTTAGCGCTGCCCGGGAGTACGCTTGTTCTATGGAGACCCCTGTCTGTACCGATGCCTGCGGGCCCGAGCAACCGTTCGACGTCTTCGCGCGCACCTGCCCGTCCCGCGAGACTCTGGAGCACGTCACCGGCCGCTGGGGCAGCCTCACCGTGGGCGCCCTGCGCGAGGGCCCGTGCCGGTTCAACGAGCTGCGCCGCCGGGTGGAGGGCGTGAGCGAGAAGATGCTCTCCCAGACACTGCACGCCCTGGAGCGCGACGGCATCGTCAACCGTGAGGCGCAGCCGACCAACCCGCCGCGCGTCGACTACGAACTGACCCCCCTCGGCATCGAGGTCGCCGACCGGCTCCTCGCCCTGATCCACTACCTGGAGGGGAACATGTCGGCGGTCCTGACCGCCCGGGAGACCTACGACGGCACGCGCGGCGGCCGCTGACAGCGCGGGCAGAAGTAGCTCGACCTGTTCATCCACGGCCGGCGCCGCATCGGCGTGCCGCAGCGCCGGCAGGGCTCGTCCTCGCGCCCGTAGGCGTCGAGCGAACGGTCGAAGTACCCCGACTCCCCGTTGACGTTGACGTAGAGGCTGTCGAAGCTCGTGCCGCCCACGGCGAGGGCCGCGTTCATGACGTCCCGGACATGGCCGAGGAGTTCCGCGCTCCGGGGGCGCGTGAGGTTCCCCGTGGGGCGCTCGTAGTGCAGCTTGGCGCGCCACAGCGCCTCGTCGGCGTAGATGTTGCCGACCCCGCTGATCAGGGACTGGTCGAGCAGGGCCCGCTTGACCGTGGTCCGCTTGGCGCGCAGCGCGAGGTGGTAGGCCGCCTCGTCGAACAGTGGGTCCAGGGGGTCCCGCGCGATGTGCGCGATGACGTCGGGCAGCGCTTCGGCGCTGCCGGCGACGGTCTCGTGCAGCGAGAGCCCGCCGAAGGTCCGCTGGTCCACGAAGCGCAGCTCCGTCCCGGCGTCGTCGCCGAAGCGCACGCGGATCCGCAGGTGCTTCTCGTCGGGGGCGTCCTCGGGCTGCACGAGGAGCTGGCCGCTCATGCCCAGGTGCCCGAGCACCGACAGGTCACGTCCCGCCAGGGGCAGCCACAGGTACTTGCCGCGCCGCTGCGGCACCCCGAGGGTCTCCCCCCGCAGCCGCGCCGCGAAGTCGGCCCCGCCGCCCGCATGGCGCCTCACCGCACGGGGGTGCAGTACCTCGACGGCCTCTACGGTCCGTCCGGCCACCCAGCGCTCCAGCCCCCGCCGTACGACTTCGACTTCGGGCAGCTCGGGCACGGGGTACCTCCGTTGGGTGCGGATCTGGGCGCTGCCGCGAGCGTACCGGCCGCCCGGAAACGGCTTCGCCCGCCCCTGCGGTGCAGGGACGGGCGAAGGGATACCCGAAAGGAGGGTGTCCGAAGGAAGGTCAGGCGTCCGGCGCCGGTTCGGCGGGCGTCGGCACCCCGCCGTCCACGGCCTCGGCCGGAGCCGGGGCCTCTGCCGGAGCGGCGGCCGCTGCCGCCGCCGCCGCGGTCCGCTCGTCCGCCGCGGCGCGGATCCCGCGCCATGCGGACTCCGCGGCCTGCTGTTCCGCTTCCTTCTTGCTGCGGCCGGTGCCGGTGCCGTACGAGACACCACCGACGCGGGCGGCAGCAGTGAAGGTCTTCTCGTGGTCCGGACCGGTCTCGGTGACCAGGTATTCCGGTACGCCAAGACCTTCGGCCGCCGTGAGCTCCTGGAGACTGGTCTTCCAGTCCAGGCCGGCCCCGAGGTTCGAGGACTTCTCGATGAGCGGGTCGAAGAGCCGGTGGACCAGCTCCGAGGCCGCGTCGAGGCCCTGGTCGAGGTAGACCGCGCCGATGACCGCTTCAAGGGTGTCGGCGAGGATGGAGGCCTTGTCCCGGCCGCCCGTGCCCTCTTCGCCCCGGCCGAGCCGGATGAAGGAGCCGAGTTCGAGGCCGCGCCCGACCTCCGCCAGTGCGCGCGAGTTGACCACCGCGGCCCGAAGCTTGGCCAGCTGGCCTTCGGGGAGGTCCGGGTGGGTCGCGTACAGCGTGTCCGTGACCACCAGGCCCAGCACGGAGTCCCCGAGGAACTCCAGGCGTTCGTTGGTGGGCAGACCGCCGTTCTCGTACGCGTACGAGCGGTGGGTCAGCGCACGCACCAGAAGGGCGGACTCGAGTCGGTACCCGAGCCGCCCTTCCAGAAGCGTGTGGGACGAGGCCGCGTTGTTACTGTCTGCCTGCTTCTCAGCGTTGGACAGCTCAGACATTGCGCCTCTCACCAGCCGCTCAGACCTCGAGGACCTGGCGCTTGTTGTAGGTGCCGCAGCTCGGGCACGCGATGTGCTGGAGCTTCGGCTCCTGGCAACGCTCACACGAAACCAGGGTGGGGACCGCAGCCTTCCACTGCGACCGGCGGTGGCGCGTGTTGCTGCGCGACATCTTCCGCTTCGGAACAGCCACGGCTACTTCTCCTGCTTCTCGGCGGCGCTCTGAACTCCGTCAGACGCAGTGCCGCTCATGTTGTCCTTCTCATCGCCCTGATCGGTGACGAGTCCCTGCAATGCCGCCCAACGGATGTCGACGGCGTCGTGGTGGTGGTCCGGGTCCTCGTTCAGGCCGGCCCCGCAATCGGGGCACAGTCCGAGACAGTCCTCCCGGCACACCGGCTGCATCGGCAGTGCGAGCACCACCGCATCCCGCAGCACGGGTTCGAGGTCGAACAAACCGTCCTCGAGGAAGAGCGTGTCCTCGTCGTCCTCGGCGTCGTCGGCCGGCTCCGCTTTGGCGCGGCCCCGGTCGTCGGCGTCAGGGTACGAGAACATCTCCTGGAAGTCCGCCTTGAGCTCACGCTCGACGGCCTCCAGACACCTTACGCACTCCCCCGTCGCCGATGCACGGACGGTGCCTGTGACAAGCACCCCTTCCATGACCGACTCCAGGCGGAGGTTGAGCTTCACCGGGGCGCCTTCCGGCACTCCGATCACGCCGGCGAGACCGAGGTCCGCCGGTGCGTCGATCTCACGGGACAGCCGCTGCATGGCACCAGGACGCCGACCCAGCTCGTGCGTGTCGAACACGAGGGGGTTGCGGTGGTCGAGGCGGGTGTTCAGGGCCGTTCCTGCTTTCACAGATCGCTGAAGATCGAAGAATGCTGCGTAGATCCCGCACGTACGGGCAGCACGGATCGCGGTGCATACGCGCGACCGAAGAGCCAGGATACCCGGCGCTTCGCTCTGAGCCCAATCCGGCCCTAGCGCCCCTGTTCGTACTGGCGCAGCTGGTCCAGGTTGATCATGCTCGTGTCGAAGAAGCTGGTCTCGTCGAGCGAGGGCTGCTGCGCGTGCTGCGGGTGCTGGGCCTGCTGCGGCTGCTGGTAGGCGGCGTAGGGATCGGGCTGCTGCGCGTCGTAGTGCGCGGCGTAGGCCGCTCCGGTGGAGCCGGTGCCCGCACCGGAATACGGGTCCGGCTGCTGCTGGTAGCCCGCGTACGGGTCCTGGTAGGAGTACGCGTCCTGCTGCTGGGCGGCGGGCTGCTGGTAGGCGTACGAGTCGTACAGGGGCTCCGGCTGGGCCGGGATCGGCGCGGGCGCGTGCGGGGGCTCCGGCTCCGCCAGGCCCGCCAGGAAGTCCGAGTCGCTCGCCGAGCGGGAGCCCTGGCCCGCGGCCGCGTCCTGGGCCGCCATGTGCACGCCCAGGTCGTCCGTCGGGACCCGGCCGAGCAGCTTCTGGCGGCCGCGGCCCACGGCCTCCAGGGTCTTGGAGAGCACCGCCTCGAAGGTCGCGAGCTTGGTGTCCACGTAGGCGTCCGCCTGCTGCCGCTGCGTCTCGGGGTCGTGGCTGCGCTCGGGGGCGTCCGCGTCCGGGTAGCCGTCCTCGTCCAGGCCCGGGCCGCGGCCCAGCAGCTTCTCCCGGCCCCGGTCCACCGAACCGATCGTCTTGGTCAGCACGACCTCGAAGTTCGCGAGCTTGCTGTCGACGTAGTCGTCGGCCTCGGCCCGGATCTCCTCCGCCTCCCGGCGGGCCTCCTCCAGGATCCGGTCCGCCTCGGCCTGGGAGCGCCGCGCGATCTCGGTGTCGGCGATCAGCGAACCGCGCTGGTCGTGGGCGGCGCCGATGATCCGCTCCGCCTCCCGACGGGCGTCCTCGACCATCTGCTCCCGGCCGCCGATGAGCTCCTGCGCCTGCGCGAGCGAGCCGGGGAGCGCCTGGCGGACCTCTTCGAGCTGGGCGAGCAGCTCGGCGCGGTTGATCACACAGGAGGCCGACATGGGCATGGACCGGGCGCCGCCGACGGCCGCGACGATCTCGTCGAGCTTCTTCTGCACGTCCATGGGGGCTCGCACTCTCTCGGCCTCGGGCGGTTCCTGAGACGGACGGGACGACTGTAAGGCCAGCGGGCGGGCCCCCGACACCGCCTGACGTCCTGTCAGTCGGTCAGCGGTCGCGCAGCCTCTCCAGGAGCGCCGCGTGGACGTGCGCCGGCAGCAGGTGGGCGACGTCGCCGCCCCAGGTCGCGACCTCCTTGACCAGCGAGGAGGACAGGAAGCTGTAGGTGGGGATGGTCGGGACGAACAGCGTCTCGACGCCCGACAGGCCCAGGTTCATCTGGGCCATCTGCAGCTCGTAGTCGAAGTCGCTGACCGCGCGCAGGCCCTTGACGATGGCCGGGATGTCCCGCTGCTTGCAGAAGTCGACGAGCAGGCCGTGGAAGGCCTCGACCTGGATGTTGCCGTAGTCGGCCGTCGCCTCGCGGATCAGCTCGACCCGCTCCTCGACGGTGAACAGGCTCTGCTTCGACTTGTTGATCATCACGGCGACGTGCACGACGTCGTAGAGCCTGGAGGCGCGTCCGATGATGTCGAGGTGTCCGTTGTGGATGGGATCGAAGGACCCCGGACAGACGGCGCGGCGCAACTGAACTCCCTCGTTCATGAGTCTTCGCTCGTGCATGCGGCGCGGCCGTACCAAAGGGTGCCCTCGCCGTACTTGCGCGACCGGAGCGGCTCGAAGCCCTCGGGCCACGGGAAGGCGCCGCTCCTGGTGCTGCGTTCCACGGTGACGAGCGCATCGTCCGTGATCCAGCCATTGGACCGGAGTGTGAGGAGGATCTCCCGCAGGTCCGCGCTGTCCACGGCGTACGGCGGGTCCAGGAAGACGACGTCGTAGGGGTCCCCGGCGGCGCGGGCGGCCACGATCTGCTCGGCCTTGCCGGCGCGGAACTCCGCCCCGGGCAGTCCCAGGGTCCGGATGTTGTCGCGGATCGCCTTGGCGGCCTTGGCGTCGGACTCGACGAGCAGGGCGTGGGACGCGCCCCGGGAGAGGGCCTCCAGGCCGACGGCGCCGGAGCCGCCGTACAGGTCCAGGACCCGGGCGCCTTCGACCCCGTGCAGGGACTCCCAGGTGGAGAAGAGGCCTTCGCGCATCCGGTCCGAGGTCGGCCGGGTGCCGGTGCCGGGGGGCACGGCCAGCCGTCGCCCGCCGGCGCTGCCGGCGATCACGCGGGTCATCTGGGGTCCTTCGGTACGGCGGTAGGGGGCGCGCGGCGGGTCCGCCGCGGCACAACAACGATAGGTCGTGCCGCTCAGCCCTTCTCCAGGTACTGCTCGCGCTCGGTGTCGAGCAGGGCGTCCAGCGCGGTCCGCAAGCCCGGCAGCCGCTCCAGCGCCGGGTCCTCGGCCACGACGCGGGTGGCCTCCTCCCGGGCCTGGGCGATGACCTCCTCGTCCTCGATGACGGCGAGCATGCGCAGCGAGGAGCGCACTCCGGACTGGGCCTGGCCCAGGACGTCGCCCTCGCGGCGCTGTTCCAGGTCGATGCGGGAGAGCTCGAAGCCGTCGAGGGTGGCGGCGACGGCGGCCAGCCGGGCCCGGGCGGGGCTCGCCTCGTGCATCTCGCTGACCAGCAGGCACAGGCCGGGGGCGGACCCGCGGCCGACGCGGCCGCGCAGCTGGTGGAGCTGGGAGACGCCGAACCGGTCCGCGTCCATGATCACCATCACGGTGGAGTTCGGGACGTTCACACCGACCTCGATGACGGTGGTGGCGACCAGCACCTTGACCTCGCCGGCCGCGAACCGGCGCATGACGTCGTCCTTGTCGGCGGGATCCATCCGGCCGTGCAGCACCTCGACGCTCAGTCCGGCCAGCGGGCCGCGGCCGAGCTGCTCGGCGATCTCCAGGACCGCGAGCGGCGGCCGCCTGTCGGCCTCCTCCGCGGCCTGCTTCTTCTTCGGGTCGTCCTCCCCGTCGCCGATGCGCGGGCAGACCACATACGCCTGGTGGCCCTTCTCCACCTCCTCGCGGACCCGCTCCCAGGCCCGGGCGAGGAAGTGCGGCTTGTCCTGGGACGGCACCACGTGGGTGGCGATCGGCGAGCGGCCCGCGGGCAGCTGGTCGAGGACGGAGGTCTCCAGGTCGCCGAAGACGGTCATGGCGACGGTGCGCGGGATCGGGGTGGCGGTCATCACGAGCAGGTGCGGGGGCTGCTTGCCCTTGGAGCGCAGTGCGTCGCGCTGCTCCACGCCGAAGCGGTGCTGTTCGTCGACGACGACCAGGCCGAGGTCGTGGAACTGCACCTTGTCCTCGATCAGCGCGTGCGTGCCGATGACGATCCCGGCCTCACCGGTGACCAGGTCGAGCAGGGCCTGGCGGCGCGCGGGCATCCCCATCGACCCGGTGAGCAGCACGACCTTGGTGCCCTGGTCGGACCCGCCGAGCATGCCGCCCTCGGCCAGCTCGCCCATCATCTCGACGATGGAGCGGTGGTGCTGCTGGGCGAGCACCTCGGTGGGCGCGAGCATCGCCGCCTGCCCGCCGGAGTCCACGACGGCCAGCATCGCCCGCAGGGCCACCATCGTCTTTCCGCTTCCGACCTCGCCCTGGAGGAGGCGGTGCATGGGGTGGCTGGTGGCGAGGTCGTCGAAGATCTCCTTCGAGACCTTCTGCTGGCCCTCGGTGAGGGTGAAGGGGAGCTTGGCGTCGAAGGCGTCGAGCAGGCCGCCGGGGGCGGGACGGCGCGGGACGGCCGGGAGCTGGGCGTCGGCGTGGCGGCGGCGGGCCAGGGCGACCTGGAGGACGAAGGCCTCGTCCCACTTCAGGCGCTGCCGGGCGTCCTCGATGTCGGCCTTGGTGGCCGGCCGGTGGATCTTCAGCAGGGCCTCGGTGAGCGGGACCAGGCCGCGGCCCTCGCGCAGGGCGGGCGGCAGCGGGTCCACGGCCTCCTGGGCGCTGGGCAGCACGGCGTCCACGCACTTGGCGATCTTCCAGGACTCCAGCTTCGCGCAGGCCGGGTAGATCGGGATCAGCTGGTTGGCGAAGGCGGTGGCGGCGTCCCGGTCGGAGGCGTCGGCGCCGAGCGGCTCGTACGCCGGGTGCGCGAGCTGGAGCTTGTGGTTGAACTTGGAGACCTTGCCGGCGAACATCGCGCGGCTGCCGGGGAGCAGTTCCTTGTGCGGTTTGTGGACCCCGGCGCCGAAGAAGACCAGCTGGAGCCGACCGCTGCCGTCGGTGATGGTCACCTCCAGCCGCTTGCCCCGGCCCCCGTTGAAGGTCAGGACGCGGGCGTCGGCGACCTGCGCGACGACGGTGACGTGCTCGTCGATCTGGTCGGCGAGCTCGGCCAGCGAGGTCAGCTCGCCGCGCTCGGCGTACCGCCTCGGGTAGTGGTGGAGCAGGTCCAGGGCCGTGTGCAGGCCTAGCTGCTCGGCCAGCACCTTGGCGGTGGCGGGACCGAGCGTCTTCTTGAGGTCTTCGTCGAGCGCGGGCACGTGTTCCATTGCACACCATGGCGCTGACAAGCCCGCTATTCCACCCCGATGAGGAGCGGCGCCGAGTAGCGGCCGCCCCGGTAGGTGACGGTGTCCACGGCCAGGTGGCCGGACTGGACGTACGCCTCCAGGCGCTCGGCGACGGCGTCCGGCACGTCGGGTCCCAGGACCAGGGTGACGAGTTCGCCGCCGGAGCCCAGCATCCGGTCCAGCACGGCCTCGGCTGTCTCGGGCAGTCCGGCGCCGATCACGGCGACGTCGCCGTCGATGAGGCCGAGCACGTCGCCGGCCTGGCAGATTCCGGCCGAGGTGAAGGACTGGCGTTCCGCGACGGCCAGTTCCCCGTACCGGGTGGCGCCGGCGGCGGCGGTCATGGCCACCACGTCCTCGTCGAAGCTGCCGTCCGGGTCGTGGACGGCGAGGGCCGCCAGGCCCTGGACCGCCGACCGGGTGGGGATCACGGCCACCCGCACGCCCTCGGCGCGGGCCTGTTCGGCGGCTGTGGCCGCGGCGGCGCGCAGCTCGGTGCCGCCCGGCAGGAGCACCACTTCGCGGGCGTGGGCGCGGCGGACGGCGTCGAGGAGTTCGGCGGTGGCCGGGGCCTCGCCGGGGCGCACGAGTACGGGGGTGGCGCCGGCCTCGGCGCACAGGCCCGCCAGTCCCTCGCCGGGGACCACGGCGACCACGGCCCGCTGGGCGCGTTCGCCGCGGCCCCGGCGGCGCTCGTCGCCGAAGTGCGTGATCCGGATCCGGTACGGCCGCCCCGCGACGACCCCCGCCTCCACGGCGGCGCCGGGATCGTCGACGTGGACGTGGACGTTCCACAGCCCGTCGCCGCCGACCACGACCAGGGAGTCGCCGAGTCCGTCGAGGTGCGCGCGCAGTTCCGCGACCGCCGTCTCGGAGGCCTCCAGCAGGTAGATCACCTCGTAGGCGGGGCCGTCCTCGTCCTGCTCGCAGGGGTCGGCCGGCTGCGTCGCCGGGGTCGCGGCCCCGCGCGCCGGCGCTTCGGCGGCCGGCTCCTGGCCGGACAGTGCCTGCCAGAGGGCGCCGAGTACGGCGACGAGCCCGCAGCCGCCGGCGTCGACCACGCCGGCCCGGCCCAGCGCGGCGAGCTGCCCGGGGGTCTCGGCGAGTGCGGCGCGGGCGCCGTCGTAGGCGGCGCGGGCCACGTCGGCCGCGGTGCCGGCGGCCGCCGAGGCCGCTTCTCCGGCGCGTGCGGCGGCGCCCGCGACGGTGAGCATGGTGCCCTCCACCGGGTGCGCGACGGCCGCGTACGCCTCCTCGGCGGCCCGGGTGAGGGCGTGGGCCAGCAGCCCGCCGGGGCCGGTCTGCCGGCCTTCGGGTTCGGCGCCGAGTACGTCGGCCACTCCGCGCAGCAGCTGCGCGAGGATCGTGCCGGAGTTGCCGCGGGCGCCGACGAGCGCGCCGTGCGCCCAGGCCCGTACCGCCTCGGACAGGGAGGTCGGCTCCGTGGCGCCGGTCACTTCCGCGGTCCCGTTCCCGCTGCGGGCTGCGCGGGCGGCGTTGTCGAAGGTCTCGGTGAGCGCGCGGTCGGCGGACTCCGCGGTGAGGTAGAGGTTGGTGCCGGTGTCCGCGTCGGCGACGGGGTACACGTTGATCGCGTCGATGTCGTCGCGGGCCCGTCCCAGTGCGGCGAGGGCGAGCGAGCTCCAGGTGCGCACGGCTTCGGCGTCGAGCTCGTCGGCGGGCTGCGGCTGAGCCTCGTGCGGCACCGGGCGTTCCTCCTTGTGCGGGCCAGGGTTCACCGCAGGGTAACGAAGGACCGCGCCCGTGGGGTCCGGACCGCGGGACGGGGGAGGCGGGCGCCATGGTAGTTTTCTAGGACGGGCGCAGTCGTTGTATGCTGCTCCGGTTGCCCGATGAAAGTCGGGCCTTTTCCCCGGCAAACCACTTCAGACCTCTGAACCGGTGCGCCGGTTTCACTGTAATTGCATCTGAAGTCTTTGGAGTGACCTGTGGCTGCCAACTGCGACGTTTGCGCCAAGGGGCCGAGCTTCGGCAACAACATCTCCCACTCGCACCGCCGCACCTCGCGTCGCTGGAACCCGAACATCCAGCGCGTCCGTGCCGTGGTCAATGGGACGCCGAAGCGCCTCAACGCCTGCACCTCGTGCATCAAGGCCGGCAAGGTCTCGCGCTGACGCCCGTCGTAGCGCAGCCCCTTCCGGTTGCCAAGAAGGCCGGTCCACCTCTGGTGGACCGGCCTTTTGCCTTGTCCGGGGGTGCGGGCCGGGGCGCCGGCGCGGTCGGCTCCGGCACCGGGCCCCGTCAGCGCTGACGCCAGGCGTGGTCCACGGGGCCGATGCCCCCGCCGAGCGCGAAGCCGGCGGCGATGCCGCCCGTCACGTACTCCTTGGCCGCCGTGACGGCCGCCGGGACGGTCAGTCCCTTGGCCAGCCCGGCCGCGATCGCGCTGGCGAGGGTGCAGCCGGTGCC
This sequence comes from Streptomyces virginiae, assembly GCF_000720455.1. Lineage (GTDB taxonomy): Bacteria > Actinomycetota > Actinomycetes > Streptomycetales > Streptomycetaceae > Streptomyces > Streptomyces virginiae. The sequence continues at coordinate 35,195 of NZ_JOAK01000011.1, read as the reverse complement.
GTGGGTGTGCCGGTTGGAGTGGCGCGGGGCGCGCAGCCACCGCTCCTCGGCGCCGTCGGTGAGCAGGTCCACCGCCTCGCCGCCGTGCGCCGCGAGGTGCCCGCCCTTGATCAGCGCCCAGCGGGACCCGTGGCCGAGGATCGCGTCGGCGGCCCGGCGCATGTCGTCCTCGTTCTCCACGACGACGCCGGTGAGCTGGGCGACCTCGTCCAGGTTGGGCGTGGCCACGGTGGCCCGCGGCAGCAGCTCGCCGCGTACGGCGTCCAGTGCCGAGGCGGCGAGCAGCGCGTCACCGTGCTTGGAGACTCCGACCGGGTCCACGACGGCCGGGGCGTCGGTGTCGGCCAGCAGCGCTGCGACGGTCTCCACCAGTGCGGTGGAGGACAGCATGCCGGTCTTCACGGCGTGCACGCCGATGTCGTCCACGACGGCCCGGTACTGGGCCGTGACGGCCTCGGCGGGCAGCTCCCATGCTCCCCGTACCCCGAGGGAGTTCTGTGCGGTCACGGCGGTCACCACGCTCATGCCGTGCACGCCCAGGGCCAGCATGGTCTTGAGGTCGGCCTGGATGCCCGCGCCGCCGCCGGAGTCCGATCCGGCGACGGTCAGGCACAGCGGCGGTGCGGTGTTCACTGCGTGCCGTTCTGGGCGGCCGGGTCGGCCCCGAAGTGGTCCCAGCCGCCGGTGCTGGTCCAGGGTGCGCCGTCCACGGTCACCTGGGGCAGCGCGGAGCGGTTCAGCACCTCGCCGATGACCTTCCAGCGGGCCGGCAGCTTCACGTCGGGCGGGAAGGTCGCCACGATCGCGTGGTCCTCTCCGCCGGTGAGCACCCACTGGAGCGGGTCCACGCCGACGGCCTGCCCGATGTCGTGCATCTGTGTCGGGATGTCGACGGCCGCCGAGCGCAGGTCGATGCGGACCTTGCTGGCCTCGGCGATGTGCCCGAGGTCGGCGATCAGGCCGTCGCTGACGTCCGTCATGGCGGTGGCGCCGAGCCCGGCCGCCGCGGGACCCGCGTGGTAGGGCGGCTCGGGGCGCCGGTGGGCCTCCACGAACGCCCGGGGGGAGCGGAAGCCGCGCGAGAGCACGGCGAAGCCCGCCGCGGACCAGCCGAGCCAGCCGGTGACGGCGACGACGTCGCCGGGCTGGGCGCCGGAGCGCAGTACGGGCTCGTGGTTGCGCAGGTCGCCGAGGGCGGTGATGGAGACGGTGATGGTGTCGCCGCGGACGACGTCGCCGCCGACCACGGCGGCTCCGGCGACCTGGCACTCGTCGCGGATGCCGTCCATCAGCTCGGTGGGCCAGGTGACCGGGAGTTCGGCGGGTACGACGAGGCCGAGGAGCAGCGCGGTCGGCACGGCTCCCATGGCCGCGATGTCCGCCAGGTTCTGCGCGGCGGCCTTGCGGCCGACGTCGTAGGCCGTGGACCAGTCGCGCCGGAAGTGCCGGCCCTCCAGCAGGATGTCGGTGCTCGCCACGACCCGCCGGTCGGGGGCCGACACCACCGCGGCGTCGTCACCGGGTCCGAGCCGGACGGCCGGGGTGGTGGTGAGCCGTGAGGTGAGCTCCCTGATCAGCCCGAACTCCCCCAGCTCGCCGACAGTGCCCTTCATCGCTGTGCCCCTTCTTGCCCAGTCCGCTTGCGGTCGCGAGCCGTCACAGCTCTGGGTACCGTCAACAGATACGTCAACTTCTGCTCTCCGTACGCCCCGCTGTGCGTGGCGCCGGGCCCGCAGGTCTCCCCGTGGCGCACGGCGACGCGGTACCGTGGCGTCCCTTCTTCCCCCGGCCCTGTCCATCGTGTGGGGTCCACCCGAAGATTAGGGGAAATGACCCTCGTGGCCGCCCTGGAGGTTCCGTGGTACAGGCGTACATCCTCATCCAGACCGAAGTGGGCAAGGCGTCGTTCGTCGCCGAGTCCATCGGCCAGATCCCGGGGGTGATCCAGGCCGAGGACGTGACGGGTCCGTACGACGTGATCGTGCGCGCCCAGGCCGACACCGTGGACGAGCTCGGCCGCATGGTCGTCGCCAAGGTCCAGCAGGTGGAGGGGATCACCCGCACCCTGACCTGCCCGGTGGTCCATCTGTAGCCCCCGTCTACTCTTGGCCGGTGATGTCCCTCCACCGCCGGCCCCTCCGTGTCCTGGCCATGCCCGTCGCCCTGGCCGTGTCCGCCGCCGCGGCGGCGTGCTCCCCGGGCGGTTCCGAGGCCCGGGTGGAACCGCCGCCCGCGCCGCCGACCGACGTCGCGGGGTTCTGTGCGGCACTGCACAAGGAGCTCCCGGAGACGGTGGGCGGCCTGGCGCGGACCCGGACCGAACCGGAGTCCGACCTGACCGCCTCGTGGGGCGGCTCGGCGATCGTACTGCGGTGCGGTATCGCCAAGCCCCCCCAGATGCTGGATCCGAAGCAGGAGGGCGTCCACGTGAACGACGTGGCCTGGCTGCTGGAGAAGACCGGCGACGGCGGATTCCGTTTCACCACCGGTATGCGGCTGGCTTACACGGAGGTCCGGGTCGACAAGGAGCATGCCACGGACGCGGGGATGCTCGTCGGTCTGTCCACGGCGATCGCCGCGACCGTGCCCGAGGGCATCGCCTCCTACTGAGCTCCGGCACACCGCCGCCCGCCGGCCGCCCCCGTGGAGGGGCGGCCGGCGGGCGGCGGCCGTACGTGGTGCTAGCGCAGCCCCGTGGAGCGGCGCAGGGCGGCCTGGATCAGGCGGTCCACCAGCTCCGGGTAGGCGATGCCGGTCTTCTCCCACATCAGCGGGTACATCGAGATCGGCGTGAAACCGGGCATCGTGTTGATCTCGTTGATGACGAACTCGCCGTCCTCGGTGAGGAAGAAGTCGGCGCGCACGAGGCCCTCGCACGACGCCGCCTCGAAGGCCTCGATCGCGAGCCGCTGGACCTCGGCGGTCTGCTCCGGGGTCAGCGGGGCGGGCACGATCCCGGAGGCGGAGTCGATGTACTTCGCCTCGAAGTCGTAGAAGTCGTGGCTGGAGACCGGCGGGATCTCGGCGGGCACGCTGGCCCGCGGTCCGTCCTCGAACTCCAGGACGCCGCACTCGATCTCGCGGCCGCGCAGCAGCGCCTCGACGATGAACTTCGGGTCGTGGCGGCGGGCCTCCTTGACGGCGGCCTCCAGGCCCGAGGGGTCGTCGACCTTGGTGATGCCGATCGAGGAGCCGGCCCGGGCGGGCTTCACGAAGAGCGGCCAGCCGTGCTCGGCGGCGAAGTCCAGGATCCTGGCCGTGGCGGCGTCCCGGTCGGCTTCCCACTCGCGGGGGCGGATGGTCACGTACGGGCCGACGCTCAGCCCGAAGGACGTGAACACGCGCTTCATGTAGTCCTTGTCCTGCCCGACGGCCGAGGCGAGGACGCCCGAGCCGACGTACGGGATGCCGGAGAGCTCCAGGAGGCCCTGGAGGGTGCCGTCCTCGCCGTAGGGGCCGTGCAGCACGGGGAAGACGACGTCGACCTCGCCAAGGGCCTTCGGTACGGCGCCCGGCTCGGTGTAGACGACCTGGCGGCTGGCCGGGTCGACCGAGAGCACGACGGCGCCGTCCTCGGAATCGGCGAGGTCCTCGACGCTCGGGAGCCTGCGGTCGGCGATGGCCATCCGCGCGGGCTCGTCGGCGGTCAGCGCCCACCGGCCGTCCGTGGTGATGCCGATGGGCAGCACCTCGTACTTGGACCGGTCGATGGAGCGCAGTACGGCGCCCGCCGTGACGACCGAGATGGCGTGTTCCGAGCTGCGGCCGCCGAACACGACGGCCACGCGGGGCTTGCGGCCCTGCTGCTCAGGGGTCTGGGGGAGGTTCTCGCTGCTCATATCGGCATGAGAGTACCCGCTCATGCGTCCGGAAAGGAGTTAGCGACGTTCCGGTTTGGCGCTGCGGCCCATCAGCTCCTTCAGGGCCACGAGGGTGGGCTTGCCGTGGTGGACGATGTCCACGACGGTCTCGGTGATCGGCATGTCCACCCCGTGCCGGCCCGCCAGATCGGCCACCGACTGGCACGACTTGACTCCCTCGGCGGTCTGCTTGGTGACCGCGATGGTCTCCTCCAGGGTCATCCCGCGGCCGAGGTTGGTGCCGAAGGTGTGGTTCCGGGAGAGCGGCGAGGAGCAGGTGGCGACGAGGTCGCCGAGGCCGGCGAGGCCGGAGAAGGTGAGCGGGTCGGCGCCCATGGCCACGCCGAGGCGGGTGGCTTCGGCGAGTCCGCGGGTGATGAGCGAGCCCTTGGTGTTGTCGCCGAGGCCCATGCCGTCCGCGATGCCGACGGCGAGGCCGATGACGTTCTTGACCGCGCCGCCGAGCTCGCATCCGATGACGTCGGTGCTGGTGTACGGGCGGAAGTACGCGGTGTGGCAGGCGGCCTGGAGGCGCTGGGCGACGGCCTCGTCCACGCAGGCGACGACGGAGGCCGCGGGCTGGCGGGCGGCGATCTCCGCGGCCAGGTTGGGGCCGGTGACGACGGCGATGCGCTCGGCGGGAACCTTGGCCACCTCTTCGATGACCTCGCTCATCCGCTTGGCGGTGCCGAGTTCGATGCCCTTCATGAGGGAGACGAGCACCGTGTCGGGGGCCAGCAGCGGCGCCCAGGCGGCGAGGTTGTCGCGCAGGGTCTGGGAGGGGACGGCCAGGACGGTGAAGTCGGCGCCCGCCGCGGCCTCGGCCGGGTCGCCGGTGGCCCGGATGTTCGCGGGGAGTTCGACGTCGGGGAAGTAGTCCGAGTTGGTCCGCCCCGTGTTGATGGCGTCGACGACCTCGCTGCGGCGGCCCCAGAGGGTCACCTCGCAGCCGGCGTCGGCGAGCACGATGGCGAAGGCCGTGCCCCAGGAGCCTGTTCCGAAGACGGTCGCCTTCACGGGACGTGTCACTTCTTGCCCTCCCCTGCGGCCTTGCGCCGCTGTTCCGCCCTGGCGTTGCGATGGTCGTACGGCTGCTCGGGCGCGGTCTCCCCCCGCACCTCCTCCAAGAGGCCGGTGACGGCCGCCATGATGACCTCGGTGGCTTCCTTGAGGACGTCCGGGGTGGGTTCCCGGTCGTAGTAGGCCGAGAGGTCGACGGGCGGTCCCGCGAGCACCTGGAGGGTCTTGCGCGGGAAGAGCCGGACCTTGTCCTCCTTGGCGTACGGCGGCATCGCGAGGTTGGCGCCCCACTGGGCCACCGGAATGACGGGCGCCTTGGTGATCAGCGCGACGCGAGCGACGCCGGTCTTGCCTGCCATCGGCCACATGTCGGGATCCCGGGTCAGGGTGCCCTCCGGGTAAAAGGCCACGCATTCGCCGCGCTCGATGGCGTCGACGGCGGCCCGGAATGCGTCCAGGGCGTTGGTGCTCTCCCGGTAGACGGGGATCTGCCCGCTGCCGCGGAGGATCGACCCGACAAAGGGGACCTTGAAGAGGGCGGCCTTGGCGAGCAATCGGGGCACCCGGCCGGTGTTGTACTGGAAGTGCGCGTACGAGAGCGGGTCCAGATACGAGTTGTGATTGACGGCGGTGATAAAGCCGCCATCGGCCGGAATGTGCTCCATTCCCCGCCAGTCCCGCTTGAACAGCACTACCAGCGGCGGTTTTGCGATGACCGCCGCCAGGCGGTACCAGAAGCCGATTCTGCGGCGGGACACTCGGACACCTTCCTCTAGGACCGGAGCGCGGCCGGGGCACCTCGTCGTCGGGCCGGACAAGTGTCACCCCGGGCCCGGTCTCTGTCGAGAACACCGTACGCCCCGCTCAGGCCGCCGGACTCCCGGGCTGCCCGGGCGGGGGCGACAATGGGGCGACACATGACCCGGCCATGACCCGACCTTGGCCCGGGGAGGGGCCGGAGCGCACCGGAGGGAAGGGGTCCGTCACGAACGCCGTCTGGAGTCTGGTGGTCCCGCTGAAACCCCTGTCGGTGGCCAAGAGCCGTCTCGCCGCTGCCGTGGGGGCTTCGCGTCCGGGGCTCGCCCTGGCGTTCGCGCAGGACACCGTCGCGGGAGCGCTGGCCTGCGCGGCGGTCGCGGATGTGGTGGTCGTCACGGACGACGCCGGGGCCGGTGCGGAACTGGCCAGGCTGGGGGCGCGGATCGTCCCGGACGCCCCGGCGGCCGGGCTCAACGCGGCGCTGGCGCACGGTGCGCGGGCGGCGCGCGCGGGGCGTCCGGGGATCGCGGTGGCGGCGATGAACGCCGACCTGCCGGCCCTGCGGCCCCCCGAATTGCTACGCGTGCTCGAAAACGCCTCGGCATTTCCACGGGCATTTCTGGCGGATGCGGCCGGAATCGGGACGACCCTGCTTTCCGCGGCACCGGACGTGGAATTGGCCCCGTCCTTCGGAGGGCCGTCGCGGGCCAGGCATTCCGCCTCGGGGGCGGTGGAAATCGCACTGACGGGCGTGGACAGCGTGCGGCGGGACGTGGACACCGCGGCCGATCTGCGGATGGCGCTCGCCCTCGGCGTGGGGCGTCACACGGCCCGATACAGTGCGGGTATGCAGGCGACCGCGTACACGTACGACTCCCAGACCCGCAGCGGCAGTGTGCTGCTGGACGACGGCACCCCGGTGTCCTTCGAGGCCCCGGCGTTCGACGCGGGCGGCCTGCGGCTGCTGCGGCCGGGACAGCGGGTGCGGATCGAGACGGACGGCAAGGGCGCGCAACTGCGGATCACCCTGATCACGCTCCAGACCTTCTGAACCGGTCGGCCGCGGCGCCCGAAGGGCGGCCGGCGGCCCCGGAACGCACCGCGGGCCGGCTTCCCCAGAGGGGGGAAGCCGGCCCGGCGTGTGTGACTCGTGCCCCTACTTCTTGCGGGCGGTGGTCTTCTTCGCGGTGGCCTTGCGGGTCGCCGTCTTCTTGGCCGGCGCCTTCGTCGCTGCGGTGACCTTCTTGGCCGCCGGGGCGGTCTTCTTCGCGGCGGTGGTGGTGGTCTTCTTCGCCGCGGCCGTGGCCTTCTTGGCGGTGGTGGCCTTCTTGGCGGTGGCCGTTGCCTTCTTCGCCGTGGCCGTGCTCTTCACCGCCGCCTTCTTGGCGGTCGCGGTGGTCTTCCTCGCCGTGGTCTTCTTCGCGACCGCGGTCTTCGCCGCGGCCTTCTTGGCGGTGGTGGCCTTCTTCGCGGCGGCCTTCTTGACCGTCGCGGAGGCACCTCCGGTGAGGCTGCCCTTCGGCGCCTTCTTCACCGACACCTCGCCGCCCTTGGGCAGCTTCTTGGTGCCGCTGACCAGGTCCTTGAAGCCCTGGCCGGCGCGGAAACGCGGCACCGAGGTCTTCTTGACCCGGACGCGCTCACCCGTCTGCGGGTTGCGGGCGTAACGGGCCGGACGGTCGACCTTCTCGAACGAGCCGAAGCCCGTGACCGAGACCCGGTCGCCCGCGACGGTAGCGCGGACGATCGCGTCCAGTACCGCGTCGACAGCGTCCGCGGCCTGCTGGCGGCCGCCCAGCTTGTCGGCAATCGCTTCTACGAGCTGCGCCTTGTTCACGTCTTCCCCTTCGGAGACATCGCCAGAACGAATGTGTTCAAGCTTATTTCGCACGTTAGGCGGATATATACCGCAAATCAAACACGAAACGGGCTAATCACCCTAGTGCCGCAACGCCGGAGGCGGTTACGGAGTTCCTTCGCATCAGTCGCCTTCAGGGAATCGACCCTCGTCGAGGTCCTTCATCAACCTGTCCAGGCGCCTTGCCGCATCGGCGAGATCATGCTTCGCCGCGGCCGTGACGACCAACAGCTTCCGGGACAGCGCCATCCTTACGCCCTCCGGGACTTGCAGTGAGCGCACCCGTGTGTGTGCTTCTTTCAGCCGGTCCGCGACGAGTTCGTAGAGCTCGAGTTGACTGTCGCGTTCCATGCACAGATTGTGCCATCTGGGGCGAGTTGTCGCCTCACGGGGCCTCAACAAACGGCTGTGCCCCCCGCCGGAGGGCGGGGGGCACAGTGTTGTCGATGTGATCACCCGAGGGTGAATAAGCGCTGATCAGGCAGGAATCAGGCCCGAATCGTGCGCGGCTTGAAGGCCGGACGGGCGCTTTCGTAGGTGGCGATGTCCGCTTCGTTCTGAAGGGTGAGCGAGATGTCGTCCAGGCCTTCCAGCAGACGCCAGCGGGCGTTGTCGTCGAGTTCGAACTCGGCCACGACGCCTTCCGCGCGCACCTGGCGGTCGACCAGGTCGACCGTGATCTCGGCGGTGGGGTCGGCCTCGGTCAGCTTCCACAGCTGCTCGACGGTCTCCTGCGGGAGCACGACGGTCAGCAGGCCGTTCTTCAGCGAGTTCCCGCGGAAGATGTCGGCGAAGCGGGAGGAGATGACCGTCTTGAAGCCGAAGTTCTGCAGGGCCCAGACGGCGTGTTCGCGCGAGGAGCCGGTGCCGAAGTCGGGGCCGGCGACGAGCACCGTCGCGCCGGCGCGCTCGGGGCGGTTCGTGATGAACTCCGGGTCCTTGCGCCAGGCCTCGAAGAGCCCGTCCTCGAACCCGTCGCGGGTGATCTTCTTGAGCCAGTGGGCCGGGATGATCTGGTCGGTGTCGACGTTGCTGCGGCGCAGCGGAACGGCCCGGCCGGTGTGGACGGTGAAGGCTTCCATGGTTCAGACTCCGGCGGTCGCGTCGGCGGCGGACAGGTCGGCGGGCGAGGCCAGATGGCCCAGCACCGCGGTGGCGGCGGCCACCTGCGGGGAGACCAGGTGGGTGCGCCCGCCCTTGCCCTGCCGGCCCTCGAAGTTGCGGTTGGAGGTGGACGCGGAGCGTTCACCGGGCGCCAGTTGGTCGGGGTTCATGCCCAGACACATCGAACAGCCCGCGTGCCGCCATTCGGCGCCGGCCTCCTTGAAGACCGTGTCCAGGCCCTCTTCCACGGCCTGGAGGGCGACGCGGACCGAGCCCGGGACGACCAGCATCCGTACGCCGTCGGCGACTTTGCGGCCCTCGATGATCCCGGCGACGGCGCGCAGGTCCTCGATGCGGCCGTTGGTGCAGGAACCTACGAAGACGGTGTCGACCTTGATGTCGCGCAGCGGCTGCCCGGCGGTCAACCCCATGTACTCCAGGGCCTTTTCGGCCGCGAGGCGCTCCGAAGCGTCCTCGTACGAAGCCGGGTCGGGGACGTTCGCCGACAGCGGGGCGCCCTGGCCCGGGTTGGTGCCCCAGGTGACGAACGGCGACAGCGCGGCGCCGTCGATGACGACCTCCGCGTCGAAGACGGCGTCGTCGTCGGTGCGCAGGGTCTTCCAGTACGCGACGGCCGCGTCCCAGTCCTCGCCCACGGGGGCGTGGTCACGGCCCTGGAGGTAGTCGAAGGTGGTCTGGTCGGGGGCGATCATGCCCGCCCGGGCGCCGGCCTCGATCGACATGTTGCAGATGGTCATGCGGGCTTCCATCGAGAGCCGCTCCACGGCCTCGCCGCGGTACTCCAGGATGTAGCCCTGGCCGCCACCGGTGCCGATCTTGGCGATGATCGCCAGGATCAGGTCCTTCGCGGTCACCCCGTCCGCCAGCTCGCCGGTAACGGTGATCGCCATCGTCTTCGGGCGGGCCAGCGGCAGGGTCTGGGTGGCCAGCACGTGCTCGACCTGGCTGGTGCCGATGCCGAAGGCCAGCGCGCCGAAGGCGCCGTGCGTGGAGGTGTGCGAGTCGCCGCAGACCACGGTGGTGCCGGGCTGGGTCAGGCCGAGCTGGGGTCCCACGACGTGGACGACGCCCTGCTCGACGTCGCCCAGCGGGTGCAGGCGCACACCGAACTCGGCGCAGTTCTTGCGCAGCGTCTCCAGCTGGGCCCGGGAGACCGGGTCCGCGATCGGCTTGTCGATGTCGATGGTGGGGGTGTTGTGGTCCTCGGTCGCGATGGTGAGGTCGAGGCGTCGGACCTTGCGGCCGGCCTGGCGCAGACCCTCGAAGGCCTGCGGGCTGGTCACCTCGTGCAGCAGGTGCAGATCGATGAAGAGGAGGTCGGGCTCGCCTTCGGCGCGCCGGACGACATGGTCGTCCCAGACCTTCTCCGCGAGTGTCCTACCCATCGCTTTCCCTCCGGCCGGCGGGTTGTGCCGGCGCTTCATAGAGATTCGTGCGCCAGACGCCCGTACCCCACGTCCCGGACGACGGCTCGGACCCAGTGGTTCGTGGACCCGCACATACAGACTCGCTGGTTCTTGGAAAAATTGAACTTGCGTTTCACAGTGTGAGACGCGAATATCGTTTCATGGACAACTCTAGCGGCGTCGGCGTTCTCGACAAGGCAGCTCTGGTATTGAGCGCACTGGAGTCCGGTCCGGCCACCCTCGCCGGGCTGGTCGCGGCGACAGGGCTCGCACGACCCACGGCACATCGCCTTGCCGTGGCACTGGAACACCACCGGATGGTGGCGAGGGACATGCAGGGCCGGTTCATCCTCGGTCCGCGGCTGGCGGAGCTCGCCGCCGCGGCCGGCGAGGACCGTCTGCTGGCCACGGCGGGACCGGTACTCACCCACCTCCGTGACGTGACGGGCGAGAGCGCGCAGCTCTACCGCCGTCAGGGAGACATGCGCATCTGCGTGGCGGCCGCGGAGCGGCTGTCCGGCCTTCGGGACACCGTCCCGGTGGGCTCGACCCTGCCGATGAAGGCCGGTTCGGCCGCGCAGATCCTGATGGCCTGGGAGGAGCCCGAGCGGCTCCACCGGGGCCTGCAGGGCGCGCGCTTCACGGCGACGGCGCTCTCGGGCGTACGGCGCCGCGGCTGGGCGCAGTCGATCGGCGAGCGGGAGCCCGGCGTGGCGTCCGTCTCGGCGCCGGTGCGCGGGCCGTCGAACCGCGTGGTGGCCTCCGTGTCGGTCTCCGGGCCCATCGAGCGGCTGACCCGCCACCCGGGCCGGATGCACGCCCAGGCCGTCATCGACGCGGCCGCCCGGCTCACGGAGGCGCTGCGCCGCTCCGGCTGACGCCCGACCCCATCCGTTCACCCCCGGGTCCGGGGGCGCGTTCGACGCCGCACACGTCCGAACACGCGCCTCCGGGCCCGTACTTACATCACTCGCGTCCGCGTCGGCACGGCCGTCGGCGCACAGCGAAGAGGCCCTCCGCGATGAACGCGGAGGGCCTCTTCCATGCGTACCCCCGACCGGATTCGAACCGGCGCTACCGCCTTGAGAGGGCGGCGTGCTAGGCCGCTACACAACGGGGGCTTGCTCGTACTGCGCTGGGCTACCAGGACTCGAACCTAGAACAAAGGAACCAGAAACCTTCGTGTTGCCAATTACACCATAGCCCAATGTGGTCTATACCAGACCAGTACCCCCGACCGGATTCGAACCGGCGCTACCGCCTTGAGAGGGCGGCGTGCTAGGCCGCTACACAACGGGGGCCCTAGCGATCCTGCATCAAGACGTCCGGGAGCTACCCAATGGAGATCTTGCGGGAAGGATCTGTACCCCCGACCGGATTCGAACCGGCGCTACCGCCTTGAGAGGGCGGCGTGCTAGGCCGCTACACAACGGGGGCAAAGCACTGCGTTACTGCTGCACTGCGCTGGGGTACCAGGACTCGAACCTAGAATAAGGGAACCAGAAACCCTCGTGTTGCCAATTACACTATACCCCACCGAAAGTCAAGCCCCTGGGGGACTTTCTTTCGATTGGCGCCTCCGTCCGGCCTTTCGGCCCGCTCCGGCGGCGCAGAAAGAACATTACCGGATGCCTGACCGTGCTCCAAAACGGGTATCCCGTGCCAGCAGCTCCGGCAGTCGGTCAAGGCCTTCGATCCGGTGCGCCCCCTCGGGGCCGGACCCGCGGCGGCCGTCCCGGTCGATCCAGACGGCCAGCAGTCCCGCGTCGCGCGCGCCGCGCGCGTCGATCTCGGGCTGGTCCCCGACGTACGCCACCTCCTCGGGCGGCAGTCCGAGCGCCTCGCACGCGGCGAGGAACGCCTGCGCCTCGGGCTTGCTGACGCCGAGTTCCACGGCGCAGACCAGCACCTCGAAGCGCTCGCGCAGCCCGAGGTGACGCAGTTTGGGGTCCTGGTTGGCGGTGGAGGAGTTGGAGAGCACCCCGTGCCGGTAGTCGGCCGCGAGGGCGTCGAGCGCCGGCACCACGTCGGGGAAGACGACCCAGGCGGCCTTGTAGTGCTCGACGTAACTGTCGAACCAGGCGTCGGCCTCGGCTGCGGTCATGCGGGGCTCGTCGAGGAACTCCCGTACCCGCTCCTGCCGCTGCCCCTGGAAGGTGCCCACCCCCGCGGCGAAGCGCGCCCAGTGGCGGTCGGTGATCTCCCGCCAGCGCGCGAGGGCCTGCGCGGGGGTGCCGTAGCGCTCCGCGAGCCGGACGGCCTCCAGTTGCGCCGCGAGTCCGGCCGCGTCGGCCCCCGTGTAGTCGAAGAGGGTGTCGTCGATGTCCCACAGCACGGCGCGGATCGGCATACGCCCGAGCCTACGCCGCGGGCACCCGCTCGGTGGGCACGACGAGGAAGTCCGTCACGAAACAGGTGACCCGCCCCTCGGAGTCGCGCCCGATCCAGGTCGGGTAGCAGCCGTCGCCCCATCCGGAGGTGAAACCGGCGAGGGTGTGACCGTCCTCCCCCCGGGCCAGGAAGACCTGCGGTCCCTCCACGACGGCGTCCAGAGCCGACCACAGCGGCCCGTCGTCGTCCTCGGCGCCGGGGAACGACTCGTGGGCCGCGGCGTCGTGGAAGCAGCCGGTGCCCGCGTCGACGCCGTAGCCGAAGAACTCGCCCTCACCCAGTGCGGAGGGGTCCTGGCCCGCGACCACCGCCATCTCCCAGCCGACCGAGGGGGTGTCCCGGATCACCAGGCGCGCCGCGGCGATCCTGGTGTGCGGGTGGGGATCCGGCGCGGAGCCGGCGCGCGCCAGGGTGGCGACCGCGGCCTCGGCCCGGTACCGGCCCGGTTCCACCGCGACGGTGAACGGCTCGGCCTCTCCCTCCCCCAGGCAGATGAAGGGGTCGCAGGCCACGACCCGGCCCGTGGGCAACGTCACCTCGCCGATGACGACGGGGGCGAGGGTCCCCGTTTCGCCGTCCCGGTGGGCGAACGCGGAACCCGGCGTGAAGTGCCAGGCGTAGTCGGGCGGGGTCATCGGCACGGCGCAGCCTCCGGGAACGCAACGGGTGATCGGTTCCGCCGGAGCCTAGGGGGCACCGCCGACAACGCCGCAGGGGGCGGCGCCCGGGGTCCGGGCGCCGCCCCCTGCGGGACGTACGGGTGGTGCGGGCCGGACTAGCCGGCCAGCTTGGCCAGGGCGGCGTCGATGCGGGCCAGCGAGCGCTCCTTGCCCAGGATCTCCAGGGACTCGAAGAGCGGCAGGCCGACCGTGCGGCCGGTGACGGCGACGCGCACCGGGGCCTGGGCCTTGCCGAGCTTGAGGCCGTGGGCCTCGCCGGCGGTCAGGACGGCCTGCTTGAGGGACTCGGGGTCCGACCAGTCGGCGTCGGCCAGCTTCTCGCGGGCGGTGGTCAGCAGGGCCGCCGGCTCGCCCTTCATCGCCTTGTCCCAGGAGGCCTGGTCCTCGACGGGCTCCTTGCGGAACAGGAAGTCGACGTTGGCGGTGATCTCCGACAGGACGCCCACGCGGGTCTGGGCGTACGGCGCGATGCGCTCCCAGGCCTCGGTGTCGAAGTCCTCGGGCGCCCAGTTGGCGTGCGGGGCCCGCAGCCACGGGGCGCAGCGGTCCGCGAAGACCTTCGGGTCGAGCAGGCGGATGTGGTCGCCGTTGATCGACTCGGCCTTCTTCAGGTCGAAGCGCGCCGGGTTGGCGTTCACGCCGTCGATGTCGAACTTCTGGACCATCTCCTCGATCGAGAAGACGTCCTGGTCCTTGGAGAAGGACCAGCCGAGGAGCGAGAGGTAGTTCAGCAGGCCCTCGGGGAGGAAGCCGCGCTCGCGGTACAGGTTGAGCGAGGCCTCGGGGTCGCGCTTGGAGAGCTTCTTGTTGCCCTCGCCCATCACGTACGGCAGGTGACCGAAGGCGGGGGTGCCCTTGGCGACGCCCAGCTCGATCAGCGCCCTGTACAGGGCGATCTGGCGCGGGGTCGACGAGAGGAGGTCCTCGCCGCGGAGCACGTGCGTGATCTCCATCAGCGCGTCGTCCACCGGGTTGACCAGGGTGTAGAGCGGGGCGCCGTTGGCCCGGACGATGCCGAAGTCCGGCACGTTGTCGGGGGTGAAGGTCAGCTCGCCGCGCACCAGGTCGGTGAAGGTGATGGGCTCGTCGGGCATCCGGAAGCGGACGATCGCGGGCCGGTGCTCGCCCTGGTAGGCCTCGATCTGCACGGTGGTGAGCTCGCGGCAGTGGCCGTCGTAGCCGGAGGGCTTGCCGGCGGCGCGGGCGGCGGCACGGCGCGCGTCGAGCTCCTCGGTGCTGCAGTAGCAGTGGTAGGCGTAGCCGCCGTCGAGGAGCTTCTGCGCGACGTCCTTGTAGATGTCCATGCGCTCGGACTGGCGGTACGGGGCGTGCGGGCCGCCGACCTCGGGGCCCTCGTCCCAGGTGAAGCCGAGCCACCGCAGCGAGTCGAGCAGCTGCTCGTAGGACTCCTCGGAGTCACGGGCCGCGTCGGTGTCCTCGATGCGGAAGACGAACGTACCGCCGTGGTGGCGCGCGAACGCCCAGTTGAACAGGGCGGTGCGGACCAGGCCCACGTGGGGGTTGCCGGTCGGGGAGGGACAGAAACGTACGCGGACGGGTCCGTTAACCACGCTTGATCACCTTGTTGGTGAGAGTGCCGATGCCTTCGATGGTGACGGCGACCTCGTCGCCGACGTTGAGGGGGCCGACTCCGGCCGGGGTCCCCGTGAGGATGACGTCGCCGGGGAGCAGCGTCATGGCCTCGGTGATGTGGACGATCAGGTCCTCGATGGAGCGGACCATGTCACTGGTGCGGCCCAGCTGGCGCTGCTGGCCGTTGACCGTGCACTGGATGGTCAGGTCCGTGGGGTCCAGGTCGGTCTCGATCCAGGGGCCGAGGGGGCAGGAACTGTCGAAGCCCTTGGCCCGGGCCCACTGCTTCTCCCGCTGCTGGACGTCGCGCGCCGTGACGTCGTTGGCGCAGGTGTAGCCGAGGATGACGTCCTTGACGCGTTCCTTGGGGACCTCGCGGCACATGCGGCCGATGACCACGGCGAGCTCCGCCTCGTGGTGGAGGTCCTGGGAGAAGGAGGGGTAGGTGATCGGGTCACCCGGGCCGACCACGGAGGTGGAGGGCTTGAAGAAGGTGATCGGGGCGTCCGGGACCTCGTTTCCGAGCTCCGCCGCGTGCTCCGCGTAGTTGCGGCCGATGGCCACGACCTTGTTCGGGAGCACGGGCGGCAGCAGCCGGACCTTGCTCAGCGGGACCTTCGTACCGGAGAGCTCGAAGTCCGCGAACGGGATGCCCTTGATGATGTCGAGCACGAGCGACGCTTCGTTGCCGGGGGCGGCGTCGCCCTCGACCGCGCCGAACGCGACATTGCCGTCGATCGAGAACCTGGCGATGCGCACGTGTTGCGTCTGCCCCTCTGTTTCCGCTGGCTGGAGTCTGCGTTCCCCAGGCTAACGCGGCGGGCGGCGGCGCTTCACGTTCCGTGCGGGACGGCTTACTGCGCGGCGGCGGCGACCGGCGCGTCCATCAGGACCGTGCGCCGGGGGTTGGCGGTCTGCGTCGGCAGCTCGACGGCGTGCTCCGGGGTGGCCGGGGCCGCCTGCAGCTCCTCGGCGTCCTTGAGGTGCGCGAGGGTGGTGCGGCGGGGGTTGGCTATGTTGCGGAACATCGTCGTCGTCTTCATCGGAGTTCGGGGTCCTCGGTTCGGTCTGTGGATGTCGGCCGGCGCCCGCACCAGCCCTGGCGCCAACCCTTTAAGGGGCAAGGCTAAACATCTGAATCCCCTGCCGAACCAGGAAGTAATGGCCATGGCTATGTGAGTTTGCTCACCCGTGACCCGACATTTCCGCCATAACGGACGGTCAACCAGACCCACCGAAACGGACATTGCGCCACTGAATGCGTCATTCCGCTCCTGATCATCGCGACTGGGACACCTTGCCAGCCGTGTTGTTTGGATGGCGTAAGTCCGATTTCAACCGAATGCGGTCGCACATCGCGTAATGCGTCAGTCACAAGCCGTGACCGACTCTCCGGGGGAACACGCGCACCTTGTTGGAGATCCGCCACTGTGCTGGAATTCGCGGGACCGCCGCGGGACTCAGTCCGGCGCGCAGGTGGCGCGACTCAGCGCCGTGCGGCGGAAAGAAAGGGAGACGCGCCGGTCACCGACGACCACCATGGGGCCGAAAGTGCCCCACGACTCGACACCGTTCCGCCGGTCGCCCGGCGGGACGCCTGGTCCAGAGGTTGCGACGCTAGTGCAGGGACGATTCAAGAGGGATGGCAGCGCTGCGGCGGAGCAGGAGCCGCGCGGCGGGACCGACCGTGGCTCCTCGCCCCAGCACGCCCAGAACCGCGGGCCGGCTGTCGAAGGCGCAGGCCCCGACGCCTCCGCCGCGGTGAAGGCGAAGGGCCGCGCGAAGAGCCTGAAGGCCAAGTCCAAGGACAAGGCGGCCGGGTCGGCTGAGCAGGACGTGGCGATACCGAAGGCCCCCAGTGGGCCCGGATCCCGCCTCGCCATGCAGAACTGGCGCATCAGCACGCGACTGGTGTCGCTGCTGACCCTGCCGGTCGTCGCCGCCACCACGCTCGGTGGCTTCCGCATCAACGACTCGCTCAACGACATCGCGCAGCTCGAGCACATGCAGCTGCTGACGACGATGACGCGACAGGCCACCAACCTGGCCGCCATGCTCCAGGAGGAGCGCGACCTCTCCGCAGGTCCGCTCTCGCTCTCCGGGGGCAAGAGCAACAGCCAGGTCGACAGTGCCCGCGCGCAGACCGACATCGCCGCCAAGGCCTTCAACGCCGCGACCGACCGCGTCGACAGCACGGGCAAGAAGGACGACACCCTCAAGTCGATCCGCAACAACGTGCTGCAGATCGGCCGTCAGCTCACGAACATCGAGACGATCCGCATCAAGGCGTACTCCACCGGCGCCCAGCAGACCGTCAGCGAGTACAACGCGATGATCGTCTCGCTGCTCTCGCTCTCCCAGGACATGGCGCAGGCCACCTCCAACCCGGAGATGATCAAGCGTACGCGTGCCCTGGCCGCGTTCTCCGCCGCCAAGGAATACGCCTCCATCCAGCGCGCGATCATCGCCGCCTCGCTTCCCGACACCAACGAGAAGCAGGGCAAGCTGCAGGAGAACGACCGGCTCTACGCCCTCTCCGCGCAGAAGGGCGAGCAGCAGGCGAAGACCACCTTCGAGCTCGTCTACCAGGGCCGCACCGAGGAACTCCTCGCGGGTCTGGGCGACAGCAACTCCGAGATCTCCAGCGCCGACCACTACGCACGCCGCGTGCTGGCCAGCCAGGACGCCTTCCTCCGCGAGAAGAACCGGTCCTGGCTGGACTGGTACGACGCGGACGGCACCAAGCTCCAGGCGATGAAGGTCATCGAGCTGACCCTGCTCGAGGAGATGGAGCAGAAGGCCCGCGAGCTGAAGAACGAGGCCCAGCAGGACGCCATCATCAACGGTGCGCTGATCCTCCTCGTCCTCGGCGTCTCCCTCGTCGGCGCCTTCGTCATGGCCCGGTCCATGATCCGCTCGCTGCGCCGCCTGCAGGACACCGCGACGCGCGTCGCCCAGGACCGCCTGCCCGAGCTCGTCAAGCAGCTGTCCGAGTCCGACCCGCAGGACGTCGACACGTCCGTGGAGTCGGTCGGTGTGCACACCCGCGACGAGATCGGCCAGGTGGCCGCGGCGTTCGACGACGTGCACCGCGAGGCGGTCCGCCTCGCCGCCGAGCAGGCCCTCCTGCGAGGCAACGTCAACGCGATGTTCACCAACCTCTCGCGCCGCTCGCAGGGCCTCATCCAGCGTCAGCTCTCGCTCATCTCCGAACTGGAGTCGCGCGAGGCCGACCCGGACCAGCTCTCCTCCCTCTTCAAGCTCGACCACCTCGCGACCCGCATGCGCCGTAACGGCGAAAACCTCCTCGTCCTCGCGGGCGAGGAGCCGGGCCGCCGGTGGACCCGCCCCGTCCCGCTGGTCGACGTGCTCCGCGCCGCCGCGTCCGAGGTGGAGCAGTACGAGCGCGTCGAGCTGGCCTCGGTGCCCGGCACCGACGTCGCCGGCCGCGTCGTCAACGACCTCGTGCACGTGCTCGCCGAGCTGCTGGAGAACGCCACCTCGTTCTCCTCCCCGCAGACGAAGGTCAAGGTCACCGGTCACGCGCTGCCCGACGGCCGTGTGCTCGTCGAGATCCACGACACCGGCATCGGTCTCTCCCCCGAGGACCTCGCCGCGATCAACGAGCGGCTCGCGTCGCCGCCCACCGTGGACGTCTCCGTCTCCCGCCGCATGGGTCTGTTCGTGGTCGGCCGCCTGTCCCTGCGACACGGCATCCGCATCCAGCTGCGCCCCTCCGACTCGGGTGGTACGACGGCCCTCGTCATGCTGCCGGTGGACGTCGCCCAGGGCGGCAAGAAGCCGGGCCCGACGCCGGGGCAGGGCGGCCCGGGCGGTGCCCAGGGCGCTCCCGGTGCCCAGGCCTCGGTGCCCGGTCCGGGCGGACGCCCCCCCGTGGGCGCTGCCCCGCAGCGCGGTCAGGTCGCGGGGGGTGGCCAGCGCGCCGCCCTGCCGGGACGCGACGGCGCCCCCGGTCAGCAGCGTCCGCAGGGCGGACGGCCCCAGGGCGGCCCCGGTGCTCCCGGTGCCCGTCCGCAGCAGGGCGGTCCGACCACCGCGGGCCAGGGTCAGGGCGCCTTCGGCGCCGGCGGCCCGCTGCCGACCCGCGGTCCGGTCCCCAGCGTCGGCTTCGGCGGCGGCCCGCAGTCCCGTCCCGCGTCCGGCCAGCCCGGGTTCCCGCAGGGCAACGGCTTCGAGCGTCCGCAGCAGCCCCAGCCGCAGCAGGCTCAGCAGCAGCCCCCGCAGCAGCCGAACGGTCCCGCGGCCCCGGGCGGTCCCCGGCCGCAGCTGCCGCCGCGCGGTGGCGCCGGCGCCCGTCCGGAGCTGCCCGGCCCGCAGACCACCAGCTGGGGTTCGGACCAGGCCCGTGGCCACGACGAGCTCTCGGGCCCCGGCTCGACGGCCGAGTTCGCGCGCCCCGACTTCAACGCGCCGATGCCCCAGGGCGACGGCGTGGGCAGCACCACCGGTCAGTTCGAGCGTCCGGACGTACGGGGCCCCATCGACCCGTCCGCCACCGGCCAGTTCGAGCGCCCGGGCTACCAGCCCCAGCGTCCCGGCGGCCCCGGCGTCGGCGGGTTCGCCCGCCAGCCGCAGGCCCCGCAGCAGCCTCAGCCGCAGCACATGCAGCCGCAGGCTCCGCAGCCGGGCGGCGAGTACGCACCCGTACCGCCCGCGCGGCCCGAGGCTCCGCGGCTCCCGCAGGGCCACCGGCCCGAGGCGCTGCCGCCGGCCCAGAGCTCGGGCGACGCCCGCAGCCCGATCTTCGACACCCTGGAGTCGAACTGGTTCCGCGAGGAGGGGCAGCAGCCCCCCGCGCAGGTCCCGGCCGTACCCCAGCAGCCGCAGCAGTCCGCTCAGGCGGCCCCGGCCCCGCAGCAGCAGCTGCCGCAGCGCGGCCAGGAGCAGGCGGCCGAGCCCGCCGCGGCGACGACCGGCGCCATGCCGACCGTCAGCTGGAAGTCCTCGCCGAACGACGAGCTGATGCGGCAGGCCGAGCGCGTGCGCCAGCCCGCCGCCGGCGGCATCACGACGTCGGGGCTGCCCCGCCGGGTCCCGCGGGCGAACCTCGTGGCCGGCACCGCGCAGCAGCAGGCCGACGCACAGGCCGGTCCGCAGGTCTCGCGGGCGCCGGACGACGTCCGCGGCCGTCTGACCAACCTCCGACGCGGTATCCAGCAGGGCCGTCAGGCTGGCAACAACAGCCAGACGACCGGCAGTTACCACATCGACCCCACTTACCAGCAGGAGCGATAGTTGAGTTCGATGAGCCCGTGGCCTCCGGACTGACCTCGCTGACCGCCGGTGCCTCCCGCATCTTCGAGGGTGGCGCCGTCAACCAGACCGTGGTCGAGATGGACCGGGGATTCCTCTTCCTCATGTCCGTCTCGGACGGATCCTCGCTGGCCGTACTGGCGCACCCGGAGTGCGACATCGGCCTCGTGGGCTACGAGATGGCTCTTCTGGTGGATCGCGCGGGCAGTGTCCTGACCCCGGACCTGCGCGCCGAACTGCAGGGAAGCCTGCTCGGCTGACTTCCCAGCTCCCGGCCGGACGGTACTACCGGCCGGGAGACCGGGGCCCACGCCCCGGAATCCAGTACCACCGCCAGGCCGTCATACCGTTCCCCCCACCGGCCGCCCCGTCAGACGGCACGCTGACCACTGCTGTCCAGCCCGGAGGATCAATGACCCCGCCCCCCGCCTACCCCGATGCGTACGGAGACTCGTACTCGGAAGGCGATCAGCCGCTGGTGCGTCCCTACGCGATGACCGGCGGCCGGACCCGGCCCCGCTACCAGCTCGCCATCGAGGCGCTGGTCAGCACCACCGCCGATCCGATGCACCTGTCCGGCCTGCTCCCGGAGCACCAGCGCATCTGCACCCTGTGCCGCGAGGTCAAGTCGGTCGCCGAGGTCTCCGCACTGCTTTCCATGCCGCTCGGCGTGGCACGCATCCTCGTCGCCGACCTGGCGGAGGCCGGCATGGTGGCCATCCACCAGCCGGGCAATGGAGAGGCCGGCGGCACGCCGGATGTAACGCTGCGCGAAGATCGTGGTGGCGGGCGGCTTCGGCGTGGGCAAGACCACGTTCGTCGGAGCCGTGTCCGAGATCAACCCGCTGCGCACCGAAGCCGTCATGACCAGCGCCTCGGCCGGTATCGACGACCTCACGCACACCGGTGACAAGACGACCACCACGGTCGCCATGGACTTCGGCCGCATCACGCTGGACCAGGACCTGATCCTGTACCTCTTCGGTACGCCGGGCCAGGACCGCTTCTGGTTCATGTGGGACGACCTGGTCCGCGGCGCCATCGGTGCGATCGTGCTCGTCGACACGCGCCGCCTCGCCGACTGCTTCCCCGCCGTCGACTACTTCGAGAACAGCGGCCTGCCCTTCGTCGTGGCGCTCAACGGCTTCGAGGGACACCAGCCCTACACGCCGGAGGAAGTCCGCGAGGCGCTGCAGATCGGTCCGGGCGCTCCCATCATCACCACGGACGCCCGCCACCGCGCGGATGCCAAGAGCGCGCTCATCACGCTCGTCGAGCACGCCCTGATGGCGCGGCTCAAGTAGCGGAGCGGCTCCAACTGCCGCACGGGAGGGGCGGGCTGTGTCGTATGACACGGCCCGCCCCTGTCGTTCATAACGTTTCGACAGAGAATTGAAGCCAGTTGGCAACGGGTTGCGTTCGGTCGGTACCGCTGTGCTCACAACCGCCCCGGTTTTTGCAGCGGGACGCTCTTTATGTCCGATTTATGTGAGGCATAAGTCTCTAGGAACGGCGGATTTCAACTGTTTGGAACAGGGCCGTCAACCGTGCTGGAATTCAACGAACTAGCTAGTAGCACCGCCGAGAGGTTGTTGGTCGAGTGAGGCGAAGCAACGCAAGCCCCGCGGATGAACCCGCGCGCGGCAACTTCACCCCGCCGCGAGCGGCCGCGTCGCCCGCCGACGTGCCCGTGGAACCGCCTGTGAAGAGTGGGAGCACCAGCCGGTTCTCTCCCCGCAACTGGCGCGTGCCGACCCGCCTGAACGCGATCCTGCTCGTGCCGGCCCTCGTGGGCCTGGTCATGGGCGGCTTCCAGGTGAAGGGCTCCATCGACACGTGGAACGAGGCCCAGGACGCCGAGCAGATAGCCCGGGTCGTCCAGGCGGCCTCGGAATACAGCCAGGCACTGCTCAACGAGCGTGACCTCACGGCCGAGCCCCTCCTGAACGGCCTGACCAAGGACGACAAGGTCAACAAGGCCTACGCGGCGACCACCGCCGCGAAGGAGAAGTTCGACAAGGTCGTCCAGGACATGCCCAAGAACCAGGGCATGGAACGGCGTCTGGAGCTCTTCCGCACGGAGGAGCCCAAGCTGACGGACGTCCGCCAGACCGCGTACCAGGCCGGGATCGAGAGTCCCAAGAAGAACCCGCCCGCCTCCTTCGGTCCCATCCCGACCGAAGAGGGCTACGTAACGGTCCAGCACTACCTCATGCAGTTCGCCAACGAGCTCGGTCTCGGCACCGGCAACGTGACCTCGTACGGCCGCATGGTCTACGCGATCCAGCTCGCCAAGGCGGCGAACTCGCTGCAGCGCTCCGTCGGCACGCACCTCCTGGTGCGCCCGAGCGCCGACGAGAACACCCGCAAGGCCCAGCTCGTCGCCTTCTCCTCCTACGCCTACCTCGAGGAAATCGCCATCGGCGAGTACGTCGCGGCGGGTACCGAGGAGGACGTGACCCGTCTGAAGACGGTCATGGGCAAGAAGGCCGAAGAGGGCGCCGCCAAGCTCGCCGAGGCCAAGGGCGCCGCCGAGCAGGCCGGCACCCCCTTCAAGTCCCCGCCCGTCTCGCCGATCAACAAGTCGATCCTCACCGGCATGACCGAGGCGATCGCCAGCGGCGACCCCAAGAAGAAGGTCATCGAGGGCGGCACGACGCCGACGGCCTGGCAGTACGCCGCCACCGCGAAGTTCGACGGCTACGACGAGATCGAGAAGGAACTCCTCGAGAAGGCCGTCAACGACGCCGTCGCGGTCTCCGACGACGCCCGCACCGACGCCATCACCAACGGCGCCATCGTGGTCGTGGCCCTGCTCGCCGCCTTCATCCTGGCCGGCATGATGGCCCGCCAGATGGGCCGTGCGATGAGCCGTCTGCGGTCCGCCGCCTTCGACATCGCCGAGCAGCGCCTGCCGTCGCTCGTCGACCAGCTCTCGCGCACCGACCCGGGCAAGGTCGACACCCGTGTCCACCCGATCCCGATCGACTCCCAGGACGAGATCGGCGAGGTCGCCCGCGCGTTCGACCAGGTCCACCGGGAAGCGGTCCGGCTCGCCGCCGAGCAGGCGCTCCTGCGAGGGAACGTCAACGCGATCTTCACGAACCTCTCCATGCGCAACCAGTCGCTGATCGAGGGCCAGCTGACCCTCATCACCGACCTGGAGAACAACGAGGCCGACCCGGACCAGCTGGAGAACCTCTTCCGCCTGGACCACCTGGCCACCCGTATGCGCCGCAACGGCGAGAACCTCCTCATCCTCGCGGGTGAGGAGCCGGGCCGCCGCTGGGACCAGCCCGTGCCCCTCGTGGACGTGCTCCGCGCCGCCTCCTCCGAGGTGGAGCAGTACGAGCGCATCGAGCTCTCCGGCGTCTCCGAGGCCGAGATCCACGGCCAGGCCGTGACCGACCTCGTGCACCTGCTCGCCGAGCTGCTGGAGAACGCCACCACGTTCTCCTCCCCGCAGACCAAGGTGCGTGTCAACGCCACGCGTCTGCCCGACGGCCGCGTGATGGTCGAGATCCACGACAAGGGCATCGGCCTCACCGCCGAGGACTTCGCGGACATCAACCACAAGCTCGCCAACCCGCCGACCGTGGACGCCGCGATCTCGCAGCGCATGGGTCTGTTCGTGGTCGGCCGGCTGGCGGACCGCCACAGCATCCGCGTCCAGCTGCGCCCCTCGGGCGAGGCGGCCGGCACCACGTCGCTGATCATGCTTCCCGACGCCATCACGCACGGTGGCGGTGGTGAGGGCATCCCGGACGACGACTTCACGGTCTCCCAGATCATTCCGGAGCAGAAGACCCAGCAGGCCGCCCCGATGCGCACGGCGGCGGAGCTCGGGTTCGACGACTCGCGCTACGAGCAGGGCGGCGACGGGCCCGGTCTGGACCCGGTCGGCCGTTCCCTCGGCCGCGAGGAGCGCCGCGCGGCGCTGGAGGCCCAGGTCGGCTTCCCGCAGGATCAGCAGGGTTACGCCGGCCAGGGCGACCAGGGCGGCCAGGATTATCCGGAACCTCAGCCTGAGCACGGCTACCAGCCGTACCAGGGCTACGAGCAGCAGTCCGAGCAGGGTTACGAACCCGCGTACGACGGACAGCGCTCGGAGCAGGGGTACGAGGCGTACCCGCAGCAGGACTACGCCTATACGGAAGACGGCTACCCGGACCAGCAGTCGAGCACTCAGGGCTACGACGGCGGGTACGAAGCCCAGTCGGGGCAGGCCGAGTGGCCCGAACAGAACACGTATCCGGCTGCCTACCAGCAGGATTACGGGACTGAATCGGAATCCCAGGCCGTCCCCGAACCGGCCGCGGAGCGCGTAGGCTTCGACCGTCCGGGCGCCGCTGCCGACACCGGTCACACCATGACCGGAGCGGGCCTGCCGCGACGCGGCAGCCAGCAGCAGTGGCAGCCGGCACAGCAGGAAGCGGAGTCCTCCGGGTCCCTCTTCGAGCAGCGACCGCAGCGTCAGCGGCAGGCCGCGGCGCAGGAGCAGGACCAGGACGGTGGCACGGCGTGGCGCTCGGGCAACGACGAGCGCTGGCAGCAGGCCGCCAAACTCCGTGAGCCGAAGGCGGGCGGGGTCACCCCGTCCGGTCTCCCTCGGCGCGTGCCCAAGGCCAACCTGGTCGAGGGCGCAGCGGAGACGACCCCGCAGGGCGGCCCCCAGGTCTCCCGCGCTCCGGAGGACGTCCGCGGCAGGTTGAGCAACCTGCGGCGAGGTGTCCAGCAGGGACGCAGCGCGGGTACTGAGCAGTCAAGTAACAGCTATGACCAGGAGCGTTAGTGTGAGCCCGATGAGCCAGGCGGCACAGAACCTGAACTGGTTGATCACCAACTTCGTGGACAACACCCCTGGGGTGTCGCACACGGTGGTGGTCTCCGCCGACGGCCTTCTTCTGGCGATGTCCGACGGATTTCCGCGCGACCGCGCCGATCAGCTGGCGGCCGTGGCCTCCGGACTGACCTCGCTGACCGCCGGTGCCTCCCGCATCTTCGAGGGTGGCGCCGTCAACCAGACCTGGCTCTTCTGGTGGATCGTGCGGGCAGTGTCCTGACCCCGGACCTGCGCGCCGAACTGCAGGGAAGCCTTCTCAACTAGCAAACAGGCAGTGCGTTTCGCGCCATCGCACCGTAGGGTGCGGTGGCGCGGTTCCACAGGGAGTACTGCGTTCTTGGAGTCGGAGGAGGAGACGTGACAACACCCGGAGGACATCCTTATGGCGGCGCGCAGCAGCCGCAGGGTGGGCACGACCAGAACCGCTTCAACTTCCCCTCCGCACCAAGCCGGCCCGTGCCGGAGCAGAACCACTACCAGCAGTACGGCCAGCCCCAGCAGCCCCAGATGCCTCCGCAGCCGCCTCCGCGCGCCGCGCGGCAGCCGGCCCCGAAGGCCCACAACCCGCTGGTGCGCCCGTACGCGATGACCGGCGGCCGTACTCGGCCGCGCTACCAGCTCGCCATCGAGGCGCTGGTCAGTACCACGGCGGATCCCGCGCGTCTGCAAGGGCAGTTGCCCGAGCACCAGCGCATCTGCCGCCTGTGCCAGGAGATCAAATCCGTCGCGGAGATCTCGGCACTCCTCTCCATTCCTCTTGGTGTCGCCCGCATCCTCGTCGCCGACCTGGACGTGACACTGCTCGAAAGGGTGCTCAGTGGACTTCGCAAGCTCTAACGGCGGAGCGGCTCCCCGCTCCACCACCTCCGCGAAGATCGTGGTGGCGGGCACGTTCGTCGGAGCCGTGTCCGAGATCAACCCGCTGCGCACCGAAGCCGTCATGACGTCCGCGAGCGCGGGCATCGACGACCTCACCCACACCGGTGACAAGACGACCACCACGGTCGCCATGGACTTCGGCCGCATCACGCTCGACCAGGACCTGATCCTGTACCTCTTCGGCACCCCGGGCCAGGACCGTTTCTGGTTCATGTGGGACGACCTGGTCCGCGGCGCCATCGGCGCCGTCGTGCTCGTCGACACGCGCCGCCTCGCCGACTGCTTCCCCGCCGTCGACTACTTCGAGAACAGCGGCCTGCCCTTCGTCATCGCCCTCAACGGCTTCGACGGGCACCAGCCCTACACGCCGGAGGAAGTCCGCGAGGCCCTGCAGATCGGCCCGGACGCCCCCATCATCACCACGGACGCCCGCCACCGCGCGGACGCCAAGAGCGCGCTCATCACGCTCGTCGAGCACGCCCTGATGGCGCGCCTGCGGTAGGAACCGGCGCCGCAGCCGCATCGGACAGGCCCCTGTGTCCAGGACGCGGGGGCCTTCGCCTTGCCCTGGTGCCCGCCCTACGCGCACGGCGGTACGTCGGCGGCGCTCCGTACGGCGCTCCGTACGGCGCTCCGTACGGGGCACGCGGAAGGCCCCGCACCCTGGACGGGTGCGGGGCCTTCGGGGCTTTCGGGAGCTCGGGGCTCAGCCCTGCCAGCTGTGCGGGGCGCGGAAGCCCGGGGTGCGCTCCAGGCGGCGCCAGCCGGCCTGGCGCGGCAGGCGGACCGTGGTCTCCTCGGGCGTGGCGGCGGCGCGGGCGAGCAGGATCGCGGTGATCGCGGCCAGCTCCTCGGGCTCGGCGTTGCCCTTCTCGACGCGGAGCAGGGTGTCAGAGGCGTTGGTCATGGGGTGGCAGATCTCCTTCGCGGTTACTGCGGCGGGTTGCCGTGCTTGCGGGACGGCAGATCGGCGTGCTTGTTGCGGAGCATCGAGAGGGCGCTGACGAGCACCTCGCGGGTCTCGGCGGGGTCGATGACGTCGTCGACGAGGCCGCGCTCGGCCGCGTAGTACGGGTGCATCAGCTCGGCCTTGTACTCCTTGACCATGCGCACGCGCATGGCCTCGGGGTCCTCGGCGTCCGCGATCTGCTTGCGGAAGATGACGTTGGCCGCGCCCTCGGCGCCCATCACGGCGATCTCGTTGGTGGGCCAGGCGTAGGTGAGGTCGGCGCCGATGGACTGCGAGTCCATGACGATGTACGCGCCGCCGTAGGCCTTGCGCAGGATCAGCGAGATCCGCGGGACGGTGGCGTTGCAGTACGCGTACAGCAGCTTGGCGCCGTGGCGGATGATGCCGCCGTGCTCCTGGTCGACGCCCGGCAGGAAGCCGGGGACGTCCAGCAGCGTGATGATCGGGATGTTGAAGGCGTCGCACATCTGGACGAAGCGCGCGGACTTCTCGGAGGCCTCGATGTCGAGGACGCCGGCGAGGTGGGCGGGCTGGTTGGCGACGATGCCGACGACCTGGCCGTCCATGCGCGCCAGGGCGCAGATGATGTTGCGGGCCCAGCGCTCGTGGATCTCCAGGACGTCGCCGTCGTCGACGAGTTCCTCGATGACCTTGTGCATGTCGTACGGGCGGTTGCCGTCCGCGGGGACCAGGTCCAGCAGGACCTCGCTGCGGCGGTCCGCCGGGTCGCTCGTCTCGTGGACGGGCGGGTTCTCGCGGTTGTTGGAGGGCAGCATCGAGATGAGGTAGCGCACCTCGGAGATGCAGGTCTCCTCGTCGTCGTAAGCGAAGTGCGCGACGCCCGAGGTCTCGGCGTGCACGTCGGCGCCGCCGAGGCCGTTCTGGGTGATCTCCTCGCCGGTCACCGCGCGGACCACGTCCGGGCCGGTGATGAACATCTGCGAGGTGTCACGGACCATGAAGACGAAGTCCGTGAGGGCCGGGGAGTACGCGGCTCCGCCGGCGCACGGGCCGAGCATCACGGAGATCTGCGGGATGACGCCCGAGGCCTTGGTGTTGCGCTGGAAGATGCCGCCGTAGCCGGCGAGGGCGGAGACGCCCTCCTGGATACGGGCGCCGGCGCCGTCGTTGAGGGAGACCAGCGGGGCCCCGGCCGCGATGGCCATGTCCATGATCTTGTGGATCTTCGTGGCGTGGGCCTCGCCCAGGGCGCCGCCGAAGATCCGGAAGTCGTGTGCGTAGACGAAGACCGTGCGGCCCTCGACCGTGCCCCAGCCGGTGATCACACCGTCGGTGTACGGCTTCTTGCTCTCGAGGCCGAAGCCGGTCGCACGGTGGCGGCGCAGCTGCTCGACCTCCTTGAA
This sequence comes from Streptomyces virginiae, assembly GCF_000720455.1. Lineage (GTDB taxonomy): Bacteria > Actinomycetota > Actinomycetes > Streptomycetales > Streptomycetaceae > Streptomyces > Streptomyces virginiae. The sequence goes on along the minus strand of NZ_JOAK01000011.1, from coordinate 7,173 downwards.
GGAACCCTCGTCGAGGAGCAGTGCGATGCGCTCGCGCGCGGTCAGCTTGCCCTTCGCGTGCTGGGCCTCGGTCGCACGGTCACTCGGTCCACGCCGCGCCTGCTCGCGCAGGGAGTGCAGCTCGGCCACGCGCCCACGGGCGTCCGTCGGCTCGCTCGGGATCTGGTCCACAACGGTCATGTACCGACCTTACGAAGATCGTGATGAAAAACCTCCGTTCATTCCGCACAGTCTCGGGAGTCTTCCGCTGTCCGGCCCGCACAGAACCACCGGTGGAAGTAAGGACTCCGCCATATGGGGCCACGCCCGCTTGTAGGAACTTCACAGAAATCACCGACACGCCGACCATTGGTTGAAATTTGAACGGAATGGTTCTAGTGTCGGTGGTGTCGAAGTCGTTGAAAGTTAAACCGCTTTGGCGCCCCCCACACAGGAACCACTACCGAGGAGTAAGTCATGGGCCTCTTCAACCGCCGCGTCCAGGAGAACACCGCCGCCGTCGCCACCCTGGACGTGGACCCGGCCCTCGCCGCGCTCACGGGCGACTACGTCATCGACGCCGCCCACAGCCGCATCGGCTTCACCGTCCGCCACGCCATGGTCACCAACGTCCGCGGCGCCTTCGAGGAGCACGAGGGCACCCTGCACCTGGACGGAGCCGACCCGGCCCGCTCCACGGCCTCGATCGACGTGAAGATCGCCTCCGTGGACACCGGCATCGCCGACCGCGACGGCCACCTGCGCAGCGGCGACTTCTTCGACGCCGAGGCCTTCCCGCTGATGACCTTCCGCTCCACCGAGGCCGCGTTCCTCGGCGGGGACACCTACCGGATCACCGGCGACCTCACCATCAAGGACGTCACCCGGCCGCTCTCCATCGACCTGGAGTTCAACGGCTCCGCCACCGACCCGTACGGCAACCAGCGCGTCGGCTTCGAGGGCAGCGCCGACATCCTGCGCTCGGACTGGGGCCTGACCTGGAACGCGGCCCTGGAGACCGGCGGCGTCGTGGTCAGCGACAAGGTGAAGCTGACCTTCGACATCTCCGCCATCAAGCAGGCCTGACCGGCCGCCCGGCGACCCGGGGGCGGCCCGCTCTAGAAGCCGCCCCCGTCGAAGCCGCCGCCGTCGAAACCGCCTCCGCCGCCGAAGTCCCCGCCGCCGAAGTCGGACCGGTTGAAGTCGGCCCCGGAGACGTCCCCACCGCCGTAGCCCCCGTCGTAGCCGCCGTAGTCCGCGGCGTAGGCGGGGCTCGACATCATCGAACCGAGCATCGTGCCCACGAGCAGGCCGGGCAGGATGCCGCCGCCGAAGTAGCCGCCGGCCCAGGGACCGTACGCCGGGCCGGCGTCGTAGTACGGCCGCGGCCCGCGCTCGGTGTCGACCGTACGGACCGCCGGGTCGAGTCCGTCGCGCAGCCGCACCGCGTCCGCCGTGCAGACGGGTACGGTCCGCGCCGCACCCGTGGCCGGGGCCCAGGTCGCGTCCTCGGCGCTCGGCCCGTGGCGCGGGTCGAAGAAGCAGGGCGCGCGGCGCTCCGGCACCGGCCGGCCCTGCCGGCGCGCGTCCAGACAAGCCAGGGCGTACCGGCCGTCCTCCAGGGCCTGGGTCACCCCGGTGACCTCTTCCGGATACCGCACGGACGCCATGATCTGCTTGGCCTTCTCGTACGAGTCGAGCCCGCGCTCGTAGTCCTCGCGCATCGCGTCGTCGGCGCCGGGCTCGCCGGGGTGGAAGTCCAGGCGCTCCAGTTCCTCGCCGAAGGCCGTGATGTCCTCGTCGACGACCACGCCGAGCCGCTCGACGGCCTCGCGCCGGGCCTCTTCCTTCTTCTTGCGGTTCCTGCGGACCAGCGCGTACGCACCGCCGCCGCCGATCGCGGCCACCGCTCCGAGGGTGATCAGCCCGCCGACCGGGACGCCGGCGTCGGCGCCGGTGGTGCCCCAGGAGGCGGGGGCGCTGCCCTCGGTCTGGGGCAGGGCCTGGTCCACGAAGTTGTTCAGCTGGGTGCTCGCGTCGACGGGTGCGCCGGTCTTGACCGCCTCGGTGAGGTTGCGTACGGCGTTGGTCGGCATGACGGCCCGGTCGGCGCCGGCGTTGAAGCCGTCGCCGAGCCGGATCGCGTAGAGCCCGGTGATGCCGGTCTCCGCGCGGACCGCGGCGAGCACCTTGTCCTGCGGGAACTCGGCGGTGGCCGGGAGCACGGCGACGAAGACCGGCTTTCCGGCGTCCTTGATCTTCTCGGCGAGCGCGTCGGCCTCGGCCTTCGGCAGCTGCGCCTCGGCCCGGGGGTCGACGTACACGGGACCCTCCTTGAGGGCCTCCCCCACGGCGGCGACTCCGGTGGCGGCCGCCGCCTGCGGAGCGACCGCCAGGGCGGTCGCGGACAGGGCCAGCAGCAGACCGGACAGCAGCGATCCCCAACGTACGGATGTCAGCCTGGTCCTCATATCCATGACGCTACCCGAACCGGTACTTTCCCGTGTGAGCAGGACATAAGGGCTCCCCTGCCGGACGCGGGGGCTCCCCGCCTACCCGTCCGGCAAGGCGGTGGTGGGCGATGCGGCGCGCACGGCTGGTGACGGCTTGGACCGTGGTGGGTGCGGGGGTGCTGACGGGCTGCGCAGCGGCGGGCGACCTGCCGCTCGTCGCGGTGCATCACGGAGCGGACGGAACACCGCAGGTGACTTTGGCCCCGTGCGGCGAGGACGGGGTCGGGGCGGCGGAGCTGCGCGCCTTCCCGCCCGGGGCAGCCTCCGGCCCGGGGCCGGACGGACCGGCCACGCCGGGCGGGCCGATGTCGGAGAGCTGGATGGCGGCGGGCTCGCGCCACTCCACCGGCGCGGCCGCCTTCCCCCTCTTCTCCCCGCCCGCCTCCTGGGCGGTCCGGCGGTGGGACGGGGAGCGGCGGCTCCTGCCCGGCTTCCGCCACACCGTGCGGTTCCGGCCGCCGGGCTCCGACGCGTACGCGGGCGTGCTGGCCTTCACCACGGAGGACCTCGACGGCCTGGCGGCCGACGAGGTGTGGGCGGACGGCAGGGCCATGTCCCCGGCGGCGTTCCGCCGGCCCGCCGAGGACGCGTGCTGACGGCGGCTATTCGGCCGGTTCGACGCCCGCGTGCAGGAGACCGTAGGTGAACGCGTCCTCTAGGGCCTGCCAGGAGGCGGCGATCACGTTCGGGGCGACGCCGACCGTCGACCACTCGCGGACGCCGTCCGTCGTGGCGATGAGCACGCGGGTCGTGGACTCCGTACCGTGCGTGCCCTCCAGGATGCGGACCTTGTAGTCGACCAGCTCGAACTTGGCGAGCTGCGGGTAGAACCGCTCCAGCGCCACCCGCAGGGCCCGGTCCAGCGCGTTGACCGGGCCGTTGCCCTCGGCCGTCGCGACGATCCGCTCGCCCTTGGCCCACAGCTTGACCGTGGCCTCGTTGGCGTGGGTGCCGTCCGGGCGGTCCTCGACGATGGCCCGCCAGGACTCGATGCGGAAGTACTTGCGGGCCCTCCCCTCGGCCTCGGCACGCAGCAGCAGCTCGAAGGAGGCGTCGGCCGCCTCGTAGGTGTAGCCCTGGAGCTCGCGCTCCTTGACACGCTCCACGACCCGGGAGATCAGCGCGCGGTCCCCGCCGAGCTCGACGCCGAGCTCCCTGCCCTTGAGCTCGATGGAGGCGCGGCCGGCCATGTCGGAGACCAGCATGCGCATGGTGTTGCCGACCCGCTCGGGGTCGATGTGCTGGTAGAGGTCCGGGTCGACCTTGATCGCCGAGGCGTGCAGGCCCGCCTTGTGCGCGAAGGCGGAAACGCCGACGTACGGCTGGTGGGTGGAGGGCGTGAGGTTGACGACCTCGGCGATGGCGTGCGAGATCCGGGTCATCTCGGCGAGCGCGCCGTCGGGGAGCACCTTGCGCCCGTACTTGATCTCCAGTGCGGCGACGACGGGGAACAGGTTGGCGTTGCCGACGCGCTCGCCGTAGCCGTTCGCGGTGCACTGGACGTGGGTGGCGCCGGCGTCGACGGCGGCCAGGGTGTTGGCGACGGCGCAGCCGGTGTCGTCCTGGGCGTGGATGCCGAGGCGGGCGCCGGTGTCGGCGAGGACGGTGGCGACGGTCGCCGACACCTGCGCGGGCAGCATGCCGCCGTTGGTGTCGCAGAGGATGACGACGTCGGCGCCCGCCTCGTAGGCGGTCCGTACGACGGACTTCGCGTACTCGGCGTTGGCCCGGTAGCCGTCGAAGAAGTGCTCGCAGTCGACGAAGACCCGGCGGCCCTTGGCCACGAGGTGGGCGACGGTGTCCCGGACCATCTCCAGGTTCTCGTCCAGGGTGGTGCGCAGGGCGAGTTCGACGTGACGGTCGTGGGACTTGGCGACGAGCGTGATGACGGGGGCGCCGGACTCCAGCAGGGCTCGTACCTGCGGGTCCTGGTCGGCCGAGCCGCCGGCCCGGCGGGTGGCGCCGAAGGCCACCAGCTGGGCGTTCTTGAAGTCGATCTCCGCGCGGGCGCGGGCGAAGAACTCGGTGTCGCGGGGGTTGGCGCCGGGCCAGCCGCCCTCGATGAAACCCACTCCGAAGTCGTCCAGATGGCGCGCGATCGTCAGCTTGTCGGCGACCGTGAGGTTGATGCCCTCACGCTGGGCGCCGTCGCGCAGGGTGGTGTCGAAGACGTGGAAGCTGTCGTCGAGGACCGCTGCTGCCGCCTCTGGTGTCGTCGTCATGCTGATCTGACTCCTGTCGGATGAGTGGTTCCGTAAAACCCGGGATCCACTGCCCCCATCATCGCGCGCAGTCCGCTCCCGGCAGGGATGGCCGGGAAACGAAAAAACCTCTCGCGGGTAGCGAGAGGTCTGCACGCGGGTCCGAGGCACGGTGGCCGCGTCCGCGAAGTTCTTCCACGGTTCAGCGGCCACTGGGGACCGGCGCGCTGCTGGCGATAATCATGAGCTGAGCAGGCACGCTCGCAGTGTGCCACACCGCTCGCCGCGGATGGACAGGCATCTCACCATGCGGTCATCCCTTCCGCGGCGGACGGCCGCGCCGTTGCGGGGGCTCCGGCGCCGAGCCCCCGCGCCTCACGGGCCGGCGGGGCCGAGGGTGTCGGTGAGGAACTCGCGGACGTGGGCCAGGATGGCCGTCCGGTCGAGCGTGGGGAGGCCCACCGCGAGCTGGATGCTGAAGCCGTCGAGGAGGGCGCGGATGCGGGTCGCCACGCGTTCGGCGTCCACCGGGCGGAACTCCCCGCGGGAGATGCCCTCGGCGAGCAGCGCCACCAGGTCGCGGTGCCAGGCCCCCTCGATGGCCGCCTGCCGGTCGCGTTCCTGGGGCCCGGCGTTCTGGGAGCGGTTCCACACCTCCAGCCACAGCGTCCAGTGCGGGTCGCGGGGCTGCGTGGGCACGTACAGGTCCACGTACGCCCGCAGGCGCTCGGCCACCGGACCGCGGCGGGCGAGCAGGGCCCGCCGCGCACTGCCCAGTTCCGCCTCGCTCCACTCCAGGGTCTGCAGCAGGAGCTCGTCCTTGCTGCGGAAGTAGTAGAGGAGGTGGCCGCTGCTCATGCCGACCTCGCGGCCCAGGCCGGCCATGGTCAGGCCTTCCAGCCCGCGCTCGGCGATCGTGGCCATGGCGGCGACGAGTACGTCCTCGCGCGGGGGCGCGTTCTTGCGCGCCGCCCGTACCGGTACTCCACCCGCCGCCATGGGCCACTCCTTCGTGAGGTCCGCCGCAGGTCACACCTTCGGCTGCTGCTGGGTGATGCAGTGGATACCGCCACCCCCGGCGAAAATCGTACGTGCGTCAACGAGCGTCACGGTCCGCTCGGGGAACAGACCGCGGAAGATCTCGGCGGCCTCCTCGTCGCGCGGGTCGTCGAAGGAGCACAGCACGACGCCGTCGTTGCACAGGTAGTGGTTGATGTAGGAGTAGTCCACCCACTCGCCGTCCTCCTCCAGCACGGTCGGCGCCGGGATCTCCACGACCTCCAGCTGCCGGCCCCGGGCGTCGGTGGACGCGCGGAGGATCGCCGCGATGGTCTTGCAGCGTTCGTGGTCCGGGTGGGACGGGTCGGGCTGGGTGTGCACCATGACCACGCCCGGGCGGGCGAAGGCCGCGACGATGTCGACGTGGCCCTGGGTGCCGTAGGTGCCGTAGTCGCCGGCCAGGCCGTACGGCAGCCAGATCGCCTTGGTGGTGCCGAGGTGGGCGTGGATCTCGGTCTCGACCTGCTCGCGGGTCCAGTCGGGGTTGCGGCCCTTGCCCAGCTGGACGGTGTCGGTGAGCAGTACGGTGCCCTCGCCGTCGACGTGGATCGCGCCGCCCTCGTTGACCAGCGGGGTGCTGAACGTGCGGGTGCCGAGCACGTCCGAGACCTGCCGGGCGATCTTCGAGTCGTGGTCCCAGCGGGCCCACTCCTGGGCGCCCCAGCCGTTGAAGGTCCAGTCGACGGCCGCCAGCTCGCCCGTGTCGTTGGTGACGAAGGTCGGGCCGATGTCGCGCATCCAGGCGTCGTCGAGTTCGCGCTCGACCACGTCGAGCGAGTGGCCGTCGCCGGCGCCGGCGATCGCGCGGGCGTTCTCCGCGTCGCCCGGGGAGACGACCAGGGTCACGGGCTCGTACGCGCGGACCGCGCGGGCGACGGCGCCCCACGCCTCGCGGGCCTCGGCGAGCTCCTGCTCGTTGGTGAAGGTCGGGTTCGGGCGGGGCCAGGCCATCCAGGTGCGCTCGTGGGGCGTCCACTCGGCGGGCATCCGGAATCCGTTGTGTACGGGCTTGGCGGTCATGGCAGGCAGGTCCTTACGGGCTGTGCTGACTTACAGGAAGTACAGGCGGTTGAGGGAGACCGATTCGGCGGCTTCGGAGCGCAGGGGTTCGCCGTCGAGGGAGACGAGTCCGCTGCGCGCGTCCACGTCGACCGCGCCCACCCGGGAGTTGAGGAGCAGGTCGCCGGGGCCGATGCCGCGGGTGCCGCGGACGGCGACACGGCGGCGGCGGGTCGGCATCTCGTCGCTGCCCAGGGCCGCCGCGGCGGCCGAGACGAAGGCGACGGAGATGTCGGCCGCGGTGGCCCCGTACGAGCCGAACTGCGGTCCGAGGACGAGGGGTTCGCAGGTGTCGGTGGCGGCGTTGGGATCGCCGGTGACACCGTAGGCGGGGAAACCGGACTTCAGGACGAGCTGCGGCT
>NZ_JOAK01000010.1 GCF_000720455.1 Streptomyces virginiae | reverse complement strand
CCACTACTGGACCCAACACCTCCGCCACACCGTCCGCTTCAACGACGGCATCCACCACCTCCACCACCACAACGTCACCACCTACATCGAACTCGGACCGGACGGTGTGCTCAGCGCGATGGTCCGGACGATCCTGGGCTCCGGGGAGTCGGAGAACGGGCAGCCGCCCACCGCGGTCCCGCTGCTGCGCGCGGGCCGCCCCGAGGGGCGGACCCTCGCGGCGGCGCTCGCGGAGGCGCACGTACGGGGCCGGGACGTCCGGTGGGAGGGGTTCCTGCCCGGCGGCCGGGCCGTCGCCCTGCCGACGTATCCGTACCAGCGCGACAGCTACTGGCTGAGCGCTCCGGCGGCCCCCGCGGCCCCGAAGCCGGCCGGCGGGCATCCGCTGCTGGACACGGCCGTCGAACTCGCCGCGGAACAGGGCTGGTTGTTCACCGGAACCCTCGACGCCGAGGCCCAGCCGTGGCTCTCGGAGCACACCGTTCTGGGCCGGCCGCTGCTGCCCGGCGCGGCCGTCGCGGAGCTCGCCCTGTACGCCGCCCGGCGGACGGGAGCGGCGGAGGTCGCCGAGCTCACCCTCGAACGGCCACTGCCGCTCGACGGTCCCGTCGTCCTCCAGCTCATGGTGGGCGCGGCCGGTGACGACGGGACGCGTCCGCTGGCCCTGCACTCCCGGCCGGAGGGGGACCCGGACGCCGCCTGGGTGCGGCACGCCTCGGGTCTGCTGGCCGACGACGTTCCCGCCACGACCGGCGAGGACGCCGGCCTCGCCGTCCGGCCGCCGCAGGACGCGACCGAGATACCCGTCGACGGCCTCTACGCCCGCCTCGCCGAACGCGGTTACGTCTACGGCCCCACCTTCCAGGCCCTGCGCCGGGCCTGGCACCACGGCACCGACGTCTACGCCGAGATCGCCCTCCCCGACACCGCCACCGGCGCCGACGGCTTCGCCCTCCACCCCGCCGCCCTGGACGCCGCCCTGCACACGGCCCTGGTCGGGCCCGGCGCCGGGGACCGGCTGGTGGTGCCCTTCGCGTGGAGCGCCCTGGCCCTGCGGCCCTCCGGGTCGGCGCGGCTGCGGGTCCGCCTGCGCCGCGGCCCGGGCGACGCCCACTCGCTGTTGATCGCGGACGAGGACGGCGTCCCGGTGTTCACGGCCGGCGGTCTCGCGGTACGCGAGCTGCAGGCGGACGCGGCGGTCGCCGCCGGGCCGGTCCACGGAGCCGGGCTGTTCGACCTGCGCTGGTCCCCGCTGCGGGCGGCCGCGCCCGTGCCGGCCGGTCCGTGGGCCGTCCTCGGCGAGGACGGCGGAGCCGTCGTCGACGCCGTACGCGCCGCCGGTGTGGCCGTCCGGGCCTACCCGGGCCCGGCGGAGCTGCGGACGGCGGTCGACGGAGGTGCCCCGGTACCCACCGTGGTCCTGGCCTCCGCGCCGGCCGGTCCCGCCGTACCGGGCGCCGACGGCCGGGCCGTGCTCGCGGTCCTCGAACTGGCCCAGGCCTGGCTTGCGGACGAGCGGTTCGCGGACTCCCTGCTCGCCGTCCTCACCCGGGGAGCGGTCGCCGTCGCGGACACCGAACGCCCGGATCCCGCCCTGGCGGCGGTCTGGGGCCTGATCCGGTCGGCACAGTCCGAGCAGCCCGGCCGGTTCGCCCTGGTCGACACCGACGGGCGGCCCGAGTCCGTAAGCGCTCTCGCCCACGCCCTGGCCCTCGCCCCGGCGCAGCCGCAGCTCGCGCTGCGGGCCGGCCGGGTGTCGGCGCCGGCGCTGCGCGGGCACCGGCCCGCCTCCCCCGTCACCCCTTCCTCTCCCGGCACGAACGCCCCGGCGGTCTTCGGACCGGACGACCACGTCCTGGTCACCGGCGGTCTGGGCACCTTGGGCCGGCTGCTGGCCCGGCACCTGGTCAAGCAGCACGGGGTGGGGCGGCTCCTGCTGACCGGTCGGCGCGGCGCCGCGACGCCGGGTGCGGAGGAGTTCACGGCCGAACTGGCCTCCCTGGGGGCCGAGGTGACCGTGGCCGCCTGCGACACCGGCGACCGGGCGGCACTGGCCGGCCTGCTGGCCGGCGTGCCCGCGGACCGGCCCCTGACCGCGGTCGTCCACGCGGCGGGCGTCACCGACGACACCGTGCTGGCCGGGCTCACTCCGCAGCGGATGGAAGGGGTGCTGCGGCCCAAGGCCGACGCCGCCCTCCACCTGCACGAGCTGACCCGGGACCTGGACCTGTCGGCGTTCGTCCTCTTCTCCTCCCTGGCGGGCACCCTGGGCTCGGCGGGGCAGGGCAACTACGCGGCGGCCAACGCCTTCCTCGACTCACTGGCCCACCGGCGTCGCGCCGAAGGGCTGCCGGCCGTGTCCCTGGCCTGGGGCCTGTGGGCGCAGGAGAGCACCCTGACCGGTGACCTGGGTGCGGCGGACCTGAAGCGGCTGGCCCGCTCCGGGATCGGGGCGCTGTCCGCCGAGGACGGCCTGGCGCTGTTCGACGCGGGCGTCGCCTCCGGCGCCGCGGTCCTGACGGCGGCCCACCTCGACCTGCGGACGGCGGATCCGGACGCGGTCGGGTTCCTGCTGCGCGAGCTGGTCCCGGCCCGCCCCGGCGGGGGCTCCGCGCAGGCCGCGGGCCGGAACACCCCGGCGGGTCTGCGCGAACGGCTCGCGGGGGCGCCCCGGCGGGAGCACCACCACATCCTGCTCGGGACCGTACGGACCGAAGTGGCCGCCGTACTGGGCCACTCGGACGGGGACCGGGTGCCGGCCGACCGCCGGTTCCAGGACCTCGGCTTCGACTCCCTGACCGCGGTCGAGCTGCGCAACCGCCTGGCGGCCGCGACCGGCGTCAAGCTGCCGCCCACGCTCGTCTTCGACCACCCGACGCCGGGCGCCCTGGCGGACCGGCTGCGGGCGGCGCTCGTACCCGAGGTCCCGGACGGCGCGGACGCGGACGGCGGGGCCGCCGACGAGAACGCGAGCGCGCTGGACGCGATGAGCGCCGACGACCTGGTCCGCCTGGCCCTGGGCCAGAGCTGAGGCAGACACCCCCCGCCCGGGTCCGGACGCCTTCCGGACCCGGGCCCAGAGACCACATCCAGACCCAGACCCAGACCCCGACGGGGAAGTACGGAGAGAACAGGATGGCTTCCACAACCCAGCAGCAGGTCGTCGAGGCGTTGCGGGCCGCGCTGAAGGAGAACGAGCGGCTCAGGGCCGAGCACGCCCAGAGCACGGAACGCGAGCACGAGCCGATCGCGATCGTGGGGATGGCCTGCCGCTACCCGGGTGGCGTCCGTTCCCCCCAGGACCTGTGGCGGCTGACCACCGACGAGGTGGACGCCGTCGGCCCGTTCCCCACCGACCGGGGCTGGGACCTGGCGGAGCTGTACGACCCCGACCCGGACCGGCCGCACACCTCGTACGCGCGGGAGGGCGGGTTCCTGTACGGGGCCGCGGAGTTCGACGCGGAGTTCTTCGGGATCTCGCCGCGCGAGGCGCACAGCATCGATCCGCAGCAGCGCCTGCTGCTGGAGACGGCGTGGGAGGCCTTCGAGCACGCGGGCATCGACCCGGCCACCCTGCGCGGCAGCCGCACGGGGGTGTTCGTCGGCACCATGTACCGTCGCCTCCGGGCGGCTGTCCTACACCTTCGGGCTGGAGGGCCCGGCCATCACCGTCGACACCGCCTGCTCCTCCTCCCTCGTCGCCCTGCACCTGGCGTGTGCCTCGCTGCGCAGCGGCGAGTCCTCGATGGCCCTGGTCGGCGGCGCCACGGTGATGGCGACGCCGATGCCGTTCGTGGAGTTCAGCCGGCAGCGCGGTCTCGCGCCCGACGGCCGCTGCAAGGCGTTCTCCGCGTCGGCGGACGGCACCGGCTGGGCCGAGGGCGCCGGTCTGCTGCTGGTCGAACGGCTCTCCGACGCCCGCCGCAACGGTCACCCCGTGCTGGCGGTGGTGCGCGGCTCAGCCGTCAACCAGGACGGGGCGAGCAACGGACTGACCGCGCCCAGCGGTCCCGCGCAGGAGCAGCTCATCCGCCGGGCCCTGGCCGCCGCCGGGCTCACCCCCGCCGACGTCGACGCGGTGGAGGCGCACGGCACGGGCACCTCGCTGGGCGACCCGATCGAGGCGCAGGCGCTGCTGGCCACCTACGGCAGCGGGCGCCCGGCGGACCGGCCGCTGCACCTGGGCTCCCTGAAGTCGAACATCGGCCACACCCAGGCCGCCGCCGGGGTCGGCGGGGTCATCAAGATGGCGATGGCGCTGCGCGAGGGGCTGCTGCCGCGGACCCTGCACGTGGACGAGGCCACCCCGCACGTGGACTGGTCGGGCGGTGCCGTCTCCCTGCTGACCGGGACGATCCCGTGGCCCGGGCAGGGCGAGCGGCCGCGCCGGGCCGCGGTGTCCTCCTTCGGCATCAGCGGTACCAACGCCCACGTCATCCTGGAGCAGGCGCCCGAGCCGCAGGTGCCGGGGGAGCCGGCCCCGGCCGGGCGTCCGGACGCGCCGACGGCCGTACCGGTGGTGCTGTCGGCGGCCGGCGAACCCGCGCTGCGCGCGCAGGCCGACCGGCTGTACCGGCACCTGACCGAAGCCGACGGAGCCCGGCTCGCGGACGTCGGCTTCTCCCTCGCCACCACCCGCGGGCACCTGCCGCACCGTGCGGTGCTGCTCCCAGAGAGCCGCGACGAACTGCTCGACGGGCTGCGGGCACTGGCCGACGGCGTGCCCGGGGCGGACGTGGTCCGGGCGACCGCCGCCGAGGGCCGCACCGCGTTCCTCTTCGCGGGCCAGGGCTCCCAGCGCGCCCGGATGGGGCAGGAGCTGTACGAGGCGTTCCCGGTGTACGCGGCCGCGTTCGACGAGGCGTGCGCGGCCCTGGAACCGCATCTGGAGCGGCCGCTGCGGGACGTGGTCCTCGCGGCCGAGGACAGCCCCGAGGGCGCCCTGCTGCACCGGACCGGCTACACGCAGCCGGCTGTGTTCGCGTTCGAGGTGGCCCTGTTCCGGCTCCTGGAGTCGTGGGGCGTCCGGCCCGACGCCGTCCTCGGGCACTCCGTCGGCGCGCTCGCGGCCGTGCACACGGCCGGGGTCCTGTCGCTGGCGGACGCGGCCGAGCTGGCCGCCGTACGCGGGCGGATCATGCAGCGGCTGCCGTCGGGCGGTGCGATGGTGGCGCTGCGCGCCTCCGAGGCGGAGGCGGCGGCCCTGATCGCAGGCCACGAGGAGCTGATCTCCCTGGCGGCGGTGAACGGGCCGGCCGCCACGGTCCTGTCGGGTGAGCGCGGTGCCCTGGCCGGTGTGGTCGCGGACTTCGAGGCGGCGGGTGGGAAGGCCACCTGGCTGCGCGTCAGCCACGCCTTCCACTCGCCGCTGATGGAGCCGGCGATGGAGGAGCTGCGGGCCGTCGTCGCGCGCCTGGCCTTCGCGGAACCGCAGCTGACCTTCGTCTCGGACCTGACCGGGCGGCCCGTGGGCGCGGACGTGCTCGCGGACCCGGAGTACTGGGTGCGGCACGCGCGGCACGCCGTCCGTTTCCAGGACGGCGTCGCCCGCCTCGCCGAGCTGGACTGCGCCCGCTTCGTGGAGGTGGGGCCGGGCACCGACCTCACCTCGATGGCCGCCGAGTGCCTGGAGGAGGCGGGTCGCGGGCGCCCGGCCGGCCACACGCTGATCCCGTCGCTGCGGCGGCGCATGCCGGAGGTGACCGCTCTGCTGACGGCGGTCTCCCGGCTGCACGCCTGTGGCGGTGACGTGGACTGGGCCGCCGTGTTCGCGGACCGCGGGGCCCGCCGCGTGGACCTGCCCACGTACGCCTTCCAGCACCGCCCCTACTGGATCGACTCGCCTGCGGCGACCGGGGACGTACGGTCGGCCGGGCTGACCGCGGTCGGCCACCCGATGCTGAGCGCCTCGGCGGAACTGCCGGACACCGGCGGCCTGTTGCTGACCGGGCGGCTGTCCCTGGCGCGGCACCCGTGGCTGGCCGACCACCGGGTCGGCGGCCGGGTGCTGCTGCCCGGCACGGGGCTGCTCGACCTGGTGGCGCGCGCCGCCCGGGAGGCGGGCTGCGACCTGGTGGAGGAACTCGTCCTGGAGGCGCCGCTGGCCGTGCCGGAGGAGGGCGAGGTCCGGCTGCGGGTGTCCGTGGCCGCCCCCGACACCACGGACGGCACGGGCCGCCGGGCGGTCGCCGTGCACTCCCGGCCCGAGGACGACGCCGACGGGCGGGGCTGGTCCCGCAACGCCCACGGCACGGTCCTGCCGGACGGCGCCGGGCCGGAGCCCGCCGCCGGGGGCGGCGGCGAACCGGCAGGGGTGTGGCCCCCGCGGGACGCCGAGCCGGTCACCGGCCCCGTCGCGGACCTCTACTGCCTCCTCGGCGCCAAGGGCCTGGTCTACGGCCCGGCCTTCCGCGGGGTGCGCGCCGTCTGGCGGCGCGGGCAGGAGGTCTTCGCCGAGGTGGCGCTCTCCGCCGAGGCCGGCCCGGACACGGACGGCTACGGCCTGCACCCGGCGCTGCTCGACGCGGCGCTGCACCCGATCGTGCTCGGCGGCCTGATCGACGGGGTCGACGGCGCCGACGGCGGCGGCGACGACGGGCGGACCTTCCTGCCGTACGCCTGGTCCCGCGTACGCACCCACGGCGCGGCCGGGCGGGTGCTGCGGATCCGGCTCGCGCCCGCCGGGGCGAACGCGGTGGGCATCGAGGTCGCGGACGCCTCGGGCCGGCCGGTGGCCTCGATCGGCTCGCTGGTGCTGCGTCCGCTCCCGGCGGGGGCCCTGGCCACGGCGGCCGGGCCGGGCGACGGCCTGCTGCTGCCGACGTGGGAGGGGCCGGCCGAGCTGCCCCCCGCCCCCGCGACGCACCGCTGGACGCTGCTCGGCGCGTACGAGCACGAGCACGAACTGGGCCTCGGCGGCGCCCTGTCCGGCACCGCCGCCCTGACCGAGGCGCTGGACGCCGGGGCGGACGCCCCCGCGCTGCTCCTGCTGCCCTGCCCGCCGCCCCCGGGCGGCGGCGCACCGGGCACCGGCGTCGCGACCGAGAGCGCGGCCGCGGCCGTGCGCACGGCCCTGCACGCGGTCCTCGACACGGTCAAGCTCCTCGTCGCGGACGAGCGGCTGGCCGGCACCCGGCTGGCGGTCCTCACCCGGGGCGCCGTCACCCTGGGCGGCGAGCAGCAGCCCGGTGAGCTGTCCCACCGCGCCGTGTGGGGCCTGCTGCGCTCCGCGCAGGCCGAGCATCCCGACCGGTTCACGGTGCTCGACGAGGACGGCACCCCCGCCTCCCGCCGGGCCGTCGCGAGGGCCCTGGCCACCGGCGAGCCGCAGCTCGCCCTGCGCGGCGGTGCCGCCTACCGTCCCGCGCTCTCCGCGCAGGCCACGGAGCCGCTGCTCACCGCGCCCGCCGACACCCCGTACTGGCACCTCGACTACGTGGCCAGGGGGACCTTCGCGAACCTGGCCCTGAAGCCCTGGCCGGAGGCGGCCGCCCCGCTGGAGGAGGGGCAGGTGCGGGTCCGGATGCGGGTCGCCGGCCTGAACTTCCGCGACGTGCTGCTCTCCCTCGGGGTGATCCCGGCGTCCGTCGACGGTCACGCGGGCGGTTCGGGGCAGGGCGGAGAGGGCGCCGGCACGGTCCTCGAAGTGGGCCCCGGCGTCACCGACCTGAAGCCCGGCGACCGGGTGATGGGCCTGTTCCACGGCATCGGCCCGACGTCGGTCACCGACCGCCGGTTCGTGTCCCGGATCCCGGAGGGCTGGTCGTTCCGGCAGGCGGCCGCCGTTCCCGTCACCTATCTGACGGCCTACTACGGCCTGGTGGACCTGGCGGACCTGCGCGCGGGCGAGTCGGTGCTCGTGCACGCGGGCGCCGGCGGCGTCGGCACGGCGGCCCTCCAGATCGCCCGCCACCTGGGCGCCGAGGTGTACTCGACCGCGAGCCCCGCCAAGTGGCACGCCCTGCGCGGCGCCGGGGTCGCGGACGGGCACATCGCCTCCTCCCGCACCCTGGAGTTCGAGCGGTCCTTCCTCGCCGCCACCGGGGGCCGGGGCGTCGACGTGGTGCTCAACTCCCTCGCCGGGGAGTTCGCGGACGCGTCGCTGCGGCTGCTGCCGCGCGGCGGCCGGTTCCTGGAGATGGGCAAGACGGACCGGCGCGAGCCCGCCGAGGTCGCGGCCGCGCACCCGGGGGTCACGTACCGCACGTACGACGTGCGCGACCCCGGACCGGACCGGATCCAGGAGATCTTCGCCGAACTCCTCGCCCTCTTCGAGCGGGGTGCGCTCCAGGCCCCGCCGGTGGCGGCCTGGGACCTGCGCCGGGCGCCGGAGGCCTTCCGGCACCTGAGCGAGGCGCGGCACATCGGCAAGGTCGTCCTGGACCTGGCGGACGAGGACGAGCGCTGGGACACCTCCCGGGCCGTCCTGATCACCGGCGGTCTCGGCTGGCTGGGCCGGCTCGCCGCCCGCCACCTGGTGGCCCGGCACGGGATACGGCAGCTGGTCCTGATGGGCCGCGGGCGGCCCGGCGAGGACGCCGCCCGGGACATCGCCGCACTGCGCGACCTGGGCGCGGACATCCGTACGGTGGCCTGTGACGCGGCCGACCGGGACGCGCTGGCCGCCGCCCTCGCGGCCCTGGCCGGCGACGGGGTCCGCGTCGGCGGTGTCGTGCACGCGGCGGGCGTCCTGGACGACGGCCTGCTGACCTCGCTGACCGGCGCGAGCCTGGAGCGGACCCTGCGTCCGAAGGTGGACGCTGCGCTCAACCTGCACGAGCTGACCGAGCCGCTCGGACTCGACGCGTTCGTCGCCTTCTCCTCGCTCGCGGGCACGCTCAGCGCTCCCGGGCAGGCCGGGTACGCGGCCGGCAACGCCTTCCTCGACGGGCTGATGGAGCACCGGCGTTCGGTGGGCCGGCCCGGGGTCTCCGTCGTGTGGGGCCTGTGGGAGGGGGCCGGCGGCATGGGCGCCGGCCTGACCGGCGCGGACGTCGCCCGCATGGCGCGGGTGGGCGTGGCCCCGATCACCTCGGAGCAGGGGCTCGAACTGCTGGACGCCGCGGTGCGCCGCGACCGGCCGGTGGCGGTGGCCGCGCGCTGGGACCTCGACGGTCTGCGGGCCGCGGTCGCGCAGGGCGCGGCGGTGCCGGCGCTGCTGCGGGGGCTGGTGCCGGCCGCGGTGTCCGGGCCCGTGGCGGCGACGGTGCGGGATCAGGAGCCGGCTCCGGCGGAGGAACCCTCGCCGACCGGGGACCGGCTGCTGGACGCCGTGCTGCACGAGGTGGCCGCCGTCCTGGGGCACGCCTCCGGCGCGGCGGTGGACCGGGACGGGGCCTTCGACCGGCTCGGCTTCGACTCGCTCACCGCGGTGGAGCTGCGCAACCGGCTGGCCGCGGCGACGGGCGTCCGGCTGCCCGCCACCTTCATCTACGACTGGCCGACCCCGGCCGAGCTGGTCGTCCACCTGCGGGAGCTGCTCCCGCAGCCGGCCGACGACCCGGTGGAGGCCCCGGCGGAGGCCCCGGCACCCACCGGGGACGACGCCGGCGTCACCGTGGCGCTGCTCGCCGACATCGCCCGGCTGGAGGCGGCGGTGGCCGACCGGCCCCTGAGCCGGGCGCAGGGCGCCGTGGTGAGCGAGCGGCTGCGCGAGCTGCTGACCGAACTGGGTTCTATGAAGGAGGATCACTCCGCGTGGGCATGACCAACACCCCGACGGCCGCCCCGGTTTCACCGGCCGGGGCCGCCGACCCGTCCCGGTGGCTGCGCGCCCCCCGTCCCCGCGCGTCGGCGGCCGCACGCCTCGTGTGCTTCCCGCACGCGGGCGGGACCGCGAACGCCTTCACGGCCCTGTCGGCCGCGCTGCCCGAGGACGTCGAGCTGCTCGCCGTCCAGTACCCCGGCCGCCAGGACCGGCGCGGCGAGCCCTGCGCGCAGGACCTGTCCGAGCTGGCCTCGGGCGTGGCGGAGGCCCTCGCCGGGCACGACGACCGGCCGCTGTTCCTCCTGGGCCACAGCATGGGGGCCCTCGTGGCCTTCGAGACGGCCCGTCTGCTGGAGGAACGCGGCACCGTGGCCCGGCTGTTCGTGTCGGCGGCCAGGCCGCCGGCGCAGGACTGGCAGGAACCCGACCTGACACTCGTCGGCGACGAGGAGCTGACCGCCGGGCTGCGGCGGCTCGGGGGCATACCCGAACCGCTGCTGGCCGACCCGGAGGTCGCCGGCGAGATCCTGCGGCTGCTGCGGGCCGACCACCGGGCACTGCTGCGCCACCGCTGTGCGCCGGACACCCGGGTGGCGGCACCCGTCACGGTGCTCCTGGCATCGGCGGACCCGAAGAACTCCCTGGAGCAGATGGCCGACTGGGCGCGCCACACCGCGGGCGGGCACGAGATCGCCGCACTGTCCGGCGGGCACTTCGCGCTCCTCGAACGGCCCGGGGAGAGCGCGCCGCCGCTCACCCGGCGCATCCGCGAGGACCTGGCCCGGCCGCCGGCGTCCGGCACGTCCGGGGCGTCCGGGGCGTCCGGGGCGTCCGGGGCGTCCGCGGCTCAGGATGCCGAGCCGCTCGCCGACCTGGTGCGGGAGCTCATGCTGGAGGGCCTCGCGGGCCGCACCCCGCGGCTGTCGACGGACCTGACCGCCCTGGAGGCCGCGGCCGGGGAGGTGATGGCCCCGGAGGCCTTCGCGTACGTGTCGGGCACCGCCGGATCCGGGGCGACGGGCCGGACCAACCGTACGGCCTTCGACCGCCGGAGGCTGGTACCGCGAATGCTGCGCGGTACGCGGCGCACCGACACCTCGGTGACGCTGTTCGGGCAGCGGCTGCCGGTCCCCGTCCTGCTGGCGCCGCTGGCCGCGCAGCAAGTGGCCCACCCCGAGGGCGAGTCGGCGACGGCGCGGGCCGCGGCGGCCACCGGGGTGCCGATGGTGTTGTCGACCTTCGCATCGCGCACGCTGGAGGAGGTGGCCGGGGCCGCGGGAGACCACCCGCGCTGGTTCCAGCTGTACCTGCCCTCGGACCGGGCGGTGGGCGAGTCGCTGGTGCGGCGCGCGGAAGCGAGCGGGTACGGCGCGATCGTCGTCACCGTCGACGCCACCCACCTCGGCTTCCGGCCGGCGGAACTCGACAGCGGCTACTCGCCGTTCCTGCGCGGGACGGGCATCGCCAACTTCACCGGCGATCCCGCCTTCCGGGCCGGGCTGCCGGCGGACGCGGACGCCAAGACGACCGTCCTGCGGTGGGCGCAGATCTCCACCGACCCCACCCTGACCTGGGAGGACCTGGCCTGGCTGCGCGGGCTGACCCGGCTGCCCCTGCTCGTGAAGGGCGTCCTGCACCCGGACGACGCCCGGCTGGCGCTGGAGCACGGCGCGGACGGTGTGGTCGTCTCCACGCACGGCGGCCGCCAGCTCGACGGCGGCGTGTCCTCGCTGGACGCGCTGCCGGCGGTGCGCGCGGCCGTCGGCCCGGACGTACCGGTGCTGATGGACTCCGGGGTCCGGACCGGCAGTGACGTGGTCAAGGCGCTGGCCCTGGGTGCGGACGCCGTCCTGTACGGCCGGCCGTACGTGTACGGGCTCGGCCTCGACGGGCAGCGCGGCGTCGAGCACGTCCTGCGCTGCCTGCTCACCGACCTCGGGCTGGCCCTGGCCCTGACCGGCTGCGCGTCCCTGGCGGACGTCGGGCCGCACCTCCTCGCGAACGGAGATCGACGATGACACGAACCTACGGGCCCGGCTCCGACCCGACGGGCTGGCTGCGCCAGTACCACCGGCCGCCGGTGGAGGGTCCGACGCTGGTCGTCTTCCCCCACGCGGGCGGCTCGGCGACGGGCTACTACACATTGGCGCAGGCCCTGTCCGGCTGCGCCGAGGTGCTCAACGTGCAGTATCCGGGCCGCCAGGACCGGCTCGGCGAGGCTTGCGTCGACGACATCGGGGAGATGGCCGACCGGGTCGTCGAGGCGCTGCTCCCCCGCGCGGGCCGCCCGCTCGTGCTGTTCGGGCACAGCCTGGGCTCCATCGTCGCGTACGAGGTGGCGCTGCGGCTGGAGGGCCTGCACCCGGACCGTGCGCCGATCGGCGTGATCGTCTCGGGCCGGCCGGCGGCCGCGATCCACCTGAGCCGCGGCCTGTCCCGGCTGGCGGACGAGGACCTGGCCTCGTCGATCTCGGACCTGTCCGGCACCCCGCCGGAGCTGCTGGCCGACAAGGACCTGATGTCCGCCGTGCTCCCCTCCCTCCGTGCGGACTTCAAGGCGGCGGAGAGCTACCGGGGCGCGGCGGGCTCGCGTGTCTCCTGCCCCCTGTACGCCTACTCGGGGGCGCAGGACCACAACGTGCCGCGCGAGGGCCTGCTGCGGTGGAGCGAGCACACGTCGTCGGAGTTCACGGTCCGCTTCTTCGAGGGCGGCCACTTCTACCTCCAGTCCCAGGAACCGGAGGTGGCCCGGGCCCTGGCCTGCGACCTCCACACCCTCACCCGGACCGCCCTGCTGGCCGCCACTCGCTGACCGGCCCGCATGAGCAAGGCCCTCCCGGTCTCGGACCGGGAGGGCCTTCGCCGTGCGCGAGGGGTCAGGCGTTGTGTTCGGGGGTGAGGCGGACCTTCAGGGTGGCGTGGCCGTTGGCGAAGTTGGAGAAGAGGCGGGTGGGCGGGGCGAGGAGTTCGATGCCGGACACGCGGGTGCGGAGCGACTCCAGCATGGAGATCATGTGGACGCGGCCCAGGTACGCGCCGAGGCAGAAGTGCGGTCCGTGGCCGAAGCTGACGTGCTTGTTGGGGGTGCGG
Organism: Streptomyces virginiae; assembly: GCF_000720455.1. GTDB lineage: Bacteria > Actinomycetota > Actinomycetes > Streptomycetales > Streptomycetaceae > Streptomyces > Streptomyces virginiae. The sequence continues at coordinate 299,931 of NZ_JOAK01000010.1, read as the reverse complement.
CCCAGGTCGAAGGTGTAGGGGTCGGCGAAGGCGTCCTCGTCGAAGTTGGCCGAGCTGTTCCACAGCGTGACGATCTCGCCGGCCCTGACGACGTGGTCGCGGATCGGGATGTCCACCAGGGCGTGCCGCCCGAAGTGCATCGTCGGGGTGGTCCAGCGCATGACCTCCTCGGTGGCGCTCTCCAGGGTGACCTCGGCGTTCTTGAGCCGGCGCCACTGGTCCCCGTACTGGCTGAAGGCGTGGACGATGCCGGAGGCGGTGGCCCGGCTCGACTCGTCGCCGCCCAGGATCAGGCTGTACGAGTTGTAGATGATCTCCTCTTCGGTGAGCGGCTCGCCGTCGATCGTGGCCGTGGCCAGCGTGCTGAGGACGTCCTCGCCGGGGTTGCGGCGGCGCTCGGCCATCAGGCCGGAGATGTAGAGGATGATCTCGTTGCGCGCCATCAGCGAGACCTCCTCGCCGTCGTCGGCGCTGTACCGGGACAGGGTCTGGGCGTTCCAGTCCACGAGCAGTTCGCGGTCCCCGGCGGGGATGCCCATCAGGTCGCCGATGGTGTGGATGGGGATCCGGTCGGCGACGGCGGTGACGAAGTCGACCTCGCCCTCCTCGACGGCCTCCGAGATCAGCCGGTCGGTGAGCCGCTGGACGTTCTCGACGACCGGGGCCAGGACCCGCGGCGAGAAGGACTTCATCATCAGGTTGCGGATCTCGCGGTGGCGCGGGCCGTCGGTGACGGCGAGCATCTTGCCCGCTGCGGAGTCCTCGCCGAGCAGGAGGGTGCTCAGGACGTTGCCGCGCTCGGAGGTGTACCGCTTGTTGTCGCGGTAGGCCGCCATGATGTCGTCGTATTTGGTGAGGACCCAGAAGCCGGGCTTGCCGTCCCTGGGGGCGTGCCAGAAGACGGGGTGGTGGGCGCGCAGCGGCCGCCACATCTCGTGCGGGTCGTTGTCGTCGAACGTCTGGGGGTCGGTGAGGTCGAAGGCTGCCGGGTCGGCCCCTTCGGCCGGGGCGGCGGGCGCCGCGGACTGAAGGGTGGGGGCGGTCATGGGTGGTTTCTCCTCGGGTCCGGGCCTCAGGCGGCTTCCGCCGCGACGGCGGTGGTGGCGAGTTCGGCGATCGTCTGCTTGCGGAAGACGTCCTTCGCGGAGATCACCAGGCCGGCCTTCTTCGCCCGGGCGACCACCCTGATGCCGAGGATGGAGTCGCCGCCCAGCTCGTAGAAGTTGTCGGTGACCCCGACGGCGGGGACGCCGAGGACGTCGGACCAGATCTGGGCGAGCAGCCGCTCGGCGCCGGTACGGGGCTCCGTGGCCCCGGCGGGGGCGGCGGCGTGCTCCGGGGCGGGCAGGGCCCTGCGGTCGACCTTGCCGCTCGGGGTGAGCGGGAACTGCTCCAGGCACACCACGGCGGACGGCACCATGTGGACGGGCAGCCGGGCGGAGACGAACTCCCGCAGCTCTGCCGGCTGCGGGCGGCGTCCGGCCGCGCCGGGGGTCACGTAGCCGACGAGGCGCTTGTGCTCGCCGTCGGCCAGGGCCACGACGAGTGCCACGCCGACGTCGGGGTGCTGCTGGAGGACGAGTTCGATCTCGCCTGGCTCGATGCGGTAGCCGCGCACCTTGACCTGGTGGTCGGCCCGTCCGACGTACTCGATGACGCCCGCGCTGGTCCAGCGCACCAGGTCCCCGGTCCGGTACATCCGGTGGTCGGGGGCTTCGCCGTGCGGGTTGTCCAGGAAGCGGTCGGCGGTCAGTTCGGGCCGGTTGAGGTAGCCGCGGGCCACTCCGGGGCCGGCGATGAACAGCTCGCCCGCCACCCCGATCGGCACCGGCCGGAGCCGGTCGTCGAGGACGTAGGCGGTGGTGTTCGCGACGGCCCGGCCGATGGGGACGGGCATGTGCTCGTCGGCCTCGCGGATGAGGTGCCAGGTGCCGAGGACGGCGGTCTCGGTCGGCCCGTAGAGGTTCACGAGCCGCTGCGGCGGGGCGGCCGCCAGGACTTCCGCCACGCGTACGGAGTTGGCCGCCTCGCCGCCGAAGAGCACGTGGCGCAGCGCGCCGAAGGCGCAGGGGTCGGCGGCGACGATCTGGTTGAAGACGGCGGTGGTCACGAAGAGGGTGGTGACGCCGTGCCGGCGCAGAGCGGCGGTGAGTTCGGCCGGGTCGAGGAGGGTGTCCTTGTCGATGACGGCCATCCGGCTGCCGGCGAGCAGGGGTCCCCAGATCTCCAGCGTGGCCGCGTCGAAGGTGACGTCGGAGCCCTGGGCCATGACGTCGTCGGGGCCGAGCCTGACCCAGTCGGCGTTGCAGAAGAGCCGGACGACCGAGCGGTGCCCGATCACGGCCCCCTTGGGCGTACCTGTGGAGCCCGACGTGTACATGATGTAGGCGGGGTCGTCGGCGGTGACGGCGACGGCCGGGGTCCGGGCCGGCTGGGCGGCGAGGGCCGCGTCCTGCTCGTCGAGGCAGATCATCCGGGTGCCGGTCGACGGCAGTCTGCCGGTCAGCCGGGACTCGGTGAGGCAGAGCGGCACCCCGGCGTCGGAGAGCATGAAGCCGAGCCGGTCCTCCGGGTAGTCGGGGTTGAGCGGCAGGTAGGCGCAGCCGGCCTTGAGGACGGCGAGCAGGGCGGTGACGAGTTCGGGGCCGCGGGGCAGGCAGACGGCGACGAAGGTGCCGGGCCGGACGCCGTCGGCGACGAGCAGGTTGGCCAGGCGGCCCGCGCGGGCGTCCAGCTCCGCGTAGGTCAGGGTTTCCGGGCCGGCGGTGACGGCGATCGCGTCGGGGCGCAGGCGCGCCTGGTCGGCGACGAGTTCGTGCACGCAGCGCTCGGCCGGGAAGTCGGCGCGGTTGACGGCCCACTCGGTGGTGAGCAGCCGCAGTTCCTCCTCGTCGGCGAGGGGCAGTTCCTCGACGGACCGCGCGGGGTCGGCGGCGGCGGCGCCGAGCAGGACCGACAGGTGGCGGGCCAGCACCTCGACGGTGACCGGGTCGAAGAGCGCGGCGTCGTACTCCAGTACGCCGGCCAGGTCGCCGGAGCCGGTCTCGGTGAACTCCACGGTGAGGTCGTGGGCGGCGGGCACGCCGGGCGGCTGGACGGTGCGCACTTCCAGTGCGGGGATCCGGGCCGGTCGGGCGGCTTCGCCGGCCCCGCGGAGCGCCACCATCACCTGCACGTCGGGGGTGTCTCCGGCGTCCTTGCCCTCGCCGAGGGCGGCGCGCACCCGCTCGAAGGGGACGTCCTGGTGGGCGTGGGCCTCGGCGAGGGCGGCGCAGGCCCCGGCGAGCACCTCGGTGAACGGGGCGCCTGCCCGTATGCGGCCGCGTACCAGGAGGGGGTTGTCGAACGCGCCGACCAGGCCGTGGAGCACGGGCCGGGGCCGGCCGAAGGCCAGGGTTCCCAGTGCCAGGTCCTCCTGGCCGGTGTGCCGGGAGAACAGCACCTGGCAGGCGGCGAACAGACCCGCGAACAGGGTGCCGCCGTGGGCGCGGGCCGCTTCGGCGAGCGCGTGGACGGCCGGGGCCGGTACGCGGAAGGCGTGGCGGGCGGCGGCTGCGCCGCGCGCCCGGGTCCGGGGCCGGTCGGTGGGCAGCCGCAGTGCGGGCAGGCCGGCGAGCCGGCCGCGCCAGTGGTCCAGCTGGGCGTCGAGCTCGGCGTCGGTGACGCGGGCGCGCTGTTCGGCGGCGTACTGCGCGTACCGGACGGGCAGTTCGGGGAGCCGGGCGGTCCGGCCGGTGACGGCGGCGGCGTACAGCTCGGCCAGCTCGGTGGTCACGATCGTGCGGGAGCGGGTGTCGGCGGCGATGCGGTGGACGGTCAGTACCAGCAGGTGCTCCTCGGCGCCGAGGCGGATCAGGAGCGAGCGCAGCAGCGGTCCGGAGGCGAGGTCGTACGGCCTGGCGGCCAGTTCCGTGACGAGGGCTTCGGGCCGGTCGCTCGCCGCGCCGGGCGCGGTGAGGTCGGCGTACTCCAGCTCGACCGGGCCCGCCGGCCAGACGCGCGCGCCGGACGTGCCGTCGGTTCCGGTCCCGGTGCCGCTCCCCGTGAACGTGGTGCGCAGCGGTTCGTGCCGGGCGACCAGGCCCCGCAGGGCGGAGGTGAGCGCGGCCCGGTCGAGGGTGCCGGTCAGCCGGAGGGCGACGACCGGGTGGTGGTCGTACGCCGCCTCCCGCCCGGCCCGGTGCCCGGAGCGGATGAGCTCCTGCCCGAAGGTGAGCGGCAGCCGGTCGTCGCCGGTCGTCCCGTCGGTCATCCCTTCGTTCCTTTCATGTCCATCTCTTCCATCAGGTCGAGCAGTTCGGGGGTGACGAATTCGTCGATCGGGCAGACACCGGACAGCGTCGAGAAGTACCGGTCCGTCAGGTCGCCGCTGGTGGCGACGGCGCGCAGCAGGTCCAGGTGGTGGGCGGGCGGGTTCAGCCGGGCCGTCTTGAGCGTGGCGCGGTATTCCGGTGTGAGGGCCTCCGTCCGCTGTTCGGCGTAGGTGTCGAGGGCCGCCCGCAGCCGGCCGGGGTCGTGGAGTCCGTCACCGATGCAGTCCGCGAGCAGCTGGGCCTGGTAGAAGCCGTCGGTGATGCCGCGTGCGGTGATCGAGTCCTTGTGGTGGGCGGCGTCGCCGACGAGCGCCCAGCCGGGCCCGGCGGCCTGCCGGAAGAAGTTGCGCTGGTCGCCGGTGCCGTAGACGCGTTCCAGCCGGGCCCCGCCCGCCATCTCCTCCCGCAGCTCGGGGGCCGTCTTCTCGACGTTCGTGAGCAGGGCGCCCAGCGCGTCGCCGCGCACGCTGCGGAACTGCTCCTGGGGGAAGTAGCCGGCGACGAGCGTCGCCCCGTCGTTGGTCGGTACGGTGCCGACCCAGTGCCCCGGGGCGTCGTACAGCCGGAACCCGGGCCCGAGGCCGGACCAGTAGGAGTAGTAGGCGCACGTCGAGGTCGGGTCCTCGACGACGGTGGGGGCGCCGGCCTTCGCGGCGACGGTGGAGCGCATGCCGTCGGCGCCGACGACGAGGGTGGCCCGCTCCACGGCGCCGGTGGAGCCGAGCCGGACGCCGACGACGCGGTCGCCGTCGAAGACGAGGTCGCTCACCGAGCAGTTCTCGCGGAATTCGACGCCCGCGTCGACGGCGCCTTGCACGAGGATCGGGTCGAGGAGATAGCGGCGGGGCCCGTAGGCGGCGCGCTGCCCGTCGGCCGCCCAGGAGCAGCCGTCGAGCCGGATGTCCCCATGGGTGTAGCGGACGCGGTCGAGGGCGGGCGCGCCGGTGGCCACCACCGCGGGCAGCAGGCCCCACCGGGCGAGGGCGGCGACGCCGGGCTGGTGGATGTAGAGCGTGGAGAGGGTGTCCTTGGGGAAGGTGCCGCGCTCGACCATGAGCACCCGGTAGCCCGCGCGCGCGAGCAGCATCGCGGTCGGAGCCCCGGCGCAGCGCGCGCCGACCACAATCACGTCGTAGTGGGTCAAAAGATGCTCCTTGTCCTGCGCCGGCCCCGGTGGCGGGCGTCACGGGGATGCGGGGGGGGTGAGGGCCGGCGGCCCGGACCGGTCGGGTCCGGGCCGCCGGCCGGCTAGTCCACCCGGATCGGGAGCCGCCAGACCCCGGTGAACTCCGGGGACGTGAGGAAGGTCGGCTTGTCGTCCGGGTCCACCCGCAGCTTCGGGAAGCGGTCGAACAGGATGTTCATGGCCACCCGGCCCTCCAGCCGCGCGAGCGGGGCGCCGAGGCAGAAGTGGATGCCCCGGCCGAAGCCGATCTGCGGGTTGGGGGTGCGGGCCGGGTCGAAGACGTCCGGGTCCTCGAAGACCCTGGCGTCGCGGTTGGCGGCCGAGAACCAGACCTCCAGCACGTCGCCCTCGGGCACCTTGACGCCGGCGATCTCCACGTCCCGCGTGGTGACCCGGTAGCCCGCGGCCAGCGGGCTCAGGTAGCGCAGGGACTCCTCCAGCAGGGTCGGCACGAGCGACCGGTCCTTGCGCACCCGTTCGTCGACGTCGGGGAAGGCGTCCAGGCACAGGATGGTGTTGCCCAGCAGCATGGTGGTGGTGATGTGGCCGGCCGAGATCAGCAGGTTGGCGAAGTTGACGATCTGCCGGTCGGTGAGCCGTTCGCCGTCGACCTCCGCCTCGACGAGGCGGGACAGCAGATCGTCCTGCGGCCGGGCGCGCCGCTCGGTGACCAGTTCGAGGATGTAGAAGCCCATCGCCATGGCCGCTTCGGCCTGGGTGTCGAGGGACTCCTCCTGTGCCTTGTCGCCCTGGTGCGTGGTGAGCTGGGTGCTCGCCATGAGCGACTGGTCGGCCCATTCCTTGAGGAGTTCGCGGTCCTCGCGGGGGATGCCGAGCATGTCGCAGATGACGATCACCGGCAGCGGGTAGGCGAGTGCCTCCGCGAGGTCGAAGGTGTCGCCCTCGATCCGGTCGAGCAGTTCGTGGGTGAGGGCGGCGATGCGCGATTCGAGCTCGGCGACCATCTTCAGGGTGAAGGTGCGCCCGACCAGCTTGCGCAGCTTCTGGTGTTCCGGCGGGTCGGCCTGGGTGAGGTTGCCGTCGAAGGCGACGGCGGCCTGTTCCGGGCTGACGTAGCGCGCGGCCACCGCGGAGGAGTACGTCGCGGGGTCGCTGAGGATCTCCAGCGTCTCCGGGTACCCGTAGACGTGCCACATCCCGACCTCGGGGTCGTACTCGACGGGCGCCTCGGGCCGGATGCCGCGCAGCCAGAAGTGCCGTGGGTGCATCTCCCACTTGTCGAGGGGGCTGCTCGCGGTGGTCATCGGGGGTCTCCTTCGGTGGCCCGGTCACGGGCCGCGGTTCGGCGCCTCATCGGACGAGGAGCGGGAGCTCCGAGGTCGAGATGACGTGGGGCAGCGGCAGGAAGACCGGCGGGTTGTCCGGGTCCGTCCGCATCTTCGGGAAGCGGTCCAGCAGGATGTCGGTGGCGATCCGGCCCTCCATCCGGGCCAGCGGCGCGCCGAGGCAGAAGTGGATGCCCCGGCCGAAGCCGATGTGCGGGTTGGGGTCGCGGTACGGGTCGAAGACGTGCGGGCGGGCGAACATGCGCTCGTCGCGGTTGGCCGCCGAGAGGGAGATGGCGACGAGCTGGCCCGGGTGGACCGGGACGCCGGCCAGCTCGCCCTCGGCGACGCACGCCTTGTACGCCGTCGCGATGGGGCTGAGGTAGCGCAGGGACTCCTCGATCAGGCCGGGGGTGAGGCCGGGGTTCCCGCGGACGGCGGCCAGGTGTTCGGGGTGGGCGTCCAGGCACAGGAGGGTGTTGCCGAGGAGCGCGCTGGTGGTGGCGTGTCCGACGACGAGCAGCTCGTTGGCGAAGTTCACCACCGCGTTGTCGCTGAGCCGCTCGCCGTCGACCTCCGCCTCGACGAGCTTGGTCAGCAGGTCCTCGCGCGGCTTGGTGCGGCGCTCGGCGGCGTGTTCGCGCAGGTACTGGAACATCTCCGGGACCACGCGCATGGCGGCCTGGGCGTCGACGTCCTCGTCAAGGTCGCGGTCGCCCGAGGTGAGGGCGACCGCACTGTGGGCCATGCGGTCGACCCACGTCTTGAACAGGTCGCGGTCGCTCTGCGGCACCCCGAGCAGCTCGGAGATGACGATGATCGGCATCGGGTAGGCCAGGTCGTTCACCATCTCGATGCTGTCCCGGCCCTCGACCGCGTCGAGGAGTTCGTGGGTGATCTCGACCATCCGCGGCTCCAGGGCCGCGACCATCCCGCGGGTGAACGCCTTGCTGATGATCTTGCGCAGTTTGGTGTGGTCCGGCGGGTCGGACTGCAGGAGGGTGCCGTCGCTGAACTCGGGGTCGATCTCCACGTCGCCCGCGATGAGTTCGGCGACGTCGCTGGAGAAGGTCCCCGGGTTGCCGACGACCTCCAGCACCTCCTTGTAGCCGTAGACGTTGACGATGCCGTAGTCGTTGACCTCGACCGGGTGCTCGGGCCGGTGCCCGCGCAGCCAGAAGAACTCGTCGTTGATGCCCAGGCGGTCGACGAAGGCCGCCGCTTCCTTCTCCTCCGCGCCGGCGGATGTCCCGGTCATGGTCAGTTCCCCCCGAGGTGCTGGTTGATGATGCGGGCGATCTCGGCCGCGGGCCGGGCCTTCGGCATGCCCATGTGCGTGGCGTCGATGTCGTACTCGTGGACCGTGCCGCCGATGTGCGGGGCCCAGATGGCGGCGTAGGACTCGTCCGGGTTCTGGGTGGCGTTGAAGAAGACCGCGTCGCCGTCGTAGACGGGCGAGTCCCATTCCAGGAGCATCTCGGCGTGCGACTTGAAGAGGTGGCTGCCGTTCTCCACCAGGGCCTCGCGGTCCTCGTCCACGCCGGAGCCGATGAAGAACTCCTTGAAGAACTCGCGGACCTCCGGCATGTTCACCGGGTCCTCGATGTGCCGGAACCAGCCGCTCGGCGGGCTGTCCATGAGGGCCAGCAGCGCCACCCGGTGTCCGCGCCGCTTCAGTTCGGCGGCGAGGGCGTGGGCGTAGGTGCCGCCCGTGGAGTGCCCCACCAGGTGGTAGGGGCCCTCCGGCTGGACCTTAAGGATCTGCTCCAGGTAGTCGTCGAGCATCGCCTGCGTGGACTCGGCCCGGCCGGTGCCGTCGAAGCCGCGGCCCTGGATGCCGTACACCGGCCGGTCCCCGAGGAGCTGGGCGAGGCCCACGTAGGACCAGCACAGGCCGACACCCGGGTGGACGAACCACAGGGGCGCCCCGGACCCTTCGGTCCGCATCGGCAGGACCACCGCGAAGGGGTCCGCGAAGACGGGCGCCTGAGCCGTCTTGACCTGGGACTCCAGGTACTCGGCCAGCTTGGCCACCGTGGTGGCCCCGAACATCACGCGGATGGGGACCTTGGCCCCGAGGACCGCGCGGATCCGGCTGATGAGCTTGGTCAGGCGCAGCGAGTGGCCGCCCATGTCGAAGAAGTCGTCGTCGATGCCGACCCGCTCCAGTTCGAGCGCCTCGGCGAACAGCTTCGCCAGGGTGGTCTCCAGCGGGTTGCGGGGCGCACGGTAGTCGACTCCGCCGGTGTACTCCGGGTCCGGGAGGGCGTCCCGGTCGAGCTTGCCGTTCGGGGTGAGCGGCAGCTGCTCCAGGGTGACGAACGCGGACGGCACCATGTACTCCGGCATGCGGCTGGTGAGGTGCTTGCGCAGGTCCTCGGCCACCACGCTCTCTCCCTGGGCCGCGATGACGTAGGCGACGAGCTGCTTGTCACCGGCCAGGTTGTCGCGGGCGGTCACGACGCCGTGGTCGACCGTCGGGTGGGCCGCGAGGGCCGCCTCGATCTCGCCGAGCTCGATGCGGTAGCCGCGCACCTTGATCTGGTTGTCGGTGCGGCCGCGGAAGAGGAGCCGGCCGTCCTGGCTCCACTCGACGAGGTCGCCGGTCCGGTACATCCGCTCGCCGGGCTCCCCGAACGGGCAGGCGGTGAACCGCTGGGCGGTCAGGTCCGGCCGGCCGACGTAGCCGCGGGTCAGTCCCGCGCCGGCGATGTAGAGCTCGCCGGGCACGCCCGGCAGGACCGGTCGCAGCGCGGAGTCCAGTACGTAGACGCGGGTGTTGCGGATGGGCCGGCCGATCGAGACGACGTCGTCGGCGGTGAGCTCGCCGGCCGTCGCGCCGATGGTGGTCTCCGTCGGTCCGTAGCCGTTGAACATCCGGCGTCCGGCCGACCAGGTGGCGACCAGCTCCGGCGAGGCGGCCTCGCCGGCCACCATGAGCGCCTCGACGGTGGACAGTGATCCGGCGGGCATGGCGGCGAGCACCGTGGGCGTCAGGATCGCGTGGGTCACCCCGAACGCGTCGGCGGTCTCGGCGAGCGGGGCGCCGGGGGCGAGCCGGTCCGGGTCCGCCATGACCAGGGCTCCCCCGGCGAAGAGGGACATGCACATCTCGCCGACGGAGATGTCGAAGCTCGGCGAGGCGAACTGCAGGACCCGGCTGCGGGCGGTGATGCCCAGCAGCCCCGTCACCTCGGCGACCATGTTGGCGAAGCCGGTGTGCGTGACGGCGACGCCCTTGGGCCGGCCGGTGGAGCCCGAGGTGTAGATGACGTAGGCGGTGTTGGCCACCACCAGCGGGCCCGTCCGCTGCGCGTCGGTCAGCGGTGCGCCGTCCTGGCCCTCCAGGGCCTCGGCGAACTCCGGCTCGTCCAGGGTCAGCAGCTCCGACGGCAGGTCGGGCAGCCGGTCGGACGTCGCCCGGTCCACCAGGATCAGTCCGGTCCCGGAGTCCTCGACCATGTACGTGAGCCTGTCGGCCGGGTAGGCCGGGTCGAGCGGCAGGTACGCGCCGCCCGCCTTCATCACGGCGAGGACCGCGACCGGCCATTGCGGGGAGCGCCGCAGGGCCACGCCCACGACGGTCTCCGGTCCGACGCCGCGTTCGACGAGGGTCCGCGCGAGCCGGTTGGCGCGGGCGTCCAGTTCCCCGTAGGTCACCCTCTGGTCCTCGAAGAGGACCGCGATCTCCTCCGGTGCCTCGGCGGCCTTCCGCTCGAACAGGGCGGGCAGGGTGAGCGCCGGGTCCTGGGCGTGCGTCCGGTTGAAGTCGAGCAGGAGCCGGTCGCGTTCGGCCTCGTGCAGGACGTCCAGCGCGCCCACCGGGATCTCCGGGTCGGCGATGAGCTGCCGCAGGATGTGCAGCACCCGCTCGGCGATCCGTTCCACCGTCGAGGCGCTGATGGCCTGCCGCTGGTACTGCAGGATCATGCGCAGGTACGGCTCGGCGTCGGCGGCGAGGCCCACGAGGTAGGCGGCGCCGGCGGAGGGCCGGATCCCGGTGAAGGAGACGCCCGCCGCGGTGTTGGCCGCGCCCAGTGCCTCCTTGTCGACCGGGAAGGACTGGAAGAGGACGATGGTGTTGAAGAGTTCCTTCAGGCCGGCCTCCCGCTGTATGCGGTGCAGCCCGAAGTGGTGGTGGTCCAGCAGCGCCGTCTGGCGTTCCTGGAGGTTCCGCAGCACCTGGGCGAGCGTGTCGCTCGGCGCGTACTCGGCGCGGATGGGCAGGGAGTTGACGAACAGGCCCACCATCTGGTCGACGCCGGGCACCTCCGCCGGGCGGCCGGAGACGGTCGTGCCGAAGATGACGTCCCGCTTGCCGGTGAGCTGTCCGAGCATCAGCGCCCAGACGCCCTGGACCAGCGTGCCCATGGACACGCCCAGTTCGGCGGCGCGCTTCTTCAGGGCGCGGGCCTCGTCCAGCGGCAGCGGGACGTCGACCTGGCCGACGCGGGCGTCGTCGCCGCCGTCCGCGGGGGTCTCGGAGGCGAGCAGGGTGGGCTCGCCGACGCCTTCCATCTCCTTGGCCCAGGCCGCCGCGGCGGCCTTGTCGTCCCGCCGGGACAGCCAGCGCAGGAACTCCCGGTACTCGGGCACGCGCGGCTGCCCGGAGGCGTCGCCCCCGGAGGCGTACAGGTACGCGAGGTCCCGTACGAGCAGGGGGAAGGACCAGCCGTCGAAGAGGGCGTGGTGCACGGTCAGCACCAGCTCGGAGGTCTCCTCGGCGAGCCGGACCAGAGAGGCCCGCAGCATCGGCGGCTTCGCCGGGTCGAACTGCGCGTAGTGGTCCTCGGCGAGGATCCGCTCCAGCGCCTCCTCGCGGCCGGTCTCGTCGAGAGCGCGCAGATCGGCGACCCGCCAGGGCAGTTCGACCCGGTCGAGGACCAGCTGGGTGAGGTCGCCGCCGGCGTCCGTGACGAACGCGGTGCGCAGGTTGGCGTACCGGTCCAGGAGCGCCTGCGCCGCCACGCGCATCCGGGCCGGGTCGACGACGCCCTGGACGTGGAAGGCCACCTGCACGATGTGCGGGTCGAAGGCGTCCTCCTCCAGGCGCATGGTCTCGAAGAGCAGACCGAACTGGAGCGGGGTCAGCGGCCAGACGTCGGCCAGGCCCGGGTACTGCTCCTCCCAGCCCTCGATCTCGCTCTGGGTGAGCCGGACGAGGGGGACGTCGGAGGGGGTCAGGCCGCCGGCGCCGGGGGTGGTGACGTGGTGGGCGAAGCCCTCCAGCGCGCGCACCCACAGGTCGGCGAGTTCCCGGACCTCGGCCCGGTCGAGGACGCCCGCCGGGTAGGAGACGCGGGCGTTGAACCGGGGGCCGTCGGCGGTGTCGGTGACGTAGGCGTTGATCTCGACGGTGGACAGTGCGGGCATGTCGGCGTCGAGGTCGGCGGCCAGGCCGAGCGCGTCGGCGGCCAGGTTCCAGCCGGTGCCCTGCTGCCCGTCGGCGGGGGTACCGGCGGCGACCCGTCCCAGGTAGTTGAAGGAGATCTGGGGGGTGGCGCGCCAGTCGAGCTCGGCCGCGGTGGACGGGTTCAGGTAGCGCAGGAGACCGAAGCCGACGCCCTTGTCGGGGACGGCGAGGAGCTGTTCCTTGACGGCCTTGAGGACGCCGCCGGCGGCGGCGCCGCCGGAGATCGCCTCCTGCACGTCGTGCCCGGCGAGGTCGAGGCGTACGGGGAACATGCTGGTGAACCAGCCGACCGTACGGGACAGGTCGGCGCCGGGCACGACCTGCTCCTCGCGGCCGTGGCCCTCCAGCCGGATCAGGGTCGAGGACTCCTCGACGCCCCGGTCGGCGCGCCACTGCGTCACCGCGAGGGCGAGCGCGGCCAGCAGGCCGTCGTTGACGCCGCCGTGGAAGGCGGTGGGCAGGGTCGTCAGCAGGGCCTCGGTGACCTGCTCCGGGAGTTCCAGGGAGAGCGCCTCCACGGTGGACATGACGTCCACCGCCGGGTCCAGCGGCCGTGCGCCGAGGACCGGGTCGGCGCAGTCGAGCAGTTCGGACCACTGGGCGAGTTCGGCGATGCGGTCCGGGTCGGACGCCTCGTCGAGCAGCGCGTGCGCCCAGCGGCGGGCGGAGGTGCCGACCGCGGGCAGGGCGGGGGCGGAGCCGGCCTCGATCTGCTCCCAGGCGGTGGCGAGGTCGGGCAGCAGGATGCGCCAGGACACTCCGTCGACGACGAGGTGGTGCAGGACCAGCAGCAGCCGGCCCGCGCCCTGCTCCGGGGCGAACCACACGAACTGCGCCATGGTGCCGGCGGCCGGGTCCAGCCGGCCGGTCGCGGCGTCCAGTTCGGCCCTGGCCGTCTCCAGCCACGCTTCGTCCCAGGTGCCCGTGCAGGCGACCCGCCGCACCAGCGCGGCCGCGTCGACCGTGCCGGGGGCGGTGACCTCCAGGCTGCCGCCCGCGTCGAGGACGAGGCGGGAGCGCAGGACGTCGTGGTGGTCGAGGACCGCGTTCAGCACGGCGGTCAGAGCGTCCCCGTCGATGCCCTCGGGCAGTTCCAGCGCCGCGGACATCGAGAACCGGTCGAAGCTTCCGCCGAGTTCGAGCATGTACTTCGCGATGGGCGCCAGCGGCATGGAGCCGGTACCGCCGCCCTCCAGTTCCGCGAGGGCCGGGCCGAGGTCCTGGGCGCCCGCGGCGGCGGCCAGCTCGGCGACCGTCCGCAGCTCGAAGATCTGCCGCGGGTTGACCACGACGCCCTGGGCCTTCGCCCGGGAGACGATCTGGATGGAGCGGATGCTGTCGCCGCCGATGGCGAAGAAGTCGTCGTCGATGCCGACCCGCTCCAGGCCGAGGACCTCGGAGTAGACCGCGGCGAGGACCTCCTCGGTCCGGCTGCGCGGGGCGCGGTAGCTCTCACCGGTGAAGTCCGGCTCGGGCAGCGCCGCGCGGTCCAGCTTGCCGTTGGGGGCCAGCGGCAGCCGGTCCAGGGGTACGAGGACCGCCGGGACCATGAACTCGGGCAGCCGGCCGGTGATGAAGCGGCGCAGTTCGCGCATGGTGAGGCCGGAGGTCATGTCGGCCTCGAAGCGGCCCTGTGCGTCGACCTGGCCTCCGGAGTCCGGTGCGCCGACCACGTAGCCGACGAGGCGCTTGGACCCGTCGGGGGCGCTCTGCGCGCTCACCACGGCGTGTTCGACGCCGGGGTGGGCGGTCAGGGCCGCCTCGATCTCGCCGGGCTCGATGCGGAACCCGCGGATCTTGAGCTGGGCGTCGCCGCGGCCGACGTACTCCAGCTGCCCGTCGGCCCGCCTGCGGGCCAGGTCGCCGGTGCGGTACATCCGCGCTCCGGGTTCACCGTACGGGTCGGCGGTGAAGCGCTCGGCGGTCAGTGCGGCCCGGCCGTGGTAGCCGCGGGCGATGGCGCCGGCGACGTAGAGCTCGCCGACGGCGCCCACGGGCACCGGCGCCAGGCCGGCTCCCAGGACGTACGCGCGCATGTTGCCCAGGGGCGCGCCGATCGGGGCGGTGTGCCCGGCTTCCCACTCGCCGTCGGCCGGGAGCACGAAGGTGCTCGCGTAGAAGCTCTCGGTCTGTCCGTAGGCGTTGACCACCCGGACGCCCGGGACGGCTTCGCGGACCCGGGCGGCCAGCGACGCGGGCAGTGCCTCGCCGGCGAACACCACGGCGTCCGCGGTGATCTTCCCGTCGACCTGGTCGAGGAGCTCGGCGAAGACGGACGGGACGGTGCTGATGACGCCGCCGGTCCAGCCGCCGCGCTCGCCGATGACGAGGACGTCGCGGGCCAGTTCGACCGTGCCGCCCGCCGTCAGCGTGGTGAAGACCTCGAAGACGGAGACGTCGAAGTTGACGGAGGCGGCGGCGAGGGTGCGGGTGCCGGAGTCCACGCCGATGGCGGCGGCGAGCCGCAGCACGCCGTTGACGACGCCTGCGTGGGTGACGGTCACGCCCTTCGGGACGCCCGTCGAGCCGGACGTGTACATCACGTAGGCGGCGTTGCCGGGCAGCGCGGCCGTGGGGGCGGGGGCGCGGGTGTCGGCGGGGGCGCCGAGGGCCAGGTCGCCGAGGTACAGGCGGGGGGTCCCGGACTCGGGCAGGATCCCGGCGGTGGCCGCGTCCGTCAGCACCAGCGTCGGCCCGGCGTCGGCCAGGATGTGCTCCAGGCGGCGGCTCGGGTACTTCGGGTCGATCGGCAGGTAGGCGCCGCCGGCCTTCAGGACGCCCAGCAGGGCCGCGACGAGGTCCGCCGTGCGCGGCAGGGCGACGCCCACCACGCTCTCGGGGCCGACACCGTGCCGGCCGAGCTCACGGGCCAGCCGGTTCGCCCGCTCGTCCAGCTCGCGGTAGGTCAGCGACTCCTCGCCGCAGACCAGCGCGACCGCGTCGGGCCGCCGCGCGGCCTGCAGCTCGAACAGTGCGGGCACGGTGACCTCGGGGGTCGGCTCCTGCGTGGCGTTGAAGCCGTGCAGCACCAGCTCGCGTTCGGCTGCGTCGACCAGCTCGACGGAGGCCACCCGCTGCTCGGGAGCGGCGGCGAGCAGCCCCACGACCCGTACGAAGCGGTCGGCGACGGCCTGGGCCGTCTCCCGGTCGAACAGGTCGGTGGCGTACTCCAGGAGACCCACCACGCCCATGCCCGGCAGATCTGCCATGTTGAAGAACAGGTCGAACTTGGCGGTCTCGGTGCGGACCCGCTCGAACTCCACCTGGAGCCCGGGCAGGGCGAAGTCCTTCCGGGCGAAGTTCTGCCAGGCGAACATCACCTGGAAGAGCGGCGAGTAGGCCGTGGACCGCTCCGGGTTGAGGACCTCCACCAGCCGTTCGAAGGGGACGTCCTGGTTGTCGTACGCGGCCAGGGACTTGCCCCGGACCCGCTCCAGCAGCTCCGTGAACGCGGGGTTGCCCGACAGGTCGACGCGCAGCACCCAGGTGTTGACGAAGAAGCCCACGAGTTCCGCGAGGGCCTCGTCGGTGCGGTTGGCGATGGGCGAGCCGATGGTGAGGTCGTCGCCGCCGCCGAGTCCGTGCAGCAGGACCGCCAGGGCAGCCTGGAGCACCATCGAGGAGGTCGCGCCGCTGCGGCGCGCCAGGTCCTCGACCGCGGCCGCCACCTCGGGGGTCAGGGCGAACTCCACGGCGTCGCCGCGGTGGGAGGCCTTGGCCGGGCGCGGGCGGTCGGAGGCGAGCTGGAGCGGCTGCGGCACGCCGGCCAGCTCCTGGCGCCAGTAGCCGACCTGAGCGGCGAGCGCGCTGGCCGGGTCCTCCTCGTCGCCGAGGACGTCGCGCTGCCACAGCGTGTAGTCGACGTACTGGACGGGGAGCTCCGCCCACTGCGGGGCGTCGCCGTCCTTGCGGGCCGCGTAGGCGGTGGCGAGGTCGCGGGCCAGCGGGGCCATGGAGGAGCCGTCGCTGGCGATGTGGTGGATGAGCAGGACCAGGACGTGCTCCCGCTCTCCGAGCCGGAGCACGGGGGCGCGTACCGGGATCTCCGTGGCCAGGTCGAAGAGGTACGCCGAGGCCTCGGCCATGGCGTCGGCCAGCCCGCCGGGGGCCACCTCCACGAGCGGGACCTGCAGCCGCGCCTCGTCGGCCGGCAGCACGTGCTGGGCCGGGACTCCGTCGGCGTCCTCGACGATCAGCGTGCGCAGGCTCTCGTGGCGGGCCACGACGTCGCGCAGCGCCGCCCGAAGGGCCGGCAGGTCCAGCTCGCCGGTGAGGCGGAGCGGGAAGGGGGCGTTGTAGGTCGCCGAGGGGCCCTCGAACCGGTCGATGAACCACAGCCGGCGCTGGGCGAACGACAGCGGTACGCAGTCCGGGCGCTCGGCGGTGCGCCGCAGCGGGGCCCGGACGGGCGCGCCGGCCGCGAGGTGCTCCACCAGCTCGACGACGGTCGGGGCCTCGAAGACGACCCTGATGGGCAGTTCGACGTCGAGGACCTGCCGGATCCGGCTGACGAGGCGGGTGGCGAGCAGGGAGTGGCCGCCCAGGGCGAAGAAGTCGTCGTCGATGCCGACCCGGTCCAGGCCGAGCACCGCGGCGAACAGGCCGCACAGGACCTCTTCCTGCGGGGTGCGCGGGGCCCGGCCGGTGGCGGCCGCCGCGAAGTCCGGGGCGGGCAGGGCCCGCTGGTCCAGCTTCCCGTTGGGCGTCAGCGGCACCTCGGCGATGGCGACGACGGAGGACGGCACCAGGTGGTCGGGCAGCCGTTCCTGGAGGTAGCCGCGCAGGGCGCCGACGAGCGTGCCGATCCGGCCGGCGGCGGCGGGCTCGTTGGCCAGGACCCGGTCGGCGCGGCCCGAGGGCGCGAAGCCGCCGGTGAAGACCTGGTCGGTGACGGGACCGGTGGGGACGATCACCGCGTCGAAGCACTCGGCCGCGGCGGCCGACCATGTGAGCAGTACGCCCCAGCCGCGCCCGGCGGCCCATGCGCGCAGGTCGTGCGGGTCGAGGACGGGGCCGGCGGTGGCGGGTGCCTCGATCACACCGACCGCGGCGGCGGACTCGACCTCGTCGGCGAGCCGCGCGTTGGGGATGCGGGTGACGCGTACGGGCTGCTCGCCGTGGCCGCGGACGAACTCCTCCAGGCCGAAGAAGTCCTCGACCTGGCGGCCCCAGCGCAGTGCCGGGACGTCGTGCAGGTCGGTCGCGGCGACGGGCGCCTTGTGCAGCAGGACCTCGTAACGGTGGCGGGTCAGCTCGTTGTGGGGGCGTCCGGCCTTGAGCCGGATGTCCACGCCGCCCGCTCCGTGCCGCTCGGCCCAGCGGGTGAACCACTCGGGGTCGAGGACGAGTTCCTTCTCCATGAGGATCGCGCGGGCGACGGCGGCGCGGCCGACCGGGGCGGACGCCTCGGGGTGCAGTGCGCGCTGCACACCGCTGCGGAAGAGCCGCAGCGTGGCGGCGTTGCGGACGTCACCGACGAGGATCCGCCCGCCGGGGGCCAGCAGGTCCATCGCGCCGGTCAGGACCCGGTCCATGTACTCGGCGTCGGGGAAGTACTGCACGACCGAGTTGATGACGACGAGGTCGAAGTGCTCGCGCGGCAGCCCGGAGACGTCGTCACCGTTCTGGTGGCGCAGGTGCACGCGGTCACCGAAGCCGGCCTGTTCGACCTGCACGAGCAGCCGGTCGACGACGGCGGCCGACATGTCGGTCCCCCAGTACTCCTCCACCTGCCCGAGGGTCTGGGACATCAGCAGGCCGGTGCCGACGCCGATCTCCATCACGCGGCGCGGCGACCAGTTGGTGATCTGCTCCACCGCGGCGTCGCGCCACACGGCCATCTCGTCCAGGGCGATGGGCGTGCCGCCGGTGTAGCTGGAGTTCCAGCCGGTGAAGTCCTCGCCCCAGGCGGCGTCGGAGACGGCGTACAGGTCGTCGTAGATCTCCTCCCACTCCTCGACCTGCTCCTGCGCACCGGAGGTGTCGGCGCCGTCGACGCGCGGGACCACGTAACCGACCAGCCGGCGTTCGCCGGCCCGGTCCTCGTTCCAGGTGACGACGGCCTGGGCGACACCGGGGTGGGTGGCCAGGGCGGCCTCCACCTCGGCGGGCTCGATGCGGAAGCCGCGGATCTTGACCTGGGTGTCGGCGCGTCCCCGGAAGACGAGTTCGCCGTCCGCCGTCCAGGCCACGACGTCACCGGTGCGGTACATGCGCTCGCCGGGGACGCCGAAGGGGGAGGCCACGAAGCGTTCGGAGGTCAGGGCGGGACGGCGGGCGTAGCCGCGGGCCAGGCCCGCGCCGGCGATGTACAGCTCGCCGGGGACGCCGGGGAGGGTGGGGCGCAGGCCCGCGTCGAGGACGTAGACCCGCATGTTGTCCATGGGGCGGCCGATCGGGACCGGCTCGCCGACCGTCTCCGGGTCGGGCATGGGGTGGGTGGTGGCGAAGGTGGTGGTCTCGGTCGGGCCGTAGCCGTCGACGACCTTCAGGCCGGGGCAGGCCCGCAGGGCGCGGGTCACCGAGGCCGGGGAGACGACGTCGCCGCCGGTCCACACCTCGGCCACGCCGGCGAAGCACTCCGGGTTCTCGTCGGCGATGACCTTGAACAGGCCGGCGGTCAGCCACAGGGCGGTGATCCGCTGCTCGGTGATGACGGCGGCCAGGGCTCCGGCGTCGAGCTTGCCGACGGGGGCCACCACGGCGGTGCCGCCGCCGAGCAGCGGGACCCACAGCTCGTAGGTGGAGGCGTCGAAGGACTGCGCGGAGTGGAGGAGGACCCGCCGGTGGGCGCCGCCGCGGTAGCGGCGGTCCAGCGCGAGGCCGGCGACGGCCCGGTGGGTGACGCCGACGCCCTTGGGCAGACCCGTCGAGCCGGAGGTGTACATCACGTACGCGAGCTGGTCGACGCGTTCGTGGGCGGCGGCGGCCGGCGCGTCGGCGGGGGCCGCGTCGACGGCGGCGGCGGTGTCGGCGTCGTCGAGGACGAGGTACGGGCAGCCTCCGCCGGGCAGGCCCGCGACGATCTCGGAGTCCGTCAGGAGCAGCGCCGGAGCGGCGTCGGCCAGCATGAAGCCGATGCGCTCGGCCGGGTACTCGGGGTCCACCGGCAGGTAGGCGCCGCCGGCCTTGAGGACGGCCAGCAGGGCGACGACCAGCTCGGGCGAGCGCGGCAGGGCCACGCCCACGACGGACTCCTGGCCGACGCCGCGGGCGGCCAGGACGTGGGCCAGGCGGTTGGCGCGGGTGTCCAGCTCGCGGTAGGTCAGGGTGCGGCTGCCGGAGGCGACGGCGATGTCGTCCGGGGCCGCGGCGGCCCGCTCCTCGAACAGGGCGGGGACGGCCTTGCCGGGGACGGTGACGGCGGTGTCGTTGAACTCGTCCAGGACGGTGGCGCGCTCGGCGGACTCCAGGACGTGCACCGAGCCGACGCGGGCGTCCGGGTCCGCCACGAGCTCCTGGAGGATCCGCGCGAAGCGGGCGGCGATGCCCTCGACGGTCTCCGGGTCGAAGAGGTGGTGCTGGTACTGGAGGGCGACGCGCAGGTGCGGGTCGGCGAAGGCCATCACGACCAGCGGGTAGTGGGCGCCGCTGAGCGGGCTGATGCCGGTGACCGAGATGCCGGCGGCGGAGTTGGCCTCCTTGATGGCGACGCCGTCGATCGGGTACGACTCGAAGCCGACGAGGGTGTCGAAGAGGACGTTCAGCCCGACCGAGCGGTGGATGTCCAGCAGCCCGTGGTGGTGGTGGTCGAGCAGGGCGCTCTGCCGGTTCTGCAGGTCGCGCAGCAGGCCGCCGAGGGTGGCGCCGGGGGCGCACTCCACCCGGACGGGCAGGGTGTTGATGAACAGGCCGACCATCGCGTCGACACCGGGGACGACGGGCGGACGGCCGGAGACGGTGGCGCCGAAGACGACGTCCTGGCGGCCGGTCAGTCCGGCGAGGACGAGTGCCCAGGTGCCCTGGACGAGGGTGTTGAGGGTGAGGCCCAGTTCGGCGGCGCGCCGGCCGAGGTCGCGTGCGGCGTCCGCGGACAGCGGGATGTCGATCTGGCCGATGCCGGCCGGGTCGGCCGCGGCGCCCGCGTCCGGGGCGATCAGCGTCGGCGATTCGACTCCGGCGAGCTCTGCGGTCCAGGCGCGGGCGGACGCCTCGCGGTCCTGGCCGGCCTGCCACACCAGGAAGTCGCGGTAGCCGGGCACCCGCGGCAGCGCGGAGGCGTCGCCCTCGGAGCCGTACAGCCGCAGCAGGTCCTGCATGAGGACCGGGATGGACCACCCGTCGAAGAGGACGTGGTGGGCGGTGAAGACGAGCTCCCAGCGGTCGGGGGCCATCATGACGAGGGACATCCGCACGAGCGGGGCCCGGGCCAGGTCGAAGTGCGAGGCGTGGTCCTCCGCGAGGAAGCGCTTCAGCGCCTCCTCGCGGCCCTCCTCGCCGAACCCGCTGAGGTCCAGGTACTGCCAGGGCAGCTCCACGCGGTCGCGTACGACCTGCACCCGGTCCCCCGCCGCGTCGAACACGAACGCGGCGCGGAGGTTGGCGTAGCGGTCGAGGAGCGCCTGGCCGGCGGCCCGCATGCGGGCCGGCTCGACCTCGCCGGCGAGGTGGAAGACGAGCTGCATCTGGTAGGCGTCGAAGGTGGAGCCGGCGAGCTGGGCGTGGAAGAGCAGACCGGACTGCATGGTGGTCAGCGGCCAGACGTCCTGCAGGCCGGGGTGGCGCTCCTCCCAGGCCTCGATCTCGTCCTGGCCCACCCGGACCAGCGGTACGTCGGAGGGGGTCAGGCCGCCCGCGCCGGGCGCGGCGGCGTGCCGGGCCAGGGCCTGCAGGGCGGTGCTCCACAGCTCGGCCAGCTCCTCGACGTCCTCCTTCGCGAGCAGGCCCGCGGGGAAGGCGAGGCGGGCGCGGAGCTGCGGCCCCTGCTCGGTGTCGGTGACGAGCGCGCCGATGTCCAGGGTGGACAGGGCCGGCATCCGGCCGCCCGGCCGGGCGATCAGTTCGGTGGTGCCCTCGGCGAGGGTCCAGCCCAGGCCGCGCAGGTGCTCGGGCACGTCCGAGGAGGAGAAGCGGCCGAGGTAGTTGAAGCCGATCTGGCCGGTGGGGTACCGGCGCAGCACCTCGGCGGTCTGCGGGTTCAGGTACCGCAGCAGGCCGTAGCCGACGCCCTTGTCCGGGAGCGACAGCAGCTGCTCCTTGACGGCCTTGACCGCGGCGCCGGCGGCGGCGCCGCCCGCGAACGCGTCGTCGAGGTCGATCCCGGCGAGGTCGAGGCGGACGGGGAACATGGTGGTGAACCAGCCCACGGTGCGCGACAGGTCGGCGCCGGGGACGACGTCCTCCTCACGGCCGTGTCCCTCGACCCGGATCAGGGCGGAGGACTCGTCGATGCCGCGGGCCGCGCGCCAGCGGGCGACGGCCAGGGTCAGCGCGGCGAGCAGCCCGTCGTTGACACCGCCGTGGAAGGCGGCCGGGAGGGTGGTCAGCAGGGTCTCGGTGACCGCGGCGGGGAGCGTGAGCCAGGTGTGGTCGACCGTGGCCATGACGTCGACGGCGGGGTCCGGGGCGCGCGATCCCAGGAGGGGGTCGGGGCCCGCGACGACCGAGCGCCACAGGGCGAGTTCGGCGACGCGTTCGGGGGTGCGCGCCTCGTCGGCGAGGGCGTGCGCCCAGCGGCGGGCCGAGGTGCCCGTGCCGGGCAGCTCGGGGGTGCGGCCCTCGCGGACCTGCTCCCAGGCGGCGGCGAGGTCCGGCAGCAGGATGCGCCAGGACACGCCGTCGACGACGAAGTGGTGCAGGACCAGCAGCAGCCGGCCGGCGCCCTCCCGCGGGGCGAACCAGACGAACTGCGCCATGGTGCCGGCCGCGGCGTCCAGCCGTCCCGTGGCGGCGTCCAGCTCGGCGGAGGCCCGCTCGAACCACTGCTCGTCCCAGCGGCCGTCGCAGTCGACGCGGTGGATCAGCGCGTCGGCGTCGACCGTGCCGGGCGCGGCGGCCTCCAGGGCGGCACCGTCCTCGCCGGTGACCAGCCGGGAGCGCAGGACGTCGTGGCGGTCCAGGACCGCGCCGAGGGTGGCGGCGAGTGCCGCCCGGTCGATGCCCTCGGGCAGCTCGACGGCGGTGGACATGGCGAACCGGTCGGTGTCCTGGCCCAGTTCGAGCAGGTACGCGCCGATCGGCAGCAGCGGCATCCGGCCGGTGCCGCCGCCGTCGAGCTCCGCGAGCTGCGGCCCGTGGCCCGCTTCGGCTCCGAGGGTGGCGACCGCGGCCAGCTCGGCGACCGTGCGGTGGTCGAAGATCTGGCGCGGGCTGACCTCCACGCCGGCGGCGCGAGCGCGGGAGACGACCTGGATGGAGCGGATGCTGTCGCCGCCGACGGCGAAGAAGTCGTCGTCGATGCCGACCCGGTCCAGGCCGAGGACCTCGGCGTAGACGGCGGCGAGGACCTCCTCGGCGGCGTCGCGCGGAGCGCGGTACTCGCCGCCGCTGAAGTCCGGCTCGGGCAGTGCCGCCAGGTCGAGCTTGCCGTTGGCGGTCAGCGGCAGCCGGCCGACCATGACGAAGACGGAGGGCACCATGAACTCGGGGAGCCGGCCCGCGGCGAAGCGCCGCAGCTCGCGCACCGACACGTTGGTGGTGAGGTCGACGTCGAGGTCGCCGAGGCTGGCGACGGTGCCGAAGCCTCCCTGGTCGGCGTCGAGCGGGACGACGTGGCAGACGAGCTGCTTGCTGCCGCGGCCCTCGCGGATGGTGACCACGGCCTGCGCGACGCCCGGGTGGGCGGTCAGGACGGCCTCGATCTCGCCGGGCTCGATGCGGAAGCCGCGGACCTTCATCTGGGCGTCGTCGCGGCCCGCGTACTCCAGCTGCCCGGCGGTGTTCCAGCGCGCCAGGTCGCCGGTGCGGTACATGCGCGATCCGGGCGCGCCGTAGGGGTCGGCGACGAAACGGTCGGCGGTCAGGGCGGCGCGGCCGAAGTAGCCGCGGCCGATCTCGCCGGCGACGTACAGCTCGCCGACCACACCGGCCGGGACGGGCCGCAGGCCGGGGCCGAGGACGTAGGTGCGGACGTTGCCGAGCGGGGAGCCGATGGGGGCGCTGCCCGCGCCGTCCCACTCCTCGTCGGCGGGCAGGGCGAAGGTGGTGGCGTAGAACGACTCGCTCTGGCCGTAGGCGTTGACCACGCGGACGCCGGGGATCGCCTCCCGGACGCGCCGCACGAGGGAGGTGGGCAGCGCCTCACCGGCGAAGACCACGGTGTCGACGCGGATGCCGTCGCCGCCCACCTGGCCGAGGAGTTCCGCGAAGACGGACGGGACGGTGCTGATCACGCCGCCGCTCCAGCCGCCGCGCTCGCCGATCACCAGTGCGTCACGCACCAGTTCGACGGTGCCGCCGGAGCAGAGGGTCGCGAAGATCTCGAAGACGGACACGTCGAAGTTGACCGAGGTGCCGGCCAGTACGCGCGTCCCGGCACCGACGCCGATGGCCGAGGCCAGTCCGAGGACGTCGTTGACCACGTTGGCGTGGGTGATCGCGACGCCCTTGGGGGTACCGGTGGAGCCGGAGGTGTAGATGACGTAGGCGGTCTGGCCCGGCCGGGCACCGGCGACGGCCGACGCGTCCTGCGCGTCGTGCGGGCCGCCGGAGCCGATGTCGCCGGCGAACAGCCGCGGGATCTCCGTCTGCGGCAGTACGCCCACCGTCTCCGCGTCGGTCAGGATCAGCGCGGGCGCGGCGTCCTGGAGGATGAAGTCGAGGCGGCGGCTGGGGTATCTGGGGTCGATCGGCAGGTAGGCCCCGCCGGCCTTGAGCACGCCCAGCAGGCCCGCCACCAGGTCCGCGGTGCGCGGCAGGGCGACGCCCACGAGGGTCTCGGCGCCGATGCCGCGCGCGGCGAGCTCGCGCGCGATCCGGGTGGCCCGCGCGTCGAGTTCGCGGTAGGTGAGGGTCTGCTCCCCCGCCTCCAGTGCGACCGCGTCGGGGGTGGCGGCGGCCTGCCGCTCGAAGAGCTCGCCGACCGTGACCCGGGGCAGGTCGACGGCGGTGTCGTTGAACTCGCCGACCACGGTGTCCAGTTCGTCCTGGTCCAGTACGGGGGCCAGGGCGACCGGGCGGTCCGGACGGGCGACGACCTCACGGATCACCCGCAGGTAGCGGTCCACGACGGACTGCGCCGTCGAGCGGTCGAACAGGTCGGTGGCGTACTCCAGGTAGCAGAGCATGCCCGGGCCCTCGGGGTCCGAGAAGTAGTTGAACTCCAGGTCGAACTTGGCGGTCGGGGTGGCGAGCACCTCGAAGCGCGCCTGCTCCAGACCCGGCAGCTCCAGGTCGATCCAGGCGTCGTTCTCCCAGGTGAACATGACCTGGAACAGCGGGTGGTAGGCGGTGGAGCGCTCCGGGTTGAGGACCTCCACGAGGTGCTCGAAGGGCGCGTCCTGGTTGTCGTAGGCCGTCAGCGCCTTCTGGCGCACCTGCTCCAGCACCCGGTCGAAGCTGGGCGCCCCGGAGAGGTCCGTACGCAGCACCCAGGTGTTGACGAAGAAGCCGACGAGGTCGGCGAGTTCGTCGTCGGTGCGGCCGGCGACGGTGGAGCCGATGGCGATGTCGTGGCCGGCGCCCAGGTGCTGGAGCACCACGGCGAGGGCGGCCTGGAGGACCATCGGGACGGTCATGTCCCGCTCGCGGGCCAGGGTCTCGACGGCGGCGAGCAGCTCGGCGTCGATCGGGAAGCCGACCGTGTCCCCGCGGTGGCTGGCCACCGGCGGGCGCGGGCGGTCCGTGGACAGGCGCAGCGGTGTCGGCACGCCCTGGAGTTCGCCCTGCCAGTAGGCGACCTGGGTGGAGACGACGCTGCCGGGGTCGTTCTCGTCGCCGAGCAGTTCGCGCTGCCACAGCGTGTAGTCGACGTACTGCACCGGCAGGTCGGCCCACTGCGGGGCCTCGCCGCGCAGCCGGGCGGTGTACGCGGCGGCCAGGTCGCGCGCGAGCGGCTCCATCGACTCGCCGTCGCTGGCGATGTGGTGGACCAGCAGGAGCAGGACGTGCTCGCGCTCGCCGGAGCGCAGCAGGGTGGCGCGGACGGGTATCTCCGCCGACAGGTCGAAGGTGTACCGGGCCGCCTGGCGGACGGCCTCGTCGACCGCGTCGGGGGCGACCTCGTGGAACGGTACGGCGAGCAGCGCACCGTCCACCGGCAGCACCTGCTGCGAGGGCACGCCCTGCTCGTCGACCACGATGAGCGTACGGAGGCTCTCGTGCCGGGCCACGACATCGCGCACCGCCGACCGCAGGGCGGTCCGGTCGAGCTCGCCCGTCAACCGCACGAGGAAGGGGACGTTGTACGTGGCCGACGGCCCCTCGAACCGGTCGATGAACCACAACCGACGCTGTGCGAACGACAACGGGATCATTTTACTGTCCACTCCTGTCCATCTTGCGCAGTCGAGGCCGGCTCGACGTGCCTGCGTTCTTGACCGTGCGCGAAAGTTCTGAAATTGCGTGGGACTCGAAGATCGACCGCAGGGGCACGCTCACCCCGAGCACCTTCCGGATACGGCTGGTGAGCCGCGTTGCCAGCAGGGAGTTGCCTCCCAGTTCGAAGAAGTCGTCGTTCATGCCGACCCGTTCGACGCCGAGCACCTCCGCCAGCAGCTCGCAGAGGGCCGCCTCCTGCGGGGTGCGCGGCGCCCGGTAGGGGCGGGCGGGCGGTTCCGGCTCGGGCAGTGCCGCCCGGTCCGTCCCGCCGTCGGGTGTCAGCGGCAGCCGGTCCAGCGTCACGACGACCGCCGGGACCAGTGCCGCGGGAAGCTGCCGCGCCGCGTGGGCCCGTACCCGCTCCGCGTGGGCGGCGGGGTCGGGCACCTCGTGGCCGTCGGGGGGCACGACGTAGCCCACCGCCTGGGCGGTCCCGCCGGGGCCGTGGCCCTCGCGGACGACCACGACGGCCTGCTCCACGCCGGGGTGTCCGGTGAGGACGGTCTCGACCTCGGCCGGGGTGAGCCGGGTGCCGCGGACGGCCGCCTCGCCACCGGTGCGGCCGAGGAGTTCCAGCCGGTCGTCCGCGTTCCAGCGGACCAGGTCGCCGGTGCGGAACATCCGCGATCCGGGCGGGCCGAAGGGGTCGGCGACGAACCGGTGGGCGGTCAGAGCGCCGTGGCCCCGGTAGCCGCGGGCCGGCGCGCCGCCCGCGAGGTACAGCTCCCCGACCGCGCCGTGCGGTACGGGGGCCAGGCCGGCGCCGAGGACGTACGCGCGGACCCCGGCCAGCGGGGTCCCCGCGGGCACGGTCCCGGTCCGGTGCGGCCGCTCGCCGTCGGGGAGCGCGTACGCGGTGGCGGGGCCGGTCTCGGGATGACCGTGGACGTTGACCAGGCGGGCGCCCGGGGCCGATGCGGCCGCCCGCAGCGCCAGGGCGGCCGGGAGCGGCTCGCCCGAGAACACGAGGGTGTCCGCGGCGATGTCGTCGACCGCCTCGTCGAGCAGGTCGGCGCAGGCCGAGGGGCTCGTGGCGAGCACCCCGCCCGCGGCGGCCGCGCCGTCGTGGAGCACTTCGACGCCGCCGCCGGCGCAGAGCGCGGCGACGATCTCCGCGACGGGCAGTGCGGTGTCGGATCCGGCGCCCAGCAGCAGGCGCCGGCCGGCCGCGGCGCCGAGCCGCGCGAGCAGCCCGGGCACCCGGCCGGTGAGGTTGCCGTGGGTGGTCTCCACGCCCGTCGGCCCGCCCGAACTCCCGCAGTCGTACGAGAGGTACGCGAGCGATCCGGCCAGCGGGAGGCGGGCCGCCGGGGCCGCTCCGCCGTCTCCGGTGCCCGCCTCCTCCAGGGTGAGGACGGGGACCCCGGTGTCCGGCAGGGTGGCCGCCGTGTCCGCGTCGGTGAGCACCAGCGGCGGCCGCGCGTCGGTCAGGACCCGCGCGAGGCGCTCGCCCGGATGCCGCGGGTCGAGGGGGAGGACCGCGGCCCCGGACTTCAGTACGCCGAGCAGCGCGACGACCAGCTCCGCCGAGCGGGGCAGGGCCACGGCGACCGCGCTCTCCGGGCGGGCCCCGCGCCCGGTCAGGGCCTTCGCGAGCCGGTTCGCGCGCTCGTCCAGCTCCCGGTAGGTCAGGGAGCGCCCGCCGTCTGCCACCGCCACGGCCCCGGGGGTGGCGGCGGCGCGCCGCTCGAAGAGCGCGGGGACCGTGTCCGTACCGGCGCCGGCGGCCGTACCGTCCTCGGCCGCTGCGGTGCCGGCGAGGCCGTGCAGGAGCCGGTCGCGCTCGGCGGGCTCCAGCACCTCCACGGTGCCCACCCGGCGGGAGGTGTCCTCGGCCACCTGCCGCAGGATCGTCCCGAATCGGGCGGCGAGGGACTCGGCGGCGGCCGGGTCGAGCACGGTGTGGCGGTACTGGACCGCCAGGCGCAGCCGGTCGGGCTCGATGAAGGCGAGCACCGTCACCGGGTAGTGGCTGGCGGTGAAGGAGCGGATGCCGGTGATCGAGATCCCGGCCAGCCGGCTGGCCTCGACGATGCCGGCCCGGTCCATGGGGAAGGACTCGAAGCCGATGATCGTGTCGAAGAGGGAATCGACGCCGGCTGCCTGCTGGATCTCGCCGAGGCCGACGTGATGGTGGTCCATGAGCGCGGCCTGCCGGCCCTGGAGCGCGGTGAGCAGCTCGGCGACCGTGTCCGCGGGCGCGCACCGCACCCGTACCGGGAGGGTGTTGAGGAACATGCCGACCGTGGAGTCCACACCGGGCAGGGCGGGCGGGCGGCCCGCGACGGTGGACGCGAAGACGACGTCCCGGCGGCCGGTGAGCTGGGCCAGCAGGATGGCCCAGGCGCCCTGGACCACCGTGTTCAGGGTGACGCCCAGGTCCGCCGCGCGCCGCTGGAGGTCGCGGGACGCCTCCACCGGCAGCGGTACCTCCGCCTGCCGCATGGCGGTGTCCTCGGCCGGTTCCGCCGGGGCGTTCTCCGGGGCGGGGAGCAGCGGGGCGAGCAGCGTCGGCTCCCCCACTCCGCTGAGCTCCGCGCGCCAGACCCGTGCGGACTCCTCGCGGTCCTGGCGGGCGAGCCAGGCGAGGAAGTCCCGGTGGTTCCGGGCCGGTTCCAGCCCGGTGGCCCGGCCGTCCGATCCGTAGAAGGTGAGCAGGTCCTGCATGAGGAGGGGCACCGACCAGCCGTCGAACAGCACGTGGTGGGCGGTGAGTACGAGCTCGTGGGTCCGCGCGCCGGTCCGGACGAGGGTCATCCGCAGCATCGGCGGCGCGATCTGGTCGAAGTGCGTGGTCAGGTCCTGCGCGAGGAACCGTTCGAAGGCCTCCGTGCGCTCGGCCTCGTCCATGGCGGACAGGTCGAGTTCCTGCCAGGGCAGGGTGGCGGTGTCGAGGACGAGCTGGACGAGGTCCCCGTACGCGTCGTGCACGAAGGCGGTCCGCAGGCCGGCGTGCCGGTCGAGCAGCGACTGGCCTGCTGCGCGCAGCCGGGCAGGGTCGACCTCCCCCGACAGGTGCAGTGCGTACTGCACCTGGTAGGCGTCGAAGGTGGAGTCCTCGAACACCGAGTGGAAGAGCAGGCCCGACTGGAGGGCGGTGGTGGGCCAGACGTCCGTCAGGCCGGGGAAGCGCCGCTCCCAGCCGTCGATGTCGTGTTGGCTCGCCGTCACCAGCGGCAGGTCCGAAGGGGTCAGTCCGCCCGCGCCGGGCTCGGCCGCATGCCGGGCGAGTCCTTCCAGGGCGGCGCGCCACAGGTCGGCGATCTCCCGTACCTCGGCCGGGGAGAGCACGCCCTCGGGGGCGCTGAACACGGCGTTCAGCACGGGTCCGGCGGCCCGGTCGTCGACGGAGGCGTTGACGTCCAGTTCGGCGGCGGCCGGCATCCGGGGGTCCTGGGCGGCGTCGAGTTCGGCCAGTTCGGCGATCGCCGCCGCCTCGGGCGCCTGGGTGAAGCCCAGTCCGCGCAGCTGGGCGGGCATGTCGGCGGTGGGCGAGAAACGGCCCAGGTAGTTGAAGCCGACCTGTCCGACGGGGTGTGGTTCCAGGACGGCGGCGGTCTGCGGGTTGAGGTGGCGCAGCAGGCCGTAGCCGATGCCCTTGTCGGGGAGGGCCAGGAGCTGTTCCTTGACCTTCTTGACGGCCAGGCCGGCGGCCGGGCCGCCCGCGAAGGCCTCGTCGAGGTCCACCCCGGCGAGGTCGAGGCGTACCGGGAAGGCGGTCGTGAACCAGCCCAGGGTGCGGGCGAGGCTCGCGCCGGGCGCGGCGGCCTCCTCGCGGCCGTGTCCTTCGAGGCGGACCAGTGCGGAGGTCTCGTCGACGGACCGGGTGCGCCGCCACCGGGCGAGGGCCAGGGCCAGCGCGGCGAGCAGCCCGTCGTTGACGCCGCCGCGGAACGCCGCGGGCAGGTCGGTCAGCAGGGCCTCGGTGACGGGCACCGGGAGCTGTACTTGGGTGGTGTGCACGCGGGCCCGTACGTCGACGGCCGGGTCCAGGCGGCGGGCGCCGAGCAGCGGGTCGGGGCCTTCGACGGCCGACCGCCACAGGTCGAGCTCCGCGACCCGCCCGGGGCGCCGCGCCTCGTCGGCGAGCGCGTGCGCCCAGCGGCGCATCGAGGTGGCGACGGGCGGCAGTTCGGGGGTGCGGCCGGCGCGGACCTGCTGCCAGGCGGAGGCGAGGTCGGGCATCAGGATGCGCCAGGACACGCCGTCCACGACCAGGTGGTGCAGGGCGAGCAGCAGCCGCCCGGGGCCGCCCTCGCCGGGGGCCGGGTCGAACCAGACGAACTGGGCGACCACGCCCGCCGCCGGGTCCAGCCGGCCCGCGGCCCGGTCCAGTTCGGCGAGGAGGAGGGTGCGCCAGGACTCCTCGTCCCAGCGGCCGTCGCAGGTGACGCGGCGCAGCAGCGGGTCCACGGCCACGGAGCCGGCGGGCGCGACCAGCAGACCGTCGGTGTCGGCGCCGGAGTCGGCGTCGCCGGCGGGCACCAGGCGGCAGCGCAGCAGGTCGTGGCGGTCCAGTACGGCCGTCAGGGTGGCGGTCAGGCCGGCCGCGTCGATGTCCTCGGGCAGTTCCAGCACCATCGCCTGGAGGAACCGGTCGAAGCCGGGGCCCCAGTCGCGGATCCAGCGGGCCACGGGCAGCAGGGGCATCCAGCCCGTGCCGCCGCCGTCGAACTCCTCCAGTACCGGTCCGGTGGCGTCGCCCCGCCCGTTCGCGACGGCGATCTCGGCGAGGCGCGCGACGGTGCGGTGCTCGACGGCCTGGCGGGCGGTGACCACCAGGCCGCGGGCCCGCGCCCAGGACACGACCTGGAGCGACTGGATGCTGTCGCCGCCGAGGGTGAAGAAGTCGTCGTCGATGCCGACCTGGCCGAGGCCGAGGGCCTTCGCGTACAGCTCGGCGAGGATCTCCTCCTGCGGGGTGCGCGGGGCCCGGTAGGTGCCCGCCTTGAACTGCGGCTCGGGCAGGCGGGCCTTGTCGAGCTTGCCGTTCGGCGTCAGGGGCAGCCGGTCCAGCAGGACGAAGGCCGCGGGGACCATGTGGTCGGGCAGGTGGCGGCCGGCGTGGGCGCGCAGCTCGCCGGCGCCGAAGCCGGAGTCGAGGGCGATGCTGCCGTAGCCGCTGCCCTGCGGGCCCTCGTGGCCGGGGCGGCCGGAGGCGGCGGGTACGACGTAGGCCACCAGGCGGCGGCCGCCGGCCTGCTCGTGGGGGAGGACCGCGGCGTCGGCGACGCCGGGGTGGGCGCTGAGGACGGCCTCGATCTCCAGGGGTTCGATCCGGATGCCGCGGATCTTGACCTGGGTGTCGGCGCGGCCGTGGAAGACGAGGGTGCCTTCGGGGGTCCGTTCGACGAGGTCGCCGGTGCGGTACATCCGCGCGCCGGGTTCGCCGAAGGGGCAGGCCACGAAGCGCTGGGCGGACAGGTCGGGGCGGCCCAGGTAGCCGCGGGCCAGCGAGGCGCCCGACACGTACAGTTCGCCGGTCACCCCGGCGGTCACCGGGCGCAGCGCGTCGTCGAGGACGTGCACGCCGGTGTCGGTGATCGGGCCTCCGATGGGCGGTACGAGGCCGTCCCCGGCCAGGGGCGCGCTCATGGTGGCGCACACGGTGGTCTCGGTGGGCCCGTACGCGTTGATCATGCGGCGACCGGCCGACCAGGTGGCGACCAGCTCGGGGGTGGTGGCGTCGCCGGCGACGACCAGGGTCTCGACGCCGGCCAGTGCGCCGGCCGGGACCGCGGCGAGCACCGGCGGCGGGAGCGTCACGTGGGTCACGCCGTGCCGGGCGACGGTGGCGGCCAGCGGTTCGCCGGGGGCCAGCTCCTCCTTGCCCGCGAGCACGAAGGTGGCCCCGGAGAGCAGGCCCATGCACATCTCCCACACCGAGGCGTCGAAGCTCGGCGAGGCGAACTGGAGCACGCGGCTCGTGGGGCCCACCTTGAGCTGCTCGAAGTGCGTGACGAGCAGCGGGGCGAGGCCGTTGTGGGTGACGGCGACGCCCTTGGGCCGGCCGGTGGAGCCCGAGGTGTAGATGACGTACGCGGTCTGCGCGACGCGCTGCGGGCGGATCCGGTCGGTGTCGGTGAGCGGGCCGGCGGGCTCGCGGGAGACCGCGGTGAGGGTTTCGGCGGTGTCCAGCAGCAGCACGGGGGCCTGCAGTTCGGGCAGCTCGCCGCCGGTCGGGGTGTCCGCCAGGACCAGGCGGGCGCCGGAGTCCTGCACCATGTACCGCAGGCGCTCGGCCGGGTACGCGGCGTCCATGGGGAGGTAGGCGCCGCCCGCCTTGAGGACCGCCAGGACGGCCGTCCACAGCTGCGGGGAGCGCCGCAGGGCCACGCCCACGACCGTTTCCGGCCCGACGCCGTGTGCCACCAGGAACCGGGCCAGGCGGTTGGCCCGCGCGTCGAGTTCGCGGTAGGTCAGCGACGTCTCGCCGAAGACGAGGGCGACGGCGTCCGGTGAGGCGACGACCTGCTTCTCGAACATTTCAGGAATCGTCGCCACCGGCACCGCCGCGTCATGGAACGAGCACAAAGCGACCATCCCCCAATGGTTGGACATGAAGACCGGGATCTCGTGGGTTTGATTTCTCAATTAATCGCAGCCACGCCGGTGGCGCGGCAAGCCGAAAAAGCTGTCATACAGGCATTGCCCATCGGGAGCTTAGGACTCCAGAACCGTTCCGGCGATGAATTCGAGCAGCTCGGAGCCCAGTTCCGGCTCGAAGAGATAGAAATGCCCGCTGGGGTAGACGCGCAGGTCGAACGCGGTGTCCGTGTGGGCGCCCCAGGTCTCCATCTCGGCGCGTGGCGCCCTGCTGTCGGATGCGCCGACGAGGGCGGTGATGGGGACGTCGAGGCGGGCGTCGACGGGCATGGCGTGCTGCTCCCAGAGCGTGAAGTCGTCCATGACGGGCGGCAGCAGGGCCTCCATGGCGTCCTCGTCCTCGGCGAGTTCCGCGTCGAAGCCGCCGAGCCGCAGCACCTCGGCCCGGAACTCCTCGTCGGAGAGTCCGTGCAGCTGGGGGCGGTCGCGGAAGGGCACGGGCGAGGCCTGGCCGGAGAGGAAGAGGTGGGCCGGGCGGGGGCCGCCGCGGGCCTGGAGGGCCAGGGCCAGCTCGAAGGCCAGCAGGGCACCGCAGGAGTGGCCGAAGAAGGAGAAGGGTCCGTCCAGTACGGGCCGCAGGGCCTGCGCCAGCGTCCGTACGAGCGGTCCGACCTCGGTGGCGGCGTCCTCCAGGATCCGGTTCTGCCGGCCGGGCAGCTGTACGGCGACCACTTCGATGTCGGCCGGGAGCCGGTGCACCCAGTCGTTGAAGGCGCCGGCGCCGCCTCCCGCCTGCGGGAAGCAGACCAGTTGGTGACGGTGTCCGGGCCGCCTGGCCCGCCATATGAAGGGGCTTTCGACGACCAGTCCGGCGGCGGTTTCCGTTGCGTGGCTGCGGGTGTGCATGACGATGGCCCCTCTGCGTTTCGTCGGACGGAAGCGGGAAGCACGAAGGGGGAAACGGAATATGGAATGCGGTGCCGGATTGAATGGCACTGGGGGCCGGATCAGATCAGCCGTGAATTCGTTTCCCCGCCCTTCCGGATTGATCGTAGGAGTGGCCCGTGGGCGGGGCAAGGAATGCCCGTACAGCTCTGCCGCGGCGGCACTGGTGAGCGATTCCTGCTTGCGTTTTCGGCCATCGTGTCCCGTTGTCCGCGCCCCGCACCGCACCGTCGGCCGTCCCGTCGACGGGACGGCCGGAACACGGCGAACGGGGCTGCCCGGCCGTTCGGCCGGGCAGCCCCGTTCGCGTTGCGGTGCGTGCGGTGGAGCTCTCTAGATCTTCGCCTCGCGCTTGAAGGCCGAGCGGGCCCACAGGAAGCCCAGGAGGCTGAGGACGACGCCCCAACCCAGCGCGAGCCAGCCGCTGTTGCCGATTTCCGTGCCCATGAGCAGGCCGCGGAGGGTGTCGGTCATCGGGGTGAAGGGCTGGTACTCGGCGAACCAGCGCAGGCCGACCGGCATGGACTCCGGCGGGACGATCGCGCTGCCGAGGAAGGGCAGGAAGGTCAGCGGCATCGGGGCGTTGCTCGCCGCCTCGACGCTGCTGGAGCCCAGGCCGATGGCGGCGGAGAGCCAGCTGAGGCCGAAGGCGAGCAGGGCGAGGATGCCGAGGGCGGCGAGCCACTCGACGAAGGTGGCGTTGGGCCGGAAGCCCACCAGGAGGGCGACGCCGATGACGAGGACCAGGCTGATCATGGTCTGGATGACGTTGCCGACGACGTGCCCGGTCAGCACGGAGGACTTCGAGATCGACATGGTCCGGAAGCGGTTGATGATGCCTTCGGTCATGTCGGTGCAGACGGAGACGGCGGTCGAGACGGCACCGGCGGTGGCGGCCATCAGGAGGATGCCGGGGGCGACGAAGTTGGTGTAGTCGCCGCGGTCGCCCGTGCCGCCGCCCGGCAGTTCGATGCCGGCGCCGAGCGCGCCGCCGAAGACGTAGACGAACAGCAGGAGCATCAGGATCGGCATCGCGACGATCGAGATCGTCATCGAGGGGTAACGCTGGGCGTGCTTGAGGTTGCGGCGCAGCATCGTCATCGAGTCGCGCATCGCGTACGTCGTGCTCATCGCCGGGCCTCCTTCACCGCGTCGGCGGGGCTGGGAACGGTGGTGGCGTGGTGGCGGGAGCCGTCGCCGGTGAGGGCGAGGAAGACGTCGTCCAGGTCGGGCGTGTGGACGGTCAGCGCGTCCGCCTCGACTCCGGCGCTCTCCAGCAGGTCGAGGACGGAGCGGAGCGCGGGGATGCTGCCGTCGCTGGGGATCTGCAGGGTGAGCTTCTCCTCGTCGCGGGCGCCGGGGCCGAGCGCGAGGCGGCGGGCGGCGGCGTCCAGGCTGAGCACGTCGGAGAACTGGAGGCGGATGTGGCCGCCGGGGATCCGGCGCTTGAGCTCGTCCGCGGTGCCCTCGGCGACGATCTTGCCCTTGTCGAGGACGGCGATCCGGTCGGCGAGCTGGTCGGCCTCCTCCAGGTACTGCGTGGTGAGGAAGATGGTCACGCCCTGGGCGGTGAGCTGCTGGATCAGGTGCCACATGGTGCGGCGGCTGCGCGGGTCGAGGCCGGTGGTCGGCTCGTCGAGGAAGATCAGGCTGGGGTTGCCGACGAGGGTCATCGCCAGGTCCAGCTTGCGGCGCATGCCCCCGGAGAAGGTGGAGGCCATCTTCCCGGCGACCTCGGTGAGTTCGAACTGCCGGAGTAATTCGGCGGTGCGGCGCTTGCCCTCCGCGCGGTCGAGGTGGTGCAGGTCCGCCATGAGGAGCATGTTCTCCTCGGCGGTCAGCAGTCCGTCCACCGCCGCGAACTGTCCGGTGACACCGATCTCGCCACGAATGGCGTCCGCGCTGCGGTCGAGCGAGTGCCCCACGACGGTCGCCTCACCGCCGTCGGCGGAGATCAGCGTCGAGAGGATCTGGACGGTGGTGGTCTTCCCCGCGCCGTTCGGACCGAGGAGGGCGAAGATCGTGCCCGCCTGCACGTGCAGGTCAATCCCGTCGAGTACGAGCTTCTCGCCGTACGACTTGCGCAGGCCGACTGCGCTGATTCCCCTGGGCGGGGCCATCTGTTCGGTCGCGGCACTCATCGTGCCCCCTCCATTTCGTAGCTGTTGCGAGGCAGAGCTCTGACGTCAGGCGCCGTGCGCACGCTGGATGGTGATGTCACCGAGGCTGGTCCTCGCGTGCACCTTGACGGTCTCCGCGCCCTCGGTGGGGCCTTCGGCGGATCCGAGGGTGCTGTAGACCGTCCCGGACTGGGAGTTGATGTCGAGCCAGGCGGCAGTCCCCTGGCGGATCCCGACTTCGAGGTTGCCGGCTTTAGTCTGGAGCTCGACGGTGCCCCGCGCCACTTCCTCGATGCGTACGTTGCCGTTCGAGCTCTTTGACGACACGGACCCTTGCGCCCGGCCCACGGTGATGTTTCCATTGGCGACCTTCAGTCGCAGATCGCCCGCCACGTCGTCCAGCCACGTGTTGCCGTTGGAGTTCTTGATGTCGGCGTCGCCGCCGATCGCGCGGACCCTGACCTCGCCGGATCCGGTGGTGATGTCCACGTCGCCGGCGGCCGAGTCCAGCTGGATGTCGCCGTGCTGGGTCTTGAGCCTGACCGGGCCGGCCTGGTCGAGGCGGATGTAGCCGGCGCTGGTGCGGACCTCGCACTCGCCCAGCGTTCCCTTGCAGGTGATGTCGCCCATCTCCAGGGTGCCGAGCAGGCGCGAACCCTCGGGCAGGGCGACGTCGACGGTGACCGAGCCGCGGGCGCTGAACAGGCCGCGCGCCTTCGGGGTGCGGATGGTCAGGTTCCCGTCGGCAAAGTCGACCTTCGTCTCCTCGGCGGCGCGCTGGTCGTCCTTGTCCCCGGCGGTGCGCGGGTGGATCTCGACCACGGTGTCGGTGCGGTCCGACGCGCTGATCCGGGCGACTCCGACCTCGACGTGGATGGTCGCGGTGATGGGTCCCTTGGTCTCGTAAGAAGGCATGGCTGTCCCGTCCTCGTGGGTCTGGTGGCCGCCCCCGCTCCGGGGACGTGAAGACGACGCGGGAGTGGTCGGCTCCCGTACGCCGGTGTCGTGTGCCCCGGTGCCGCGCCTGCGGCACCGGTCGCGGTGCTAGCTCACCCAGCCGGTGAAGCTCCGCCTGCCGCTGCCGCGCCGGGGCGCCTGCGTGTCGGCCGGCGGCCGGGCGCCGCCGGTCTCCAGGGCGCCCGAAACCGCCCTGACGAGCCAGGCGTTGAGGGAGAGCCCCTCACGGGCCGCCGCCTGTTCGGCCCGCGTCTTGACGTGGCCGGGGAGTCGGAGGTTGATGCGTGCGGTACTGCTGTCCTCCCCTTCCGGCGCGAGCGGCACGGCGGGCAGGGCGGCCGCGGGCGCTTCGTCGAAGCCGCCCGCCCCGAAGGGCTCTTCCTTCGGCGGGGCGGTCACGACGAACTCGGGATCGAGCCCCCGCAGCCGTACGTCGACCGAACCGGGAGCGAGCTCCCGGGTGACCTCGCCCATGGCGTCCGACAGGGCGGTCAGGAGGGTGAGTCTGGCTGCCGACTCTAGCGGGGCGGTGAGGCGCTCGGCGAGAGCGCGGGCTTCTTCGCCGCCCGCATCGGCGGCCACCGCGAGCTCGTGCCGAAGACTTGCGACATAGGGGCTGAGGTCCATGTCCCACAGCATGACACACAAGTGGCGCCATGGCGAGCCAATCTGGCGCCACATGTGCCACCATTTCCAAAACCGCAGGTCAGGCAGTGTGCCATCGATGAGCCAAGCTGAGCCATGGCGGCGCCACCACGGGGCGCGGTGGCGCGCGCTGCACATCCACGCACGACAGCACGGGACGGTGCGGACCGGCCTCACGCGGGTCGCGGGGCCGCAGGTGTCGCGGGTCGCGGCAGGGGGATTCCCGGGCGGCGTGCATTTCGAATTATCCGGCGGAACGCATAAGAGTTCACGGCGCCCCGAAATGCGACCGCGGGGTCGTCCTGTCGACAGGACGACCCCGCGGGTGGTGCCGTGAATTGCGCCGCCCGAATACCGGCCGATGCGCTCCCGGGAAGCGGATACGGACGGCCGGCGCGGGCGCCGGACACGACCGGCCGGGTCAGTCGGCGGCGGGCGCCGGACGCAGTTCCAGCGTGCAGCACTTTGCGCTGCCGCCGGCCTTGAGCAACTCGGACAGGTCGACGCCGATCGGCTCGAAGCCGCGTTCCGCGAGCTGGGCGGCCAGCCCCCGCGCCTGCTCGGGCAGCACCACGTGCAGGCCGTCGGAGACGGCGTTCAGCCCGAACGCCACCGCGTCGGCCTCCTCGGCCTGGATCGCGTCGGGGAACAGCTCGGCGAGCACCTCGCGGCTCTCCGGGGAGAAGGCCGCCGGGTAGTACATGACCTCGTCGCGGTCGAGGACCGACAGGGCGGTGTCGAGGTGGTAGAAGCGCGGGTCGACCAGCGTCAATCCGAGGACCGGGCGCCCGAAGAACTCCTGGGCCTCCTCGTGCGAGCGCGGGTCGCTGCGGAACCCGCTGCCCGCCAGGAGGGTGTCGCCGGCGAGCAGGAAGTCGCCCTCGCCCTCGTTCACGTACTCCGCCTGCCGGACCTCGCCCCACCCCCGCTCGGCGAACCAGTCCAGGTACGCCGGGGACTCCCCGACCCGGTAGCTGTGCCGGAACCGGGCCACCAGCACCCGCCCGTCCAGCACGGTCGCCCCGTTGGCCGCGAACACCATGTCGGGCAGGTCGGGCACCGGCTCGATGAGGTCGATCCGGTGCCCGAGCTCGACGAACAGATCATGCAGCCGCTTCCACTGGGAAAGGCTGGTTTCCGTCACCGTGGGCTTCGTGGGGTCCATCCACGGATTGATCGAATACCGTACGTCGAAGTAGTGCGGACGACACATCAGATAATGCCGCGGCCTTGCCGTTCGCCCTGATTGGCTCATGGTTTTCCTCGATGCGGAGTCGGTTCACGGATACCTCGTGACACGATATCCACGCCGCCGCCGCACTCAATAGCCGCGGATGAACAGGTGGCCAATTTCCGGTTTCCGGTTTTCAGGGCCACAACTCCAGTACCGCGTCCAGGGTGAGCTTCCACATGGGCTCGGCGCCGGTCCCGAACGCCGCGGCGAGCGCGTACCCGACGGCCGCGTCGTACGCCTCCGGCCGCCCCTCCTCCCACTCGGCGCTCACCCGCCCGTCGCCGGTCGACACGAAGACCCCGAGGGCCACACCGCCCCGCGACAGCCGGCTGCCGTCGAGCGAGACGGGAACGAACCGGTGCTCGCCGACGTCGACCCGGTAGGACCCGCGCGTCAGGAACCCCTTGGCGGGCCGCAGCCCCACCTCCGCTCCCCCGACGTCCATCACCAGGCGTTCGGGGTCCCGCGTCCCGATCGGCACGTGGCTCTCCACCGCCGCACCGCCGACCCGCCGCACCTCGGCCCGCGGCACCCCGTCACCGTCCACGACGAGCGTGCCCGCCTCATGGTCGAGTTCGACGGTGACCGTTCCGAACAGCGGGTCCTCGGCGGGCGGGCAGGCGTACGACTCCATCGACCGTTCCTCAGCTCTCGTGCGCTTGGGGCATCCCGTCCATTGTCGGGCCCCGCCCGCGCGACGAGATCGACGCAACGGCGCGCCGGCGGAAGGCTTCGGGGCCGGTTTCCTCCCCGGCGGTCCACCAGACGCCGAGCCTCTGGCGGACCAGGCGCCAGCCGCCGTCCGGGGCCCGGCGGAACTCCCAGTCGTAGGGGCCTCCCATGGAGTACGGGGCGGAGGGCGCCCCGTTGCCCGTGACGGCGACGAACCACATGTAGCCGATGCCGGTCGCCCGGTCCCCGTCCACCTCGAAGTGCGTGTTGAGGATGTGGTGCTGCATGCTCGGGAAGGGCGCCTCCGCCTCCTCCACCTGCTCCCGGATCGCCTCCCTGCCGCGTATCTCCCCCCACGGCCCGAACTCCAGCACCGCGTCCTCGGCCCAGCACTCGGCCCAGGTCGCCCAGTCCTTGCCGTCCAGCGCCCGCCACCCACGGACCAGCAGGCAGCGCAGTGCCTCCTTGTCCTCCAGCACGCGCAGCCGGCGGACCAGGCCGCCGTCATCCGCCGGGGCGGTCACTGCGCGCTCGCGGCGGGACGGACGACGATCTCGTTGACGTCGACCTCCGGCGGCTGGGACACCGCGTAGGCGATGGCGTCCGCGACGGCGGAGGCCGGCAGCGCCACGGCGCGGTAGGCCCGCATGGCCTCCCTCGCCGCCGGGTCGCTGATGTGGTCGGCGAGTTCGGACTCGGTCACCCCCGGGGAGACGAGGGTGACCCGTACGTCACCGCCGGACTCCTGCCGCAGCCCCTCGGAGACGGCCCGTACGGCGAACTTGGTGGCGCAGTACACGGCGGCGGTGGGCGACACCTCGTAGGCGCCCACCGAGGCGATGTTCACGATGTGCCCGGCGCGCCGGGCCCGCATCACGGGCAGGGCTGCGGCGATCCCGTGCAGCACTCCCCGTACGTTCACGTCGATCATCAGGTCCCACTCGTCCACCGCGAGCGCGTCCAGCGGCGAGAGCGGCATCACCCCGGCGTTGTTGACCATCACGTCCAGCCGCCCGTACCGCTCGCCCGCCGCGGCCACGAAGGCCCGCACGTCGGCGGCGTCCGTCACGTCGAGCCGCCGGTACGCCGCGGCACCGCCGGCGGCGTTGATCTCCTTGCTCAGCGCTTCGAGCCGCTCGGTGCGCCGCGCCCCGAGGAGCACACGGTGCCCGTCGGCGGCGAGCCGCCTGGCGGTCGCCTCCCCGATCCCGCTGCTCGCTCCGGTGATTGCCACGACCTTGGTCATGCTGCCCTACCCCTCGAACGGTCGCAGGTCCGTCCTGCCCGACCGAGTCTTCGCGAGCGGAAGGGGGCCGACCAGGACGCGCGTTGCCAGGGTGC
The DNA here is from genome assembly GCF_000720455.1 of Streptomyces virginiae. Taxonomy (GTDB): domain Bacteria; phylum Actinomycetota; class Actinomycetes; order Streptomycetales; family Streptomycetaceae; genus Streptomyces; species Streptomyces virginiae. Next base: position 259,797 of record NZ_JOAK01000010.1, on the reverse strand, counting down.
GGCACACCCGGGCAGGGCCCACCCCCACGGCCTAACCTGGGGCCATGACCCCGACGACGACCACGGCCGACCGGGCAGCCGACCGGGCCCTCGGCGAGTTCCTCCACGCGCGCAGGGCGGCCCTGCGACCCCAGGACGTCGGCATGGCGAGCCACGGCGTACGCAGGGTCGCCGGTCTGCGCCGCGAGGAGGTCGCCGTCCTGGCCGACGTGAACGTGGACTACTACGCCCGCCTGGAACAGGGTCGCGAGCGCCACCCCTCGGCCCAGGTCCTCGACGCGCTCGCACACGCCCTGCGCCTGCGCCCCGACGCCCACGCCCACCTGCACCGCCTGGCCGGCTCGCGCCCGGCCGACCGCCCGGCCCACGACCGGGTCGACCCGGCCCTGCGCCGGCTCCTCGACGGCTTCTCGGACTGCCCCGCCTTCGTCGTCAGCACCGCCCTGGACATCCTGGCGGCCAACGCCTGCGCCCTGGCCCTGCATTCGCCGTTCTCACCGGCGGACAACCTGGCCCGCATGGTCTTCCTCGACCCGGCGGCCCGCCACTTCTACCCGGACTGGACCTCCACGTCCCGGGCCACGGCGGGTCACCTGCGCGCGGCCACCGGCATCGCCCCGGACAACGCCCGCCTGCGCGACCTCGTCCGGACCCTCACCGCCCGCAGCCCCGACTTCGCCCGCCTGTGGACCACCCACGACGTCCTGACCAAGACCCAGGACGCGAAGCACCTCCACCACCCGGTGGCCGGCCCCCTCACCCTGACCTACCAGTCCTTCGACGTCCGCGCCGCCCCGGGCCAGCAACTCATCGTCTACCAGCCCGCCCCCGGCACCCCGACGGCCGAGGCCCTCACCCGGCTCGGTACGGATCCTTCCCGCACCGGAGGGTAGGGCGGCACCTCGGCCGTCGGACCGGCAGCCCTGCTGCCGGGCCTCGTACCGCTCGGCGTCGGCGGGGCATCCGAAGTCTGCGGCCTCCCTGCCGACTTGGCCGACATTGCTGCTGTTTCACCGCTACCCTGCTGCCGTCGGGTGCCACTGACGCGCGCCCCCGTCGTGGCGAGAGGACAAGCATGGCGAAGGTCGTGATGTGCCATGGAATCGGCTACACGTACCAGCATCGCGACGGCATGCACTCCGAGTGGTACAAGGCGCTTCGGACCGGCATGATCGACACCGGCTTCGAGCCGGTGGAGGAGACGGGCGTGGCAGCCGTCTACTACGGGAACTGCTTCCGCTCCGCCGGGTCCAAGAGCGCCACCGGCCCGGACGAGTTCGCCGGCCTTCCCAACTACGGGCCCGTCGACCTCCGCGCCGACCTCGAGCTGGAACTGTTACGCGCCCTCGCCGAGAACACGGAGGCAGCGCAGGCCGGCACGAAGGGCGCCGTGCAGAGCCTGCTCAGGCGCCTGGAACGCAGCAAGTTGCTGGGCGACGTCCCCGCCAAGGCCATCATCTGGATGATCAAGCAGGTACACCGGTACCTGACCGAGGAAGCCCTTCGCGAGGCCGTACAAGCCCGTTGGGATGGCGTCGTCACCTCTGACACGCGGGTCGTCGTGGCCCACTCGCTCGGCAGCCTGGTCGCATACGAAGCGCTGTGCGCCCATCCGGAGTGGGAGGTCGACACCCTGATCACCTTGGGGTCGCCACTCGGGCTCGGTGCCATCTCGTCCCGGCTACGGCCCCCACTGGTGCAGGGTCAGGAAGCGCAGTGGCCGGGCGTTCGACGCTGGATCAACATCGCCGCCGTGGAGGACCCGGTCGCCCTCGTCAAAGAGCTGGCCCCGCTCTTCGGCAAGGACATCGAGGACATGCCGGTCCGCAACGGCCGGTTCGCCATGCACTCCGTCCTTCGCTATCTCACGACCGCTGAGGCCGCGAAGGGGATCGCGGATGGCCTCGGCGCGGCCTGAGGCCCGGGACGGGCTCCGCCGCGTCTGCGTCGTCACCGGCACCCAGCTGTACGGGGCGGGCCTGGAGCCGCTTCCCTACGTGCCGCAGGAGGTCGCGCTCGTCCGCAGCGTTTTCAAGGACGTCGGCTTGGAAGTGCTCGACGATGTCTCGCTCGACCCCACACCCGCTGACCTCAAGCGCGCGGTGGGCCGGGCCATGGGCGGCGAGGAGGCAGGAGCCCACCCGAACGCCGTGGTGCTGTACTACTCCGCACACGGATACACCACCAATGCCGACTACCGGCTGGCCACCTTCAAGGGCACCTGCGGAACCAGCGAGGACTTCGCCACCAGCATCTCGGCGCACGAGATCGCGAGCCTCGTCAACCAACCCGGTCCGGACCAGGTGGTCGTCATGTTCGACGCCTGCGAATCCGGGTCGGCCGGGGACGCCTTCCTCCATCTGGAGGAGAGCATCGCCAAGATCGGAAACATCGGCCCCGACGTCTACCTGATCACCGCCGCGGGCCGCAACGAGGAGGCCCACCAGTTGGCCTTCGCGGACGCCTTCTCTGCGTCCCTGAAGAGCCCCGGAGTACCGAACAGCCTGCAGTACGTCGAAGCCGCCGTCCTCTGCCGGGACATGAACCACCGCTTGGGAAGGGTCGGCCAGTCGGTCCTGTGCCACACCCCCAGCAGCGTGGGCAAGCGTCCGCTGCGCGCCTTCCCCAACCCACGCTTCCGCAAGCGCCGCCCGCAGTACATGCCCGAGGCCACGGAGGGCTTCGGCTGGGCCTTCTGCGGCCGTAAGCGCGCCCTGGGGGAACTGGTCCCGCACGTGAGCGGAACCGACCCCGACCGACGCCCCATCGTGGTGACGGGCCATGCCGGCTCGGGCAAGTCCACCTTGCTCGCCGCTCTCGCCGCGGCTTCGGAGGGACAGCCCCTGCCGACCGCCGCGGGCTCCGACGTGATCGGGGTGCCCCGTGGCAGCGTCGCGCTGGTGCAGGCGTACGGCCTCGTCTGGGACCTCGTCCTGGAAGAGATCGGAAACGAACTGGGAGTGCCCTACCAGGACGATCCCGAAGCGTTCTTCCGGGCGCTGGATGCCCTGCCCGCTCCCAGGGGCCTCCTCATCGACTCGGTGAACCGGGTGGGCCCCACCGACGCCGTCGACGTGGGAGACCCCACGGCCCTCCAGGAGTTCATCGAGAAGGTGCTCCTGCCGCTGAGCGCGATAGACACGATTCGCCTGGTGGTCGCCGCCGAGACGCCCCTCAGCAGGCTGGGCGCGCGCGAGATACCGCTCGCCGGCCCCGAGTACTTCGAGCCTGAGGACATCGAACTGCTCTCTCGCACCATCCTTGCCCGCCGCCAGGGGTCTCTGCACAAGGACATGCCTCAGCAGCAGCTCGAACACCTCGCCGCAGGGGTTCGCGAACGGTCCCACACCTCCTTCCTCCGGGCATATCTGTTCTCCATCGATCTGGCAGGACGAGAGCCGACACAAGACGAGGCCGCAGTGCAGACCTCCGTGGTGGACGTCTTCGAGCAGCAGCTGGCCCGTGTGGAGCGGGACGATCCCGCATGGGCCAAGGATCTGCTGACGCCCCTGGCGCTGGCTCTGGGCGCCGGCATGCCGAACTTCTCGCTGTGGATCGACGTCGTCCAGCGGCTCACCGCCCGGCGGGTGGACCACGATGCGCTCGATCGCCTCCTGCACGCGGCGGAGGAGTTCATCACCGACGCGCAGAGCAGCGCGAACACAGCCGGATGGCGCCTGCGGCGTGAGGAGTTCGCCTCCTTCCTCGCTCAGCAGTACGACACCGCACAGGCGCATGCCGCTTTCACCAGTGCCTTGGTCGAGGCACTGGGCACAGGTCCGGACCGCAAGCCCCAGTGGTCGGCCGCCGATGACTACACGCGCCGCAACTTCGCCGAGCACGCCCAACGCGCCGGGCTGCTGGACGACTTCCTCACGGACCCGGACTTCCTTCTTTCCGTCGACCCGATGCGCCTGCGGCGCGCCCTGACACTGGCCGGCACGCCACGGGCCCGTGCCGTGCGGGAGCTGATGGACCTGCTGCGGAGCAGCAACCGGGAGGACGAGGCCGACGTATCGCGGCTGGAGTTCCTCGCCCAGGCGCACCAACAGACCGAACTCGCGCGCAACACCGGGGGCAAGCAGAAGCTTTGGAACAGCACGTGGGTGCACCGGGTACCGACCGACGCGGTCACAGGTGTGCCGGTTGTTCGTGGCGGCAGCTTCCTCGTCGTCGGCACACAGGACGGAGGCGCCCTGGTCGGCGAGCGGGACCGGCTCGGACTGCGCGAGCTGGAGGCGGTGGGCGACCCGGTCTCCGGAGTGCACGACCCGGTCTCCGCGCTGAGCGCCGGCCTGCTCAACGGCAAGCCCTTCGCCGCCCTCGGCACCTGGAACGGCGGGGTCGTCCTCCACGACCTGGGTACTGGTCAGCGCTATGCCATGGATGACCCCCGCCCCTTCGCGGACCGCATCGTCGCCTGTGAGGTGGGTACCGAAGGGCTGCTGGTGGCCACGGCACACGCGTGGCGGCGCTACGGGCTGGCCGGCGTCAGCGACCTGCCCGTCGACACGGGCGGACTGGTCCTGGCCTCGGTGGCCACCTTGGCACTCCCAGAACTGGGCTGGACCGTGGGCTGCTCCTCGGGCGAGGTGGCGGTGTGGGCACCGAACGGCACGCTGCAGCGTACGTTCATGACGCCGCAGCGCCAAGCGCTCACTCACATCGCGTCGTACGAGGGCGATGTCCTCACGGCGAGCAACGACGGCACCGTCTTCCGCAGCAGTGCGTACGGCACGGACCAGCACTGCATCACACGACATGACCAGCCCGTGACCTCCATGAAGGTGCGCCGCATCGCCGAAGGCGCACTGCTGCTGACCACCAGCCTCGACGGCATCGTGCGCCTCACCCCACTCGACCCGGCCTCTCCGGGTCTCGCTGCGGTCTCGGCGGACCTGGGCATCCAGATCAAGGCTGCCGACCTGGAAGACGCGGGCCGGCTCGTCGTCTGCACCAACCGCGGTACAGCACGCATCACATTCTGACGACTGCTCGACACAGCCGCATCGACTCAGGGGGAAAAGAGTTTGCCGGACAGCACCACGACCGAGCCGACCGCCGAACGCACCACATACGACACCCTCCTCGTGCTGCACGCGATTGCGGCGCTCACCCAGCGCCCGGGAGGCTCGCCCGTCGAAGCGCTCCAGCTCGTGCGGACCCTCGTCGCTCGTACGCACCTGCTCACGGCGGACGCGCCGCTCCCCCTGGACTCGCTCCGCTACGAAGGGCCCAGGGAGCAGCTGAGCGGCGTGGGCGCGCTGCTGGCCGAGGACATGGAGCCCGGATCCACAGGGCTGCAGCCCCAGTTGCTGGCCCTGCGGGAAGCCGGACTGGTCGACAAGTTGTACGACTTCGTCGCACGGGCCGAGCGGCTCAGCTCCTCCGGCGGCACGTCACGAACGGCGCCGCCGACACCCCACCCCGAGGGTCCCGAGGCCATTCACACGTTGCTGCGGCCGGCGGGCGGCTGGTCCGCGATCGCAACCCTGACGCCGGAGTTCTCCGCGCTCTCCCCCTCCTTGGCGGAAGCCCCGCCGGACGACAAGCAGAGTGCGGAGGGGAGCCCGCCCTGGTCGGCGACCGGTGAGATATTCGAGACCGAGGCCCAGCTGGCGTTGGTCCAGGCCTGCCGCCTCGCGGTGACCCGGGGGCGGGCGCAGCCGCCGCGCATCACGGTCTCCTTCACGTCGCCCGGGCTGCACTCGCCCTCCGCGGCCCAGGACGGCGTCAGCGCCGCGGCCGTGGCGCTGACCTACCTCGCCCAAGAAACGGGGCTCCCTTCTCCCGCACGCAAGAACGTCTTCGTCATGGCCGGCATCACACCCGAGGGCCAGTGGACCGCTCCGGAGGACCTGCACCTCTGGGAGACGGTCCGCGCCTCGGGGATGGCGGTCCTCAGCTGCAGTGCGGGAGGGTGGACCCTGGAGGAAGGCGGTGCTCCGCGGACGTCCGCGGAGCGCTCCCTGAACGGGGCGGCCGAACTCCTGTGGGGCTCCGAGTGGGACGGCGTCCAGGACCGGTGGCACTCCGAAAGCCTTCAGGCACAGCGCTGGAGCATCGTCTACGCGACCCCCGAATCCCGCGACGTTCAGGACGCCCTGGTATGGCAGGAAGACCCTGACGAGCCGCCACTCGTGGAGTCCTCGCAGGTGGCTTCGCTTCACGGGCAACTCCTTCTCCAGCCGAAGCAGGGGATGGTTCTCGGCGGTCCGGCGAACAGCGGCAAGAGTGTGATCGCCCGCCAGTTGGCCTCCAGGCTGGAAGGACAACGCTGGCGGATACTCGCCGTGGCACCGGCCGACAAACAACTGCCCCTGCCCGGGGACCTGCCGGCGATCGTCCGCTCCGCGATGCATCTCACCGGGATCGTCCCCGGAGTCAAGACCCTTGTGGTGATCGAAGACCTGCACCCGTTGGAGCGGGGCGACGTCGGACGCGTGGTCTCCGCCCTGGTGGGAGAGGTCGGCGTCGGCGTACTCGCGCTCACACGGTTCTCCGAGGGTTCCGGAGTGGAGTGGGACTCCAACAACGTCTCGCCGATGACGGCCGTGGTCGGCCAGAGCGAGGTCGGGGCGCTCGCCGTGCAGATGGCTGACGAACACCCGCAGGTGTACGGCGGGGCAGCGGACGCCCTGCCGACGCTGCTGGAGGCGGCCAGGGGAGACCTGTGGCTGCTCAGCCGCTCCATGCGGGAGGAGTCGTCCAAGCAGACGGGCGATCGGTCCTCGCCCCAGGCAGACTCACCCCCGTCGGACCCGGCCGGCGCTCTCTCCCAGGTCGGCCCGGCGGAAGCGGAGGCGCTACGGCTGTTGGCCGCAGTCTCGCAACTGGGTGACGTGGTACCCGAGGACTACGTGTCCGCGCTGTCCCCCGAGACGCTCAACCGGTTCGGTGCCCGCCGCTCCATGGGCCTGGTCAGGATTCCCAGCCGTCACTACGCCCGGAAGGTCCTCAAGGAACTGACAGCGGCCCCGGACAAGGACGAGGGGAACGCTGCGGCCGCCGTCCTGGCCAGCATGTCGGCTCCCTTGGAGTCGTACCTGCTGAAGCTGTTCGGCGACGATCGACCGCATCAGCTGATCAGTCTGCTGCGCACCTGCCATGCGTACGACTCCATCCTCATGGCGGAACTCTTCTCCAAGTCCGCCGTACGCGACGCCGTGGCGCAGTGGACGCAAACCGGTCAGGTTTCCGCGGTTTGCACGGTCCTGACGGTCTGCGATCGCTACCTCGAACCGAACTGGGTGCCGACCAGGCTCCCGGGCATCCTCAAGCGGGTGCCCGACGCCGAGGGCCTGACCGCCCGCACCATGTCATCCGTTCTGCGACTCATCTCCCGATACCAGCACCACGCACAGCAGTTCGAAGAGTTCGAGGCCTTGGTGCAATGGCTGGGGAAGCCCGGGGAAGGGCTCGAAGCCGTGCTGAACAGGCCGGCCTCGGTCGAGGACCGATACCACCTGGCCCGTAAGGTGTTCCGGCTGTACCACGCCGAATCCCCGGCGCTGCTCATCAGATCCACTGACGCCCTCGTGCGGGACATCCGTCCCCTCGTGGCCGAGGATCTCATTCACGTGCGCAAGCTCGACGTCCTGCTGAGCCGCTGCCACCGAAGGATGCCGGACCGGAATGCCCAGCAGCATCGACGCCCGCTGGAGGGATGCCAGGAGATCCAGGACGTCCTGGACCACCGGCCGCCCGCCAACGCGAGGTTCGGTGTCGTGGTCGGCTGGCTCTCCCTGCAGCTCCACTTCAACGGTCGGGACATCGACTGGGACCAGCTCATCGGCTCCTACGAACTCCAGGTGAGGGCAGCGCTCGGGCGTGCGACCGCCGCGGAGGTGAGTCTGGCCCTGAGCGACCTGGCACGCAATCACCGAGGCTTCTGCACCAAGATGCTCAACAAGGTGCGTGCCACGGAGCAGTTCCGCGCGCTGCTGCGGGAAGCAGCGCCGTCCGAGGCCGCTCAACTCATTTCCGTGCTCTCGAGGATCCACAGCGTGACCGTCCGGTTCCTGCTGTACCGCGAAGCCGATGGCGTCATCGAAGCCGACGCCTCCCTGGCGCGGGCACTGGCCAACCGGGTACGCAAACTGACCGACGGCAAGGGTGCGGGCAGGCTGTTGTCGACCACCCACCGGGTCGATGAGCTGTACTGCCATACCGCTCAGACCTTCGCGGGCACACTGGCGGCACATCTGGGCGAGCAGTTCGCCCTTGAGCTTCTGGACGACGAACGTCGGCCGTCCGTCCTCTACTACTTCCTGCGCGGTCTCTGGGAAGCCGAGGCCGACTACCGGCGCCGCGTCGAAGACAGTGCGTTCCATCTGATCGTCGAGTCGATCGGCTCCTCCTACCGGCTGCACCGGCCATGGGCAGCCCCGCTGGGACTGCTGCTCGTCGGAGACGACTATTTCGGTGAAGAGCTGCTCACCAAGCTCTCCGAAGCACTCGATCCCCTGCCCCTCGCCAAGCGGATGACCGAGCCGGGGCTGAAGGCGGAGACCTTCACCGCCCTGCACCAGCTGGCCCGTGCGGTCCACCCGGACATCCCCCAGCGCTACAGGGCCAGGTTCGACATGGACCGCCTGCTCGTCTCCCTCGTTCCGGCCAGCCCGGATTCGGTGGCGCAGCGTCTTCGGGCCACCGCGACGACCCTGCGCATGAGCGGGGAGGAGAACGCGCAGGCGCTGCTGCTGTCGCGGTTCAAGCAGTCCGTTCCTTCCTGGGACTGGGCCGACGAGATCCGCAAGACCCCGACCACGGCGGCTCTCGTCCAGGCGCTCGACAACCTCCGGAAGCTCGATCCCGTCCTGGCGACCACCGTCATCCACGAGCTGGACCGGACGGCGGAGGACGGGCAGTCCAGCTACCTGCAGGATTCCGTCATGCGGTCGGTGTCGACACCGGACCAGCTGGCCAATCTCCTGCACTCGGTCGATCTGATCCAGCCGGGGCAGGGGCGGCGGCTGCTCGAGGTCCTACGCCAGTTCCACCACGCGTGGACGACCTTCACGGAGGAGTTCCAGTACGAGCAGGACCCCAGCAACCAGGGCAGGATCGGCAGACAGCTCGCAGGACTCGGTGTGCTCCCCGGGCAAGGCAATCTGGCCTGGATGAAGGCACTGGTCTACGAGAAGTGGCTGAAGATCGTTTCCCATCTCGCGAGTCCCCGTGCGGTCCGCGATCTGTTGAAGCTGACCTACATCTGGGACGAGCAGTGGGGACATGAGATCGCGGCCAGCGTCGACCCCGGCAAGCTCCTGAGCCGGCTCGGCCTCGGGAGCGCGGCGGACGTGAAGGAAGTGCCCGGCCTCCTGCACATTCTGACGCTGACGGGTCAACGGGACCTGGCCCACGCCCTCGTCGACAGGATCAGCACTGAGGGGCACCCCGTCCTGGCCCAACGGCTGGGCCTGAGTGGATCCGCTCAATTCCTACGGCGGCTGCACGCCTTGAACCGTGGGGACGTCGACGCCTTCGGAGTCGCGACGAGCCGCGTGCTGGAGTCGTTCCTGCGGCGACACCTCGTCGTCTCCCCCGAAGTCCACTGGAAAACCATCGGTTGGGCTGCGCAAGCCCTCCACGAGGTGGGCCAGGAGCACCTGCTCCCGCATGTAGCCCCGAGCCTCCCCGTCAACGGCGCCTACGGGGCGGAGGTGAGCTGGGCGGCCGCCTGGCTGCCCGACTCCTCCTGGAAGCAGGCTGCCCTGGACGAGGCGCTTCCCGCGTTCCAACGGTCGTCCCGCACATGGTGTCAGGCCGAGCTCACGACCATGGCGCTGATCGCATGCGCTCGCACCGGCCGTCTGGAGGACCCTTCGGTCAACGAGACGTACTGGAGTCTCAGCGCGGAGGCGTCACTCGGCGTACTGGCCCTCGCATACCGCACTGCACAGGACCACGAGGAAATGCACCAGCTCCTCCTTGCGCTGAAGCCGTCCGTCGAACGACGGCTGCAGTCACGCGTCCACTCGGTCGATCCCTGGCGACAGGAACTGCGTTCCCTCCTCAACCAGATGCGCAACCCGGCGGAGGAAGCCCGGCCCAGCCTGTTCGGACCAGGTGGTCTCCTGGACCGCCGCTGACCGACCCCGTCGCGCCTGCACTCCGCCTGCGAGGAGGCGGAGTGCGGCAGCGTCGAAGCTGCCCCCACCGGTACGCCCACGCCCCTCGGCCACGTACTGACAAGCCGTGGGAAGAGCCGCCAACCGGGTCGGGCGCCCTTCGCGACGGTGAGCAATGCTGCAGACGCATGGAGCGTCACGGCCGGCCAGACGCTGCACGCCGTCACACCAGGTCGGACAACAGCTGGTCGAGAACCGTCTCCTGGTGAACGCGTCCGGCCCCCTGGGGTCGGCCTCCACCCGCTCGCAGGAGAAGAGCAGCACCTTGCCGGTGGGCAGCATGGCGATGTGGGCGGCGAAGTCGGGCGATGGGAAGTAATCCGCGAACTGCCCGTACGCCTTGGGGTGGAACTTGGAGTTCGCCAGCTCCTGGGACCTGGTCAGATCGTTGAGACTTTCGATCCGCGCGAGCTGGGAATACCCGCCCAGAGCCTGGGCCGCCGCGCGGATCTTGGCATGTTCCTGAGCATGCCCGGCCCCCAGAGTGGCCGCTTCGTCAGCTTCAGTCGGGTGGCCGGCCCCGTCATGGGCGGCTGCGGGAACGGCGGCGACGAAGAGGGCGGTGGCTGTGAGCGCGGAGATCGACGCCGCGATCTTCCTGGGGCGGTGCCTGCGTGACATGTGACTCCTCACCTTCGAGCACGTGCGGACGGGCGGACCGCCTGCCCGGGGGCGACGATCAGTCACACACGGTGACAGATGTATGACGCCATGCACGTATCCCGCTCGGTGAATTCGGGCCCTCGACACAGGGCCGTCGGTGTCACGGACCAGCACCGCCCCGCCCGAACGCCGCCCCCGAGCCGCAGCACGGTCCCCCGCACGGCCGCCACTCTTCGTAGACGAACACGCCGGGCGGGGATCGAGAGCCACCCGTTCTCCGCTCCGGGTCCCACGGGCCCGTCAGGCTCGGGTGCCGCCCGGTTCGTACGGGTCGACCGGCAGCGGATCGAAGGGGTGGGCCGTGTGCCCGCCCCTGGGGGAGCAGGCGCCGAACGGGCCAGTGTCCGGATCCGTCAGTACCCGCAGGTGGGGGTCGGCGTGGTGCAGCCACCAGGTCGACATCCCCAGCATGGGATCCAGGCGCAGCTGCTCCCAGGCCAGCCACAGCGCGGCCAGCCTGGCGCCTGCCTCCGGGTGCTCCCACCAGCGGGGGCACCAGGTCGCCGACGTGCCGTTCAGGCGGCGGCGGACCGTCGGCGCCAGATACTCCGAGACGAACGCGAAGACGTCCGCGAAGTGGAACTCCGTACCCTCCGCGGGCGCTTCCCGCGCCCCGGTACCGGCGGGCATCAGCGCTCGACCTCGGCGGTGCGCGCGAGTTCCGGTACGGGGTTGACCACCCCGTGGCCCAAGTGCTCTGCGGGCCGTTGCGAGGGCACCCTGTCGGGGATGTCCACCGCCACCATGAAACCGTGCGCGCGGTCCGGACCGCGCGGCTCGTTCAGCTCCGGGTAGCTGTCCGCCGACATCAGCCGTGAGATCGCGGCCTGGTGCTCCGCCCGCCGGTTCTCCGGCACGGAGATGGCGGCGAGTTTCTTCGCGAACTCCTTCGGCGTCGTCTTCTTCGGGTCGAAGTCCTCCATGCGTATCTGGCAGCGCACGGGGTCGTCCGCGATCAACTCGTCGATCTCGGGCGGCAGGTGTCCGTGGCGCGGCGCGGGCAGCGCGAATTCCACGCCGTCCTTGCCCACCCGCTCGTGCGCGAGCAGCTGTGGGAGTTCGTCCTTGCCCAGGACGGACTTCTCTCCGATGTCCGCGGCGAAGACGACGACAGGTCCCTTGGCCTCCTCGGCATAGCGGCGGGAGACCGTGCTCCACACCTCCGGTGCGAGGTCGACGGCCTCCTTCGACGGCACGTCGAAGTCTCGTGTGAGCATCCGCCGGACCTGGGGCTCCCAGAGGTGGTAGGAGTCGAGTCGGCGGCCCGCCGGACTGTCCTCCAAGACCTGGTAGCCCCGGCTCTCGCCACAGGCCTGCGCCACGTACCGGTGCTCCACCACTTCGCTGGAGCCTTCCGGCTGGGACTTGTAGGACCAGAACGCCCGGACGTCGCCGCGATCCTCGTTGGTCACCGACGCGTTCGCGGCGACGCTCCTGATGAAGGACTGGACGTCCGGATGGCCCTCGCCCTTCTCGTTCGCCTCGCGCCAGTCCCGGAGAATCCGGTCCCGGACCTCGGACACCTGACGACCCGTGCGGGGGACGTTCGCCTCGTACTCGTTCTGGCGCTCCACGGCCGACGCGAGCTCTTCGCGCGTGGGAGGTACGGCCTTCGTCACCGGCGGGCCCGCAGGAACTCAGACGGTGCGTGGACGTCGACCGAGATGGTCGAACCCCCTGGCATGTCGGCGGTCCAGACCTGGAAGGACACGGACTGGCTCAGCACGACGTACGGCTCACCGCGCGTCGCGCCTGCCGGCTTCCAGTAGGCGAACCGGTAGGGCCGACGGCTCTCCAGCCGGAACTCCCGATCCGGCCAGTACCCGGGCTCCGGCGGCTCCGGGAAGTCCTCGGCGTCCCAGGTGCCCGTCCAGGTGGGCGTGCCCAGGACCGCCTCGGCCGCCTGCAGGTACGCAGGCCAGGTCTCGGCGGCGGTGGACAGCACCTCACCGTTCTCGGCGGCGGCGGAGGCCCTGACCTGCCAGGCGTCGTGGTCGACGCTCCTGACCGGGCTCCAATGCCCGCCCAGGACGTCGGAGAACGTCCAGCTGCCACCGCTGCGCGTCGTCACGTTCAGCTGTCGGTCGAAGGTCTCCGGCACCCAGCCGTACCGCTCGCACCACTCCCGGAACTCCGGCGACCCGCCCTGCGGCGGCCCGTCCCACACCGAGACCCAGTCGACCCCGCGCCAGTTCTCCAGCTCCGCGGTCAGATCCTGGGCGGTGCGGCCCGTCGTTTCCGTCAACATCACTCTCTCCTTGCTCTTTCGATGCTCTTACGAACGTATCCCGGTCGAACGCGTGCTCAGGTTCGGGCGGCGCCCGGGTCGTGCCGGGTCAGTGAGGCCCTGACCGCGTCGGCGTGCGGTCCCTGCCACCAGGGCAGCGTCTCGACCAGGACCGGCTTGGTTCCGGAGGCCAGGACGAGCGCCCGGCCCGGGGGCATCGCGCCCAGGTCGGAGACCTTCAGGACTCGGTCGCGCCGGTGGGACTCGTTCACGGTGCGGTTGCCCGACCAGCCGGCGAACCCCGCCTCACGGGTCGCGGTGAACTCGCGGACGTCGTACTCCCCCGCCAGCTCGGAGAGGTCGCCGAGGAAGCGGGTGTCGGAGACACCGCCGCCGTAGACCCGTACGTTCGCGGCGGACCACAGCTTCTCCATGCCCCGCTCGCCCCACACCTCCACGCCCTGCGCCCAGGACTGGAGGATCGTCATCAGGACGATGCCGCGCGAGCCGTAGTGCGAGTACAGGTCGGGCAGGGCGCGCCAGCGGCAGACGTTCGCCGCCTCGTCCAGCACGCCCAGCAGCGGCTTCGCCAGCCGGCCGCCGCGCTGGGAGCCGGCGTACTCCTCCGCGGCCTCGACGACGGCCACGGTCAGGGCCGTCACCAGCGGGCCCGCCGAGTCGCTGCCCTCCCGCGAGAGCGAGTAGAGGGTGCCCTCACCGCGGACGAATTCGGCGGGGTCCAGCTCCGGGCGGTCGTCGTCCTCGGCCACCGGCGTCACCCACCTGTTGACCTCGGGGTTGACCAGGCAGGAGGCCATCTGCTGGGCGACACCGTAGATGCCGCCGCGCTGCTTGTCCGGCGCGGTGATCACACCGAACAGGGCGTCCGCCGGCATGTGGTGCCCCGCGCCGCGCAGGATGCGCTCCGGGCTGTCGTCCTTCGGGTTGGCGAGCCAGCTGTAGACCTGGGTGATCGGCGCCTTGGCGGTCGCGGCGGCGAGCAGGAGGTTGGCGAGCAGGTCCCGGCCGGCGGGGTCGAAGTACGCGTCGGTGGAGGCGTCGGCGTCGCGGGAGCCCGAGGCGAAGTGCTCGGCCAGCTTGCGGGCCCGTGCCACGTCGGTCACGTAGGACAGCGGGTTCCACCACCAGGTGGGCCCCTCCTGTGCCACCTGCTGCGGGTCGAAGACCCACACGGCGCCCCGTGCGCCGCGCGGTCCGCGGGTGGCGTCGACGATGTCCCGCTTGTTGGAGGTGACGAGCACGGCGCCCGGTGCGTCGAGGATCGCGGGGATGGCACGCCGGGTGGTCTTGCCGGTGCGCGGTCCCCAGATGTCGACGTGCATGTCTTCGAAGGAGCCGTACAGGGGCTGGCGTCCGCGCACCGAGCGGCCGATGAGGACACCGGGCGCACGGCTTCGCACCCCGAGGCGCGCGGCGGTCGCGGCGGCGCCCTTGGCGCTGAGGCGGCCGAGTTCCTCGCCCTGCGCGAGGTGGTGGGCCGCGCCGTCGACGTCGGGCTTGCGGCGTCGGCGCAGGCGGATCCGGTACGCGGCGACGGCCGCCGCGGCGAGCACCAGCAACTCGCCCGCCACGTAGGCGTTCGCAGTGCCGCCGGGCCAGGTGTACTCCCCCGTGGCCAACCCCACGGTGAAGGAGACCAGGCTGCCGGGGTCCGGGCCGTCGTCGGCGGCGGCGCCGAGGCCGGCGGCGATCCAGGCCCCGCACGCGACGAACAGGAGCGCGGCGGCGATCAGCGCGGCCTCCTTCGCCCATGCGTCGCCGGGACGGGGCTCCTTCTGCTGTTCGTTGGCCATCGTCATGTTCTCCCTTCCGGGGAGGCAGGGTCTTCCGTGAGGGTGCGCTGACGTGTGGTCTCCTCCACCCAGTGGACGACGTCCTGGGTGTGGCCGGGCCACCCGAGTTCTTCGAGCATGTCGGTCAGTGGTCCGCTCAGCTCCAGGGCTCGGCGCGAGTCCGTCGCGGCCAACGAGCGCCACGCGGCATGGGCGTTGCCCGCCACCTGCGCGGTCTCACTTCTCGGCTCCGCTCCGGCCCGGCGGCGACGCAGAGCGGTCCGGACGAGCAGCCGCACGGTGGCGGACAGGTCGTCGCGCCGGCCCAGTACGAGCCAGGCCCGCGCGCTCAGGACCTGCACGGTGTAGGGGTGCAGCGGCCCGTACTCGGCCTCCAGCGCGGCCTCGGTCCGCTCCGCCAGGGCGATCGCGGTGGTGGTGTCCCCCGCCCCGTGCGCCGCCAGGAGCCGCGCCCAGGCTTCCTGGTGGGCGGCCGGCAGCGGCGCTCCCCACGTCACGGCGGGTTCGGGCACGAAGGGCACGGCGGGCGCGACGGGCGCGGCCGAGCGGCCGGAGCCGTCGCCGGCCCGGACCGGCGGGGGCACGACGGGGTGCGGCACGGACAGCGTCGTCACGTGGCCGTCGGGGTCGACGACGAGGGGCCACGCCGAGCCGTCCGGCTCCTTGGCCGTGACCCGGACGGGCCGGCCCCGCAGCGCCGCGCGGACGCGGATCTCCGCGAGCGCGGCCAGCCGGGCGGCCGGGAGGTCGCCGGCGGGGACGCCGACCGGCTCTCCGTCGATGCTGACTCCGGACCCGGTGAGGGTGATGGTGTAGAGCGGGGTGGCCGGCACCTGGCCGGCGTCGGTGGTCACTGCCTCATCCGCCCTTCGGGAAGTAGGGGGGCGCCCATCCGAGGTAGGTGGCGCCCCACTTCGACTCGATCTCCGTCGCCGGGACGACGTCGATGTACCCGGGCCTGCGGATGTCGTTGCTCGCGATCTCTCCGCCCCCGAGGTAGACGGCGACGTGGCCGGCCCGCTGACCGGTGTCCCAGTACATCAGCGCCCCCGGGGGCGGGTTCCTGTCCTTGTCGTGCTTCATGCTGGTGGGCATTTCCCGGTAGTGGTCGATGGCGTAGGGGACACCGGAGGAGGACCATCCGTACGCGACGGACGTGAAGGCGAGGCACATCTGGTACCACTTCTTGGGACCGCTGCGCGCCTCTTCTCGGGCCGCCGCGATGGCCTCCTTCGTGCTGCGCGGGTTCTTGACCTCGGGCGGCCACCCCGCGGCGCCGTCGTGGAAGGGCTCGCCCGGTTCACCGGGCTTGCCCCCGTCCTGGCAGCCCTTGTCCCGGGGCTTGTCCGATTCGCCGCCACCCGGAGGGCTTCCGTTCGTACCGCCCCGGTTCAGGTCGATCTTCGCCTCGCCGGCCAGCTCGCGGGCGTAGTCCTCGTGCTGGTCGTACAGGTCGGGGTACGCGCTGCGCTGGACCGCCTGGGCGGCGGCTCCGTACTTCATGGACTCCCAGCCGCGGATGTCGGTGAGCCCCGGCGGGTCGCCGTCGTCGCCGCCCCAGAAGAACATCTTGGCGGCGTACTTGGGCTGCATGATCTGTTCCTTGGTGCCCCAGCCCGCGACGGGGCGCTGCTGGAACAGGCCGACCGAGTCGCGGTCGCCGTAGTCCAGGTTGAGGAGCGTGCTCTCCTGCAAGGCCGTCATCAGGGCGATCAGGGTGGCCCGGCCGGACAGTCCGCCCTCCTTGGCGACGGTGTCGATGATCTCCGCGTTCGCGAGCTGTTTCTTGCGTATGCCTTCGCCGGGCCGCTGCGCCCCGCCGCCGCCCCCTTCGTCCCCCGGGTCCACTCCGGGGCGGCCCCGGTCGCCGCAGCCGACGGCGGAGGCGTCGCCGCCCATGGCCGCGACCAGCCCGAGCAACAGCAGGCAGAAGACCATGACGACGGACAGCACGGCCGCCGCCTTGAGCTTGAAGACGATCCCCTTGGCATCGAGCAGGAGACCCGCCGCATCACGGGCCCGCACTAGACGCCCAGGATTCGCGTGATGTGCCACTTCCCGCCGGAGGTCATCAACTCCAGTTGCAGGACGGTGGTCTCGCTGTAGTCGGTGTAACCGTCGACGGCCACGGCGGTCGTCGCCTGACGCCAGACCCGCAACGGGGAGTCCCCGGGCAGGTCCTTGCCCGAGGGGGTCACGGCGACGGAGCGCACCGTGGAGATGCCGCCCTGGCTGACGAGCTTGTCCCAGGCGGGGTCGGTGTGTTCGGAGAGGTTCGCGGCCAGAGCCGGCGCCAGGAAGGGGCGCACGCGCTCCACCACCGTCCTGTGCGTCTGGTCCTGCGGCGGGTTGCGGGTGAGGTAGCCGCGCGCGAACTGCTCCGCGACCCGGTCGGGGTTGTCCAGGTCGGCCGGTGACGGCAGCGGCGCGGGCGTCGCCGAGGGCGCGCTGGGCGGGGCGGAGGCCGCCGGGGCCTCAGCCTCACTGTCCTCCTGCCCCGGTGCCGCAGGGGCGGCCTGGCCGGCTGTGGCGGCGGGCTGCTTCTCGCCGAGCAGGCCCGGCCACACCCAGCGGGTGCCCACGCCGAGCGCCAGCACCACCACGACGATGATCGCGGCGCCGGTGGGGCGGATCGGGTCGCGGCGGCGCTGTTCGCGCACCCACTCGTGCGACCGGCGCCGCATCTGCTGGTGGTGCACGGCCTTCGCACGGCGACGCGCCCGGCGGCTGCCCGCCTTGCGGACCTCCTCCGGGTGACGGATGTCGGCCAGGATCTCGCGCCACTCCTGTGGCGTTCGGTCACTCATGCTTGCCTGACCGGGGGTCGGAAGGAATGGGGCGAGGTGCTCGCGGCCCGGCGCGGGGGCCGGTTGGGCGTACTGCGGACGACGGTCGCCGAGATGAGGGGGGGCTCGCCCGGCGACTGCGGTACCGGGGCCTGGCGGAAGGCGAAGTTCGGCCGGCTGCCGGACTCCGGGCGCATGGTCGGCGATGCCTGGCTGCCGGAAGGGGCACCCGGGCCGCTGTGGCCCCGGTCGCCGGGAGCCGCGGCGGCGGCGCTCGAAGGGCCGGGGGGCAGGGCCGGACGCGGCTGCGGGGCCTGTACGGCGGGCGTCGGGCGCGGTGACGGCCCGGAGACCGCGGCGGCGCTGGTCTTCGCGGCACCGGCCGTCCCTGAAACGGATCCGCCGGTGGCTTCGGCGGACCTTCCCGGCGGGAGTGCGATTTTGGGGCGGCGGCCCGCGGGCAGGGGCGCCGGGGCGGGCGGGCGCGCCGGGGGAACGCGGGTGACCGTGACGTCGCCGCCCTCACCCGAACCACCGGAACCGTTGGGAAGCCTCGGACGGTTCCTCCCCCCGCCTCCGCCGCCACCGCCGGTCCGGCCCGGAAGGGTCTCCACAGGACGGTGGTTGTAGCCCGAACCGGCGCCCTTCCCGCCGCCCTTGCCGACGGCGCTGAGGGCACGGGTGGCGAGCATGCCGGCGATCGACCCGCCCGTCGTGCCGCGCACGCCGAAGATCTGCGCGAGTACCGACCGGAACTGGAAGGCCACGACGGACAGGGCGATGGACAGGCCCATGGTGGGCAGCCATCCGTACTTCCCGAACATCTGCATCGTCGCGGTCTGCGCCGAGAGCACGGCGCCGAGCACCAGGGTCGCGATGAAGCTCTCGAGCGTGCGGGCGAGGAGCTGGTCGAACCAGGCGAGCCCCCACTGCCTCGGCCGCCCGGGAATGACCCAGAGGCAGGCGAAGAAGACGCCGGTCAGGAGGAGCAACAGCGATCCCAGGAAGGCCGCCAGGGATGTGAACGCGAGAACCAGGAGCAGGATCGCGAACATCAGGGCCACGATGATCGAGGGAATCAGCACCATGAGGCGGCCGACCGGGGTGTCTCCCTTCACCCAGTCGACGGAGGCGTCGCCGACATTGCTCCCCTTCAGGTTGTTGTCGATGTACTTCTCGCGGGTGTCGGCATTCGTTCCCTGGTCGAGGACCTGTCTTCCGTACTTCTCGCAGACCTCCAGGCTCCCGAATTCGGCGATGCACCACGGGGTGGCCACAAACCCGCGCCAGATGGAGTCCTGGGACTTCCGCAGCAGGGTGTCACGGCCGTTGTTCGTGAACTTCGGCTGGTTCTTGAGAGCGAACGGGTAGTCACTGGAGCCGTTGCCCAGGCCTTCCGCGGTGGCGCTCATGGTGACGCTGGCACCGACCTGACGCGCCGAATCGATCCCGCTCACCCAGGACTGGGGGCTCGTCAGGAGGGATACGGACACCACCCCCGAGATCAGGACCCAGGCGATCTGTGACAGCCCGCCTCCGCCTCCGCCCTTGCGGTGCTGCACGAAGGCGATGAAGCCGCCGACGACGAGGCAGCTCGGGAGGACGAACTCCATCAGGCTCTGAGAGGCACCGCCGATCATGCCCGAGATGGCGTTCTCCATCTCGGGGATCGACGTGAAGCGGAACACCCAGCCCACGATCACTGTCATGGCGAGGCCGATGATGACCAGAACTCCCATGAGGATCGAGCAGATGAGGTACGCGGTTCCGTCGACCATCTCGAAATCCCAGAGATCGGCATCGAGGAACCAGCGCCCGGGGTCGTACAGCTCGTACATCGTTTCCCCGCCGTCGGGGACGTTCGCGTCACTCGGCGACCAGAAGAGGTCGCCGATCCCGACCGGGTCGATGGTCTCGGCATGCGCCTGACCAGCGAAAACCATCACGGAGGTGGCGGCGAAGAGCGCGGGAATGGCCATGCTTCTCAGCCGCGGCGCGCGTATGGGCATCCGCTACTTCCCTCCTGCGGTGAGCAGGGCGCGGACCAGCGACGGCATGTCGGGCTCGGCCGCCATGTCCTTCGGGCGCACCCGCTCGCGCTGGTCGACGTGCCAGGAACCGCCCTGCTCGACCAGGCGCAGTGCCACCCGGTCGGTCTCCGTGGGCTTGCCCGGCCACGTGTAGGTGTAGGTGACCAGGACGCCGTACCCGGCGGGGTGCTTCCCTACGGCGGCGAGTTCGACGGCGTCCGAGGCTTTGAACTCCCCGGGCTCCGCACGGTCCGATCCACTACCGGCGGACGGAGCCGGCGTGTCGCCCTCCGAGTTGGTGGCGATGCAGTTCTCGACCGTTCCGGACAGGTATCCCTGGGACTCGAGCGGGCAGGCCGTCTTCCAGTCGTCGTGTTCGGCCGCGTCCATGTAGCTGCGGGCCACCGCCATCGCCGCCGCCTTCGGGTCCTTCGGCGCGGGGAGGCCCCCCGCATCGCCACCGTCCTCCCCGGACGAGGAACAGCCGGCCGCCAGCAGTGAGGCGGCCAGGGCCAGGGCGGCGACGTGGGTCGTGCGACGGGTCATGCGGGCACCTTCTCGGAGTCGTCGGAGTCCGCGGCCTGGCGCGCGGGTTTGGGCGAGGTGTCGAGGAGTTCGAGGAGTTCGAGGCTGGGGACGTCCCACTGGACGGTGGCGCAGTTGAAGCGGCGGTCGCGGATGATGCAGTGGCCGTGCCGGATCTCGCCGTCGGGCAGGAGCCCGACGGAGCGGATGAGGGCCCGGGTGTGGTCGTCCTTGGGCAGGCCCAGGAGTTCCGCGAGACCGTCCTGCTGGCCCTTGGTGGTGAGCTGGAACCCGGCGACGGTGGTCAGCTGTTCGGTGATGCCGACGAGTTCGACGAGGCTCTCCGGGTCCTGGGTGTCCAGGAGCAAGGAGGTTCCCAGGGCGCGGCCGACCCGGGCGATGTACTGGAGGAAGTTGGCGCCCTCGCGGGTCGCGGTCAGGACGTGGACCTCGGGTACGCAGACGCTCTTGCGCAGGTGGCGCAGGTCGCGGCGGCCCGCGGTGGTGATGCCGTAGGCGAGCATGCTGTGCATCAGGGCCACCGACAGCCGCTGCGTCGGGGTCCACTCGTGACGGCCCGCCTCGACTCCGGGCAGGCTCAGGCCCGGCATCTGCACCACCCAGATACCGGGTCCCGGGCTGATGAGCGGCGCGTCCCCGGTCGGGCGGCCCATGAAAGGGGCGCCCAGGGAGGACTGGGCCAGCTCGTACAGGGCCTCTCCGGTCTCACGGGCGAGCGGGTCCTCCATCGTGCGGAGGTACTCGATCACCTTCCAGGTCGCCGGCTCTCCCGCCTTGACCACGGCGTTGACGGCGTGGGTGATGGGGGTTTCGGCGCCGCGCTGGCGCAGGTGCTCGGGGGCGGCGATGCTCAGCTGGGCGGGTACTTCACCGCGGGCGGCGTCGATGCCGTCGGCGGCCAGCAGGGTGAACAGGTCGCAGGAGCCCGCGAAACGCGGACCGGTCTCCACCAGGTGGGCGTTCAACCCGTAGCGGCGGGCGGCGTTCACCACTCCGCCGAGGTCCCCCTTGAAGTCCAGGGCGATCTCGTGGGCTCCGCGGAACGCCGCGTCCAGCATCGACAGCATCATCGCCATGGTCTTGCCGCGCCCCGAACGACCCACGTAGGCCGTGGTCGTGGCGTCACCGCGGTCCGAGCCCGAAGTCACGTCATTGCGGAAGACCCCCGGTGTGGAGCCCGTCAGGTAGCCGACGATCGGACCGGTGTCGTCACCGACCTGGGCTCCACCCCACCACCACGATCCCGCCAGCGCGGTCACGTCCCGGACGTGTCCCAGGTCGGGCACGCGCAGTTGGTCGCCGGGCTGGGTTTCGATGAACAGCTCCCGCTGCTCCTCCTCGCCTACGACCACCTCGATGCCGATGCCGCCGTAGTGGGTGATGACGGCGTCCACCCGGTCGCGCAGGTCGCCGAGCGAAATGGTGCTGGTGACGACGAGCCGCGGGTGGTCCTCGACCAGGGTGAGGTCCTCACGCCGCATGTCCCGCGTGAGGCCTGCCATCACCTGCTCGGTCTCTTCGATCTCGCGCCCCGGGTCCTCCGCGGACTGTCGGGCCGCCGAACGCCTCTGCTCCTTGGCCAACCGCCGCGCCTCGTCGACCAGCTTGAGCGCGTCCCTCTTCGGCTGGACGCGGAAACGGACACTCGCCTCCGGGGATACCGGCAGGATCAGCGCGGTGGGGTCGGTGGCCGGGTCGAGGTCGTCCTCATCCACGTCGGGCACGTAGTTGATCTCGGAGAGGACGCGCAGCCACTCGCCGTTGCCGGGGCTCTGCATCTCCTCGGGGAAGCCCGTCATGGTCAGTACGGCCGTCCAGGCGGCCACTTCACCGTGTGCGTCCATCACACGCAGGTGGTCCGGGTGGGGCAGGATCCGACCACGTGTGAGGGCGGCCAGCTTGGCACCCGTGACCACTCCCCCGTTGGCCGCCGGCAGCGGCGCCGCACGATGCTGTTCCCGGGAGATCATCCACGCCAGGGTCTCGACCGCGGCGGGCCGCGCCTTCCACGGGCTGGCCTCCAGACGGCGGCCGAGGCGGCGCATCTGCGCGTCGAGCTTGCTGAGTTCGCGCGTCGAGACCGTCGTCGAGGTGAGGCCGAGCCCCTCCTGCACCCCTCGCTTTCCGGCTGTACGGACCGTACCCGCGCGCTCGGTCATCCGGACGCCGAGCAGGAGGTGCCGGGTGGGCAGGCCGATCTGTTCGAGCCGGCGCACGCGCAGATCGGCCCACTCCTGCCATGCGCCGTGGCTGAACGTTCCGGCGGCCTCGGCGACGTAGTCCTCGGCGTGCAGGGGCGACCACAGCACGCGCAGGTGGCAGTCGAACCCGGCGAGGGTACGGGCGAGGGCCGCCGAGGCGGCGTCGAGCTCGGTGTCCCGCGCGCCCTCGCTCATGAGGTCGGTGTTCGAAGAGGCGAGGGTGAACCAGGCCTCCGTGTGGCTGTCCGTGATGATCAGGCCGTCGGCGAGGGCGACGTACCGGGGCGCACCCGCGGACCGGTCGCCCCCGATCCCGAGGAACGTGCCCACTCTCTGCAGGATCTTCAAGACGTTTTCCCCTCCTGGTGCTGAAGTGCTTTACGGCCGTGGGCGCGGGCCACGGCGTCGGGACCGTAGAGACGGGGCCGCGCGGCGAGGCGGATCGGCGCCCCGGCGCCGACGGGGACCGCCTCCTCGGCCCCGAGCCACCGCTCCAAGAGCCCTCCGAGAGGGCTTTCGAGGAGGAGTTCGGTCCTCCCGGACCAGCGGGCGCGACGGCTGATCCACTCGCCTCGGGTGGCGGCACGGCGGCCGCCGGAGATGATCGGCCGGTGGCCGAGCACCAGGTAGCGGGCCCCGATGGACCAGCGGGTCACGTTCCACCGCCGGTCCACGACACGGCTCTTCTGGGTGCCGTAGACCACGGTGAGGAGCGGTGGCAGGAAGTAGAACGTGAACGTGACCTTGGACGGGAAGCCGAACAGCAGCAGGAGCGGTCCCGCCCACACGAGGTAGAGCACCAGTCCCATGACCAGGGCACGGCGCGGCACACCTTCGCCGAGGTCCATGCCGAGGAGTTCGTGCTGCTTGGTCTCCAGGTTGAGGTGGCTGGTGTAGGTGCGACCGACTCTCATCAGGCCCCCGCGACCTTCTTCCAGACATCGCCGAGGAGCGTCTTGACGCCGTCCGGGAACCACACGATTCCGGCGACGAACACGGCCGCGACGAACAGCGTCAGCATCTCGCCCCACTCCTTCTTCAGGAAGTGGCCCAGGGCCCTGACCCCCAGGAAGGCGGCGAAGAGGTTGCCGACCACGGCGAGGATCCAGCCCTTGAGGTCGGCGCCCGTGGTGAGCGCGAGCGTCTCGGTGGCGGTTTGGTGCAGCACAGGATTCCCCCGTTGTTGTGTTGACTGTCGTGCTGGAGCGACTCCGTGACGACGGCTCACCGGGTGAGCGACGCCGACGGAGACAGCGGAGATTCAGAGAGCGCCGCCGCGGATGTCCGCGACCTGCCAGCGCTGGGCGTCCGAGCTGGACACCCGGGTGAGCTTCACCCGGTAGGCGACCTCGACGGTGGTGCCGCCCATCGCCCAGCCGACCCGGGCGGATCCCCAGCGGTCGCCTGTGCCTGCGGCGTCGACGGACCAGGAGAGGAGTCCCTTGAACTCGATGCCCTGCGGCAGGGCCGGCAGTCGGGCGCCGGGGGCGGAGACGCTCTCCGTGTCGCCGCCCGCGTAGGCGGCGAAGAACTTTTCGATGGTGCCCTTCGTCTGGCCGGTGAGCTCGGTGTCCGTCTGGACGGCCGGCGCATCGGGCAGTTGGGGGCCCGTGGCCGGCACGCCCACCAGGGCGGGACGTCCGGAGACGGAGAACCGGCCGCCGGCCTGGAACACGGGGACGTCGAGCCCCACCCAGCGGGCTCCCGACTCCGCCCGGGGCGTGGTTCCCCCGGGGCCGGCGGAAGGGCTGCCGGAGGGGCCGGCGGAAGGTTCGGCCGGTCCCCCGGAACGGATCAGGACGTCGACGCGAACGAGGGCACGGCCGGCTTCGGCCGGGGTGACCGCGCCGGGCTGGACGGCCAGCACCTCCTGACGGCCCTTGCCGTCCCAGCCCATGGTGCCGTCCGCCCCGGCCGGCAGTGCGGTGGCGAGGAGCGCGGCGCGCTCCTCCTTCCTGGTCTCGTCCCAGCCGAGGTAGGCACGGGCGAAGCGGCCGGCCACCGCCTGGGCTTCGGCGTTCGGGTAGGCAGGCGCCGCCTGGGCCGGAGCGGTGGCGTTGGCGGGGGCCTTGGGCGGAACCACCCAGGCACGGACGCCCGTTACGGCCGCGAGGACCACCACGGCCCACAGCAGGCCGCGGCCGAGCCTGCGTGCGAACACGACACCCGAGCTTTCGTCCTGCGGCACCCACGGAGCACCCGGTGTCGTGGCCTGACGGGCCGTCTCCTCGGGTGCCGTGGTGGCACGTTCGCGCGCCACCAGCTCGGCGCCCGCCGCCTCCCACGGGTTCACCGTCCGAGCGGCAGGCTTCTCCTCCTCGCGGGACAGCCCCGCCGTGAGTCCTCGCTTGCTCTGGTCCACCGGTTCCGGAAGGCCCATCACCTTCCGGGCAATTCTGGCAAACGAGCCCATTCCCCCACGCCCCTCCCGCTGTGCCGGGCACGCCTCGACCTCACGTCGACGTTCACGCCCTCAGCCGCCATGTGTTGGCACATGCAGCAGCGGCAAACCATAAAAGACAGATGATCATCAGTCAAAAAATTTCAAGTGGCGCTAAGTCGACAAGGACGCCTTGGAGCGGAAAGTCCGGGCGCGCCCCACATATCGACCGGTCGGTCTGCCGGCCGCACACCCATGAACCCAGAACGCCACTCCCTTCCGCGTTCCACCTGTGCGACGACTGCCGGATCCGAGCCCACCCCACCCACGCCCCAGCCGACCGACACAGTGATGTCAAGCCCCATATCAGCAGGTGAGAGGCCTCCGCGAGGTCACCACGTCCTGCGACGCCGCTGCGGCGACACGACCATGGGACATCCCCGCCGGATCCGGTCGAGGAATGCGGGGCGCACCAATGAAACCCGCTCGGTACGCCCACAGAAATACGGCAGCCGGATTTCGCGAGGGGCCTCGGGGCAACCGGACACTCGTCGCGCACTTGCCTCATTACCGAGCGGCAACGCCGGAACCCACGCCGGTGGAAACGCCCGACACACCTTGCGGCATTCACCTTAGCGAATGATCCGAAGATGGGAGCAAAGACCCAGACCCGACGGGGCGCAGTTCTCGCCGCGTACACGCCATACGCGGGGCCCCCGGTTGCGCCGCCCCCCTGTGGCCTCGCCCACACCGGCCGCTCCCGAACGTCCTTTTGACGGAGGGTCGACAATGACCCCTGATGAGCGTCATCCGGGGTCAGGAGTCTGACGATCTGGCGGTGAGGTCAGGCGCCCTTGTTGATGGGCTCCAGGATCGCCACGCACTCCACGTGGTGCGTCATGGTGAAACATGTAGAGCCGAAAACAGATTAAGTAGAACCGCAGGTCAGCGGCGCGCAAGGCGCAAAACGGACTCCGGGTCGAGGTGCATCGTGTGCGCTACGGGCGCTACATGCAACTCCTGACGCACGCCGGACAGCGTGTCAGGGTTCCCGTCGTCGGCACAAGGAAGGACCCTGTTCACCCTAAGGGCTTGCAGGGCATCAAGGTGTTGCTTCCCGTTCTGGTGCTCCTTGGTGTGGTATGCGCATCCCGGGCGAGACTCGTAGCCAACTCGCTGTGAAGTCGCGGTGTTGTTCCCTCATCTGGACGAGCGGCAGCGTCGACTGTTGATGGCCGCTGAGGCCCGGGTCCTGGGGCACGGCGGCGTTCGGGCCGTCGCCCGGGCGGCCGCGGTCAGCGCGACCACGGTCCGTAAGGGTGTGTTCGAGCTGGAGGCCGGCGAGGAGCCCCTGGGTCGGGTGCGTCGTCCGGGCGGGGGCCGCAAGCGGGTCGCGGATCTCGATCCGGGGCTGCGGCCGGCTCTGCTCGCGCTGGTCGAGCCGGATGTGCAGGGTGATTGGATGTCGCCGCTGCGATGGACGGTGAAGTCGACCCGCGTGCTGGCGCGGGAGCTGACCCGGGCCG
Organism: Streptomyces virginiae; assembly: GCF_000720455.1. Classification (GTDB taxonomy): domain Bacteria; phylum Actinomycetota; class Actinomycetes; order Streptomycetales; family Streptomycetaceae; genus Streptomyces; species Streptomyces virginiae. The sequence continues at coordinate 233,491 of NZ_JOAK01000010.1, read as the reverse complement.
GGCACCGGGTCAGCGCGGACACCGTCGCGGATCTGCTGCGGGAGGAGGGGTTCAGCCTGCAGGCCAACGTCAAGACGCTCGAGGGCAGCCAGCACGTCGACCGGGACGCACAGTTCCGCTACCTCAACGAGCAAGCCCGAGAGCACCAAGGCGCCGGCCAGCCAGTCATCAGCGTGGACACCAAGAAGAAGGAGCTCGTCGGCGCGTTCAAGACCGAGGGCCGCCAGTGGCGCCCGGCCGGTGATCCGGTGCCGGTGAACATGCACGACTTCGCCGACCCGAAGCTGGGCAAGGCGATCCCCTATGGCGTCTAACGACCTGGCGGCGAACACCGGCTGGGTCAACGTCGGCACCGACCACGACACGGCCGCTTTCGCGGTGGAATCGATCCGCCGCTGGTGGCACGGTCAGGGCCAAGCCGCCTACCCTCAGGCGACACGACTGCTGATCACAGCCGACACCGGCGGCTACCGCACCCGGGCCTGGAAACTCGAACTCGCCCGACTCTCCGCTGAAACGGGCCTGACGATCACCGTCTGCCACCTACCGCCCGGCACATCGAAGTGGAACAAGATCGAACACCGGCTCTTCTCCCACATCACCATGAACTGGCGGGGCCGTCCGCTGACCAGCCACGAAGTCATCGTCCAGTCCATCGCCGCAACGACCACCCGCACGGGACTACGGGTGCATGCCGAACTCGACAACGGCACCTACCCGACCGGAGTACAGATCGGTGACGCGCAGATGGCGGCTCTGCCACTGACCCGCCATGGCTTCCACGGCGACTGCAACTACGTCCTGCACCCCCAACCGGCCCCGGCCGTCCCGGCGGCCCGGACCCCACAAACACCGGCGCCGGAGTGGGACCAGGCCCTGCTGAGCGACCCCGCGCTGACCGGCATGTCCCCGCAGCAACTGAACGACCTCACAAACACTCTGGTCCCGGACGGCGACGACCGGCGCGGCCGCCCGCCCCGGCTCGCCTTCCCCGACCAGGTCCTGGCCACCGTGCTCCACCTGCACCTCGCGCTGGCCGCGGAACCCCTCGCCGTACTCTTCGGCAGCAGCCGCACCGCCATGCACCGCACCCTGTTGAAGATCAGGAAACTGCTCGAAGGGCACGGCATCGTCATCCCACCAACGACCACCCCACCCGCAGCCCTCGCGCCCCTCCAAGCTCGGGTCCTCGCCCAGAGCAGCGATCCCGAGAGCAAGATCAAGACAACGTGTTAATGATCTGCAAGCCCTTAGCTTCGGCCGTACACCCAGCCAGGCGTGTCCGGTCGCCGAGCAGGCCGGTGGACGGCAACTTGGTCCTGCACCGACATTTGGACCGGGCCCCCACTACGAGTACGACTTGGCCGACGACGCCGACGTCCTGCTGATGTACGAGCGGGTAATCCGAGAGGCACAGACGCCCGATGACTTGCACGCCCACCTCAATACGTGCTGCAGAGCCACCGGCGGGCCCTGTCCCCGCCCGGCGAGGGGCTTTTGGGGAGGCCAGCTTCCCAGAGCTCGCTGGCGGCGGCCGCCGTAGCGGAAGGTCCGACCCATCAGCTGGTCCGCATCGGCATGGACGCGCTCCGCAGAATTCGGATCAACCAGTAGTTGAAACAGAAAATTTGAAGCAAGTGCCGGATACGGAAATCCTGTACGAGCTGAAGACCGCGCAGACCTTGCCGAGGGCATGTGAGAGGTCGATCAGTTAGCGAGGGAGAACCTCCCTGCGAGCCCAGGTCACGAAGGCGACTGCTCCCTGCCCGAGGGTCGCTATCACGAGAGCCCCGCCGAGAGACGTCGATGAAGCCACCACGGCACCTGCCATCGCGCCCAGTGGCGTGCCACCTCGGGAGAGTACCCGCATCGAAGCAAACACTTGGGCCCTCAGATTACGGGGCACAATCGTTTGACGGAGGCTCAGGCTGGTAACCGCGAAGTACGCCACTCCAACAGAGTTGAAGAACTGCCCAGCTCCAACTAGCAGGACGGTAAGCGCCTCCGCTCTGGCTGCGGCATAGGTGAGAAGGGGGCCGAGCGAGGCGAGGAACAGTCCACCAGCCAGGACGATTCGCACTCCCAGCCGCTCGGTAAGCCGTTCGACGGAGATCGACGCCAGCAGGCCGCCGACCAAACCTATCCCCATGGCCACACCGAACGCGCCGGGAGTCACCTTCGCCACATCGATGACGTACAGGACCTCGACAGTAATTCCGAGCCCGAGAAAGAAGTTGAAGCCTCCCCCGCTGAGCCCGAGCAGCCGAAGTCGCTTGTCCTCCCACAGAGAGGCCATGCCCGCACGAATCTCGTGAATAAAGTTGTGCACACTGGACCCGGAGGCCGCAGGTGCACGCTCATCCTTCAATCGAATCGTGTGCACCGTTGCGGCCGAGAGCAGAAACGATATCGCGTCCACCATGAGCGTCCGCGCCGCACCCATCACCTGAACCAGGATTCCCCCCAGGGGAGGACCTGCGATCTGAGTGACCGAGTGCGTACCCTGCATCAGTCCGTTGACCCGCAGAAGGCGCCCTTCCGGTACTAGCATCGGAACAATGACGAAATACGACAGCTCGTATGCGGCGGTCAGCGATCCAACGATGAATGAGACGAGTACCAGATAGGGTACAGAAAGCCACCCTTGCCATGCGAACAGGGGCACGGAAGCCATCGCCACCGCGCGGCCGTACTCCGTCAGGAGCAGGACTCGCCGTGGCCCGATTCGATCAATGAGCAGAGCCGCAAAAACACCGACGAAAATGTTGGGAAGCTTCGCGGCCGCTACCAAGAGACCCATCTCTGCCGGCCCCGCATGCAGCGTAAACGCCGCGACCAGCGGGAACGCAATCACCGTCGTCTCGCTGCCGACGCCAGAGATGGTCTGACCCAACCAGAGGAGCCACAGCCGCTGTCGCCCGACCTTCAAGCCGGCTCCATCGCTACCACTTACCTTGTCACTTCGCAGCATGCTTGGTCACCGCGAGTGGCGCGTCCCCCATCGTCAATACACTGGTCACAGACGACCCACGAGGGCAGCCGCAGCGAGCGTGAAGTCAGAAGCCAACCGGAGCCTGCCCTTGCTGGCAAGCAGGACATCGTCGTCAGTTCCCTGGCCGCTGGTCTCCGCCGCGAAGTATCGTTCGAACTCTTCTGTCATGCCCAACTGCCGCAGCTTTGCGAAACGCCACTTGGGCTTGATGTTGGTGGAACCGGCCGCGGCAAGGAGCGCATCGGTGGCGAATCCCAAGGCATGACGGGAATTGAGCATCGCGGTTCCTGCATCCCCAGCGCTGATGGCGCCGACTGTGTCTTCCGAAGCGCCGGTATAGCTGAGCATGTACCGGCAATAGAGAAGGTGGCTGACGTGCCCCCAGTCGAAGGAGGTACGCAGTTCCTCGAATACCGATTCCTCTCGCACCGCCCAGCCAATACGTATACCGTGTGCCAGCTGAAACCACTGAGATTCCAAGTGAGCCGGAGCGGTCCAGTCACCCACTGAGCAGTTATTTATACGATGCGCGACATCACGGACCTGGGCGATGTCCCAGCACTCAGTGTCCACTCGAACTTCGTCCGCATAGTCAATGTCGATCCGGTATTCGTCTCCCGTGAAATTTGCTGACGTGCCCTCGTCTTCCCGCCGCCTCGACGGCCCATCTGTCAGCACAAACACGTCCAGGTCGGACTGGCTGTTACCAAAGCCCTCGACAAGGGATCCGCAGACGTAGGCAGTCGCCACGTCAGTGTAGAGGTCTGCGACTTTACGTCCAGTACCCGTAAGCCGGTCCCGACCTGGTACCAACTGGTTCATTCTTCCTCCTCTGCACCGCGCCGTGTGTCGATTACACGGCGTTGCTCTTCCAAACGCGGGCGTTGTGCTAGCTCGGCGTGGTCAGGGTTGCGGCGCCTGACACACCGGGCCGCCGGGCGGCGACCAACAAATTGGGAGCGTTGTAGAGGGTGTGTCCGATCAACGCAGGGAGCAGCCCGTTGCCGTAGGCCAGACTCCCCAGGGCCAGGCTCAGGCCTGCATGGAGCGCGATGTCCTTGCGGTCCCACGCCCCAGCGCTCCGTTGCACGAGGTGTTCTGCGACGAACAGAACTGCTGATAGCAAGATGGAGAACGGCCCAATCAGCGGCGCCGCGGCGAATATGACTACGTAGCGATAGAGGTACTCCTGCGCCGGCCCACCGATCGCAAAGTGGATGATGTCCCTTGACCGCTCCAGCGGCGTGACCGGAGGGAACAGCCGGAGATAGGCCGGCTGAAGCCATCGGCGCACTTCTTTCCACTCCAACGCCACGCCGATGCCTCCCACCAGAAAACCCCCGACGAGGGCCCACCATGCCGGAGCGAAAGAGGGAAGAGGGAAGAAGAACACACAGGGGAGATAGACCGCACTTCGTAGGATGCGGCGCAGCATCAGGCAGGCGCCACGTGGCAGCGGCAACAACTCCACCCAAGGAAGCGCAGACCTGGACGATACGTACACAAGGGCGACCGCAGCACTGGCCGCGACAAGAAGATGGTTGCGCGCTGTCACCATCACGACTAGGCACGCCACCGCAGCAACGCCCGCGAAGCTGGCGCGTGCACGTTCATTCATCCTTCGAGCAGCCCTGCCTTGAGCATGGAGGCCACAAATGCAGTGACGTCATTCAGGACGACTCCACGGTCTACCTGGTATTCGCTGGACACGATGTCGGCTATCTGGTCGACATCGTTGCTTCCGTCGCACAAAGTCCACACTTTTGCTCCGACACCATCCAGCTCGTACGCATCCAGACCCTTCACCAAGAGTACGGAACCGGTAGCCACGTCGGTTCGCACATCGAAGGACCTCTGAATTTTTGCACCCATGCCCCGTTATTACCTTTCAACCTTTGCCGGACCGGGCGACGCCGTCGGCGCCGCCCGGTCGGTTTCATTACGCCTCGTTGGAAGCGCGACGGATCGATACCTTACGCAGCTCGGGTGCGCGGTACTCCTGTGCCATGAAATACACCCCCCTTCTGAAATTAGACCACGTGCCTCGAGAAGGACTCGCAGCCAATTGGTGGGTGAAACTAGCAAGTTTCTTCCCGCCTGGCAAGGGTGATTAATTGCCCGGAATGCGCGTTGTGCCGATGGGTGCGCGGAGCCGTTTGGGGCGCATCTCCGTCCGGATAGCACCCGAGGTTGGCGCGGTCCCCACCCCGTCAAGCCGTGCTTGCACTTACGCCGCTCCGGCCCCTCTTGCTTGGCCGGCCTGGGGCGACAGACCCAGGCCGGCCTCGAGCGTCACTTGCTACGCGACGGGACCCCTCCCTGACACCCAAACCGTCCCAGGATGCGGCAAAGCCTGCCGATTGCGTCAATTTAGGCAACGCAATCAAGCCGGAGATTGGCTGGATTAAAATGCGTCGCTGCAGATGAATCTTTGGTGTACCTTCTTGCGGAGCACACATACCGGGGGTTTGAGTTAGGCGTGCTGGACAAGGGAATTCCGTGGGTTTCGCACGAGGAGTGGGTGATTTCCGCGTCGGGGCTGGCGTTTGGATTTTCGACGCATGGCAGCATTCTCCCAAATTCGTTCGGCGGGGGGAATGTTGCGAAGCGACCATGTCGTCCACTCTTGCCAAGGGGTTGAAACAGGCGGTGGCGATACTTCCGGTCCCAATCGGCTTGCGGCGACCCCTTTCAGCGCGCTGAGTACGGGCGCCGCGCCCTGGCTCATGTGGCTGAGGGCCAATGTCCTGGCCGTGACCGACCAATGGCTCGATGTGTCGCTCCTGCACACCGCCCCCCGCTCGCAGAGCGATCTCCGTGGCCGTCGTCTGCCCGGAACACCACGCCTGCGGCGTACACGACACGCAGTTGCGGGTACGCACGGCCCTGAAAGGCTGCTGACTCGGGCGACAGGTGACCGTCTTCCAGGCTGGCGAGGTGCACACGATGACTATCGATGCCGCGTGCCCCGGCTACGCGCAAGACCGCAGCCAGTGGGGGCGGTTCTCCATCTACACGGAACTCGGGCCCCTGGTGTAACCCTGGCCCCGCCGCGCGAGGCCTTGCCATCCCCCTGCCTTGGATGAGTTCCCCTGCGGTCGATCAGCCGCTGCACAGGTCAGAAAGAGGAAGTACGTGAAGATTCCCGAAATCCTCAGTGAGGCGCGAGCGCTCGTCACCCCTGCCATGGAGGATTCCCTTGCCCGGCTCTCCCCGGAGGTCAGGCGGGTCATCGACTATCACATGGGCTGGAGGGACGCCGACGGCCGGCCTGTACAGCGGCGCGGAAGCAAGTCAGTCCGGCCGGCCCTCGCCTTTCTGTCGGCCCAGGCCGGTGGTGGTGAGATCAAAGACGCGGTGCCCGGGGCGCTCGCAGTGGAGTACCTGAACAATTGGGCCTTCCTCATCGACGACGTGATGGACGGCGACCGGTTTCGGCGCCAGCGCGAGACGGCATGGGTGGTGTTCGGCGCCGGGCAGGCCATCTGTGCCGGCACCGCGCTGCTGACGCTCGCTCAACAGATGGTGCTGGAGAGCCCGTCGGCCAACCGGTCTGCCGCGTTGAACCTCACCATGGACACCTCCGCCCGGATGCTGGCCGGTCAGACCCTGGACATGACCTTCGAGCAGCGCTTGGACTACAGCGTGGACGAGTCGATGACGATGACTCAGTCCAAGACCGCGTCACTCATGCGCTGTGCCACGTCCATCGGCGCCGTCCTCGTCGGCGCTCACGGAACAGTCGTGGACGCACTCGCCGACTTCGGCCAGTCCGTCGGTGTCGCGTTCCAGGCCCGTGACGACATGCTGGGCATCTGGGGTACCCCCGATCAGACAGGAGGGCGACCGCGCGGCTTCGACGTCAAGGCGCGCAAGGGCACGCCGCCGATAGCTGTGGCGCTCAACGACGCTACCCACGGCGAAGAACTGCGTCAGATCTTCGGCCTGGAGGGCGAGCTGGCGATACCGGACGTCCAGCGGGCGACGCAACTGATCGAGGCTGCGGGCGGCCGGGAGTGGACGGAGAACCTCGCCCGGACCATGGTCGACCGGGCCAACAAGGCCCTCGCCCAGCTGACACTCGACGACGACACGCGCAGGCATTTCGGGGAACTCGCTGCCATGGGTCTTCCCGACGACGTGTCGCACTGACCGAGCGCATCGTTCGCCGGCGCTGACGAAGTCGTACGCCATTCATACTCACGTGGACGCAGGAGGAGTCTGTTGTCAGGCATATCGATCGCTCTGATGGGCATCGACGGATCGGGCAAGACGACGCTCGCCCGGGCGCTCCGCAAGGAGCTGACCAAGCATGGCGTGGAAGTCGTGGACGTCAGTTGGGCCGGAGTCGTCGGCTCTCTGCCAGCCGGCTTTCCCCGTACGAGCATCGAACAGCTCGGTGTCCAGGGCTGGGGACTGTTCTATGCGGGGCGCACCATCGACGGACGCCCAGTGGACGAACTCGTACCGCAGTTGTTCTCCGACTTCGGCGCCTCGGATCTGCCACGCCGTATCGGGGAGGCCAAGGGCCACGCACGTCAGCCCGCGGTGGTCACCTCCGCGCTGGTCGAGCTGGCCGGCCACTTCCTGCTCCAGAGCGCGGTAGCCGCTCCGGTGGTCGGGCGGGGCGGTGTGGCGCTCAATGACGGGTTCGGCCTGAAGAACGTTCTCAAGTGCCTGCGTCTGGCCGAGCAAATGCCGAGCGGTGAGGTCCCAGCAGGGACGCTGCGGAACTTGGCCGAACAGGTGACCGCCATGTTCTCTGATCCGTTCCTCCAACCCGACGTCGGGCTCCTTCTCGATGCCGACCCGCGGCTGTCCTACGAGTGGCGCATGACGCAGAACGGGCGCCTGGGGGCCGGCGAGGACCTCGGGTTCGCCGGACGACCGGGTCGCGACACCTACCTGTCGTTCCAGGGAGCCATGGCATCCGAGTACCGCTCAGCGGCTGAACGGTGGGGCTGGCTCGTGCTCGGCGTCGACGGCCGCCCGCAGGCCGAGACCGTCGAAGAAGGAGTCCGGGCCGTGCTTGGGCACGACAAGGTCCGATCCCTCCTGTCCGACGCCCAGACCGCGTCCGCACCTCAGCCGACCGTAGGGACAACACCGTGAACACTGATGTGCTCAGGGCGAAGCTCGCCCTCCGTATCGGCGCGGACCGCCGGGTGGAGACCACGGACGAACTCCTCGACCGGGTCTCCTCCACCCTCGCCGAGGTCGAGCGCCGATACCGCGGCGCGGGAGACACTGAGGTGCGCCACTGGTCGGCGCGCTTTCGGGCCCTGATGGAAGAGAACCGGTTCTGGCCGTCCGGTCGCATCCTGAACAACACCGGCACCCGGCAAGCGCAGCTCGCCTCGTGCTTCGTCCTCCCGCTCGCCGACGACTTCGACAGCGTGTTCGATACACTCAAGATCGCGGCCGTGTGCCACCGCACCGGCGGCGGCACGGGCTTCGACCTCAGTCCCCTGCGCGAGCGGGGCGCACCCATCTCCAGCGCAGAGGCGGCCGGAGCAAGCGGACCGGTGTCATGGTTGCGCCTGTTCGACGCGGAGACCGCAGTCGTCGCCCAAGGCGGCAAAATGCGCGGCGCCAACATGGGCTCCCTGTCGGTGTACCACCCCGACATCCTGGAGTTCATCGACGTCAAGCGGACCGTTGGCCGTCTGCACAACTTCAACATCTCCGTCGCCGTCGACGACGCCTTCATGCAGGCCGTCGAGGCCGGCCAAGACATCGAGCTGGTCAGCCCGCAGAGCGGGCACGGCGCCGGACGGATCGCCGCAGAGCGCATCTGGCAGCACATCTGTGAGAACGCCTGGCGCACGGGTGACCCGGGGCTGCTGTTCACCGACGCCATGAACCGCGCCAACCCCCTCCTCGGCCATCTCGGGCCGATCCGTACCACCAACCCCTGTGGCGAGCAGACTCTCTACCCGTACGAACCCAGCAATCTGGGTTCGATCAACCTTGCGTCCTTCCTACGAGTGGACCGCTGCGACGTCGACTGGGAACTGTTGCGCGGCACGATCCGCGACGCCGTCCGACTGCTCGACAACGCCATCGATGCCTCCCGATACCCGGAAGCCCGCTTCACCGAGATGGCTCAGGCCAACCGCAGACTCGGGCTGGGAGTGATGGGTTACGCGGATCTACTCGTCCGGCTCGGGATCCCCTACGACTCCGACGAGGCAATGGCATTGATCGACCGCCTCGGTGCGACTATCCGCGACACCGCCTGGGCCGCCAGCGAGAAACTGGCCCAGGAACGGGGTGCCTACCCCAACTGGTCGTACAGTGGCCGCGCCCTGCCAGCCCGGAACTGCGCCATTACCACTATCGCCCCCACCGGCACGATTTCGATGGTCGCCGGCTGCTCCAGCGGCATCGAGCCGCGGTTCGCTGCCGTCTGGAACAAGGACGTCCTGAGGCCGGACGGCATCACCAGCGCGGACGAGGACCTCCTCAGCGAGCTGATGCGTCATACCGGTCTCGACCGGGACGACGCACTCGCCCTGCTGCGCAACAAGCCCGTCCCCGAACTCCCGCTCCCTGCCAGGGTGCTGGCGCCGTATCGTTACGCTCACGCGATCCCCGGCATCTGGCACGTACGAACTGTGGCCCGCTGGCAGCAGTACACGGACAACGCCGTGTCCAAGACCGTCAACCTGTCTCACGACTGCGCCGTCGCAGACGTGTCCGAGGCCTTCTTCGAAGGCTGGCGTCTGGGCTGCAAGGGCCTGTCCGTGTACCGCGAGGGCTCACGCGACCGCGACCTGCTCACCGCGAACCACGCCGAGAACGAACCGGAGCCGCCTCGGCAGAGCAAGCAACTCGTCGGAGCAGGAGAAATCTGACATGCCCAAGCTCGCCCTGCATGGCGGCGACCGTGCCGTCACCACACAGCTGCCGCGACCGTGGCCGCACCTATCCCGTCCGGCACGGCAGCGGATCAATGCCCTGCTCGATTCCGCGTCCCTGTCGGACTACGCGCTCGGCCCCGAGATGGCCGAGTTCGAAGAGGTAGTCGCCGACTACCACAACGTGCCGTACGTGCTGGGTGCCGCGAGCGGCACCGCGGCTCTCCACATGGCCTTCCACGCCGTCGGTGTTGAGCCCGGCGACGAGGTCATCGTGCCGAGCTACAGCTTCCACGCCACTGTGGCACCGCTGTTCCTGCTGAGTGCGGTACCGGTGCTGTGCGACGTGGACCCGGTCACCGGGAACATCGACCTCACCGACGCGCAACGCCGGATCACCGGCCGCACCAAAGCCATCGTGGTCACACACATGTGGGGCCATCCGGTGGACCTCGACGGGCTCGCTACGATGGCAGCGCGATACGGGCTGAGCGTGGTCGAGGACGGCTCGCACGCCCACGGCGCCCGATACCGCGGAAAGCGGGTTGGAGCCTTCTCGGACGCTGCCATTTTCAGCCTGGGAGCCCGCAAGATGGTGTCCGGCGGCACCGGCGGAGTCCTGCTCACCTCCAACGAGGAGGTGTACCGGCGTGCGTTGTTGCTCGGTCACTGCCACGAGCGCGCCCAGTTGGTGCTGCCACCCGCCGACTGCACCGTGGGCTACGGCGCCAATTACCACCTCAGCCCGCTGACCGCCGCCGTGTGCACGGAACAATACCTCGACCTCGACCAGCGCATCGAAGTCAAGACGTCCGTTCTGGAGGGACTCAACCGGCGTCTCGAAGGCATCCCCGGTCTACGCCCTCCCAGCACGGCCCCCGACGTGACACGCGGTGGCTGGTACGGCTACAAGGCTCTCTACGACTCCGCCGAGCTGGATGGTCTGCCACTCGACCGTTTCGTCGAGGCACTCCAGGCTGAGGGCCTGACCGTAGACCGACCGTCGAACCGTCCGCTGCACCGACTGAACATGTTCACGTCCCGCAAGCTCGAACCGGCCTATTACCAGCCCGGGGGCGAGCGCCCGCTCTATCGCGAGGGCGAACTGCCGGGCGCCGAGTCCTACTACGAGGCCTGCCTCAGCTTCCCCGCCCCCCATTTGCACGAGACGTGCGACCTCCTGCTCGACCAGTACGCCGAAGGAATCCTCAAGGTGGTGAAGAACAGTGGCGCCCTCCGCTGAATGGATGCCGGGCGAGGCTGCCGCGACGACCGGAGCCGGACGCACGTCGATCCCGCCCAACGCCTTCTACGTGCCCTCTCCCGTCGTCCTGCTGAGCACGCAAACCGAGGCGGGCGAGGTCGACGTGTCTGCCATGTCAGCCGTCGGCGTGGTCTGTCTGGATCCACCGATCCTTGCCGTGGGCATCAAGCCGCGCCGGCAGACTTACAAGAACATCCGGCGCACGGGCTCGTTCGTGGTGAACCTGCCCCTCCAGGACGGTCTGGAGGTTGCGGACTACACCGGCACGCGGTCTTGGCGCAAGGAGCCGGAGAAGGTCGAGAAGGCCGGCCTGGAAGTGGCTCGGCTACCGGAGAGCGGCCTGCCCTATCTACCGAGCTGCCCCATCTCCATGGCTTGCACCCTCATCGGCAATCTGGGCCGGAACGAACTGGGCCTCGACATGCCACCGTCCCACCAGGTCGTCCTGGGCAGGATGACCGAGTGCTCGGTCGACAGCACGTGGGTGGGTGAGGACGAGGTACGGCTTGAGGACATGCCGATCCTCGTCTACCTCAACCGTGTCTACGCGGGCCGCGGAGACGTCCTCGGCATTCAGCGCTTCACAGACGACCCTGCCAAGCGCGAGGCCAAGATGCGGGAGTACCGGAGCCTGGGAGTGAGGCAGGAGTGAAGGAGCACACCCAACAGGCTCTGATCGAACGAATCCTGAAGCACATCGAGAACAGGACGACCGACTGCGCCGCGGAGGAACGGACCGTACCGACCGATGACTACCTCGGGGACGAGCACCTCAAGCGTGAGATGGAGGCGGTGTTCCAGCGGCGACCGGTACTGCTGGCCCACTCCTCGCAGCTGGCAAAGCCCGGTGACTTCGTCACGGAGGACCTCTACGGTCGGTCCGTCCTCGCAGTGCGCACCCGCCGAGGCAAGGTGCGCGCCTTCCTCAACGTCTGCCGACACCGGGGCGCGAAGCTCGTTGATGCTGGGCACGGCACGGCTGGCAACGGGTTCAGCTGCCGCACCCACGCCTGGCGTTACGACGACGAGGGCACGTTGACGCATGTACCCGACCAGGCACGGTGCTTCTCACCGTTGACCCTTGCGGAGCGCAACCTCTTCCAGGTGCCCGCACAGGAAAGCCACGGGTTCGTCTGGGTCGGTCCACCTCAGGCCGGTCCGGAGGTCCTGACTGGTCATCTGGACGCGCTGGACGAGGACTTCAACGGCTACCGATTCGCAGACGACACGTTCTGGGCCGGCGAGAGGCTGACCGGACGCTTCAACTGGAAACTGGGGGTCGAGGGCTTCCTGGAGGTCTACCACTTTCGCAGCCTCCACCCGGACATGAAGAAGTACGTCTTCGTCCCCGAGGTGGCCCTTTTCGACCGACTCGGGGAGCACGTTCGGATCGTGGCACCAAAGCGGGACATCCGCGAGCTGCGGAGCGCCCCGGCGTCCGCCAGAAGGCTGCGTCCCCACGCGACGCTCGTGTACTACATCTTCCCCAGCACCTTCTTCTTCGTGGAGAAGCGCCATGTGACCACCCTTCGAATCCAGCCGCTGTCCCCCGATTCCAGCGAGATCCGGGTGTTGCACGTTGCGCGGCAGGACGGCCTCGTCAGGCCGGACACGTTGCGAACCAACATCTCCCTGTTCACCAAGGTCCTCGGAGAAGACGTGGGTGCGGCCGAATCCGTCCAGGGAGGACTCGTGACCGCACCCCAAGAACTGCTCTTCGGGCGCAACGAGGCGGGACTGCACTACTTCCGCGACACCCTGCTTCGGGTACTGGAGCAAGACGAGCACCCACCGACGTAGCGGGATCGAACAGCCGACGGGCTACGGCTCTCCCGCCGGAATCAGACTCGCTGATTTCAACGGCGGGCGATAACCACCAGATGCTTGGAGTACTGGCCGTAGGGGGCCCCACCAAAGTCACCGTACAGGGAGACGTCCGCGAAGCCCGCAGCCTGCAGCATCGCGGTCAGTTCCTCGCCCGAGTACAGCCACGACTCATAGGAAAAGTCACGTCGGCCCGCGCTGTCGACGACAATCCAGCGTCCGCGCACACGCCGCCAGTCGTCGATCACGTGCCGCTCTTCGAGGTAGAGCGTCCCGGCACGCTCCGTCCACGAGCGCTCCGCCGTCTGACGGGCGTTGTACGTCTCTCGAGAGCGGAGGTGAAGGACCAATGCACCCCCTTCACGCAGCGAGGCACAGGCCTGACGCAGCACCGCCTGGTTGTCTTCCTGGTCGGGGAAGTGACCGAAGGACGACCACAGGTTGAGCACCAGGTCCACTGGTTGCTCGCTGCGGTACCGCCTAGCATCGGCGCGGACGAACGTGGCTTCGACGCCTGCCTGGTCGGCCAGTTCGCGTGCGGTCTCCAGATAGCGCTGCGTGCTGTCGACACCGATCACTTGGTGACCGCGAGCGGCGAGCGGCACCGAGTGCCGGCCCGGGCCGCAGCACATGTCCAGGATCCGCGCAGACGGTCCCAGACCGACCAGCCGTTCCAGCTCGGCAGCCTCACGCTGGCCCCGGCGGATGCGGTCCTCGTCGAAGATCACATCCTGGAGCTCGGCCCAAAACTCTTCTGTCGTCGACCACTGACCGGCCTGTTCCTCAGACATCCATTCGCCTTTCAATCCGTATCGTCGTGTTTGTTGCGCAGCGCATCAGGGCCGGGTCCATCCCCGAACCCTGGGACGGCTGTTCGCTATGCTGTGGCGCATGGAGTCTCCCCGCCCCTCCGTGCGTGTCGTGTGCGTTGATCCCGACCAGCGGATCCTGTTGTTGCGCTGGCGTGATCCCGCAACCGGGAACTACATCTGGGAGCCGCCGGGCGGCGGCATCGAGGCAGATGAGGACGCGCTCGCCGCGGCCCGACGCGAGCTGAACGAGGAAGCCGGGCTCCTGGACGTCTCCATCGGCGAGCGCTCCGTCATCGTTTCGCGGAAACTCAGGTGGAACGGCGTGGATTTTGCCGGGGAGGAAGCCTTCTTCCTGTGCCTGCTCTCTTCGGCGTCCGAAGTCCGCCCGGGTGGACTGGAACAGTACGAGGCCGAACAGCTCCAGGAGCACCGATGGGTGCCGTGGCACGAGCTGGGCCACCTCCCCGACCCGGTGGAGCCACCGCAGCTCCTCGAGGTGCTGACGGAGCTGGTTCCCGACGGCCCGTGGGCTATGGGCTCGGCCTGATCGGTGAACGACCTTCCGGCGCTAACGCCTTGATCGATTCCTTGGAGAGACGTTCTCGGCGATCACGGCCCTCATGACGCCCGGAAGTCCGTTCCGGACGTCATGAGACTCCACGACGGTCGAGCTCGGGCGATCTCCGCGAGCACCAGATCAAGCCCGCGCCGCACGTTTTCTTCCACGGGCGCGTCTCGCACCGTGTGGACGATCCAGCCGTACTTCTGCGCGAACGCGTGGAAACGGCGTGCAGAAGCGGACTGCAACGCGATGAACCCTTCGTCCCCAGGCCGTCCGGCGGTCCGCAGGTCCTCCAGTACGCCGACGGCTCCCGACTGCCCGAGTCGCCACTGCAGAGCCAGTTCCACCGGACCGTCGACCAGGATGCCCACGTCAGGACTCAGCGCACCGCCGCCGAAGAACGCCTCAACGGGTTTGAAAAGGAAGTCAACCTCTTCAGGAGAGTACGGGCTGTTGGCATTTGCTGTTGTCAGCTCGCTAGCGAGCAGGTACTCCTTGAGGACATGCTTGTAGGGAAAGGTTTCCTGGACTACGACCTCACCACGTTCCAGTGCGGGGCGGATGACCTCCGCGTGCAGGACTACGTTGCCGGCGAACTCCACGAGCGCCGCAGCGAGCGGTCCGCTGGGGGACGACGCCGTCGCTCGAAGCCGACCGAGCTGGTCCTCGGAGCGTTGCGCCGTCCACTCCTCATACCGCTCGGGGAGTATCACGTGCTCGTCTCGGTCGACGGCACCGCCGAAGAGCAGCCGAAACGTGTCCATCCATAGCGTCCGCAGGGCTTGCTGTGGCCAAGCGGGCAGGTCCGCGTCGAGGCACGAGCGCCAGGTAACGGGAGTGACTGTCAGTCCGCGCCCTCGCAATTCAGCCACCAGCTGTTCGGACAGTGTCGACTTGCCGATTCCGTCCACGCCGAGAAAAGAGATGTGAAGACCGCGGCGTTCAGCCGTTTGTGGATGGAACATGATCGCTCTCCCGTAATGTCTGGGATTCCCCTGTAGATGCACTTTGCGTGCCGACCCGGCTGGTTTCTGATGCGCGCCATTGCCGCTCGTAACAGCAGGCTGCACCTGCCGCCAGATGAAGTTGATGATCACGCTATCAGCACTTCCGCCCCATTTCGACCTGTCATGCGATTCGCCTGATCGCCGCATTGCCTCCATGGACTTGACCTCGGCGTGCACCAACCCATGATCCTCCACGACGACCGTCATTCCGGGCCAGCCTTCGTGAAGGCGGTTTCGTGAATGGAAGACGGCTGACCAGAATCCGTTGCGAGCGGCTCAACACTCCAGACAAAGGCGCGCGATAGCCCAGCATACATACGCGACAGCCCGGAATATGGGGCATCTCAGACTTTAACTGATACGGGAGGAGCATTTTTTTGCCGAAGATCTCGCCGGCAACTCACAGTCACGATAAGCGGAGGGCCTGATACCCCTTTGGCCGATTTCGGCGTTCGGAATCGCGGGTTCCCCACCCCCGGCCCCGTTTGTGATCAGACGAGATTCCGCCAGTCGGAAATAGGCCAACCAAATTTCCTTGTCTCACCGTTGAAACGCCGCCTACGTTTGCGCCTTGAGTATTTGGATCACGGGTTGAGCAGTAGCGGGGATGCCCGCACTGCGGGTGCGATGGGGGATTATGTCTGCAATCGGGGGTTGGCGGCTTTGGCGTGCCGTAGCGACGGCCCTGGGTGCCGTAGTCGTGGGTGTCTCACCCGGGCACGTGCCGGGGGCTGCGGCCGCTACGGCTCAGGCGTCGGCGAGCGAGAGCGAGAAGGCACTAAAGGCCGCTGCCGAGTTCGGCAAGCCGGTCGAAGTGGTGGGCGAGCGCACGGAGTCGACGACGACGTATGCGAATCCGGATGGCAAGTCCTTCCGGCTGGACACTTCGGCCGTTCCGATCCGGGTTAGAGCAAAGGACGGTGCTGGCTGGGTGGCGCCCGACGCCACTTTGGAGGTGCGCCCCGACGGCATGGTGGGCCCGAAAGCCGCTGTGGCCTCGGTCGGTTTCTCGGGCGGCGGCGATGGGAGCCTGGTCACCATTGAGCATGCTGGACGGTCGATGTCATTGGGCTGGCAAGGCGGCGAGCTGCCCAAGCCGGTGCTTGACGGTGACAGCGCCGTGTACCAGGAGGTGCTGCCCGGCGTCGATCTGCGGATGACGGCGTCCTTGAAGGGGTTCCGCGAGGTCCTGGTGGTGAAGACACCGGATGCGGCGAAGAATCCGAAGCTCCAGCGTATCGAGTTCGACCTCAAGGCGAAGGACGTCCGGCTCCTCTCCGCCAAGGACGGCGGGCTGTCCGCCACAGACGCCAACGGCAGGCCGGTGTTCAAGGCGCCCCCGGCCCTGATGTGGGACTCGAAGGGCCTGTCCACCGCGCCGGCCATGTCGCCGCAGGCAAAGGTCGCCGCGGCCAAGAGCGAGGGCCGCACCCTGCCTCAGGCGCTCGCCGGGGCGGAGCCCGGCAGTCGTCCCGTCGACGGTCCTGCTCCCGGCTCGGGGGCGGCGAACATGCCCGTCCAGGTCGACGTCGACTCACTGGCCGTCGTACCGGACTCCTCACTGCTGAAACAAAGTGACCCCGCCGCCTTCCCCCTGTACATCGACCCTTCCGTGGCTCTCGACGACGGCACCGAGCACACCGCGCTCCGCAACGACGGCGTCTCGTTCTGGAACTGGGACAACGGCAGCGACGACATGGGCAAAGGCATGGGCAAGTGCGGCTCCTGGGCCGGCTACTACTGCGGTCCGGGCTATGTTCAGCGTCTGTACTTCGAGTTCTCGCCGAGCAAGCTCGTCGGCAAGGAAGTCCTGAGTGCTCGTTTCCGGGTAACCGAGCCGTGGGCCTTCCAATGCGAGGCCCGCAACGTCTGGCTGGTCCGCATGGACGGGGAGATCTCCCCCTCGACGACCTGGGGCAACAAGCCCAACTACGCCGACCTGATGGGCGACCGCTGGCTGTCGGCCGGCCGGGGCTCAGCGTGCGATCCCAACTCGCCTGCCGCACCTGTCGAGTTCTCCGACAACCTTCCCGACGAGCCGGACGAGAACCTCACCCCCACCGTCCGCGACTTCGCCGACGGCCGCTACAACCGTCTGAACCTGGAGCTGAGGGCCGAGGACGAGTCGGATACCGCCGCGTGGAAGCGCTTCCGCAACGACGCTGTTCTGTCGGTCGACTACATCGGCAAGCCCAACACCCCCATCTACGTCGGCCTGGTCACGGGCGCGGGGGAGATCTGCTCGAACGACCCGGCCAAGCCGTCGATCGTATCCGACCCGACGCCGGCCATGACCGCGATCACCGAGACCGTGTGGGGCGGCGAGTCCGGCGCCCAGCTGCGGATCCTCATGCAGACCGAGAGGAAAGAGACCAACGGCACCTGGACCCCGGTCAAGGCCAACGGATCCGATGCCGACTACGTCAGTCGGCCATCCTCGGGATTCGTGGGAGACAACGTCAAGGTCACCAGTGACCCGCCCGCCACGCTGACGGACGGCGCCCAGTACCGCTTCCGGACCTGGACCCGCTCGTACGCGGACGGCCACGAACGAACCAGCGCTCCCAGTGCGGACTGCTACTTCAAGGTCGACTCCAGTGCCCCCAAGGCCCCGACGGTCACCTTCGGAGCTCCGTACAGCCAGTGCACCAGCACCGCGTGCACGGCGGCCGGCAAGCCCGGCCAGGCGGGTCAGTTCACCTTCGCTCCGGCGAGCGGCGACACCGTCACGGCATTCCAGCACAAGCTGTCCACGGACACCACGTGGACCGAGATCGCCGGCTCGAACCCGACCGTCTCGATCACTCCCCCGCTGTCGGGGACGATGAAGCTGAGCGTGAAGGCCAAGGACGCCGTGGGGCGATGGGGCGCGACGAAGATAGTCGACTTCGTGGTCAAGGAGGGCCCCAACCCGATCGGCTACTGGACCTTCGACGAGACCTCCGGCCAGGCCATCGACACGTCGACCACCGACCCGGCGCTCAGGAACAACATGTACCTCACCGCCGGAGCCCAGCGCCCCGAAACCGGCCGAAGGGGCTGGGTGCAGACGCCCACCCCGCACGAGGACCGAGCGCTCCAGCTGACAAACGGCCAGTACGCAAACAGCGCCAAGCCGGCGTTCGAAACGCGCGGCTCTTTCACCGTGGCCGGCTGGGTCCGCCTGGACCGCACGGACGGCACCTTCTCGATGCTCGGCCAGAGCGGCAAGAACTTCAGCGGTGCCGCCATCACCGCCGCAGCCGGCCAGCCGTGGTCGATGCAGATGGCCACCGACGACACGGCCGGCGGTACCGGCGCGATCAAGCGACTGAACGGCCTGAACCCGGCGCAGGCCGGAGTGTGGACCCATGTCGCCGCCACGTACAACGAGTCCACCGACCTCGCGAAGCTGTACATCAACGGGCAGCTTCAGGGCCAGATGGCCGTCACCAACCCCATCGCCTCCACCGGAGTCATGGCAATCGGCGCCGCCAAACAGTCCGGCACCTGGTCGGAGCAGCTCCCAGGCCGGATCGACGAAGTCAAGGTCTGGCAGGACGAGAAGAGCGCCGACGAGGTCAAGCAGGACTCCTCGCTCATCGACCCGGCGACCGGCAAGCCCCATGTCGACCTGGCCGGAGCCTGGGACCTCACCGCGGCCGGCCCCACCTACCCCGACACCTCCGGCAGCGGCCGCGCCCTGACTGCGACCGCCGGTACGCCCGTCACGGGCGGCGCCCTGGTCCTGAACGGCTCCACCCAGGCGGCCACAGCCGCGGGTCCGGTCGTCGACGACACGGGTTCGTTCACGGTGACCGCGGAGGCCAAGCTCGACAACGCAGCCCTGCTCGGCAAGCCGAACGGCTACAAAGCCCAGGTCATCGGCCAGCGCACCGCCAGCGGTTCCTCCTGGAGTTTGTGGTTCGAGAAGACCGGCACCCGGCAGGAGCCGGACGAGCAGGACCCGACCAAGATGGTGAGCTTCACCGAGGGAACGTGGCACTTCGGCCGGCTGACGGCCGACGGCACCGGTACCTCGGTGGTCAGCGACAGCCTGGCCGCGCTCAACGCCGGCGCCCAGGTCACCGGTGTCCATAACGCCCAGGACGGCACCATCACCCTCTACGTGGGCGCAGCCGGGCAGGCCCAGCCCAAGGCCTACACGGCCACGGTCGGCAACGGCGAGCTCGCCGTCGGCAAGGGCTTCACCAATAGCGCCTGGGCCCACTTCCTGCCCGGTCAGATCAAGGGAATGCGCCTGTGGACCGGCGCGATGAAGGACTCCGCGCAAGTCTCGAGCATCGTCCTCAGCGCCACCGGCTGACGGCCACAAACCCAACCACCGCTGTGCCGTGGCCGCCCTATCGGGACGGCCACGGCTCTCACGCCCCTTTTTTCCTTTTCTTTGGAGCGTTCATGTCCAGCCGTTCACCAGGCGGAGGAATCCGCCGTCGGCTGCCCCTGGCAGTCGTCCTGGCCCTGGCCCTCACGGTGCCGGGAGCCCTCGCACCCGTTGCCGTCGCAGCCGACCGTCCCGGCGCCCCGAAGACAGCCCCGCACAAGGACGCCAAGGTCCGGGCGGTCAAGGCTCAAGGCGCCAAGGAAGCCCGTGAGCTGGTCGCCAAAAACCAGGCCGCCAACAAGGCACAGGCCGAACGAGCCCGCCGGGAGGCCAAGACCGCCTGGCCGAAGGCCGCCACTTTGGTCCTGGACTCCTCGGCCGCGCGCGCGGGCTCCCGACCGCTGGTCGACGTACGGCCCATCGCGCGCGTGAAGAGCCCGCTGCTCCGTGCCGGGGCCCCCGCGGGCCCGGTCGCGCCCGCCGCTCCGACCCAGACCAGCCGCGGCGGGAAGTCCACCGTCAAGGTGCTCGACCAGAAGGCAGCAGACCGGGCCGGCATCACCGGCGTGCTGTTCTCTGCCACCGCCGACACCCCCGGCCCGGCCCAGGTCAGCATCGACTACGGATCTTTCGCCTCCGCCATCGGCGGCGGCTGGTCGCAGCGCCTCGGCCTGGTCACCCTGCCAGACTGCGCACTGACCACACCCGAAAAGCAGGAGTGCCGCAAAACCACCCCGCTGCCCTCGGTCAACAGCCTGGTAAACCAGACCGTGACGGCCGACGTGACCTCACTCTCCGCCGGCCCCGCGGCCGCATCCACGCCGACGGCCAGAAGCACCGCGCCTGCTGCTCAGGCCCCGGCCGTCTTCGCGTTGATGGCCACGGAAACGGCCTCGACCAAAGGCGGGGGCGACTACGCAGCGACCCCTCTCGCAGCATCCTCCAGCTGGGAATCCGGCGCATCCTCCGGCGCCTTCACCTGGTCCTACCCTCTGGCAGTCCCGCCGGCTGCAGCCGGTCCCGTGCCCGCGCTCTCCTTCTCGTACAGCACCGCCAACATCGACGGCCGGACGGCAAACTCCAACAACCAGGGCTCCCAGGTCGGAGAGGGCTTCGACCTGACGTCCTCCTACGTCGAGCGCAGGTACGGATCCTGTGACGACGACGGACAAACCGACAAGCACGACTTCTGCTGGAAGTACGAGAACGCGACCCTGGTCCTGAACGGCAAGGCCACCGAGCTCGTCAAGGACGATGCGACCGGCAAGTGGCGCATGAAGAACGATGATGCCTCTCAGGTCACCTGGGGCAGCGGCGCCGAGAACGGCGACGGTGACGGCGAGTACTGGAAGGTCGTCACCGGCGACGGTACGACGTACACCTTCGGTCTGAACAAGCTCCCCGGGGCAGGCTCCGAGCGCACCGACTCCACCTGGACGGTCCCGGTCTTCGGCGACGACGCCGGCGAGCCGGGATACGGCAAGGGCTCCAGCTTCGCGGGCCGCTCCGAAGTACAGGCCTGGCGCTGGAACCTCGACCTGGTCCAGGACGTCCACGGCAACGCCGCCACCTACTGGTACAAGGCCGAGACCAACAACTACGCGAAGAACGGCGACAAGACCAAGCTCGCGGCGTACACCCGGGGCGGCTACCTCTCCGAGATCCGCTACGGCCAGCGCGCCGACGCCCTCTTCAGCGGGACGCCCTCGCACAAAATCGTCTTCGGCCACAATGAGCGCTGCTTCGGCGCAAGCTGCGACGACCTGACCAAGGACAACGCGGACAACTGGCCCGACGTCCCGTTCGAGGCGCTCTGCTCGGCGACCGAGACCGACTGCCGTGCACTCGCCCCGGACTTCTTCACCCGCAAGCGCATAAACAGCGTCAGCACGTACGCATGGTCCACCGCCCCTGAACCCGACGGCTACGCGCCCGTCGACATCTTCGACCTGACCCAGGAGTACCTCGACCCGGGCGACCTCGGGGACACCAGTGACCAGACGCTGGTCCTGAAGTCGATCAAGCGCACCGGTAAGAACGGCGATACGACCGAGGTTCCGCCGGTGGACTTCACTTACCACATGAAGCCGAACCGGGTGGACGTCGACGGGGACGACATCGTCCCGCTCAACCGCCCACGGATCAACACGATCACGTCGGAGGCGGGCGCGATCACCACGGTCACGCTGTCCGACCCGCAGTGCCTGCGCGGTACGAAGATGCCGGCGGCCGAGGACGACAACTCCCTGTCCTGCTATCCGGTGTACTGGCCGATCAACGGCGGTGACCCCAAGCTCGACTGGTTCCACAAGTACAACGTCAGCGCCGTCACCATCGCGGACCCCGCCGGACAGAACGACCTCCTCGAGTACTCCTACGAGTACGCCAACCCCGGATGGCACCACAACGACGACCCGCTGACCCCCGAGGACGAGCGGACCTGGTCCGACTGGCGCGGCTACGGCAAGGTCACCGCCTATACCGGCGCCACCGGCAAGACCCGCTCCAAGACCGTCAAGGTCTTCATGCAGGGCATGCGCGGGGACAAGCGCAAGGGTACGACCGACACCCGTACCACCGTCACCTCCGCCATCCCAGTTGCCGGCCTGACAATCCCCGACGCGAACGACGAAGACCAGTACGCAGGCTTCCAGCGCCAGCAGGTCACCTACGACGGCCCCACTGCCCTCTCGGTCACCGTCTCGGACCCCTGGAGCAAGGAGACCGCTAGCCGGCAGGCGTCCTACACGAACGCCAAGGCCTACTACGTCGGCACGGCGAGCGAGTACTCCCATACCCTCCTCACCGCGACCAACACCTGGCGCACAACCCGCACCGAGACTGCGTACGACGACGTCTACGGTATGAAGACGCAGACCTCGTCGCACGGCGACACGGCCAAGACGGGCGACGAAACCTGCACCCGTGTCTGGTACGCCCGCAACGATGCGAAGGGCATTACGTCCCTCACCTCGCGGACCCGCACCGTCGGCGCCCTGTGCTCCGTCACCGACGACAAGCTGAGCATGCCGGCCACCCCGGCGACCCGCGGCGACGTGCTGTCCGACACGGCCACTGTCTACGACGACAGCGCCGCGACTACCTGGACTGCGAACCAGACCCCAACCCTGGGCCTGGCCACCTGGACCGGGCGTGCCCAGTCCTACCCGGCGGCCAGCGGTAACGCCGACCGCAACCCGGTCGGCGCCGACGGCTGGCAAACCACTTCCCGGACGGTCTACGACACGGCGGCGGCCAAGCTCGGCCGCCCGCTGACCACCGTCGACGCGGCCGGGAACACGACCACCACCGCGTATACGCCTGCTGCGGCCGGTCCGCTGCAGGTCGCCGTGGTCACCTCGCCCAAACTCGCCGCCAACGGACAGCAGTACAAGACGTACACCTACACCGACCTGCGTGGCTCCGTAGTGCGCTCCATTGAGGCCAACATGGCCTCCACCTACAACCGCTACGACGGCCTGGGCCGGATCACCGCCACCTGGCTCCCCAACCGGGCCCAGTCCCAGTCGCCCAACTTGAAGTACGACTACCTGCTGGAGCGTGGCAAGCAGCCGTGGACTTCGAAGGGCACCCTCGCCGCCGACGGTAGCTACAAGACCATCTACTCGATCTCCGACGCCCTCCTGCGCCCGCTCCAGACCCAGATCTCGTCACCGGGCGGCGGCCGGATCCTGACCGACACCCGCTACGACTCGCGCGGTCTGGCCTACGAGTCCTACGCGGACATCTGGGACAAGGACAAGGCGCCCGAGGGCGTTTACACCCGGGCCGAGTACGGCAGCACCCCCGCCCAGACCCAGACGGTTTTCGATGGGCTCGGCCGTGCCACAACCGTGGACCTGCTGGTCTACGGAGTGAAGAAGCAAACCACCACCACCGGCTACACGGGCGACTCGACCTCCAAGACGGCGGTACAGGGCGGCACAGCCACCCGTACAATCACCGACGCGCTCGGCCGGACGACGGAGGTCCGCACCTACGGCGGGACCGCGCCTAACGACCCGGCGTACGGCGGCACCGCGCCCGGCACCCCGTATACGAGCGTGAGCCACACCTATACAAAGGACGGCAAAGCAGCCACGCTCACCGGCCCCGACAGCGCGAAATGGACGTATACCTACGACCTGTTCGGGCGCACCGTCACCACCACCGACCCCGACAAGGGGAAGAACACCACCACCTACACTGCTCTGGACCAAGTGGCGACTGCCAAGGACGCACGCAACACGGTCCTGGAGTACAGCTACGACGAACTCGGCCGTAAGACCGGCCTGTGGGCGTCCCCGAAGTCCGACGCCACCAAGCTCGCGGCATGGACGTACGACACCGTCCGCAAGGGCTCCCCCTCGGACGCCATCCGATACGTGGGCGGCCTGAACGGTAAGGCCTACATCAAGTCCGTCATCGCCTACGACGTCCTCGGCCGTCCGGCGACGACCCGTCTCACCCTCCCCTCCGACGACCCGCTCGTGACCTCGGGCGCCATCACCGCGACCTCCGACCACACGGAGACCTACCGGCTCGACGGCACACCGAACACCACGGCGTCCCCCGCGGCCGGCGGTCTCCCCGCCGAGACCCTCCAGGTGAACTACACCGCCCTCGGCCTCCCGAAGGGACTGTCCGGCACCACGGACTACGTCCAGAACGCGTCGTACTCCCCGCTCGGTGACATCGAGCAGCTCACCCTGGCCCGCTCCGCGGCAGCCGGCGTGCGCAAAACGTTCATCGGCAACACCTACGAGGAGGGCACGCGCCGTCTGCTGAAGTCCACGGTGAACGACCAGACCCACAACGGCATGCTGCAAGAGCTGACCTACAAGTACGACCAGGCCGGCAACGTACTGTCGATCTTCGACTCGGCCCCGCTCAGCGGCTTCACCAAGGCCGACAACCAGTGCTTCGCCTACGACGGCCAGCGCCGCATGGCCGAGGCCTGGACACCGAAGACCGCGGACTGCTCCACCGCCGGACGCACCGTCGCCAACCTCGACGGCGCCGCGCCCTACTGGAACAGCTACACCTACACGGCATCGGGCCAGCGGGCCACGGAGAGGACCAACACCGGCACCCCGCAGACCCGCACCTACTGCTACGACCCGGCCCGTCCGCACGCCCTGGCGTCCACCACCACCGGTGGCACCTGCGCGGGTGTCACCCCGCAGTACGCCTATGACGCGACGGGCAACACCACCAAGCGCGCCGAGACCCCGGGCAGCGCCACCTCCCAGACCCTCGTCTGGGGCGCCGAGGGCAAGCTCGGCAACCTGACCGAGGGAGCCGCGGCCACGGACTACGTCTACGACGCGGAGGGCGAACTCCTCATCCGCCGCGACCCGGCCGGCGAAACGATCCTGTACACCGGATCCAGTGAGGTGCACCTCAAGGGCGGCAAAAAGTGGGCCGCCCGCTCGTACAGCATCTCGGGCGTCAAGGTCGCAGTCCTGACCAACGAAAGCGGTACCGCCAAGCTCTCCTTCGTGGCGGGCGACGCCCACGGAACATCCTCCCTCGTGGTCTCCGCGGACGACACCCAGACAGTGTCCAAGCGGTACACGACCCCCTTCGGCTCCGCACGCGGGCCGGCGGCAGCCAACTGGCCGGAGGACAAGCGGTTCCTCGGCAAGCCGGAAGACAAGAGCACGGGCCTGACCCACATCGGCGCACGTGAGTACGACCCGGCCCTCGGCCAGTTCCTCAGCGTCGACCCGGTCCTGGCCCCGAACTCCGCCCAGTCCCTCAACGGATACGCCTACGCGGACAACAACCCCGCCACGACCGCCGACCCGACGGGCAAGTGCGCGGAGATCGACTGCCCGACGCGGCCCTGCCCCTCCTGCAACAACACGACGCCGGGTCACACACCCCCCGCCGACAACGAGGACTACGACGAAGCCGACGACTCGATGCACGGCGGCACGGAGCACGGGGGCAAGACCTTCACGACGTATGTGGACCCGGGTGAAGACCGCGGCATCATCATGATCCGGTACTACATCAACACCTACGACGCCATGTCCATGATCCCGAAGTTCCCCATGCTGCTGGGTGACAACCGCGGCCCGACCGACGACCCGAACGCCGCCTACCGCATGGTCCTCTGGTGGGACACAGCTACCGGCGAAATCATCTTCAACGTGGCACCGTCCCACACGATGCCGGGCAAGCGCACCATCTCGTCTTACGCGACCGGCGGCGCCCCCATAGAGACGGAAGCGTCCTCCGAGATGGTCCCCGCTGTCCCCATCCTGTTCAACCACAGCGCCTTTCGGACGCTGACAGGCAAGAACGTGCTCCAGGACCACGGCTCCACTTCGGAGTCACTCAAGTTGAGCGTGCACGCTGTGCAGCCGGTCCTGTGGGTCGGATCGGTCGACAACTGGCTGAACGTCACGCCCACCAAGGATTCCGTGTCCGTGAGCCGCACAGGCAACGCGTATCCCGACATGGAGGTCGTGCAGTACCAGAGGCACCACAAGCCGCGATGGATCGCCCACGACAGCATGGCCCACACCACCGGCTACGATGCCCCCGACGGCCTAGACGGCCTCTTCTACAAGGACCGTGATCACCGAACGTGGGTCAATGGAACCTGCACGAAGAGCTGCTGAGAGGAAGCTGTTATGACTACGGGAAAGTGGCTGTGGGTCTGCCTACAGCGCTACGCCATAACCGCAGCTCTCGGCTGGGTGGCCGCGGCCCTCGTGCTGCCCGTTCTAGGCGACGACCCCTTCTGGGCATCGTTCGGCGCCGGGCTGGGAATGGGACTGATCGGGGTGCCGCTCCTGACGGTCGTGACCATGTTCGTCCTCGTCCTGCTGGCCGGTCGGCGGTTCGAGCCGCCGACCGGCGGTCCCTCGCGGATCCGGGGCGGCTGGCTGATCATGCTGCCCCTGCTCCTGCTGCTGCCCGTGGCCCTGCTCGTGCCACTGCAGTACCTAATCGTGCTCGGCGCGCAGCTCGTATACCTGATGTGGGTGCTGCCCTGCCAAGACGCCCGCGACACAGCAGACGTGCTGCGCTCTCTCACCGACCCGGCCGTCCCCGCGGAGCAGCGGGCCCGGATGGCACGGGCTGTCGCGGCACTGCAGGGCAGGCCGGTCGTCGAAGCCCTGGTGCAGGCCACCGCCGACGCAGAGCCGGAGGTCGCCGAGGCGGGTCTGGAGACCCTCTGCACCATCTGGCAGCGCGACGGAGTCGTCGGCGAGGACCTACTGCTGAAGCTCGACCCGCAGACCCAGGACCGCGTCCGGGCACTCGGCGTCAGGGTGCGCAACCCTTGGTGAGAACGGCAGCGATCCGCCTTGCCTGACACGGGTCCGGCCCTCACGAGGCACTCGGGAGGGCCGGGCCCTTTCAGCCGGACGGGAACCGCAGGCTTCGGCCGACGCCCTGAGCACGCTGCCCGCCATGGAGCGCCGCTGAACCCCTGGCCACCCGTCGCCGACAGCCACCAACGACCGTTCCGCAACCACTGGTACACGTCTTACTACTTGCGCTCGCCCTTCGAAACATCCTCGCCCCAGTTCGCAACACCTCGTCCGCTGCCGACGCCAGTTCCGCCATCGCCCCCGACTGAAGCGACCGTCTCCAGCGTGATGCGGTCATCGCAGTACCGCACAAGGTGATCGAGCGATGGTGCTCTCGCACCGCCGACAGGTCGTAGCGAGTGAAGTCGTCGGCGATAGAGATCAGCTGGGGTGCGCTCCACTGCACCTGCGAAGCGACCGTCGCCCCAAGGCGCTGACCCGACAAACAGAAGTTCGAAAGTGTTTCGGTCGGCACCCGACCCAGCACACCAACTACGCAACGTGACCACTCTAAATGGAGTGTCCGCGCCACCCACAGGCTCCATCGGCACCCCCAGATTCGCGGAAGCCGCCTCCCAGGCGGACCCCATAGCCCGGCCCGAGAGGCGGCTTTTTCGTGCGTGACGTCACGTCAGGAAGCGGGCCGGGCGTGCGTCAAACGTGCGTCACGTGCGTCAGATATGCGTCAAGATATCGCCCGTAACGCACGTAATGCACACTCGGCAAAGCCGCAGGTCAGCGACCCTTTTCGGCGGGCTCAAGGATCGCGACGCACTCGACATGGTGGGTCATCGGGAAGAGGTCGAAGACGCGGAGGGTGCGGGGCTTGTAGCCGTGTTCCTTGAAGTAGCCCAGGTCGCGGGCCAGGGCCGCCGGGTCGCACGCCACGTAGGCGATGCGGCGGGCCGAGAGGCCCGCCACGTGGCGGACCGTCTGCTTGCCCGCGCCCGCGCGCGGGGGGTCCAGGACGACCAGGTCGCACTCGGTGATGCCGGTCTTCGGCAGGACCGTCTCGACCTTGCCCTGTTCGATGCGGACCCGGGGGAAGTCCGCCAGGTTGTGCCGGGCGTCCTCCACCGCACGCTTGGTGGACTCGATGCCCAGGACGGCGCCCGTCTCGCCGAGGCGCTCGGCGAGGGCCCCGGCGAAGATGCCGACGCCGCAGTACAGGTCGAGGGCCATCTCGCCCTTGCGCGGCATCAGGCCCTGCATGACGGCCTTGATCAGGGTGTCCGCGGCCTGCGGGTGGACCTGCCAGAAGCCGCCCATGCCCACGCGGTACGTACGGCCGTCCGCGCGCTCCCGTACGAAGGGGCGGCCGTGGACCCGGTGGACGCCGCCGTCCTTCTCCTCCACGCGGAGGACGGAGACCGGCTTGTCGAGCTCGACGAGCGGGAGGCGGCCGCCCGGGCGCGGGGTGAGGACGACCTGGCGGTCCTGGGAGCCGGAGGCGGCGATGGCCTCGACCGTGGCCATCTGGGGCCAGTCCTGCTTCTCGATGCCCAGCTCGCTGACGCCCAGCGCCGCGATCATGCAGTGGTCGATCGGCTCGATCTCGTGCGAGCGGTGCTTGCGCAGGCCGACGGTGCCGTCCTCGTCGACGGCGTACTGCACGCGCGTGCGCCACTGCGGCACCTGCCCGGCCGGAAGCTTGTCGCCCTCGGCGGGCATCACGGTGCCGTCCCAGCCGGCCTCCTCCGCGGTGAGCCCGGCCAGCCGCTTCAGCTGCTCGGCGACGACCTCGCCCTTGAGCCGGCGCTGCGCGCCCGGCTTGGCGTGCTGCCAGTCACAGCCACCGCACTTGCCGGGGCCGGCGTACGGGCACGGGGCCTCGACGCGGTCCTTGGAGGCGTCGAGCACGGTGATCGCGTCGGCGCGCAGGAAGCGGGAGTCCACGTCGCCCTCGGTGACCTTCGCGACGACCTTCTCGCCGGGCAGGGTGTGGCGGACGAACAGGACCCGGCCCTCGGCGGTCCGGGCGATGCAGTGACCGCCGTGCGCGACGGGGCCGACCTCGACCTCGTACTCCTCCCCGACCAGTGACTGCTTCTCGTTCTGCTCCGTCATGGCGGGGAGGCTCCAAGGATAAGAAAGACCAAAAAATGAACGGCCGGACGACCGACCCACCAGTTTACGTGGATCTCGTCCGGCCGTTCACCAACCCGTTCAGCCCTTGCCGGTCGGCGCCTTCGGCGGTCGCGGGGTGTCCACCGGACCGCGGCGGACCGAGCCCGGGGCGTTCCAGTCCTGGCGCTTCTTCGCCCGCCTCTTGGCGAGCTCCGAGGACTCCAGCTGGTAGGGCACCGAGGTGACCATCACACCGGGGGTGAAGAGCAGCCGGCCCTTGAGGCGCAGTGCGCTCTGGTTGTGCAGCAGGTGCTCCCACCAGCGGCCGACGACGTACTCGGGGATGTACACGCTGACCGCGTCGCGCGGGTTCTCGCTGCGCAGGCCCTTGACGTACTCGACGACCGGGCGGGTGATCTCGCGGTACGGCGAGTCGAGGATCTTGAGCGGGACGTTGATGCCGCGCCGGTCCCACTCCTCGCGCAGCGCCTTGGTCTCGGCCGTGTCGACGCTGATGCTGACCGCTTCCAGGGTGTCGGAGCGGGTGAGCTTGGCGAAGGCCAGGGCGCGCAGCGTGGGCTTGTGCACCTTGGAGACCAGGACGATCGAGTGGACGCGGGAGGGGCGCACGCTGTCGTCGCTGGGGCCCTCGGCGGCGGCGATCTCGGCGGAGACCCGGTCGTAGTGCTTCCGGATCGCGGTCATCGTGCCGTAGAAGATCACCATGCCGAGCAGGGCGACCCAGGCACCGTGGGTGAACTTGGTGGCCAGGACGATGACCAGGACCATGCCGGTGAAGAAGGCGCCGAAGGTGTTGATCGCGCGGGAGCGGTGCATGCGCCGGCGGGCGGCGGCGTCGCGCTCCGTCTTCAGGTGCCGGTTCCAGTGCCGGACCATGCCGATCTGGCTCAGCGTGAAGGACACGAACACGCCGACGATGTAGAGCTGGATCAGCTTGGTCGAGTCGGCGTCGTAGATCCAGACGAGCAGTATGGCGGCGCCGGCGAGGAGCACGATGCCGTTGGAGAAGGCGAGCCGGTCGCCGCGCGTGTGCAGCTGGCGCGGCAGGTAGCGGTCCTGGGCGAGGATCGAGCCGAGCAGCGGGAAGCCGTTGTACGCGGTGTTCGCGGCCAGGAAGAGGACGAGCGCGGTGGCCGTGGCGAGCAGGATGAACAGGATGCTGTCACCGCCGAAGACGGCCTCGCCGACCTGGGAGATCACCGGGTCCTGGACGTACGAGGGGCCGACCGGGACACCGTTGTGCAGCAGGTCCTCGGCGGGGTTCTCGGCCATGCGGACGTCGGTGGCCATGGCCAGGCCGATGATGCCGCAGAACATGGTGACCGCCAGGCCGCCCATGAGGGCGAGGGTGGAGGCGGCGTTCTTGCTCTTGGGCTTGCGGAAGGCGGGGACGCCGTTGCTGATGGCCTCGACGCCCGTCAGTGCGGCGCAGCCGGAGGAGAAGGCGCGCAGCAGCAGGAAGACCATCGCGAAGCCGGCGAGGCCCTTCTGCTCGGGTTCGATCTCGAAGTCCGCCGTCGGTGCCGACATGGTCTCGCCGAGGACGATGCCCTTCCAGGCACCCCAGCCGATCATGATGAAGACGGCGGCGACGAAGACGTAGGTCGGGATCGCGAAGAGTTTGCCGGACTCCTTCACGCCGCGCAGATTCATCAGCGTCAGCAGAAGGATCATGACGATCGCCGAGAGCACCTTGTGCTCGATGACGAAATGCACCGCGGAGCCGAGATTCTCCACTCCGGAGGAAATCGACACGGCGACGGTCAGGACGTAGTCGACGAGCAGGGCGCTCGCCACGGTCAGGCCGGCCTGGGGGCCGAGGTTGGTGTTGGCCACCTCGTAGTCGCCGCCACCGCTGGGGTAGGCGTGCACGTTCTGCCGGTAGGAGGCGACCACCGTGAACATCAGCACCACGACCGCGAGGGCGATCCAGGGGCTGTACTGGTACGCGGACACGCCCGCGATCGACAGGACCAGCAGGACCTCGCCGGGGGCGTAGGCCACCGAGGAGAGAGGGTCGGACGCGAAGACAGGAAGGGCGATCCGCTTGGGAAGGAGTGTTTCCCCGAGGCGGTCGCTGCGTAGCGCCCGGCCGATCAGGATCCGTTTGGGCACGTCGGTCAGTTTGGACACGCAGAGGATCGTAAGCGTTCGAAATCAGACTGACGAACCCCCCACCCCCTCATACCGCAATCCCGTCGCATTTCCTCCCCGACCGCACCACGAACGCACCACGAGTGCGCCCCGGATGCGCCGCGGATGCGCCGCTTATACGTCGCGGGTGTGCCCGGGCGTGCCCGGGTGGGCTCGGGTGCGTCCCGAGAAGCGAACAAGAGGCCTCACCCGTGACCACCCGTGTGTAGCTTGGGCCATGGTCTGAGACCCTGTTAAACCAGAGATGCAATGAGGCTGGGAACCAGCGAGTCGCTGACAGCCGGAAGGACGGCCGTGCACATCGTCATCATGGGTTGCGGAAGAGTGGGCTCCGCCCTCGCGCAAACCCTGGAACAGCAGGGTCATACGGTCGCAGTCGTCGACCAGGACCCCACCGCATTCCGCCGGCTCGGCGCCGGATTCGGCGGCCGCCGCGTCACCGGGGTCGGCTTCGACCAGGACACCCTGCGGGAGGCGGGAATCGAGGACGCGGGCGCGTTCGCGGCCGTCAGCAGTGGTGACAATTCCAACATCATCGCCGCCCGGGTGGCCCGGGAGATGTTCGGCGTCGAGAACGTCGCCGCGCGCATCTACGACCCCAAGCGCGCCGAGGTCTACCAGCGCCTGGGCATCCCCACCGTCGCCACCGTGCGGTGGACCGCCGACCAGATGCTGCGCCGGCTGCTGCCCTCGGGCGCAGAGCCGCTGTGGCGGGACCCCAGCGGCGGCATTCAGCTCGCCGAGGTGCACACCTCCCCCGCCTGGATCGGGCACAAGGTCAGCCAGATCCAGGACGAGACCGGCGTCCGTGTCGCGTTCCTCACCCGACTGGGCGAGGCCATGCTGCCGACGTCGCAGACGGTGCTGCAGGAGGGCGACCTCGTCCACGTGATGATGCGCACGGACGAGATCGACAAGGTCGAGGCGGCTTTCGCCGAGGGGCCTGAGGAGGCACACGCATGAGGGTCGCTATCGCCGGAGCAGGCGCGGTGGGCCGCTCCATCGCGGGCGAGCTGCTGGAGAACGGCCACGAGGTGCTCCTGGTCGACAAGGCGCCGACCGCCATCTCGGTGGAGCGGGTACCGCAGGCCGAGTGGCTGCTGGCCGACGCCTGCGAGATCACCTCGCTGGACGAGGCGGCGCTGCAGCGCTGCAACGTGGTCATCGCGGCGACCGGTGACGACAAGGTCAACCTCGTCGTCTCGCTGCTCGCGAAGACCGAGTACGGGGTGCCGCGCGTGGTGGCCCGCGTCAACAACCCGAAGAACGAATGGCTTTTCAACGAGTCCTGGGGCGTGGACGTCGCGGTCTCCACGCCGCGCCTGATGTCGGCCCTGGTCGAGGAGGCCGTGAGCGTCGGCGACCTGGTACGCCTGCTGCGCTTCAGCCACGGCGACGCCAACCTGGTCGAGCTGACCCTGCCGGCCGACTCCTCGGTCGCGGGTACGCAGATCAGCGAGATCAGCTGGCCCGAGGACACCTCGCTGGTCACGATCATCCGCGGCAACCGGGTGCTCACCCCGCACGGCGAGGAGACCCTGGAGCCGGGCGACGAGCTCCTCTTCGTGGCGGCCCAGGCCCGCGAGGAGCAGCTGGAGGACCTCCTCCAGGCCCGCCGGTAGTCCTGCGGACACGCTCGACGTACGAAGGCGCCCCTGCCCCGCGGGCGGGCGCATGGCGGCGCTAAGCCCCGTACGAACGACCCGGCACCCGGTGCCGGGTCGTTCGTACGTGCGCCCCGGTGCCGCCGGGGCTACGCACAGCGCAGACGACCCGCCGCCAGCCCTGCGGGCACGCTCGGCGGGCGGGCACCTGTCGGGCTTCCCCGCCTCCCCCGGTGCGGCGTACCCACGCCGGCGGCCCGGGCGCGCGGCGCCCCGTCCCCACTACGCCTCAACCGCGCAATGCGGTGGGCCGGGGCCAGGGGCGGCCCTGTGGAATGGCACCGCAATGCCGAGGGGCGGGGCCGGCCTGATGGCCGGGCCCCGCCCCTCGGCACGTCTGCGCGCCCGTCACGCCTTGCGGTGGGACGCCGCCTTGCGGGCCTCCTCGGCGGCCTCCTTGGCCTCCCACTCCGCGATGACGTCGATCGGCGGCGGCGCCTTCGCCAGGAACACCCAGGTGAAGTACACCGCGAGCACCATCGGCGGGAGCTTCAGCGCGATCAGCACCCAGCCCAGCTGCGTCGCGTCGCCCCACCAGTACAGCGGGAAGAGGATCGCGTACTTGGCGAGGAAGATCAGCCCCCAGGCCAGGCTGGCCTTCGTGTAGGCCTTCTTGCGCCCCGGATTGCGGGTGCGCCAGGACAGGTTCTCCTTGAAGACCGGGCCGAGGATCACGCCCAGCAGCGGGAAGCCCACCAGCGCCGAGACCGTGAAGGCCACGCCCAGGCCGACGCCGTAGATCATGCCCGGCAGGTAGAAGCCCTTCGCGCTGCCCGTGAAGAGGGCGAAGGCCACGCCCACGCCCACGCCGAAGACTCCGCTGAAGGCGTGCTTCACAGTGTCCTTGCGCAGCAGCCGCACGATCACCAGCAGCACGGCGACCGCGCCCGCCGCGATGGCGGACATCTTCACGTCCTTGTTGATCGTGTAGATCATGACGAAGAGCAGCCCGGGGAGCATCGTCTCGACGGTGCCCCGGACACCTCCGAACGCGTCGAAGAGCGCCGCCTGCGTCACGGCCTTCTGGTCCGCGGACTGGGCCGCGGCCTGGGCCGCGGACGGCTCGGCGCCGGGCTCCGGGTTGGTCGGTTTGTCGAGTGACATCGCCGGTTACTGCTCCTGTCCGAGCGGTCGGAGTTCGTACTTCGGGTTGAACAGCACCCGACGGCCGTGGCTCAGCGAGATGCGCCCGGAGGCGATCATGCGTCGCCCGGGCTCGATTCCCACGATCGAGCGACGCCCGAGCCAGACCACGTCCAGTGCGCCGGAGCCGTCGAACAGCTCGGCCTCCAGGGCGGGGACGCCAGCCCTCGGGCGGAGGGTGACCGTACGCAGGGTCCCGGTCACCTTGACTATCTGACGGTCGTCGCAGTCGCAGATCCGCGTACAGCCCGCGGCTTCTGCGTCCTCCTGCAGCTCCGCGGAATGCAGCTCCTCCTGCGAGGTCGACAGCCGCTCGATCATCCGGCGGAACCGGCCCGCCGGCCTGGCCGGCTTCGCGGGCTTCTCGGGACGCGGTTCAGCACTCATACAGGAAAGCCTACCGGCGCGCCGACTACCTCTCGAAGCGGTATCCCATGCCCGGTTCGGTGATGAAGTGCCGCGGATGCGAGGGGTCCGCCTCCAGCTTGCGCCGCAACTGGGCCATGTAGACCCGCAGGTAGTTCGTCTCGGTGCCGTACGACGGCCCCCAGACCTCCTGCAGCAGCTGCTTCTGGCTGACCAGCTTGCCGCCGTTGCGGACCAGGACCTCCAGCAGGTGCCACTCGGTGGGGGTCAGCCGTACGTCACGCCCCTCGCGCACCGCCTTCTTGGCGGCCAGGTCCACCGTGAAGCCCTCGGTCGCCACGACCACCTCGTCCCCTCCCGCGCCGGCGGACGGTTCCGCCCGGCGGACGGCGGCGCGCAGCCTGGCCAGCAGCTCGTCCATGCCGAAGGGCTTGGTCACGTAGTCGTCGGCGCCCGCGTCGAGGGCCTCGACCTTCTCGTCGGAGCTGTGCCGGGCGGAGAGGACCAGGATGGGCACGCGGGTCCAGCCGCGCAGCCCCTTGATCACATCCACCCCGTCCATGTCCGGGAGGCCGAGGTCGAGGACGACGACGTCGGGGTGGCGGGCCGCCGCGAGCTCCAGGGCGCTCGCGCCGTCGGCGGCGGCGTCGACCTCGTACTTGCGTGCCTTCAGATTGATCACGAGGGCTCGGACGATCTGCGGCTCGTCGTCCACCACGAGCACCCGGGTCATTGAGGTCCTGCCTTCTGTCGCGTCTTCGTCTTCCGGTCACGGTCGTGACCGGTGTGCGGTGCGTGGCCCCCGCGGGCCGGGGGGTCGTCCCCGCCCCGGCGGCCGTCGGCGTCCACCGTGCCACGGGCCGGCGCGCGGCCGCGGGCCACCGCCCGCAGGGTCAGCACCATGGTCAGCCCGCCGCCGGGGGTGTCCTCCGCCGCGAGCGTGCCGTCCATGGACTCCGTGAATCCGCGGGCGACGGCGAGCCCCAGGCCCACTCCGGCGCCGCGCGGGGCGTCCCCGTACCGCTGGAAGGGGGCGAATATCCGGTCCTTGGCGTCGTCGGGGACCCCGGGCCCGCGGTCGACGACCCGCACCTCGACCCGGTCGCCGAGGCTGCTGGCCGCCACCAGCACCGGCGTCCCGGCCGGGCTGTACTTGACGGCGTTCTCGACGACGTTGGCCACGGCCCGTTCCAGCAGCCCGGGGTCCACCGCCACCATCGGCAGCGACTCGGGCACGTCCAGCAGCACGCTGTCCTCCGGTACGCCGCCCAGCGCCATCGGGACCACCTCGTCGAGGTCGATCTCCCGGATCAGCGGGGTGACGGTCCCGGTCTGCAGCCTCGACATGTCCAGCAGGTTGCCCACCAGGTGGTCGAGGCGGTCGGCGCCGTCCTCGATGCCCTCCAGCAACTCGGCGCGGTCCGCCTCGGACCATTCCACGTCGTCGGAGCGCAGCGAGGTGACGGAGGCCTTGATGGAGGCCAGCGGCGTACGCAGGTCGTGGCTGACGGCGGCCAGCAGGGCGGTCCGGATCCGGTTGCCCTCGGCCAGCCGGCGGGCCTCCTCGGCCTCGCCGACCAGTCGCTGGCGGTCAAGGACCACGGCGGCCTGGGCGGCGAAGGCGCCGAGCACCCGGCGGTCCTCGGCGGGCAGGACCCGCCCGGACAGGGCGAGCGCCATGTGGTCGCCGATGGGCATGTCCACATCGGCGTCCTCGGGGCGGGCGACCGGGCGGGGGCCGACGCTGCCGGCCCGTTTCCAGGGGTCCCGGTCGTCCGTGCGTTCCAGCAGGGCCACCGACTCCATCGCGAAGGTCTCGCGCACCCGCTCCAGCAGCGCGTCCAGGGTGGTCTCGCCCCGCAGCACGCTCCCGGCGAGGAAGGAGAGGATCTCGGACTCGGCGCGCAGCCGGGCCGCCTGGTGGGTGCGCCGGGCGGCCAGGTCCACCACCGAGGCCACCGAGACGGCCACGCCGAAGAAGACGGCGATGGCGACGATGTTCCTGGGGTCGGACACGGTGAACCGGTGCAGCGGCGGCGCGAAGTAGTAGTTCAGCAGCAGCGAGCCGACGGCCGCGGAGGCCAGGGCCGGCCAGAGCCCGCCCAGCAGGGCGGCCGCCACGGTCAGCGCCAGGAAGAGCAGCATGTCGTTGGCGATGCCGAGGTCCGCGGCGATGTGCGTGAGCAGGAGGCACAGGAGGACCGGGAAGACCGTGCCGACGACCCAGCCGGCGAGGATCCGGCTGCGCCCGAGGCGGGCGGCGGAGGGGGCCAGGGGCAGGCCGCGCCCCTTGGCGACCTCCTCGTGCGTGACGATGTGGACGTCGAGGTCGGGTCCCGAGTCGCGGGCCACGCTGGCGCCGACCCCGGGGCCGAAGACGTACTGCCACGAGCGGCGGCGGCTGGAGCCGAGCACGATCTGGGTGGCGTTGACGCCGCGCGCGAAGGCGAGCAGGGCGTCGGGGATGTTGTCGCCGATGACATGGTGAAACGTTCCGCCGAGGTCTTCGACCAGCGTCCGCTGGACCGCGAGCTCCTTCGGCGAAGCCGCGGTCAGGCCGTCGCTGCGGGCGATGTAGACCGCGAGGATCTCGCTGCCCGAGCCCTTGGCGGCCATCCGCGAGGCGCGCCGGATCAGCGTCCGTCCCTCGGGCCCGCCGGTGAGCCCGACGACGATCCGCTCCCGCGCCTGCCAGGTCGAACGGATGCCGTGCTCGCCCCGGTACTGCTGGAGGTACTCGTCCGCCCGGTCGGCGACCCACAGCAGCGCCAGCTCGCGCAGGGCCGTGAGGTTGCCGGGCCGGAAGTAGTTGGAGAGGGCCGCGTCGACCTTCTCGGGCTTGTATATGTTCCCGTGCGCCATCCGCCGGCGCAGTGCCTGCGGGGACATGTCGACCAGCTCGACCTGGTCGGCCCGGCGGACGACCTCGTCGGGCACGGTCTCCCGCTGCCGCACCCCGGTGATCGACTCGACCACGTCGCCGAGCGACTCCAGGTGCTGGATGTTGACCGTGGACACGACGTCGATGCCCGCCCGCAGCAGCTCCTCCACGTCCTGCCAGCGCTTGGCGTTGCGCGAGCCGGGGACGTTGGTGTGCGCGAGCTCGTCCACGAGCGCTATGGCCGGCCCGCGTTCGAGGAGCGCGTCCACGTCCATCTCGGTGAAGGTGGCTCCGCGGTAGGCCAGGGTCCTGCGCTCCACCTGTTCGAGGCCGTGGAGCATGACCTCCGTACGCGGCCGCCCGTGGTGCTCGACGAAGCCGACGACGCAGTCCGCGCCCCGCTCCACTCTGCGGTGCCCCTCGGAGAGCATCGCGTAGGTCTTGCCCACACCGGGTGCCGCGCCGAGATAGATCCTGAGCTTGCCGCGTCCCATGGGCTCATTCTCGGGGACGTCCGGGCGGCGCACGCACCGATCGCGGGTACGGGAGCGATCCCTGACGGATCTCTGACGCGGGTACGGCGCCGGTCGGACGCGGCACGCGAAAGCCGGTGGGCCCCACCCGTCGGGGTGGGGCCCACCGGCCGAGACACGACGCGCCCCCCTGTGCGCGGGGGCCGTCCGGGGTCAGCGGACCTCGGTGATCTCCGGGCCGCGCTCGAGCTGGCCCATGCCGCCGCCGAAGCGGGAGCCTTCCTGCTCCTCCGTCTGCACGCCGTCCGGCACCATCTGGGCGTCGTTCGGCAGCTTCAGGACGATCGGGTCGCGCGGGGCCATCGGGCCGTCGCCGCGGACGACGACGGTGTCCCGGAAGATCTGCTCCAGCACGCCCGCCGACTCGGGGCGCACCGCGCCCTGGCCGGAGATGACGCCGCGCAGGAACCAGCGCGGGCCGTCGACGCCGACGAAGCGGACCAGCTGGGCGCCGGTCTGCCCGTCCGGCAGGGGGACGGGGACCTGCGCGCGCAGCTCCCAGCCCAGCGCGCCCTGGACCTCGTCGATGATGCCGCCCTGCTGGGTGATGCCCGCGGCGATCTCGTCGCGGACCTCGCCCCAGATGCCCTCCTTCTTGGGCGCGGCGAAGGCCTGCAGCTGCACGGCGCTGTCGCCCAGGACCACGGTGGCGGCCACGATCGCGTCCCCGGCGACCTCGACGCGCAGTTCCATGCCGTCGACACCGGGTACGAAGATGCCGCCCAGGTCGACCCGGCCGTCGGCCGGGTTCCCGAGCACCTCGGAGACGTCCCACGGACCGTCGGGCCGCGGGGCCGGGGGCAGGTTCATCCGGCGCGGCGCGGCAGCGCCGTCCGAGTCGCCCGCGTCGTCCTGCTCAGCGGCGGCGACGCCGTCTACGACCTGCTCGGCCGCGCCGCCGTCATTGGCGGAGTCGTTCTTCTTGCGACGTCCGAACACGTCACTGTCCTTCCCGGTCGGTTACGACCGAAGCGTAGCCATTCCCACCCTGCTGACCAGCCCCGGATCCGGCCACGGCCGCATGACCGCCGGTGGAGCCGAAACCCCCCTCGGCCCGGGCCGAGCCGGGAAGTTCCGCCACCTCGTGGAAGCGCACCTTCTCGACCCGCTGGACAACCAGCTGGGCAATGCGGTCGAAACGCTCGAACCGGACGCTCTCGCGAGGGTCGAGATTGACCACGATCACCTTGATCTCTCCACGGTACCCGGCATCCACCGTCCCCGGGGCATTCACGAGCGCGAGCCCGCAGCGCGCGGCCAGACCCGACCGCGGGTGCACGAAGGCCGCGTAGCCGTCGGGCAGGGCGATCGACACCCCGGTGGGCAGCACCGCGCGCTCGCCGGGCTCCAGTACGGCGGCCTCGGTGGTCACCAGGTCGCAGCCGGCGTCACCCGGGTGCCCGTACGCCGGAATGGGAACCTCCGGGTCGACGCGGCGGATCAGCACGTCGACGTCATGGCGGGATCCGTTGTTGTTCAGGGACATCAGGGGTTCACCTCAAAGGCGCGTGCGCGCCTGACCTGGTCCGGGTCGGCCATGGCCGCCCGGATCTCCTCGGGCCGTCCGTTGTCGATGAAGTGGTCGACCTTCACCTCGATGAAGAGCGCGTCGGCGCGGACCGCGACCGGGCCCTGCGGCCCGCCTATCCGGCCCACGGCCGTGCAGTAGATCTTGCGACCGGCGACGGCGGTGACCTCGGCCTCCAGGTACAACACGGTGTCCACGGGCACCGGCCGCACGTAGTCCGTCTCCAGCCGGCCCGTCACGGCGATGACGCGCAGCAGCCAGTTCAGCGAGCCCAGCGTCTCGTCGAGTGCGGTGGCGAGCACCCCGCCGTGGGCGAGCCCGGGCGCACCCTGGTGGGCGGGCTTGACGGTGAACTCGGCGGTGACGCGCACTCCGTCGCCGGCCCGCGCCTCCAGGTGCAGGCCGTGGGGCTGGCCCCCGCCGCAGCCGAAGCAGTGCTCGTAGTGGGCACCGAGGAGCTCGCCGGGTGCCGGCGCGTCGGGATGCCGGACCGGTGCGGCGGCATCGGCCGGGGGCGTCAGCCCTGTGTTTCGTCCACTCACAGCCGCAGACCTTACCCGCGCGGCTACCCGCCGGTCGCCTCGTGGCAGGCTTGAGCGCATGCAGCTCTCCACCGCGCACCACGACGAACGCCTGACCGCCCCCCGCTCCTGGTGGGGCATCGCCGTACTGACCGGCCTCGCGGGCGCGCTGATGCTGCTGCCCCTGGGCACGCTGCCGCTGCTGGCCGGGCTGGTCGGCGGTACCGCGCTGGCCGGGCTGCTGGTGAGTTCGTACGGCTCCGCGCGCGTGCGCGTGGTGAACGGTGCGCTGGCCGTCGGTGACGCGCGGATCCCGGTGTCGGCGCTGGGCGAGCCCGAGATCCTGGACGCCGAGGAGGCCCGCGCCTGGCGGACGTACAAGGCGGACACCCGGGCCTTCATGCTGATGCGCAGCTACGTGCCGACGGCGGTCCGCGTCGAGGTCACCGACCCGGCCGACCCGACTCCGTACGTCTACGTCTCCACCCGCGAGCCTCAGGCCCTGGTCTCGGCCCTGCGCGCGGCGCGGGCGGCCTGACCGCCGGGCCCTCGGCGGGGGCGCCGCGGGCGGCGGTCAGTCGCGCGTGAAGTATTCCGGCCCCTCCAAGGCGGCCCTGGTGGCCTCGGGAAGGGGCTCCACGGGCCGTTCCAGGGGCGGCAGGGTGCGCAGGGCCTCCCAGGCCACCGCCTGCCTGCGCAGGTCTCCACGGACCTTCTCGGCGAGTTTGCGGGTGTCGCGGCGGTTCATGACCGCTCCGACCGCCGCGCCCACCATGAACGGCATGAGGTTCGGCAGGCTGCGGATCATCCGCTTCACGATCTGCTGGCGCAGTTCGCGCTTCATCTGTCCGCCGAGCGCCGCGTTCAGCGTCGTGGGCCTGGTCAGGTCGACCCCGCGCTCTTCCGTCCACGCGGTCAGGTAGGCGAACGTGCGCTCCTTGAGGTTGCCGTGCGGCCGCTGGCCGTAGACCTCGTGGAGTTCCGCGATGAGCTTCAGCTCGATCGCCGCGACGCCGGTGATCTCCGCCGCCAGTTCGGCGGGCATCGCGGGCGGCACGGGCAGCATGGCCGCCGCGCCGATGCTCGCCCCGACGGTCGCCGAGGCGGCGGTGGCGCCCGAGATCAGCTTGTCCGCGAGCTGATCGGGGCCGAGGCCGGGGAACTGCGCGCGCAGCGTCGCGAGGTCCCGGATCGGAACGCGCGGGGCGTTCTCGATGATCCTGTCGGTGATGTAGAGGGCGGCGCCGCGCACGCCTTCACCGCCCTTGCGTACACCGTTCTTGACGGCTTGCAGACGACGGCCCCCGGGGCCGCGCCGGGATTCCTCGCCGGGCTCCGTGGCCGACGCCGCCGGGGCGGCGGAGGGCACGACGAGCGCCGCACTGGCGGAGCCGCCGGGGGCTTCGGGACCCGTCTCCGGGTCCGTGGTCACCACCTGCGTCTCCGCCGGATCACCTTGCTTTCGGAAGCGGCGCTTCCGAAAGGGTGTGGAGCCAGCCACGGCCGACGCCTCTCAGTCGCAGTCGCGACAGATCGGCTGACCGTTCTTCTCGCGCGCCAGCTGGCTGCGGTGGTGCACCAGGAAGCAGCTCATGCAGGTGAACTCATCGGCCTGCTTGGGCAGGACCCGGACGGCCAGCTCCTCGTTGGAGAGGTCCGCACCGGGAAGCTCCAGGCTCTCGGCCGAGTCGAATTCGTCCATGTCGACGGACGAGGACGACTTCTCATTGCGTCGAGCCTTCAGCTCTTCAATGCTGTCGTTGTCGACGTCGTCGTCGGTCTTGCGCGGGGTGTCGTAGTCCGTTGCCATTGTTCGCTCTCCCCCTCTGGGTGTTAGCGGTGTCTCAGCGCACGTAACGCACGAGAGGCCGGACTTGTGCCCGACCTGAGGCGGAGATTTTGCCTCACATCAAGGTCTGTTACTCAATCGACACCCAGCCGCCCACCTGAAGGGGCGATTGGCTGGGATGACGACCGGGACCGTACACGGTCCGGGTGCCGTCTTGCACAAACGCCACCCCGTGTATTTCCCGCCATTCGGGGGGCCGGAAACCCGGACTTCCCGGGCGTTCCGGCCGCCCCCGAGTGACCGAACGCGCATGGCCGGACACCACCCACTGTGATCGATCACACAGGGGCGGATGGATTCAGGGGCCAAGTATTCAGCCAAAAGCGAACACGGGGTGGGGGGTCTCACAAAGGCAGAGTGACACGCATCACGAGGCCACCGCCTTCCCGCGGCATCGCCTGGATCCTGCCGCCGTGTGCGCGCGCCACGGAGCGCGCGATCGACAGGCCCAGTCCGACACCCTTGTCGCTGCCCGTACGCTCCGTACGCAGCCGCCTGAACGGCTCGAAGAGGTTGTCCACCTCGTACGCGGGAACCACGGGACCCGTGTTCGACACCAGGAGCACCGCCTGACCGTGCTCGGCCACCGTGGTGACCTCCACCCAGCCGTCCTCCGGCACGTTGTACCGGACGGCGTTCTGCACCAGGTTGAGGGCGATCCGCTCCAGCAGGACGCCGTTGCCCTGCACGACGGCCGGCGCGCGCTCGCCGCGGATCTCCACGCCCTTGGCATCGGCCTCGCCCCGTACCTGGTCGACGGCGCGCGAGGCGACCTCCGCCAGGTCCACGGGCTTGCGCTCGACGATCTGGTTCTCGCTGCGGGCCAGCAGCAGCAGTCCCTCGACCAGCTGCTCGCTGCGCTCGTTGGTGGCGAGCAGGGTCTTGCCGAGCTGCTGGAGCTCCACCGGGGCGCCCGGGTCGGACAGGTGCACCTCCAGCAGGGTCCGGTTGATGGCCAGCGGCGTGCGCAGCTCGTGCGAGGCGTTGGCGACGAACCGCTGCTGGGCCGTGAAGGCCCGCTCCAGCCGGTCGAGCATCTCGTCGAAGGTGTCGGCGAGCTCCTTGAGCTCGTCGTCCGGGCCGTCCAGCTCGATCCGCCGGGTCAGGTCGGAGCCGACCACCCGGCGGGCGGTACGGGTGATCTTGCCCAGTGGCGAGAGCACCCGGCCGGCCATCGCGTAGCCGAAGGCGAAGGCGATGATGCTCAGGCCCAGCAGGGCCATCAGCGAGCGGCTCAGCAGGTCGTCCAGGGCGTGCCGGCGCTGTTCGAGGATGCACTGGCCGATCGCGGCGTTGAACTGGTCGGGCGTCAGTTCGAGACCCACCACTCCGGGGCATGAACTGCTGGTGACCTTCACCTGGCCGCCGACGATCTGGAACGGCAGTGCGTTGCCCTGCCGCAGGGCCTGCGCCGCCAGCAGGTAGATGATCGACAGCAGCAGGATGCCCGCGATCAGGAACATCCCGCCGTAGAGCAGGGTGAGGCGTATCCGGATGGTCGGCCTCAGCCACGGGAAGGGACCCTCGGGCTGGCCGGGGTCCCACGTCGGTTTCGGTGGCGCCGTCGGTGGCGCCGGGGTGGTCGCCACGCGGTCAGATCCGGTATCCGGAGCCGGGCACCGTCACGATGACGGGCGGCTCGCCCAGCTTGCGGCGCAGGGTCATCACCGTCACGCGCACCACGTTGGTGAACGGGTCGGTGTTCTCGTCCCAGGCCTTCTCCAGCAGCTGCTCGGCCGAGACCACGGTCCCCTCGCTGCGCATGAGGACCTCCAGCACCGCGAACTCCTTCGGGGCCAGCTGCACCTCCTTGCCCTCGCGGAACACCTCGCGCCGGTTCGGGTCCAGCTTGATCCCGGCCCGCTCCAGTACGGGCGGCAGCGCGACGGTGGTGCGCCGGCCGAGGGCCCGCACGCGGGCGGTCAGCTCGGTGAAGGCGAAGGGCTTGGGCAGGTAGTCGTCCGCCCCGAGTTCCAGACCCTCCACGCGGTCGCTCACGTCACCGGAGGCGGTCAGCATCAGCACGCGGGTGGGCATGCCGAGCTCGACGATCTTCCGGCACACGTCGTCGCCGTGTACGAGCGGGAGGTCCCGGTCGAGCACGACCACGTCGTAGTCGTTCACGCCGACCCGCTCCAGGGCGGCGGCGCCGTCGTACACGACGTCCACGGCCATGGCCTCCCGGCGCAGGCCGGTGGCCACCGCATCGGCGAGCAGCTGCTCGTCCTCGACGACGAGTACGCGCACGTCGTTTCCTTCCTCCGAGCCCGTGAGGGCACACCTGTATTGCGTCGTACATCCTGCACGTTTCAGCCGTAAACCGGCTGTAAGACGGGTCATCGAGGGGCTCACGGGGCGGAAGTGAGGATTCCCTGGCCTTCAGAGGTTTCTGGGCCC
Source organism: Streptomyces virginiae (assembly GCF_000720455.1). Classification (GTDB taxonomy): domain Bacteria; phylum Actinomycetota; class Actinomycetes; order Streptomycetales; family Streptomycetaceae; genus Streptomyces; species Streptomyces virginiae. The sequence goes on along the minus strand of NZ_JOAK01000010.1, from coordinate 189,391 downwards.
AGGGTGCCGGGGAGGACGTGAGAACACCCCATCCACTCCCTGACGGCGGTATAGCCACGTGCCGCCGCCGACCCACGAAGAGGGGGCGAACCCATCATGGACGCATTCACCGCGGGTCTCCTGCACCGCATCAGGGCCACGCAGTCGGATCTCAGGCACGCCCGTGAGACGGGCGACGACTTCCTCGCGGAAGTGGAACAGGCGGAGCTGGAAGACCTCCAGCGTCTGGCCGCCGAGCACGGCGTCCCGGTCACGGCCGCCGTGCCCGCCTGCTGACCGGCCGCTGACCGGCTCCTGCCCGGCTGCCGAGCGCGGACTCCGAGACGACGTGGACCCCGGCCGCCCCCTTGGGGCGGCCGGGGTCCACGTCGTTCACCGCACGTGTCAGTCGTGCCAGGCCCCGGCCTCCTCCAGCAGCGGCTGGAGCGAGGCGAAGACGGCCGGACTGGCGGCCAGCGCCAGCTCGCCCGAGGCCGGCTCCCCCGGGCGGCCGCCGGTCACGGCCCCCGCCTCGCGGGCGATCAGCTCGCCGGCGGCCAGGTCCCAGGGGTTCAGGCCGCGCTCGTAGTAGCCGTCCAGCCGCCCCGCGGCCACGTCGCACAGGTCCAGCGCCGCCGAACCGCCCCGCCGGATGTCCCGCACCAGCGGGATGATCCGCTGCGCCACGTCGGCCTGGTGCGCCCGCCGGGTCTGGACGTAGGCGAAGCCGGTCCCGACCAGCGCCTGGTCCAGCGGGGCCGCGGGGCGGCAGGCGAGGCGGGCCGTGCCCAGCCAGGCCCCGCCGCCGAGGACCGCGTGGTAGACCTCCCCGCGCATCGGCGCCGCCACGACGCCGACCACGGTCTCGCCCCCGTACTCGGCGGCGATGGACACGCCCCAGCTCGGGAGTCCGTAGAGGTAGTTCACGGTGCCGTCCAGCGGGTCGACGACCCAGCGCACCCCGCTCGTCCCCGGGGTGTCCGCGCCCTCCTCGCCCAGCAGCCCGTCCTCGGGCCGCCGTTCGGCGAGGATGCCGGTGATCAGCTTCTCCGCCGCGATGTCCATCTCGGTCACCACGTCGATGGGGCTGCTCTTCGTCGCCGCCACCGCCAGGTCGGCGGGCCGGCCGTCGCGCAGCAGAGCCCCGGCCTGCCGGGCGGCCTCCATGCCGACGTCCAGCAGTTCGGCCTTCAGCTCTTCGGAAATCACGGTTCCTCTTCCTCGTACGGCTAGTACGGGCTGTCCGCGCCCGCGGCCGCCGGCCGGGGGCTGCGCGCCGGGCAGCAGCCCACCGCGCACAGGTCATGGCTCTGGCCCAGCATGCCCACCCAGCACTCCTCGGCCGGCTCCCCGCGCTCCTTGGCGGCACGCTCCAGCACCAGTTCCCGTACGGCCCCGGCGAAGGACGGGTCGGCTCCCACGGTCGCCGAACGCGCGACGGGCAGGCCCAGTTCCGCCGCCTTGGCCGTGGCCTCGGTGTCCAGGTCGTACAGGACTTCCATGTGGTCGGAGACGAAGCCGATGGGCACCATGACCACGGCGGGCGCGCCCTCGGCGTGCAGGGCCTCCAGGTGGTCGCAGATGTCCGGCTCCAGCCACGGGATGTGCGGGGCGCCGCTGCGGGACTGGTAGACGAGCTTCCAGGGACGCGCGACGCCGGTCCGCACGGCCACCTCGTCGGCGATCACCTTGGCGACGTCGAGGTGCTGCTTGACGTACGCGCCGCCCTCGCCGCCCCCGGTGTGGTCCTCCACGGGGCCGGAGGTGTCCGCGGCGGCGGTCGGGATGGAGTGCGTGGTGAAGGCCAGGTGCGCGCCCTCCCGGACCGCCTCGGGCAGTTCCGCGAGCGCCGCCACCACGCCTTCGATCATGGGGTCCACGAAGCCGGGGTGGTTGAAGTAGTGCCGCAGCTTGTCGACCCGCGGCGGCTCCACGCCCTCCTCGGCCAGGGTGGCCAGCGCGTCGGCGAGGTTCTCGCGGTACTGCCGGCAGCCCGAGTACGAGGCGTAGGCGCTGGTCGCCAGCACGGCGATGCGGCGGCGTCCGTCGGCGGCCATCTCCCGCATCACGTCGGTCAGGTACGGGGCCCAGTTGCGGTTGCCCCAGTAGACCGGTAGGTCCAGCCCGTGCTCGGCGAAGTCCTTGCGCAGCGCCTCCAGCAGCGCGCGGTTCTGTGCGTTGATCGGGCTGACCCCGCCGAAGCCGAAGTAGTGCTGCCCGACCTCCTTGAGCCGCTCGCGCGGGATGCCGCGCCCGCGCGTGACGTTCTCCAGGAACGGCACGACGTCGTCGGGTCCTTCGGGGCCGCCGAAGGACAGCAGCAGCAAGGCGTCGTACGGGGCGGCGGGCCCGCCGGCGGGCGGGGGGAGCTGGTCTGACATGCCTCGAATCCTGCCACCCGGCCCGCTCCGGAGAGAACCACCCTGTCCGCGACGCGGACACCGGCACAGGTAAGGTGAACCTAAGTTCCGGTTCGCGGAATCTCTCCCGTGCGGTGCCCGGTCGGCCGTCGTAACCTGTACGGGCCGATCACGTCCCTTACGGAGGGCCCCCTTGCCCAGTCCCTACCGCGCGATATTCGCGGCCCCCGGCACCAAGGGGTTCAGTGCCGCCGGCCTGATCGGCCGCCTGCCGATATCCATGGTCGGCGTCGGCATCCTGACGATGATCTCCGAGATCACCGGCCGCTACGCCATGGCGAGCGCCCTGACCGGCACCCTCGCCCTCGCCGCGGCCGTGATCGGCCCGCAGGTGTCCCGGCTGGTGGACCAGCACGGGCAGCGGGCGGTGCTCCGCCCCGCCACCCTGATCTGCGTGGCCGCGGTCGCCCTGCTGCTGGTGGCCGCCGCGAACGGCTGGCCCGACTGGACCCTGTTCGTCTGCGCGGCCGTCGCGGGCTGCGTGCCCAGCGTCGGATCGATGGTCCGCGCCCGGTGGACCGTCATCTACCGCGACTCCCCGCGCGAACTGCACACCGCGTACTCCTTCGAGTCCGTCGTCGACGAGGTGTGCTTCATCTTCGGCCCGATCCTCGCCATCGGACTGTCCACCACCTGGTTCCCCGAGGCCGGTCCGCTGATCGCCGCCGTCTGCCTGCTCGTCGGCGTGTGGCTGCTCACCGCGCAGCGCGCCACCGAGCCCGCGCCGCATCCGCGCGCCCAGGACGGGAACCGCACCTCGGCCCTGCGCTCCCCAGGCCTGCAGGTCCTGACGGCCACGTTCGTGGCGACCGGCGCGATCTTCGGCTCGATCGACGTGTCCACGCTGGCCTTCGCCGAGGAGCAGGGCCACAAGTCCTCCGCAAGCTTCATCCTGGCCATCTGGGCGGCCGGATCCTGCCTCGCCGGCATCGTCTTCGGCCTGCTCCACCTCAAGGGCCGGACGGAACTGCGCTGGGTACTGGGCGTATGTGCGATGGCCGTGAGTATGATCCCCCTCCTACTGGCCGGGAACCTTCCGTTTCTGGCCGTGGCGCTCTTCGTCTCGGGCCTCGCCATCGCTCCCACGATGATCACCACGATGGCCCTGATCGAGGCGCACGTACCACACGCGAAGCTGACCGAGGGCATGACCTGGATCAGCACCGGCCTCGCGGTCGGTATCGCGCTGGGGTCCTCCGTGACCGGCTGGGTCGTCGACGCGGCCGGCGCGCGGACGGGGTACGTCGTCTCCATCTCGGCGGGGGCGGCCGCGGCGGCGGTGGCGTTCGCGGGATACCGCCGGCTGACGAGGCCGGCGCAAGGGGAGGAGCCAGCAACCGATGGGGACGGCGACAGCACGGAACAGCAGCACGGCCACCGCGTGGCGTAACTGGGCGGGCAACGTCACCGCCACGCCCACCCGCGTGGTGACCCCGGCCTCGGTCGGGGAGCTCCAGGAGGCGGTCCGCAGGGCCGCCGAGGACGGGCTGCGGGTGAAGGCGGTCGGCACCGGCCACTCCTTCACCGCGGCCGCCGCGACCGACGGGGTCCTCGTACGACCGCAGGCCCTGACCGGGATCCGGTCGATCGACCGCGCCGCGGGCACCGTCACGGTGGCGGCGGGCACGGCCCTGAAGGACCTCAACCGGACCCTCGCCGCAGAGGGCCTCTCGCTCACCAACATGGGCGACATCATGGAGCAGACGGTCTCCGGCGCCACCAGCACCGGCACCCACGGCACCGGCCGCGACTCGGCCTCCATCGCCGCCCAGATCCGCGCCCTGGAGCTGGTCACGGCCGACGGCAGCGCGCTGACCTGTTCCGAGAAGGAGAACCCCGAGGTCTTCGCGGCGGCCCGGGTGGGCATCGGCGCGCTCGGCATCGTCACCGCGATCACCTTCGCCGTGGAGCCGCTCTTCTTCCTGACCGCCCGTGAGGAGCCCATGGGCTTCGACCGGGTGACCGCCGAGTTCGAGGAGCACTTCGCGGAGAACGAGCACTTCGAGTTCTACTGGTTCCCGCACACCGGCAACTGCAACACCAAGCGCAACAACCGCAGCCAGGGCCCCGCCGCCCCGCCCGGACCGGTGAGCGGCTGGATCGAGGACGAGCTGCTCTCCAACGGCCTCTTCCAGGCCGTCAACTCGCTGGGCCGCGCGGTCCCCGCCACCATCCCCTCCATCGCCCGCGTGGCGAGCCGCGCCCTGTCGGCGCGCACCTACACGGACATCCCGTACAAGGTGTTCACCAGCCCGCGCCGGGTGCGGTTCGTGGAGATGGAGTACGCCCTTCCGCGCGAGGCGGTGGTCGGGGCGCTGCGCGAGCTGCGCGCGATGGTCGACCGCTCCCGGCTGCGGATCAGCTTCCCGGTGGAGGTGCGGACGGCTCCGGCGGACGACATCACTCTGTCCACGGCCTCCGGGCGGGACACGGCCTACATCGCGGTGCACATGTACAAGGGCACCCCGTACCAGGCCTACTTCACCGCGGCCGAGCACATCTTCACCTCGCACGGCGGGCGTCCGCACTGGGGCAAGGTGCACACGCGGGACGCGGAGTACTTCTCCCGGGTCTACCCGCGCTTCGGCGAGTTCACCGCGCTGCGCGACCGCCTCGACCCGGACCGGGTCTTCGGCAACGACTACCTGCGGCGCGTGCTGGGGGCCTAGGAAGCGGCGCTCGGCGTCGTGCGGTCCGTGCTCGGGGTCGGGGCCGGGTCCGGCGGGGTGGGGGCCGGCGTCGGCCCGTGCGTCGAGGACGAGGGGCCGGGCGACGGGTCCCCGGAGTGCGAGGGGTCCGGGCCCGGGCCCGGGCTCCGGTCGCCGTGCGGACGGGAGGGACTGGGGGAGGTGCCCGGAGCGGGGCTCTCGGCACCGCCCCGCCGCTCCTTCTCCCCGTCGGCCGGACCGTGTTCGGCCGGACCGCGTTCGGCCGGACCGCGTTCCGGCGGGGCGGGCCGGTCCCGGCCCGCCGTGCGGGTTCCGCCGGAGAAGAGCGTGCCGCCGCCGCTGCTGACGGAGGTGCCCGCCAGCGCCTCGTAGGTGCCGAGGCCGCCGATGGCGATGGCGAAGGCCGCGCCGGAGGCCACCGCGGTGCGCTTCCACCCGCGCATCCGGGTGCCGTGCACGGTGGGCTCGCCGAACTCCTCGCCGAACTCCTCGCCGGGCGCGGCGGGCCGGGCCCCCGCGGGGCCGGGGGCCCCGCAGGACGGCGGCACCTGACGGGCCTTCGGGCGGGCGCTCCCGCGCAGCCGGTCGCCGGTGCGCCGGAAGAGGTGCTGGATGACGGGTCCGCCGGCGGCGGCGACGACGCTGACCACACCGGCGCCGAGGATGGTCCCGTAGACGCCCATCTTCGAGGCGAGCAGGGCGGCCGCGACGGTGGCGAGGGAGGATCCGGCGACCTGGGCCACGCTCAGGTCGAGCTTCTCGTCCCCCGGTTCGGCCTCCACCTCGCGCGTCGTCCTCCGACCCATCGCCATCCCCTGTGTGCCCGACCTCTCGCGCTTCTCCGCTTTCAGCAGTTACTGACAGCTGAGCGAAGGGGATAGTTCCGTTTCGGGTGATTCTGTGAAGCAGGACACCCGGAATCAGGCCGCGGACGCAGGTGGGACCCGACAGCGGGCAGCCCAACTCCCGCCGTCCGGGGAAACTTCGGCGGCGCGGCGGTCCACCCAGGTGGCCCGAATGGAGTACTGTGGCGAGCCCTGGGGCTGTCCTTCCTTTCGGATGTCCGGACCCGGGAGAGGGGGCCGGCTGACGGAAAGCGGCACTCGAAGACCGGCGATGCCGCGGCATGGCACGGATCCTGCTGCGCACAGTAACCGTCCGGTCACTGTGCGTGCTCAACAGGTAACCGTGCCATAACGGCGATCAAGGGCGCATGCCCGACACGCCGGTTTAACTCGGCAAGGTTGTGGCAGGCTGCACCCGGGCAGGCCACACTCGACTAGCGGAAGCAGCGACGCACGTGACGTCGGCAGGCACCACCCGGGAGGTCCCCATGCCCGAACTGCGTGTCGTGGCCGTCTCCAATGACGGCACACGACTGGTGCTCAAGGCTGCGGACAGCACGGAGTACACGCTTCCGATCGATGAGCGGCTTCGGGCTGCCGTACGCAACGACCGCGCGCGCCTGAACCAGATCGAGATCGAGGTCGAGAGCCACCTCCGTCCCCGCGACATCCAGGCGCGCATACGAGCCGGTGCCTCCGCGGAGGAGGTCGCCCAACTCGCCGGCATCCCCGTCGACCGCGTGCGCCGCTTCGAGGGTCCCGTGCTCGCCGAGCGCGCCTTCATGGCCGAACGCGCCCGCAAGACCCCGGTGCGCCGCCCCGGCGAGAACACCGGACCGCAGCTCGGCGAGGCCGTGCAGGAACGTCTGACCCTGCGCGGGGCCGAGAAGGAATCCGTTCAGTGGGACTCCTGGCGCCGCGACGACGGCACCTGGGAGGTCCTCCTGGTCTACCGGGTCGCCGGCGAGCCGCACTCGGCGAGCTGGACCTACGACCCTCCGCGCCGGCTGGTCGTGGCCGTGGACGACGAGGCGCGCTCGCTCATCGGCGAGTCGGAGGACCTGCCGGCGACGCCGGAGCCGAGCTTCCCCTTCGTGCCGAGGATCGCGCGCCTGCCGCGCGACCGGCCGCTGGACCGTGCCCTGGACCGGCAGCTGGAACGGGTCGAGCCCCGGCCCGCGCCCGTACCGGAGCCGGAGGAGGAACGGGACACGCTGACCAGCCTGCTGGAGGCGGTACCGAGCTTCCGCGGCGACATGGTCGTACCGGAACGCACCGAACCGACGGAGACGGAACCGGAGGCGGAGGAGCCGCCGGCGCCCGCCGCGTCGGCCGGCGCCGGCGCCGCGTACGCCGACGTCCTGATGCCCCGCACGGTGGCGGGCCACCGCGACCGGCTGACCGGCACCACCGACCGGCAGGCCGAGGCCGACGGGGTCCGCCCCGGGCGCCGTGCGGCGGTGCCGAGCTGGGACGAGATCGTCTTCGGCACCCGGCGCAAGAAGCAGGAGTAGCTCCCGCCCGGACGGCGGGACGGGCGAGCGCGCCCGTCCCGCCGTTCCGGCTATTCGGGGTCCGGGCCCGTGGCCACCGGGCGGGACGGGTCCGTGCACCAGTGCGACCAACTGCCCGCGTAGAGGTCCGACTCGATACCGGCCACCTCCAGGGCGAGCACCTCATGGGCTCCGGAGACCCCCGAGCCGCAGTAGACGCCCACCGGTGTGCCCTTCGACGCGCCGAGCGCCCCGAAGCGGTCCCGCAGCGCGTCCGCCGGCAGGAAGCGGCCGTCGGGGCCCACGTTCTCGGTGGTCGGGGCCGACAGCGCACCCGGGATGTGGCCGCCCACCGGGTCGATCGGCTCCACCTCGCCGCGGTACCGCTCCCCCGCCCGGGCGTCCAGGAGGACGCCCTCGCGCGCCCGGAGCGCCGCCGCGTCGGCGTCGAGCAGCCCGAGCGCCCCGGGGTTTGGCTTGAAATCGCCCTCAACCGGAATCACTCGTTCAGCCGTGAGGGCGCCGCCGGATGCCGTCCACGCGGCCAGGCCGCCGTCCAGGACTCGCACGTTCGGGTGACCCGTCCAGCGCAACAGCCACCATGCGCGGGCAGCCGCCCAGCCCTGGCCGCCGTCGTACACGACCACGGGCGCGTCGGCCGTGACCCCGGCCCTGCGCATCGCCGCGCCGAAGGCCTCCGGGTCCGGCAGCGGGTGGCGCCCGCCGGACCCGGCCGGACCTGCCAGTTCGCGGTCGAGGTCGACGTACGCGGCGCCGGGCAGGTGCCCTGCCTCGTACGCGGGCCGCTGGTCGGGGCCGCCCAGCTGCCAGCGGACGTCCAGCAGGACCGGCGGCCGGGCGCCCGCCAGCTCGTCCCTCAGTTCGGCGGCGGAGAGGATCGCAGTTTTCGCAGTCATGGCGGCCATCTTCCTCCCCGCCCACCACCCGCGTAACAGGGCCGTCATCAGCGGGGCACCCTGATCCGGTCAACTCCGGTCCGGACCGCCGGAATGCGGCGCGGTCGGGGCGCGCCGCGTCCGCCGGAGTGGAACCATCAGCACCGGTGACGGCACGACGGAGGAGACGGCTGACATGACCGAGGCAGCGGAAGCAACCCGGCGCACGCCCGGCACCCCGTGCTGGGTGAGCCTCATGGTGCACGGCCTCGGGAGCACCGAGGACTTCTACGCCGACCTGTTCGGCTGGGAGTACGTGCCCGGGCCCGAGCAGCTCGGCCCGTACGTCCGCGCCGTGCTGGACGGCCACGAGGTGGCCGGGATCGGCGAGATGCCGCCGGACGGACACCTTCCGATGGCCTGGACCACGTACCTGGCCACGGACGACGCCGGCGCGACCGCCGAATCGGTCCGGGCGTGCGGCGGCACGGTCGCGGTGGGACCGCTGGACGCCGGCGCCGCGGGGCGGGTGGCGATCTGCTCGGACCCGCTGGGTGCGGTCTTCGGGCTGTGGCAGGCGCAGCCCGGCCTGGGCCCCCGGCCGCACGGCGGGCCGGGAACCCCCGTCTGGCACGAGCTGATCACCCAGGACACCTCGACGGTCGGCAAGTTCTACGAGCACGTATTCGGCCACGAGGCGCAGGCCCACGCCACCGCCTCGGACGACTTCGACCACCTGACCCTGAACCTGGCGGGCCGTCCCGTCGCCGCCGTGCACGGCGTGGGCCGGTCACTGCCGCACGACCGGGGCCCGCACTGGCTGGCCTACTTCGAGGTGGAGGACACCGACGCGGCCGCGCTCCGGGTCCGGGAACTCGGCGGGCGCGTCGTCGATCCGCCCCACGAGGGCATGCGCGGACGGCAGGCCACGGTGGCGGACCCGGAGGGTGCGGTGTTCGCCCTCGTACGCTCGCGGTCCTGAGCCGCGCCCCTGCGCGGCGCGGGCGGGCTCAGGCGTCGTGCCGCACCGGCCGCCCGAAGTGCCGGGCGGTGGGCACGAGCGCGGCCGCCGCGGGCACGAGGAAGCAGACCGCGGCGCACGCGCCGAGGACCGGGGTGACCCCGAAGGTGTGGATGGCCGGGGCGATGAGGGCCAGGCCCACCGGTGCGAGGCCGTAGGAGACCAGGAAGTCCAGTGAGGAGACCCGGGCGAGCTTGTCCGGGGCGACCTCGCGCTGGGTGGCGGTGAACCAGGGCACGTTGAACAGTTCGATCCCGATGCCGGCGAGCGCGTAGGCGCCGATCACCACGGCCGGGTGCACCGGGAGCATCAGGCTCAGCGGTGCGAAGCCGTAGGCGGCCAGGCCCGCGAACGCGACCCAGCCCTGGGAGCGCGGCCGGAGGCGGGCGGTGAGCAGGGCGCCGCCGAGCGCGCCCACGGTGTAGGCGGTCGTCGCGGCGGCCAGCACCCACTCGGTGGCGTAGCGGTCGCGGCTGATCAGGGGCAGGGCGACGCTGGTGGCGGAGTAGCCCAGCGCGATCACGGCGGTCAGGGCGCCGAGTCCGGCGAGGAACCAGGGGTGGCGGCGGGCCTCGCGTATGCCGTCGACGAACTCGGCGCGCAGCGAGGCGCGCTGCGGCCGGGGCGCATCCGGTGCGCCGGCCGCGGCGGGGCCGCCCCGGCCCGGCAGGAGCGCGGCGACCAGCCAGAGCAGGCCGATCCCCAGCAGCAGGGTCGCGACGTCGACGAAGGCCGCGAGCAGCGCGGTCAGGGCGGGCCCGGCCAAGGTGGAGCTCCGTACCGCGAGGGTCGTCGCGGCATTGGCCTGCTGCCTGCGGCCGGGGTCGACGACCTCGGCCGTGAGCGCCTGGAAGGCGGGGCGGCAGGCGCCCTGGCCGGCGCCGGCGAGTGCGGCGGCCACGGTCATCAGCAGGAGCGAGCGGCCGAGTCCGACGGCGAGGAGGGGGGCGGCGGCCGCGGCGGCGAGGGCGGACCAGAGGACCACGGCCCGGCGGGAGTGCCGGTCGGCCAGCACTCCGCCGACGGCCACGGCGGCGAGGAAGCCTGCGGTGCGCGCGGCGAGGACGAGGCCGAGGCCGGCCGCGCCCAGTTCGCGTTGCAGGACCGCGAGACCGAGGACGAAGGGCAGGGCCCAGGTCGCGAGTCCGGAGGCGGTGGTGCCGGCCCACAGGCGCAGGAAGGCGATGTCGCGCAGGACGGAACGCGGCCCCGGCGGACGGCTCTTGGACTTCGTGGGGGCAGGTGTGGTCGCCACGATGTGGTGCTCCTCATTCCATTAATGAAAACGATAACCATTACAGTACTCTGTGAACGCGGCACTCCTGCCCGGTGCACACCCACGCCCACACAGCCCTCCCCAGACCGGAGCACCCATGCGCCACCGCGCCCGAACCGGCATCGCCCTGACCCTCGTTCTCGTATCCACGGCCGTCGCCGCGGGCTGCTCGGCCCCCACCGGCCGCGGCCCGCAGGGCGCGGCCGCCGCCCGGCCGGACGTCACCAGCTGCGGCCGTCAGCTCTCCTTCGAACGACCCCCGGAGCGCGCCGTCACCCTGGACCAGACCTCGACCGAAACCCTGCTGGAACTGGGCCTCCAGGACCGGATGGCCGGGACCGCCAACCTGAAGACGAAGATCCCCGCGCAGTACCGGGACGCGTACGCGAAGGTCCCGGTGATCGCCCCGAAGATCGCCACCGGTGAGCAACTACGGTCCGCGACACCCGACTTCGTGGTGGCCGGCTCCGCCGACCTCTACACGAAGGACCGGGCGGGCACCCGCGAGGAACTGGCGGCCCTGGGGGTCCCCACCTTCGTCAGCGCCGTGGACTGCCCCCAGGACGACGAGGCCGGGAAGTCCCCCTTCGAACTGCTCTTCTCCGACTACGAGCAGCTCGGCAAGGCATTCGGCGCCGAGGAGCGGGCCGCCGCGCTCGCCCGGGAGCAGCGCGCCGCCGTCGCCAAGGCCGCCGAGGGCGCCTCCGGCACGGCCCCGAACGGCGGGCGGCCCACCGTCGTCTACCTCTACTCCGTCTTCAACGGCATGCCCTACGTCGCGGGCCGGACCGGGCTGCCCAGCGAGATGAGCCGGATCGTCGGCGCGCGGAACGCCTTCGACGACATGGAGGAGGACTGGCCGGAGGTGTCCTGGGAGGAAGTCGCCAAGCGCGAACCGGACTTCATCGTGATCGGCGACCTGTCCGAGCGGGGCCGGCCCGGTGACAGCGCCGCCGAGAAGCGCCGGGCGATGGCCGAGGACCCCGTGGTCTCCAGGCTGGCGGCGGTGCGCGACAACAGGATCATCGAGGTGCCCGGCATCGAGCTGGACCCCTCCGTGCGCTCCGTGCACGCCCTGGGCCTGCTGGCCGCCGGAATGAAGGACCTCGGGTATGTTCGCTGACCTGCTGCATCCGGCGGCCCGAGCGCCGGGGGCGGCCGCCGCCGCTCCGTACGCGCCGCTCCCGCAACCCCGGGCGCGGGCGCGGACGGGGATGCTGCTCGCCCAGGGGCTCGTACTGGCCGCGTCGGTCGCGGCCGCCACCCGGATCGGCAGCGCCGACGTGGGATGGACCGACCTGGGCCGGGTGCTCGGGGCGCGGCTCGGGCTGGGCACCGAACCGCTGCCGCCGCTGCTGGACTCGCTCGTCTGGGACCTGCGCCTGCCCCGGGTCCTGATGGCCGCCCTGGTCGGAGCCTCGCTCGCGGTCTGCGGGACGGTGCTCCAGGCCGTCACGCGCAACGCGCTCGCCGACCCGTACCTGCTCGGGGTCTCCTCGGGCGCCGGGGCGGGCGCGGTCACCGTGGTCGTCCTCGGCTTCGGCGCCGGCACCCTCGGCATCACCGGCGGCGCCCTCGCCGGGGCGCTGCTCGCCTTCGCGGGCCTGCTGCTCCTGCTGCGCCGCACCGGGCTGGACTCGGTCCGGATCGTGCTGACCGGGGTGGTCGTCGGCCAGCTGTTCACCGCGCTGACCTCGCTCGTCCTGATGGCGTCGGCCGACGCCGACACCACGCGCGCCGTCACCCACTGGCTGCTGGGCTCGATGGCCCCGGCCCGCTGGGACGCCGTGGTGGTCTGCGCGGTCGTCACGCCCCTGGGGCTGGCCGCCGCCCTGCTGTGCGCGAACGCCCTCGACGGGCTCGCCTTCGGCGCGGACACCGCCGCCTCCCTGGGGATCGGCGTACGGCGCACCCGGATGCTGCTGCTCGTGGTGACCGCCGTGCTGACCTCGGTCGCGGTGGCCACCGTCGGAGCCATCGGCTTCGTCGGGCTGATCGTCCCGCACGGGGTGCGCTTCCTGGCCGGACCGCTGCACCGGGTGCTGCTGCCCCACGCGGCGCTGGCCGGCGCGGTGTTCCTGGTGTGGACCGACGCCCTGGCGCGGGTGGCCTTCGCCCCCCGGGAGGTGCCCGTCGGCGTGATCACGGCGCTCATCGGGGTCCCGCTCTTCCTCCTCGTCCTGCGCAGGAGGGGGGAACTGTGAGGATCACCGCCGAAGGACTCAGCTGGTCGGCCTCGGGCACGCCCGTCCTGCGCCGGGTCGACCTGGACATCGCACCGGGCGAGACCGTCGGGCTGATCGGCCCCAACGGCTCGGGCAAGTCCTCACTGCTGCGCTGCCTGGCCGGGCTGCGCGTGCCCGACGCGGGTACGGTGCGCTACGACGGGGTGCCCGTACGGGACCTGGGAGCGCGCGGGATCGCCCGCCGGGTCGCCTTCGTCGCACAGGACTCCGCCCTCGACACCGACCTGCGCGTCGCCGACGTCGTCGGACTGGGACGGACCCCCTTCCGCGACCGCTGGCGCGGACCGGACGCGTACGACCGGGCCGTCGTCGCCGCCGCGCTCGACCGCGTCGGACTCACCGGGCTCGCCGGGCGCCCCTGGAAGGGCCTGTCCGGCGGCGAACGCCAACGGGCCCACATCGCCCGCGCGTTCGCGCAGCAGCCGTACGGACTGCTCCTGGACGAGCCCACCAACCACCTCGACGTCAAACACCAGTTGCAGCTGATGGAGCTCCTCGCCGGCGCCGAACGGACGGTCCTCGTCGCCCTGCACGACCTCACCCTGGCCGCCCGCCACTGCGACCGGCTGCTGCTCGTGCACGACGGTCTGCTGGTCGCCTCCGGCGCCCCCGCCGACGTCCTCACCTGCGAGAACCTCGCCCGGGTCTTCGAAGTGGACGCCGAACTGTCCGCCGACGCCCTGGGCCGGCCGGCGGTCAGCTACCGCGGGCCCCTGCGCGACCCCGCGCCCCGATCCGCACACCGATCCGCACACCGACAAGGAACCCCATGACGAACCAGACCCGGATCCAGACCCGGACCGCGCCCGCGGCGACCGTCGACGCCCTGATCCAGGACGTACTGGCCGGCGGGCACGGCCCGCTGCCGTCCGAGCTGGTGGCGACCAGCGTGTTCTGGATCCACCACGGCACCCGGCTGGCCGGCGGCGACACGACCTACCTCAACCAGTACGTCCTGGTCCGCCTCGGCGACTCCTTCGGCGGCTGTGCCTTCGAGGCCGGCGAGATCGATCCGGCGGTCTGCCGCGACTCCTCCGGCGCCCCGCTCGACGTCCTGCTGCGCGAGGCGCCGCGACCGCTGCGGATCGCCGCCCTCGACGCCTACCTCGCCCGGCAGCGCCCGCACCGAGACTCCGGGGCGGAGGCCGTCACCCTGCCCGCCGGCACCCCCGAGGTACGCGCGAGGGCCCGTGACGCGGCGATCGCCGGACTGCTGGACATCGACAGCGGCGCCGCGGTCGGCCTGATCGGGGTGGTGAACCCGCTGGTCGCGGCGATCCGTGAGCGCGGCGGCGAGCCGCTGCCCTGCGACTTCAACCTCAGGGCCACCCAGTGGGGCGACCCCGTCACCAGTGACATGCACGAGGTGCTGGAGCGCGCCGACGCCGTCGTCGCCACCGGCATGACCCTCAGCAACGGCTCCTTCGACACCATCCTCGACCGCTGCCGTACCAGGGGGATCCCGCTCGTCGTCTACGCCCAGAGCGGCAGCGCGGTGGCCCGCGCCTTCCTCGGCTCCGGGGTGACCGCCGTGTCCGCCGAGCCCTTCCCCTTCTCCCAGTTCAGCGCCGACCCCACCACGCTGTACCGCTACCGGACGGCGGGTCCGGCGTGATCCCGGCGGCCCGCCGGGACTGCCCCGGCACCGACCGCCGCGGTGCCGGACACGCCTCCTGCCACCACGGCGAGATCCTCCAGGGCACCTTCCTCGACGCGGCCGGGCGCCGGTGCGCCGGCCTGGTCACCCTGCCGATGGGCGGCCCGGGCAGCCGGGCCGAGTTCACCCGGCGGCCCGGCACCCCGCCGGAGGCGCTCACCGTGCGGCCCGGAGACCGTACGAAGGCCGCCCGCGCGGCGGCCCTGGCCGTCGCGGAGTGCGCCCGGCGGTGCGGCGAGCCGCCCTGCGGCGGGGAACTGCGGCTCTCCGGCGACATCCCGGTCGGCCTGGGCATGGGCAGCTCCACCAGCGACGTCATCGCGGTGGTCCGCGCCGTCGCCGACTCGTACGGGACACGGCTCCCGGCCGCCGCCGTCGCCCGGCTCGCCGTCCGTGCCGAGCTGGCCTGCGACCCGCTGATGCTCGATGCCCGCCCGGTGCTCTTCGCCCAGCGCGAGGGGCGGGTCCTGGAGGTGCTCGGCCGCCACCTGCCGCCGCTGGTCGTCGTGGGCTGCGCGCTGGGCGGGGGCGCCCCCGTGGACACCCTCTCCCTCCCGGCCCGGGTGCACGACGACCACGACGTACGCGCCTTCGAGCGGCTGCGCGTGCTGCTGCGGCGGGCCGTGGCCACGGGCGACGCCGGCCTGCTCGGCCGGGTGGCGACCGCCAGCGCCCGGCGCGGGCAGCGGGTCCTGTGCCACCCGGAGTTCGACGCGCTCGTCGGCATCGGCCGGCGGCTCGGGGCCGTGGGCGTCCAGATCGCGCACAGCGGCGCGGTGGCCGGGCTGCTCCTGGACCCGGCCGCCCCGGGGCTGCGCCACCGGATCCGCGGCTGCGTGAGGGCCCTGGAGAGCGACGGCATCCCCGCCACCCGAACGTTCACGACCTTCCCCAACTCCCCGAATCCCCCCATGCCCAAGGAGTCCCCGAGTGGACCAGCACATCGCGGAGGCCATCGGCCGACCGGATCTGATACGCCTCGACGACCGGCTCGTCTGCCTGCGCTTTGAGACGATGAAGGTGGTCTCCGCCCTCGCCGCGGTCCGCCACCTGCTCGACACCGGAGTGGTGCGGCGCGGCGACACCCTGCTGGACAGCTCCAGCGGGATCTACGCGTACGCCCTCGCCCTGGCCTGCCACCGGCACGGCATGCACTGCCACATCGTCGGCTCGACGACGGTCGACCACACCCTGCGCACCCAACTCGCCGTCCTCGGGGCGACGCTGGAGCAGATGGAGCCGTGCAGCGACCTGAAGCTGGACCAGAAGCGGCGCGTGGAGCGCGTCCACGAGATCCTCGCCGAACACCCCGGGTACCACTGGATGCGGCAGTACCACGACGACGTCCACTACCTCGGCTACCGGGCCGTGGCCGACCTGGTCCGCACGTCCACGGGCGGCGAGGCGCTCACCGTCGTCGGCGGCGTGGGCTCGGGCGCGTCCACCGGGGCCCTCGCCCACTACCTGCGCGAGGACGCGCCCGGCACCGAGCTGGTCGGCGTACAGCCCTTCGGCAGCGTCACCTTCGGGGCCGGGCACGTCGCCGACCCCGAGATCATCATCGCGGGGATCGGCAGTTCCATCCCCTTCGGGAACGTCCGGCACGCGGCGTACGACACGCTCCACTGGATCTCGTTCGACGCGGCGCTGGCCGGCAGCGTCGACCTGCTGCGCCGGCACGCGGTGTTCGCCGGACTGTCCACGGGGGCGGGCTACCTCGCCGCCCGCTGGGAGCGGGCCCGGTCGCCGGAGCGCACGGTCGTCTTCGTCGCCGCCGACACCGGCCACCGCTACGTGGACACCGTGTACGCGCGGCACCGCGAGGCCGTGCCGATCGGCTCGCTGGCCCCCCGGCAGGTCGCGTGCCGGGAGGCCCTGGCCCTGCCCTGGTCCCGTATGGACTGGAACCGGGCGGACCCTCCTTCGTAGAGACCGTGGCGGGATTCGAACCCGCGTCACCGGATTTGCAGTCCGGCCCCTGGGCCACTCGGGCACACGGTCGTGGTGGCGCTTCGAGTACGACCGTAGGCGCAGCGCGCGGCGGGGTGAAGGGACCGCCGGGGCCCGACACACGACTGCCATACGCCGTTCACGGAGCGGCGCACGCGCGGCCGTCGCGGCCGTCGGCCGGAGGTGCGGAGGCGTCGTGGGGGTGCTGCAATGAGCTGGTGGGCTGCCCCGCAGTGTGGCGGCTCACGGCGCGGTCACCCCCACCGCATCGCACATGAGGAGTGGTGATGAGCGAGGAGATCAGCGAAGACATCGAAACGATGGGGCCGGTCGACTACCTGGTCGTCGAGTTCCCCGGGAACAGGATGACCGGCGAGGGCCTGCCCCTGCTCGTCGATCTCGTGGATCGCGGCATCATTCGCATCCTCGACCTGGTCTTCGTCCGCAAGGACGCCGATGGTTCGGTCGTCGCCCTGGAGCTGAAGGACGCCGGCGGCGGCGAGATGGACCTGACCGTCTTCGAGGGCGCGGCCTCGGGCCTGCTCGGCCAGGACGACATCGACGAGGCCGGCGCCGCCCTGGAGGCCGGCAACTCCGCCGGGATCCTGGTGTACGAGAACGTCTGGGCAGCGCCGTTCGCCCGCGCCCTGCGGCGCGGCGGTGCGCAGCTCGTGGCCGGCGGCCGGATTCCCGTCCAGGCACTGCTGGCCTCGCTCGACGCGATGGAGGCGTGAGCCCGAGCCGCGTGCGGCGGGCAGCGGCCCGGACGCCCGACCGGCGGCACGTGACGACTCGCGGACCGGACGCGCGGTGCGGCCGTCCGCCCCTAGGCAACCAGGGAGATGACGCTCCATGCCCGGACTTCTTCGCGGTGTAGCCCGTACCGCCGTCGTGGCCGGAACCGCCACCGCGGTGTCCAACCGCGTCTCGCGGCGGCAGGCGGGCCGCTGGTCCCAGCAGGAATCCGAACAGCAGCAGGCGTACCAGCAGCAGGCCGCCGCCGCGCCGCCGCCCCCGCCGCCCGCGGCCCCGCCCGCCGGCGACGACATGAGCAGCAAGCTCGACCAGCTGCAGAAGCTGGGCGAGCTGAAGGCCCAGGGGCTGCTCACCGAGGAGGAGTTCGCGCAGCAGAAGAGCAGACTCCTCGGCTGAGACGCAGGTCGGTCACGGGGGACGGAAGGGGATGACCCCATGACGGCACCGCGTACCCCAGGACCGGCCACCGCCGAGGAACCCGCGGAGGGCGACCGGCTGCGGGACATGCTGCGCACGCCGGGCTACCTGAAGCTGCTCGTCCTGTGCGCCCTCATCGGCATCCCCGTCTCCCTCGCGGCGTTCTGGTTCCTGGTCGCGCTCCACGAGCTGGAGCACGTGATGTGGGCCGACTTCCCCCAGGCGCTCGGCTGGAACCAGCCGCCCTGGTGGTGGCCGCTGCCGCTGCTGCTGGTCGCCGGCGTCCTGGTCGGACTGGTGGTGACCCGCCTGCCCGGCGCGGGCGGGCACATCCCCGCGTCCGGGCTGCACGCCGGCGGCGCCACCTCGGCGGCGCTGCCGGGGGTCGTCCTGGCGGCGGTCCTCAGTCTGCCGCTCGGTGCGACCCTCGGCCCCGAAGCCCCGCTGATCGCGCTCGGCGGCGGGCTCGCGCTGCTGTTCAGGGACCTGGCCCAGGCGCCGGCGACCCCGCAGAGCACGGTCATCCTGGCCGCGGCGGGAGCCGCCGCGGCCATCTCCGCGATCTTCGGCAATCCGCTGGTCGGCGCCGTGCTGCTGATGGAGGTGGCCGGAGTGGGCGGACCGCAGCTTTTCGCGATCATGCTGCCGGCCCTGCTCTCCAGCGGGATCGGCGAGCTCGTCTTCACCGGCTTCGGCCGCTGGACGGGCCTGTCGTCCGGCAGCCTGACGCTGGACCTGAACGCCCCCTTCCCCCGCCTCGACGCCGGTGACGTCCTGTGGTCGGTGGTCCTGGCGGCCGTCATGGGCGTCTTCATGCACATGGTGCTGGCCGGCGGCCGGTACGCCTCCGTGTACGTGGCCAGGCGGCCCGTCGCCCACACGACCGTGTGCGCCGTGGCGGCCGGCGCCTTCGGCGCCCTGTACGCGCTGGTCACCGGCAACTCCCCCGTCGACGTGGCCTCGTCGGGCCAGGCCGTGATGGGCAGTCTGGCCGCCGACCCACAGGCCTGGGGCATCGGGGCGTTGATCGCCGTCCTGCTGTGCAAGGGCGCGGCCTACGCGCTCTGCCTGGGCAGCCTGCGCGGCGGCCCCATCTTCCCGGCCCTGTTCCTGGGCGCCGCCGCGGGTGTGCTGTTCGCGCCGCTGCCCGGGCTGGGAGTCGTACCGGGCCTCGCGGCCGGCATGGCGGCCGCGGCCGTCTGCGCGCTGCGGCTGCCGGTCAGCAGTGTGGTGCTCGTCGTCCTGCTGCTCGGCAGCGGAGCGATGATCCCCGTCGTCATCATCTCGGCCGTGGTCGCCTTCGTGGTCACCGAACTGCTGCCGCCCGGGCCCGAGGTTCCCCCGGTGGGCAGGGCGGTCGGCGCACCGGCCCCCGCCACGAAGTGACCGGCGTGAGCGGTATGCGCCCGCCGGGTCCGGATGGGAAGGAGCGTGTCATGACGAGTCACGTGGGCGGAGCCCGCCCGAACAGCGCTGCCCCGGCCGCGCGGAGGGACGGCTTCGGCGCCCGCAACGGCTGGCTGCTCTTCGCCGGGTTCCTGATGGTCTTCGGCGGACTGATGATGCTGTTCTCGGGGATCTCCGCGATCGCCAAGGACGACCTCTTCATCTCCACCCCGCACTACGCCTACGAGTTCGACCTCACGAGCTGGGGCTGGATCCACCTCGTCCTGGGCATCGTGGTCCTCCTCGCCGGACTCGCCGTGATCAGGGGCGCCCTGTGGGCGCGGATCGTGGGCCTGGCACTGGCGGGCCTCAGCATGGTGGCGAGCTTCATGTGGCTGCCGTACACGCCGTTCTGGGCCTTGGTGCTCCTGGCGATCGACGGCCTGATCGTCTGGGCGCTGTGCACGGCACCCGGTCTCACGGGGGACTGAGCCCGAATGCCGGCGGAAGCCGGGCAGCCGACTCCGCTGATACTCGTCGTCGGCGTGTCCGGTTCGGGCAAGACCACGGTGGCCGGGCTGCTCGCGGACCGGCTGGGCTGGCCCCACCGGGACGCGGACGAGTTCCACTCCCCGGCCGACCGCGCCAAGATGGCCGCCGGTCATCCCCTCACCGACGCCGACCGGGCCCCCTGGCTGGCGGCGATCGGAGCCTGGATGGACCAGGAGGCCGCCGCGCACCGGCCCGCGGTCGTCACCTGCTCGGCGCTCAAGCGCTCCTACCGGGACCGGCTGCTGCACGGCCGGCCCGGCGTGCGTCTGCTGTACCTGCACGGTACGCGGGAGCTGATCCGGGCCCGCCTGGAGGCACGGCACGGCCACTTCTTCCCGGCGGCCCTGCTGGACAGCCAGTTCGCCGACCTCCAGGAACCGCAGCCCGACGAGCACCCCGTGGTCGTCGAGATCGACCAGCCGCCGCGGGCCGTGGTGGCGGCCGCGCTCTCCCTGCTGGGCCTCGCCGACCCGGCCGCACCGTCCGCACCGTCCGCACCGTCCGAGGAGGCTCCCGTGTCCGAGCAGACACCCCGGTCCGCAGGCCCGACCGGTGAGCAGTGGGAGCTGCGCCGCGGCGGGCAGCGAGCCGTCGTGGTCGAACTCGGCGGCGCCCTGCGGCACTACGAGGCGGACGGCGTGCCCCTGCTGGACGGGTTCGCCGCCGACGAGCCGGTCACCTCGGGGCGGGGGCAGCTGCTCGTGCCCTGGCCCAACCGGGTGGGCGGCGGCCGCTACCGCTTCGACGGCGCGGACCTGCAACTCCCACTGAGCGAGCCGGAGCGGCACAACGCGATCCACGGGCTGCTGCGCTGGGTCCCGTGGCGGCTGCTCGCCCGCTCCGACGAAGGGGTGCGGGTCGGCACCACCCTCCATCCGCAGCCCGGGTACCCCTTCCTGCTGGAGGTGTCCGCCGAGTACCGGCTCACCGACGACGGGCTGGAGGTGCTGGTCAGCGCCGTCAACGCGGGCACCGCGAGGGCCCCGTACGGCGTGGGGCAGCACCCGTACCTCACGGTCGGCACCGATCTCGTCGACACGGCGCTGCTCACCGTGCCCGCCGGCCACCGGCTGACCACCGACGACGAGGGCCTGCCGACGGGCGAGGAGCCCGTCGAGGGCACGCAGTACGACTTCCGTACCGCCCGTCCCATCGGTGGGATGGCGCTGGACACCGCCTTCACCGGACTCGAACGCGACGGGGCCGGCCGGGCCGTGGTCCGGCTGGCGCACCCGTCGGGGCAGCGCGGCACCGACCTGTGGCTCGGCGAGGGCACCGGGTACGTGCAGGTCTACACGGGCGACACCCTGGGGCAGCCCGAGCGGCGCCGGCGCGGTGTCGCGGTGGAGGCCATGTCGTGCCCGGCGGACGCCTTCCGCACCGGTACCGGCCTCACCGTCCTGGAGCCGGGGGCCGGCCATGTGCTCCGCTGGGGCCTGCGCCCATGGGTGACCCTCGGCGGGGCGGCGATCCGATGACCCGGCGGCCGCAGCCGCCCGTCGCGCGGCCCATGAGCGGGGAGGACTTCCGGACGCTGTACGAGCGGCTGCGCGCTGCGGCCCGGCCCGAAGCGCACGGCGGTGCGCACGGCAGTGGGCACGGCGGCCGGCGAGGGGCGCTGCGCCATCTGACGCCCGCCCGCGTCGCGGCGGCCGCGGCCGAGGTCCGGCTCGGCCGCACGGTGTCCCTGGCCGCGCCGATCGAGACCCGGCCGGGCCCGGACAACCCCGAGCCGGCGAAGCACCGGATGACCGGGCCCGCCCCCGGGGAGGCCGGGGCCGAGGGACTGCACTTCGCGCTCGACCGGTTCGCGATGAACGTCCACGGCGACGCGGACAGCCACCTCGACGCGCTGAACCACGTGCTGTACGACGGCGAGCTCTACGACGGCGTCCCGGCCGTCGACGCGACGGCCGCGGAGGTCCGTTCGCTCTCCGTGGACCTGGTCCGGGAGGGCATCGCCGGGCGGGGGGTGCTGCTGGACGTCCCACGGCTGCGGGGCGTGCCCTGGCTGGAGCCGGGGGACCACGTGACGGCGCAGGACCTGACGGCCGCCGAGGACGCGCAGGGCGTCCGGGTCGGCCCCGGGGACCTGCTGCTCGTCCGGGTGGGTCACCGGCGCCGCCGCGGGGAGCTGGGGGCGTGGGAGGCGGCCCGGGCCAGGGCCGGGCTGCACCCGGAGGCCATGGTGTTCCTGGCGGAGCGGGAAGTGGCCGTCCTGGGCGGCGACGGCAACAACGACACCGCGCCCAGCGCGGTGGCGGACGTGGCCTTCCCCGTGCACGTCCTGGCGGTGCACGCGATGGGCGTGCACCTCATGGACTACCTGCAGTTCGAGGAGCTGGCGGGGGCCTGCGCGCGGGCCGGCCGCTGGAGCTTCCTGTGCGTGGTCGCCCCGCTGCGCCTGCCGGGCGCCACCGGATCCCCCGTGAACCCGATCGCCGTGCTGTGACGGCGGCCCGCGTCCGGGGTCCGCCCGGCCGGGTCGCCGTCCGGCCGGGTCGCCGTCCGGCCGGGTCGCCGTCCGGCCGGGTCGCCGTCCGGTGCAAGGGCGGCTAGCTTCGAATGGGTGGGAATGCTTGGCCTCCGCTCCGCGGAGTGACAGGTCCCGGCCCGCCGGGCGGGGCCACGAGCCCAAGGACGGTGGTCGACGTGGGCGACTCTCCCCACTACGACGTCATCATCATCGGCACCGGCGCCGGGGGCGGTACCCTCGCCCACCGGCTGGCGCCCTCCGGCAAGCGCGTGCTCCTCCTCGAACGCGGCGGCTACCTGCCGCGGGAGCGGGACAACTGGGAATCCACCGCCGTGTTCGTCAGGGGCAAGTACCGGGCGCCGGAGTTCTGGTTCGACAAGCACGGCAACGAGTTCCCGCCCGAGGTCAACTACTACGTCGGCGGCAACACCAAGTTCTACGGGGCCGCGCTCTTCCGGCTGCGGCCCGAGGACTTCGGCGAGATCAGGCACCACGGCGGCATCTCCCCCGCCTGGCCGCTGCGGTACGAGGACCTGGAGCCGTACTACACACAGGCCGAGCACCTCTACCTCGTCCACGGACGGCACGGCGAGGACCCGGGCGAGGGGCCGGTGAGCGCGCAGTACGCCTACCCGCCCGTCGAACACGAGCCGCGCATCCAGCAGTTGAGCGACGACCTGGAGAAGCGGGGGCTGCACCCCTTCCACCTGCCCATCGGGGTGGACCTCGTCCAGGACGCCGACGGGCGGGCCGTTCCCTCCAGCGTGTGCATCCGCTGCGACCGGGTGGACGGCTTCCCCTGCCTGGTGCGGGGCAAGTCCGACGCCCAGGTGATCTGCGTGGAGCCCGCCCTGGAACATCCGGGTGTCGAGATGATCACCAACGCCCACGTGGTCCGGCTGGAGACCGACCCGACCGGGCGCAGCGTCACCGCCGCCGTCGTCCGGCTGGCCGACGGGTCCGAGACCCGGTTCTCCTCGGACGTCGTGGTCGTCTCCTGCGGGGCGGTCAACTCCGCGGCCCTGCTGCTGGCCTCGGCCGACGACCGGCATCCCCGGGGTCTGGCCAACAGCTCCGACATGGTGGGCCGGCACTACATGCGGCACAACAACCTGGCCCTGATGGCGGTGTCGAAGGAGCCCAACCCGACGCAGTTCCAGAAGACCCTCGCGCTGCACGACTGGTATCTGGGCGCGGACGACTGGGACTTCCCGCTGGGCGGCATCCAGATGCTCGGCAAGTCGGACGCCGAGCAGATCCACGGTGAGGCCCCGCGCTGGGCCGGCGCGATCACGCCGGACATGCCCTTCGAGGTGCTGGCGCACCACGCGGTCGACTTCTGGCTGTGCGGCGAGGACCTCCCGATGCCCGACAACCGGGTCACCCTGGACTCCGACGGCGCCATCCACCTCTCGCTCGACGAGAAGAACAACATCGAGGGCCTGGGGCGGCTCAGGCACAAGCTGCAGGGCATGCTCGGACACCTGGGCATGCACGAGCACCACCTGCTGCCGCACAGCATCTACCTGCACAAGGGCATGCCGATCGGGGCGACCGCGCACCAGGCGGGCACCGTCCGTTTCGGCACGGACCCGGCCACCTCGGTGCTGGACGTCAACTGCAAGGCCCACGACCTCGACAACCTCTACGTCGTCGACACGAGCTTCTTCCCGAGCATCGGCGCGGTCAACCCGTCCCTGACCGCCATCGCCAACGCCCTGCGGGTCGGCGACCACCTCCTGTCGCGGCTGAACTGAGCCCCTCCCGGTGTCCGCGCGGACCCCATCGCCCACCTGCGCCGACCGGAGGAAGATCCTCCGCCGAACGGCCCAACCGGGACCCGCCCGGCAGGCCCCCGTCACCGGCCGGTGATTACGTGGGCGGTCGGTCGCCCCGGCCGCGGCCGGGGCGCGCCGGAGCCCGCTCTTCGAGGAGGCAGCACAACGTGGATTCCACCGTGGGCGCACCGCAGGACGTGATTCCGGCTCACCTGCTCAAGGGCCAGAAGGCGCTGGTCACCGGCGCCAACTCCGGCATCGGGAAGGCGACCGCCATCGGGCTGGGCCGGGCCGGCGCCGACGTGGTCGTGAACTACGTGGCCGACCAGGAGTCCGCCGAGGAGGTGGTCCGGGAGATCACCTCCTTCGGGGTGCGCGCGGCGGCGTACGAGGCGGACGTGTCCCAGGAGGACCAGGTCGTCGCCATGGTGGACCGGATGGTCCGGGAGTTCGGGACGATCGACATCATGGTCGCCAACGCCGGCCTGCAACGGGACTCCTCGTTCACCGAGATGACCCTCGCCCAGTGGCAGAAGGTCCTGGACGTCAACCTGACGGGACAGTTCCTGTGCGCCCGCGAGGCGACGAAGGAGTTCGTGCGGCGCGGTGTCGTGCCCGAGGTGTCCCGGGCGGCCGGGAAGATCATCTGCATGAGCTCGGTGCACCAGCTCATCCCGTGGGCGGGACACGTCAACTACGCCTCCTCCAAGGGCGGCGTGCAGATGATGATGGAGACCCTGGCCCAGGAGCTCGCACCGCAGAAGATCCGGGTGAACGCGGTCGCCCCCGGAGCCATCAGGACACCGATCAACCGCAGCGCCTGGGAGACCCCGCAGGCCCGCGAGGACCTGCTCAAGCTGATCCCCTACGACCGGATCGGCGATCCCGACGACATCGCCAACGCGGTCGTCGTCCTCGCCTCCGACCTCCTGGACTACGTGGTGGGCACCACCCTCTACGTCGACGGCGGAATGACCCTCTTCCCCGGGTTCGCCACCGGCGGGTAGCCGCCCCAGCCCCTCCGGTCGCTTCTAGCAGCGAAGGCACGCATGCACTCCACGGTTCTCCTGCTGGCGGCGGACGCCCCGGCCCAGCTGCTCCCGGCCAGACAGCTCATGGCCTTCACCCTCGCCTCGCACATCATCCTGGTGCCGATGGGCGTGGCCCTGCCGTTCATCACCCTGCTGATGCACTACCGGGGGATCCGCCACAACGACCCCACTGCCCTGCTGCTGGCACGGCGCTGGTCGGCCGTCATGGCGGTGCAGTTCGCCGTCGGAGTCGTCACCGGCACCGTGCTGTCCTTCGAGTTCGGCCTGCTCTGGCCGGGGCTCATGGGCAAGTGGGGTGACGTGTTCGGCATCGGCTTCGGCGTCGAGGCGTGGGCCTTCTTCCTCGAAGCCGTGCTCATCGCCGTCTACCTGTACGGCTGGCGCCGGCTGAAACCCCGTACGCACTTCCTGCTCGGGCTCCCGCTGCCGGCCGCCGCGCTGATGGGGGCCTTCGGCATCCTGGCCGCGAACTCGTGGATGAACACCCCGCGGGGCTTCTCCCTCGACTCCGCCGGCAACCCGGTCGACGTGAACATCTGGAAGGCCGTCTTCACCCCGATGTTCGGACCGCAGTACTGGCACTTCGTCGTGGCGATGATGCTGACCGCGGGGTACGTGGTGGCCGGCGTCTACGCCGTCGGCTGGCTGCGCGGCCGCCGGGACCACTACCACCGGCTCGGCTTCACCGTCCCCTTCACCGTCGCCGCCGTCGCCACCCCGATCCAGTTCGTCCTGGGCGACTCCATCGCCCGGCAGGTGTTCCAGAAGCAGCCGGTGAAGTTCGCCGCCATGGAGATCGTCTGGGAGACCGACACCCACATGCCCGAGTACCTGTTCGGCCGTCTGCATCCGGACGGGTCCATCTCGGGCGGCATCAAGATCCCCCAGCTCGATTCCATCCTGGCCGGCTTCAGCCCGGACACCAAGGTGACGGGGCTGTCCTCCGTCCCGGCGAGCGACCGGCCGAACGCCACCCAGGCGACCATCGCCCACTGGGCCTTCGACCTCATGGTCGTGATCGGGTCCGTGCTGGTGCTGCTCGCCCTCTGGTACGCGCTGGTGTGGTGGCGGCACCACAGGCTGCCGGCCTCCAAGTGGTTCTGGCGCAGCGCGGCCTGCGCGGGCGTCGCGTCCGTCGTGGCCGTGGAGTGCGGCTGGGTCACCACCGAGGTGGGACGCCAGCCGTGGATCGTCTACCAGAACATGCGGGTCGCCGAGGCGGTCACGGCGACCCGCTCGACGACCTTGTGGATCATGTTCGGGCTGGTGATCGTGGTGTACGTGTTCGTCTTCGGCGCGTTCCTCGCCGTCCTCCTCAAGATGCGCACCCGATGGCGGCTCGCCGACGCGCAACAGGGGGCAGGGGGGCCGGGCGAGGAGCCGGAGGCGGACACGCCGTACGGACCTCGCTCGCCCGTCCCGTCCGCGTCCGGGGACGGCCGCCCGTGACCGCCGACGTCATCGCCTTCGTGCTGCTGCTCGCCGTGACCGCGTACACCTGCGCCGGCGGCACCGACTACGGAGCCGGCTTCTGGGACCTGACGGCCGGAGGGGCGGAGCGGGGCAAGCGCCCCCGGTGGCTCATC
This sequence comes from Streptomyces virginiae, assembly GCF_000720455.1. Lineage (GTDB taxonomy): Bacteria > Actinomycetota > Actinomycetes > Streptomycetales > Streptomycetaceae > Streptomyces > Streptomyces virginiae. Next base: position 162,936 of record NZ_JOAK01000010.1, on the reverse strand, counting down.
GACCACGCCATGGCTCCGGTGTGGGAGGTCAACAACGTCTGGCTGATCTTCATCTTCGTCATCATGTGGACGGGGTTCCCGGTCTTCTTCCAGACGGTGTTCTCCGCGATGTGGCTGCCGCTCGCCCTGGCCGCCGTCGGCATGGTCCTGCGCGGCGCGGGCTTCGCCTTCCGCAAGGCCTCCCGGCGGATCGCCGGGCGGCGCCTGTTCGGGGCCCTGTTCGCCCTGTCCTCCCTCGTGACGCCCTTCTTCCTCGGCGCCGCCGTCGGCGGGGTCGCCTCGGGGCGGGTCGCACTCGGTACGGAGGCCTCGGCGGAGGCCTGGTCCAACCCGACCTCCCTGGTGTTCGGGCTGCTGGCCATCGCGACGACGGCCTTCCTCGGCGCCGTGTTCCTCTCCGGTGACGCCCGCCGCTTCGACGCACCCGATCTGGTCGACCACTTCCGGGGGCGGGCGCTGGCCGCGCTGGCCGTGGTCGCCGTGCTGGCCGTGGTCGCGCTGTTCGTCACGCGCTCGGACGCCCCGCACATCTGGCACGGCCTCACCCACGGCATGGGGCTGCTGTTCGTCCTCCTGGCCGTGGCCGCCACGTTCGCCACGGCCTGGCTGCTGCTGCGCCCGCCGGGCACCTGGGTACGCGTCGCGGCGGTGGGGGTCGTCGCGGCGGCGGTCCTCGCCTGGGGCATGGCCCAGCGGCCCTACCTCATCCCCACCTCGCTGACCGTGGCCGACGCCGCGGGCGCCCCCTCCACCCTGACCTGGCTGGCGTTCGTCACGCTGGTGGCCGTGGTGATCGTCGCCCCGGCCGTCGCCCTCCTGTACTGGCTGGACACGCACGGCGAGCTGGAGTCGCTCACCGACGCCGACCTCCGCCGCGGCGCCGTCGAACCGGGAGAGGGCACCGATGGGGGCTGACGGCCGCCGGCCCCCGTCGGGCCGCGTCCGAGGGGCGCCGGCCCCGTGAGCGAGGACCAGATCCTCCTCGGCATCGCCCTGACGGTGGCGCTGGCCGCGATCTCGCAGATCCTGGCCAACAGGCTGCGCGTGCCGGCGCTGATCCTGCTGCTGCCGGCCGGATTCGTCGCGGGGGCACTGACCGACGTCATCCACCCGGACCGGCTCATCGGAGCGGAGTTCGACGCGCTGGTGTCCCTGTCCGTGGCCGTGATCCTCTACGACGCCGGTCTCGGACTCAACCTGCGCCAGCTCACCGGCCGCACCCGGGGCATCGTGGGCAGACTGCTGACGGTGGGCGTCCTCGGCACCTTCCTCGCCGTCGGCTTCGTGTCCCCCGCCCTGTTCGGCATGTCGCTCGCCACCGGCGCGATGCTGGGCACGATCCTCGTGGTGTCGGGCCCGACGGTGGTGGGCCCGCTGCTCGAGTACGTGCGGCCGACCGACAAGGTACGGCGCATCCTGGTCTGGGAAGGGACGCTGATCGACCCGATCGGCGGCATCCTCGGCGCGCTCGTCTTCCACGCCGTCTCCTCCTCCCACCGGATCGACATCGGCCGCGGTTACCAGATCGGCCAGTTCCTGATCAGCATGGCTGTCGGCCTGGTCGGCGGGGCCGTGGGCGTCGCCCTGCTGTGGCTGACGCTGCGGATCATGCGGCTCGGCGAGACGCTCGGCACGCTCGCCCAGCTGGCCGTGGTGATCACGGTGTCGGCCGGCTGCGACATCGTCCGCGACGACACCGGGCTGATCGCCGCGATCGTCACGGGGCTGGCCGTCACCAACCTCCCCGGTTTCGACATGCCCGCCCGCCGCCCCTTCTTCGAGACGCTGGTCCAGCTGATCATCGGGCTGCTCTTCGTCTCGATCTCCTCGACGGTCACCCCGGCGTCCCTGACGCCCGTGCTCCTCCCCTCCCTCATCCTCATCGCCTTCCTCGTCCTGGTCCTGCGGCCGGCGATCGCCTTCCTGTCCACCAGAAACTCAGGTCTCACCCGGGGGGAGCGGGGCTTCCTCGCCTGGATGGCGCCGCGCGGCATCGTCGCGGCCTCCACCGCCTCGGCCTTCGCCGCCACGTTGTCGGACAAGGGCCTGCCCGGGGCCTCGAAGATCCTCCCGGTCACCTTCCTGGTGATCGTGGGGACGGTCCTGCTCTACGCGCTGACCGCCGGCCCCGTGGCCCGCAGACTGGGCGTCGTGCGCCCCTCCCGCACACGCCCCCTGCTGGTCGGCGGAGACCGCTGGGTCGTCGACATGGGGAAGGCGCTGCGGTCGGCCGGGCTCGACGTCCTCATGTGGGCGGGCGACGAGGACGAACGGGAGCGGATCAAGGACGCCGGGATCGAACTGGCGCACGGGGAGCTGCTGGCAACGGCCACCAATCCGCGCGCACGGCTGGAGGGCGTCACCGCCGTCTTCCTGCTCACGGACGACGACGACTTCAACGCCCTGGCCTCGGTCATGGTGCAGGGCAACGTCGAAGGCCCCGTCTACCGCGTCGGCCCCCCGCACACCAGCCACGGCGTCGTCGCCCCCTACACGGGCGGCGACGTCCTCTTCGGTTCCCGCCTGGTCCGGCACGTCCTGGCCGAGCGCCACCGGCAGGGCGCCCGGTACCTGGTGCAGCCGGCCGGCCTGCCGGTCCCGGCGGACTGCGAGACGCTGTTCGTGGTGCGGGCCGACGGCGGGCTCGTCCCGGTCTCCGAGGCCGGGGCCGTCACCCCGGCGGAGGGGGACCTCCTCGTCCTGCTCGGTCCCGCACCGCTCACGCCGCCCGGGCCCGAGCCCGGTTGAGGTTCGCGTCCAGGGTGATGGCCGCGTCGATGAACGCCAGGTGGGTGAACGCCTGCGGGAAGTTGCCGAGCTGGCGCCCGGTCAGGTCGATCTCCTCCGAGTACAGGCCCAGGTGGTTGGCGTAGGTGAGCATCTTCTCCAGCACCAGCCGCGCCTGGTCGATGCGTCCGGCGCGGGCGAGCGCGTCGACGTACATGAAGGTGCACAGCGAGAAGGTCCCTTCGGAGCCGCGCAGCCCGTCCGGTGACGCCTCGGGGTTGTACCGGTAGACGAGGCTGTCGGTGACCAGCTCCCGGTCCATCGCCTCCAGGGTGGACGTCCACATCGGATCGTCGGGGGTGATGATGCCGACCGTCGGCATCCGCAGCAGGGCCGAGTCGAGCACGTCGCTGCCGTAGTGCTGCACGAACGCCTTGCGCTGCGGGTCCCAGCCCCGCTGGAGGACCTGCTCGTAGATCGCGTCGCGGGCCTCGACCCAGCGGCCGCTGGCCGCGGGCCGGCCGCTGGAGGCGGCCAGGCGCAGGGCGCGGTCGAAGGCGACCCACGACATCACCCGGCCGTAGGTGAAGTCCTGGCGGCCTCCCCGGGTCTCCCACAGGCCTTCGTCGGGCTGGTCCCAGTGGTCGGTCAGCCAGTCGAGGAGGGTGTGCAGCGAGGTCCAGGCCCGGTGGTCCAGCTGGATCCCGTGCTGGTGGGCGAAGAAGATGCTGTCCAGCGCCTCGCCGTAGATGTCCAGTTGCAGCTGGGTGGCCGCGCCGTTGCCGATGCGTACGGGCCGGGAGCCCTGGTAGCCCTCCCAGTGCTCCAGGGTCTCCTCGAAGAGGTCGGACGAGCCGTCGACCCGGTACATGATGTTCATCGGGCCGGTGTCCCCGTCGCTGCCGGCCTTCTCCCTGACCCGGTCGCGCAGCCAGCCGATGAAGGCCGTCGCCTCCTCCGTGAAACCCAGGCCCAGCAGGGCGTACACGGAGAAGGAGGCGTCGCGGATCCAGGTGAACCGGTAGTCCCAGTTGCGCTCGCCGCCCAGTTGCTCGGGCAGCCCCGCCGTGGGCGCGGCCACCAGGGCGCCGCTCGGCGCGTACGTCATCAGCTTCAGCGTGATGGCGGAGCGCTCGACGGCCTCCCGCCAGCGGCCGGTGTACCGGGACTGGCGCAGCCAGGTGCGCCAGTGCCCGACGGCGTCGGCGAACATCGTGTCGAAGGCGGCGGGCAGGATCTCGCGCGGCGGCCCGCCGGCCGCCGACTCCAGTACCAGGCCGCGCTGCTGGCCGGCCTGCAGGGTCAGCGAGAAGTGCAGGTCGTGCTCCTTCGACAGACCGGTCAGGAGCCGCTCGTCCTCCTGCTCGCGGACGGCGTGAACGGTCAGCTCCATCCCCTCGGACACGAACACGGCGCCGTGCTCGGTCGCGTGGAGGGTGTGGGGTGCCCGGCCGTAGTCGAACCGCGGGGCGATGTCGACCTCGAAGGTCATGCTGCCGCGCACGCACCGGAGCATGCGGACGATGCTGTGCCGGTCGGTGGCCGTCCGCCCGGTCGGCGGCATGAAGTCGACCACCTCGCCGGCGCCCGACTCGGTCATGAAGCGCGTCACGAGGACGGCCGTGTCGGGGAGGTACAACTGCTTCGTCGTGTACGTGGTGTTCAGCGGGGCGACCCTGAAGTGCCCGCCCTTCTCCCGGTCCAGCAGTGCCCCGAACACGCTCGGCGAGTCGAAGCGCGGACAGCAGAACCAGTCGATCGTCCCGTCGGTGGTCACCAGGGCGGCCGTCTGCAGATCACCGATCAGGCCGTGGTTCTCGATCAGGGGGTACTCGTCCATCGGGTACGCCTTTCGCCGATGTCACACAGTCAGCTTAGGCAGGAATGTCCGGCCGGTCCTGCGGAGCACCCTGGCTCCGCAGGTGGGCCTGCGGAGGCCCGGCGGCGGCGTGCGGAGGGCGCCGGGCGGCCTTACCGTGGGCCTGAAGGCCGTCCCGAACCGCGAACCGGAGGCCGGAGGTCACCTGTGCCGCACCGACGTACGACGCCGCCCGGCGGGCGACCGGAATCCCGCCGCGCCCCCTGATGTCCTGGGCCTCCCGCTTCCGGCTGCTGCAGTACACGAAGGCCAGCCTCTGGATCGTGCCGCTGCTCGGTCTGCTCCTCGGCGTACTGCTCGCGGAATGGGCCGTCACCGTGGACACCACCGGGCTCCCGGCCGGCTGGCGGTACTCCGCCTCGACGGCCAGCGGCGTGCTGACCGCCATCGTCGGCGCGATGATCGCCCTGCTCGGCTTCGTCGTCACCATCGGCGTGCTCGTCGTCCAGCAGGCGACCGGCACCCTGTCCCCGCGCTACATGCGCCTGTGGTACCGGGACCGGCTGCAGAAGGCGGTGCTGGCCACCTTCACCGGGACCTTCTCCTTCTCCTTCGCCCTGCTGCGCACCATCGAGTCGGACTCCGTGCCCGACCTCGGGATCACCCTTGCCGGTGCCGCCGTGTCCGTCAGCCTGTTGTTGCTGCTGGTCTACCTCAACCGGTTCACCCACAACCTCCGGCCCGTGGCCATCGCCCAACTGGTCGGACGGATGGGGGAAACGGTCCTGGTCCGCGGAGAGGCCGCCGTCCTCGGCGCCGCGCCGCGCGCGGGCGACACCGTACCGCCGGCGGACGGCGGTCCGGTGGCGTACGTACGGTCCGAACGCGGCGGGGTGATCCAGGCCGTCCACGCGGACCGGCTGACGGCCCTGGCGGCGCGCCACGACTGCGTCCTCGTGGTCACCCGCCTGGTCGGGGACTTCGTACCGCCGGGCGGGGTCGTCGTCGAGGTCCACGGCGGGTCGTCGGCCCCGGAGCCGCGGCGGGTGACCGGGCTGATCGCCTTCGGCTCCGAGCGGACGATCGAGCAGGACCCGGCGTTCGCGCTGCGGGTGCTCGTCGACATCGCCGTCCGGGCGCTCTCCCCCGCCGTGAACGACCCGACCACCGCGGTCCAAGTGCTCAACCAGATCGAGGCGTTCCTCCACACGGTCGGCCGCACCGGCCTGCGCGAGCGCTACGTGCTCGGCGACCGTCACGGCACCCCGCGGCTGGTGGTCCGGGGCCGGGACTGGGTGGACTACCTCCAGCTGGCCGTGACCGAGATCCGCGAGTACGGCACCTCGTCCCTCCAGATCTGCCGGCGGCTCGGGGCCCTGCTGGAAAGCCTCCTAGGCGCCGTGCCGGCCGCGTCCCGCCCGGCCGTCGACACCGAACTGGCCCTGCTGCGGGAGTCCGTCGACCGCGCGTACACCGACCCGGCCCGCCGCACCCTGGCCCGCACGCCCGACCCCCAGGGCATCGGCGCCCGCCGCCGCCCCTCCTGACCGGTCCGGTCAGGGGTTGTTGACGGGGAGGACGTCCGGGGAGAGGGCGGCGGCGTGGGCCGCGGCGGAGGTCATGTGCCGGCGGTGGTGACGGCGGCAGAGGACTTCGTAGCCGATCTCCTCGGCCGGGCGGTTCACGTCCCCGACCACGACCTGCTCGCCTTCGACGACCATCACGCCGCCCACCGTGCGGGCGTTGTGCGTGGCGCGGGCTCCGCACCAGCACAGGGCCTCGACCTGGAGCTGCTCTATGCGGTCGGCGAGCTCGATCAGGCGCTGCGAGCCGGGGAAGAGCTTCGTGCGGAAGTCCGTGGTGATGCCGAAGGCGAAGACGTCCATGTCGAGGTCGTCGACGATCCGGGCCAGCTGGTCGATCTGCTCCGGCGCGAGGAACTGGGCCTCGTCGACGATGACGTAGTCCGCCCTGCCGCCCTGGGAGAGCTCGCCCACGAGGTAGGCGTAGAGGTCCATGGCGTCGGCGACCTCGACCGCTTCCGTGACCAGGCCCAGGCGGGAGGACAGCTTGCCCTCACCGGCGCGGTCCTGGCGGGTGAAGATCACGCCCTGCAGGCCGCGGGCCGAGCGGTTGTGCGTGATCTGGAGCGCCAGAGTGCTCTTTCCGCAGTCCATCGTTCCGGAGAAGAACACCAGCTCGGGCATGGGAGGTACGGGACCTTTCGGATCGTGGGTGGAGGTGACGGGGCTGGGGGGAGCAGGCCTGAGCGAGGCGGTCAGGTGCGGATTTCGAGCAGCGGGACGAGCTGCTCCGCCGCGGTCATGGAGCCGTGCATCCCGGCGAGGGCCGACTCGTTCGGCTCGTTGCGCGAAGCGGTGATCGCGGCATCGGTCGCGGCGGCGGCGACCACGTCGCCGATCCGCCCGAGCACGCGCTCGTCGCACTCCCCCGGCGGGCCGAACCAGCCCAGGTCCAGGGCCTCTTCGCGGCCGGCGACCCAGAAGCGGTCACCGAGCACCTCGCGCCACACGGTCAGCACGTCGGCCTCCGCCCCCGGCACCGCGTACACGTGCCGGGCCCGGCCCTCGCCGCCCAGCAGGGCCACGCCGGCGCCGAGCTCCCAGTCCTCGTCGAAGTCGATCCGCGAGTCCTCGTCGAAGGGGACGTCGACCATGCCGTGGTCGGCGGTCACGTACAGCGCCGTGCGCGCGGGCAGCTGCTCGGCGAGCCGCTGGACGAGCCGGTCCACGTACATCAGCTGGCCGCGCCAGGCGTCGGAGTCCACGCCGTGGCGGTGGCCGGCCCCGTCGAGCTCGCTGTAGTAGGTGTAGACGAGCGAGCGGTCGCCGGCGGCGAGGCGCTCGGCGGCCAGGTCCATCCGCTCCTCGCCGGTCATCCGGCCGAGGAAGGTGCCGCCGCTCAGGGCGACCTTGGTGAGCGGGGTGGTCTGGAAGGCGGGCGAGGACACCTGCGCGGTCGCCACACCGGCCTTGTCCGCCTCCTGGAAGACCGTCGGGTACGGCTGCCACGGCTTCGGCGGCGCCCACGGCTGCCAGCGGAGCTGGTTCATCAGCTCGCCGGTGGCCGGGTTGCGCACGGCGTAGCCGGGCAGGCCGTGGCGGGCCGGCGGCAGCCCGGTGCCGACGGAGGCCAGGGAGGTGGCGGTGGTCGCCGGGAAGCCCGCGGTGATCGGGCGCCCGGTGCCGCCGCGCGAGCTGCCGAGGAGGGAGGCCAGGTACGGGGCTTCGTCAGCGTGGGCCTTGATCTGCTCCCAGCCCATGCCGTCGACCAGGAACACGCAGTTGCGGTCGGCCGGGGTCAGCTCGGCGATGGCGGCGGTGTAGCCGGGCACGCCCTGCCCGGCCACGAGCGTCGGCAGCAGGTCGGCGAGCGACCCGGCTCCGTACTCCGGGACGGGGGCGCCGGCCAGGTCCAGCAGCTCCGGCTCGGTCCAGTCCTGCGGTGCGGAGTACGCCATCAGCGGGCGGAGGAGGAGGACGTGGCCGCTGTCGCCTCGCTGAGCGCCTGCGCGAAGACGAGGGTCTGGCGCACCGCCTCCGGCCCGTCGCCGGCCTCGCTGACCCGCAGGCTGAGGTCGTCGGCGGTGGAGTTGCCGGTGTAGCCGTGGTCGGAGTCGCAGTTGGGGTCGCCGCAGGCGGCCGGCTCCAGGTCGATCCGGGAGACCGCGCCCCAGCCGATGGTCAGGACGACCTCGCGGGGCAGGGTGCCCGGGGTGTAGGACTCCGGGTTGGCGACGACACGGCTCAGCACCACGGAGGAGATGCTGGAGAGCTTGACCGACTCGGTGGAGGTCGTCGCGTACGGCGAGGGGGACCCGGCGTCGGCCGCCTGCTCGTCGGTGTGGCTGACGATGAAGCGGTTGCCGGTCAGGACCAGCACGGTGACGTGGCGGCGCACCTCGTTGGAGTCGAAGGTCGTCTCCTGGTGGACCAGGTACGACGAGATCGGCTCGCCGCCCACCGCGGCCTCCACGGCCTCGGCCACGAGGGCCGGGTAGTAGCCGCTGCGCTCGATCGCCGTGCGCAGCCCCTGGGTCGTCGTACCGGATTTCGCCATGGGGTCAATGGTAAGGCCCCCCGGGGTCCCTCCTACCGCGCCGTACCCGCTCAGTAACTGGGAAGCGTCCGGGGGCCGAGATCACCGCGGGCGGGCGGATGGGCGACGCGGACGGTCGCGCTGAGGGCGGACACGCCCTCGACGGCGACGACGACGGGCTCCAGGGTGACCCCGATCACCTCGGGGTGGTCGTCGACGAGCCGGGACAGCCGCAGGAGCGTCTCCTCCAGGGCGGGGGTGTCGACGGGGTCGCTGCCGCGCCAGCCGTAGAGGAGGGGTGCCGCCCGGATGGACCGGATCAGCGCGGCGGCGTCGGCGTCGGTGGCCGGGACCAGCCGGTGGGCGGTGTCGCCGAGCAGTTCGGAGGCCACGCCGGCGAGCCCGAAGGAGAGGACGGCGCCGGCGGCCGGGTCGATGACGGACCGCACGACGGTGTCGACGCCCCGCGGCACCATGGGCTGCACCACGGGCTGGAGCTCGGCCGGCTTGCCCAGCGCGTCGGTGAGCTCCTCGTATGAGCGCCTCAGCTCGGCCTCGTTCGTCAGGTCGAGCCGTACGCCGCCGAGGTCCGCGCGGTGGCGCAGGTGCGGGGCGGTGGTCTTGAGGGCGACGGGGTAGCCGAGGACGGCTGCGGCCCGGACGGCGGCGTCGGGGCTGGGCGCGGGAAGCGTGGGCAGGACGCGGATCCCGTAGCGCGCGAGCAGCTCGCGGGCGTCCCAGTCGGCGAGGGTCAGCACGGCGCCGTCGTCGACGTCCGCGAGCAGCCCGGCGAGCTGGGCCGCGGCGCCGGCCTCGTCGATGTCCTCGTATTCGGGGACCTGCCCGGCGTCGGCGAGGGCGCGGCGCCACTGCCCGTAGCGCACGGCTTCCGCGACGGCCTTGACGGCGCGCTCGGCGGCGGGGTAGCTGGGGATCCGGTCCGGGTCGGGGGTGCCGGTGCCGGTGGGCGTGAGGGCGGCCGGGATCCCGGCGGCGTCGGTGCCCGGGCGGGTCGGTGGCCGGTCGGCGGGCCCGCGGGTCGCGGACAGGGCCCGCACCAGCTCGGCCAGTTCCACGTGCACGACCGCCACCGGCTTGCCGGGGGCCTCGGCGACGGCCTCGCGCAGCGCGTCGGCCAGGTCGTCGGCGAGGGCGTGCTCGCTGACCCACGGGATGGCGGTCACGATCACCGCGTCGCAGTCGTCGGAGGCGAGGGCGGCGGCCAGGGCGGTGCGGAAGTCCTCCGGGGACGCGGCGGTCGTCAGGTCCAGGGGCGGCAGCGGCCGCAGGCCCTGCGCCAGGCAGGCGTCGTAGGTGAGGACCCCGAGGGACTCGGAATTGCCGAGGATCGCGATCCGGGGTCCGGCGGGCAGCGGCTGCGAGGCCAGCAGCAGGCCGACGTCCACCAGCTCGGTGACCGTGTCGACGCGGATGACGCCGGCCTGGCGCAGGAGGGCGGAGACGGTGTCCTCCGACAGCCGGGTGCCGGGGACGACGTGCCCGGCGGGGGTGTGCCGGCCGCCCTTGGCGACGACGACCGGCTTGACGGCCGCCGTCCGGCGGGCGAGGCGGGTGAACTTCCGCGGGTTGCCGAGGGTTTCGAGGTACATCAGGGCGACGTCGGTCGCCTCGTCCTCGTACCAGTACTGGAGGATGTCGTTGCCCGAGACGTCGGCCCGGTTCCCCGCGGAGACGAAGGACGACAGGCCCTCGCCGCGCCGCAGCAGCGCCGAGAGCAGGGCGATCCCGATCGCCCCGGACTGCGTGAACAGGCCGGTCCGGCCGCGCACGGGCATCGGCGCGGGGGTCAGCGAGGCGTTGAGCTCCACCTCCGGGGCGGTGTTGATCACCCCGTAGGCGTTGGGTCCGATGAGGCGCATCCCGTACGAGCGCACCTGCCGCAGCAGCTCGCGCTGGCGGGCGAGTCCGGCCGGGCCGCTGTCCCCGTATCCGGCGGAGAGGACGACGAGCCCCTGCACGCCGTGCTCGCCGCAGGCGGCCACCGCGCCCGGGACCCGGTCGGCCGGGACCGCGATCACCGCGAGGTCGACGGGGGCGCCGATGTCCTCGACGGTGCGGTAGGCCCGCACTCCGTCGAGGAGATCGCGGGTGACGGCCTCGTTGACGGCGTAGAGGTGGCCGTGGAAGCCGCTGTCGCGCAGGTTGCGCAGGGCGGCCGCGCCCACGCCGGCGCCGGACCGGCTGACCCCGACGACGGCGACCGAGCCGGGGGCCAGCAGGCGCTGCACGGAGCGGGCTTCGGCGCGCTGTTCCCTGGCGCGCTGCACGGCGAGGGACTCGGCGGTGGGTTCGAGGTCGAGGGTGAGGTGGACGGAGCCGTCCTCGAAGCTGCGCTTCTGCTGGTAGCCGACGTCCGTGAACACCTTGATCATCTTGGTGTTGGCGGGCAGCACCTCGGCGGCGAACCGGCGGATGCCGCGCTCCCGGGCCACCGCGCCGATGTGTTCGAGGAGGGCCGAGGCGACGCCGCGGCCCTGGTGCGCGTCCTGGACGAGGAAGGCGACCTCGGCCTCGTCGGCGGGGGCGGAGGCGGGGCGGCCGTCGGGGCCGATGCGGTCGTAGCGGACGGTGCCGATGAACTCCTCGCCGATGGTCGCGGCGAGGCCCACCCGGTCCACGTAGTCGTGGTGCGTGAAGCGGTGCACGTCGCGGTCGGAGAGGCGGGGGTAGGGCGCGAAGAAGCGGTAGTACTTCGACTCGTCGGAGACCTGCTCGTAGAAGCTGACGAGCCGGCCGGCGTCCTCGGTGGTGATGGGCCTGATCCGGGCGGTACCGCCGTCACGGAGGACGACGTCGGCTTCCCAGTGGGCCGGGTAGGACGGGTCCGACTCTATGGTCATGGGCATACCTTACGGCCGGACCGGGCCGGACAGCGCTCGCGCGGCGCAGTAGGCAAGCCGGGATGAACCGGTGCAAGCTGGGGAAGCTCGTTCAGCGGCGAAAACAAGGAATTCAGGCCGAGGGTCGGTCCGAGCATTCGGGGCGCCGTGAGAGACTGGTCTAGACAACCGTAAGAACCTGAAGGGCATCACCATGGCAGAGCGCCGCGTCAACGTCGGTTGGGCCGAGGGCCTGCACGCTCGTCCCGCCTCGATCTTCGTCCGTGCGACGACCGCTTCCGGCGTCCCGGTGACCATCGCGAAGTCCGGCGGCGACCCCGTCAACGCCGCCTCCATGCTGGCGGTGCTGGGCCTGGGCGCCCAGGGCGGCGAGGAGATCGTCCTCGCCTCGGAGGCCGAGGGTGCCGAGGCCGCCCTGGACCGCCTCGCGAAGCTGGTCGCCGAGGGCCTCGAAGAGCTCCCCGAGACGGTCTGACCCTTCGGGTTCGCCCCACCGAACACCAGCGCCGAAGCCGCGGCCCCATCACGGGGCCGCGGCTTCGCCGTTGGCACGCGGACTGCCGGACCGGCCGCCCGTCGGGGCGGTGCCGCCGCGCGAGGGAGTCGCCGTCCGGGGCCAGGGCCGGGGCACCGCTTCGCGAGTTCTCCGGCGGGCTTCGCGACGGCTCGCGGAATCGGCCGGAATTCAGGGAATGCGGGTCGCCCGGAAAGCGGCGCGCCGCACCTATTTCCCGCCGCTGCGCAGAAATGAGGCGCCGGAGAATTCCCGCGATTCCATCCTTTGTATACGCCGTCTGTTAATGCCGGCCACCCGACATGTTTACGGCAGGTTGCGAAGTGCTCACCGGCTGCCGCCTCAGCCGGTGCGCGGCGGCCGCGCGATCGGTGTGGATCGCGGCCAGGGTCCGCGCGCGCTCGGCGTCGCCGCGCGCCACCGCGTCGACGATCGCGCCGTGTTCCGCCCAGGACTCCGCGGGCCGGGCCGACGCCTCCACCACGAACATCCACGCCACCTTGTGCCGCATCTGCGTGAGCAGCGCAATCAGTCCGGGGCTGCCGGAGGCCTGCGCGAGCGTCTCGTGGAACCAGCCCCCGAGCGCCCGCAGGTCCTCTCCCTGGCCCCGCCTGGCCCGCTCCTGACCCAGCCTGACCAGCCCCCGCAGCACCTTGAGGTGTGCGTCGGTGCGGCGCCGGGCGGCCCGGGACGCCGCCAGCGGCTCCAGCAGCATCCGCAGCTCCAGCAGGTCCGCCGCCTCCTGGGCGGTCGGCTCGGCCACACAGGCACCGGCGTGGCGGCGCGTGGTCACGAAGCCCTCGGACTCCAGGGTCCGCAGCGCCTCGCGCACCGGCACCCGCGAGACTCCGTACCGGCGGGCCAGCACCTCCTCGGTCAGCCGACCGCCCGGTTCGAACACCCCGGAGACGATGTCGTCGCGAATTGCCGTGCATACCGCGTGCGCAGGAATACGCAAGACCGAACCTCCGCCTATTTCCGACCGCCAGCCCCCCGTGCGCACCCACGCGCACACAACGACTCTATTGCAGCACAGCAAGATTTCGAGAACGGACGGAAATCCGAAACATTGCGCCGGAACGCGAAAACACGAAGACCCCGGCTCGGGAGGCGGGGTCTTCGTGAAGCTGTGCGCGGTACGCGGTGAGCCGCGGAACGGGTCAGAGGCTGACGCCGTGCGAGCGCAGGTACGAGATCGGGTCGATGTCCGAGCCGTACTGCGAGCCGGTGCGGGCCTCGAAGTGCAGGTGCGGGCCACTGGAGTTGCCGGTGGAGCCCGACAGGCCGATCTGCTGGCCCGGGGTGACCTGCTGGCCGACGGAGACGTTCAGCGAGGACATGTGGCCGTACTGCGTGAAGGTGCCGTCGTTGTGCTTGATGACGACGTTGTTGCCGTACGCACCGCCCCAGCCGGCCTCGACGACGGTACCGAAGCCCACCGCGTGGACCGAGGTGCCGGAGGCGGCGTGGAAGTCGATGCCGGTGTGGCTGCCGGAGGACCACATGCCGCCGCCCGCCTTGTACTGCGTGCTGACGTAGGAGTCGTCCAGCGGGGAGACGAAGGTGTTGAGGCGCTTGCGCTCCTCCTCGCGGGCGGCGCGCTCGGCGGCCTCGCGCTCGGCCTTCGCCTTGGCCTCGGCGAGGCGCTTGGCCTCGGCGGCCTTCTGCTTGGCGTCGGCCTCGGCCTGGGCCTTGGCGGCGGCGTGCTCGGCGGCGCGCTGCTGGGCCTCGGCCTGGTCCTCGATGTCGCCCGCGAGGTCCTCGGCGACGACGACGGCACCCAGCCCGTTCTCCGGAGCGGAGCTGCTGTGGTTGTCCGCGGCGAAGGCCGGGGCGGCGAGGGAGCCGACCACACCCGTGGTGGCGATCGCGGCGATACCGGCGTAGCCGGCGGTCTTCTTGCTCAGGCGGCTGGAACCACGGTGCTTGCCGGTACCAGCGGGACGACTGCCAAACGCCATGAAGGGTTTGATCCTTTCCTTCCTTCTCGCCTACCGGGTTAGCTGACGGGTTCGGAGCAGGAAGGTCTCCTACGGGCCTCCTCTTGCGAGGGGGTCCGATTCACCCCAGGGACTGATGTGGGTCCCCGGCTCCCCAGGCTCGCGCCTGACGGGGACTCGGCGATCGCTGTCCGGTGCCGCGGGTGCGGCGGGCACAACTGACGGACAGCACGGATGACGCTAGGCGGATCATCAGTCAATCGCCAAACAGACGCGCCTTTTTGTTGCGTACGCCACACCGCATACAAGCAACCTCACCACCAAACGGACAAAAGGGGCTCCGGCGGAAAATCGCCGGAGCCCCTTGAAAAGTGCGTCAGTTGCCCGTCGTCCGGGCGCCTGCGACGTCAGTTGGTGACGACCGTGACCTCACCGATCCCGAGGGCCCGCACGGGCTCCGCGATGACCGAGGCGTCGCCCACCAGGATCGTGACCAGCCGGTCCGCCGGGAACGCCTTCACGACGGCCGTGGTGGCCTCCACCGTGCCCGTCTCGGCCAACTGCGCGTACAGCTGCGCCTGGTAGTCGTCGGGCAGCTCCTGCTCGACCTGGTCGGCCAGGGTGCCGGCGACCGAGGCCGCCGTCTCGAACTTCAGCGGGGCCACGCCCACCAGGTTCTGCACGGCCACATCGCGCTCGGCGTCGGTCAGACCGCCCTCCGCGAGGGTGCGCAGCACCTTCCAGAGGTCCTCCAGCGCGGGTCCGGTGTTGGGGGTGTCCACCGAGCCGCTGATGGCGAGCATGGAGGCGCCCTTGCCGTCGGCGGTGGAGCGCAGCACCTGGCCGAAGGCCCGCACGCCGTAGGTGTAGCCCTTCTCCTCGCGCAGCACCTTGTCCAGACGGGAGGTGAGGGTGCCGCCCAGGCAGTACGTGCCCAGCACCTGGGCCGCCCAGACGCGGTCGTGGCGGTCCGGCCCGATGCGCCCGATCAGCAGCTGCGTCTGGACCGCGCCCGGCCGGTCGACGATGACCACGCGGCCGGTGTCGTCGGCGGTCACCGGCGGCACGGGACGCGCCTCGGCGGTGCCACCGGTCCAGGCGCCCAGGGTGTCCGCCAGGACGGCGTCCAGGTCGATGCCGGTCAGGTCACCGACGACCACCGCGGTGGCGGTGGCGGGCCGTACGTGGGCCTCGTAGAAGGCGCGTACGGCGGCGGAGTCGATACGGGCGACCGTCTCCTCGGTGCCCTGGCGCGGCCGGGACATCCTCAGGGACGCCGGGAAGAGCTCCTTGGAGAGCTGCTTGGCGGCGCGGCGCTGAGGGTTGGCCAGCTCGTGCGGGATCTCGTCGAGCCGGTTGCGCACCAGCCGGTCGACCTCGGCGTCGGCGAAGGCGGGCGCGCGCAGCGCCTCGGCGAGCAGGCCCAGCGCCTTGGCCAGCCGGGAGGCGGGCACCTCCAGGGAGACCCGCAGGCCCGGGTGGTCGGCGTGCGCGTCGAGGGTGGCTCCGCAGCGCTCCAGCTCGGCCGCGAACTCCTCGGCGGAGTGCTTGTCGGTGCCCTCCGACAGGGCGCGCGCCATGATGGTCGCCACGCCGTCCAGGCCCTCGGGCTCGGCGTCGAGGGGCGCGGTGAGGTTCATCTCGACCGCGATGACCTGCTGGCCCGGCCGGTGGCAGCGCAGCAGGGTCAGCCCGTTGGACAGCGTCGCGCGCTCGGGGGCCGGGAAGGCCCACGGCTGCGGCTCGCCGGCCTGCGGGCGCGGGTGGAAGGTCATCGTGACGGCTGCGGTGTCGCTCACTGCTCCGCCCCCTCGTTCTCGTCGCTGTCGGCGTTCTCTTCGCCCTCTCCGCCCTCGGCCGCGTCCGCCGCGAGGGGCTCGTAGACGAGCACCACGCGGTTGTCCGGCCGCAGTCGGGCCGCGGCCACGGCCTGCACCTCCTCGGCGGTGACGTCGAGGACGCGCCGGACGGCGGTGAGCGCCAGCTGCGGGTCGCCGAACAGCACCGCGTAACGGCACAGTTCGTCGGCGCGCCCGGCCACCGTGCTCAGCCGGTCCAGCCATTCGCGCTCCAGCTGCGCCTGGGCGCGCTCCATCTCCTCGGCGGTCGGGCCCTCGGCGGCGAACCGCGCGAGCTCCTCGTCGACGGCCGCCTCGATGGCGGGGATCTCGACCCCGCTGGAGGTCTTGACGTCCAGCCAGCCCATCGACGGCGCCCCGGCCAGGCGCAGCACGCCGAAGCCGGCGGCGACGGCCGTCTGGTCGCGGCGTACCAGGCGGTTGTGCAGCAGCGAGGACTCGCCGCCGCCCAGGATGGTCAGCGCCACGTCGGCGGCGTCGCACTCGCGGGTGCCGTCGTGCGGCAGCCGGTAGGCGGCCATCAGCGCGCGTGCCGGGACGTCCTCGACGATCTCCTCGCGCAGCTGCTCCCCGATGACGTCGGGCAGCGAGCCGTCGCGGGGCGGCTGCTTGCCGTCGTGGGAGGGGATGGTGCCGAAGTACTTCTCGATCCAGGCGAGCGTCTGCTCGGGGTCGATGTCACCGACGACCGACAGCACCGCGTTGTTGGGCGCGTAGTACGTACGGAAGAAGGTGCGCGCGTCCTCCAGGGACGCGGCGTCCAGATCGGCCATGGAGCCGATCGGGGTGTGGTGGTACGGGTGGCCCTCCGGGTAGGCCAGGGCCGTCAGCCGCTCGAAGGCGGTGCCGTACGGGACGTTGTCGTAGCGCTGGCGGCGCTCGTTCTTGACGACGTCGCGCTGGTTCTCCATGGACTCTTCGTCCAGGGCGGCCAGCAGCGACCCCATCCGGTCCGCCTCCAGCCAGAGCGCGAGCTCCAGCTGGTGGGTCGGCATCGTCTCGAAGTAGTTGGTGCGCTCGAAGCTGGTGGTGCCGTTGAGGGAGCCGCCGGCACCCTGGACCAGCTCGAAGTGTCCGTTGCCCGGTACGCTCGCCGAACCCTGGAACATCAGGTGCTCGAAGAGGTGAGCCAGGCCGGTACGCCCCTTGACTTCGTGGCGCGAGCCGACGTCGTACCAGAGGCAGACCGCGGCGACCGGGGTCAGGTGGTCCTCGGACAGCACCACGCGCAGGCCGTTGGCCAGCCGGTGCTCGGTCGCTGTCAGGCCGCCGGAGCCGGCCTGGGCTGTGGCCGTGTGACCCATGGGCATGTGGTCCCTTCGATCGCGATGCAGAGATTTCCGTCAGACCTGCCACTGTATGCAAGCGCGTCGGCCACCGGATAAGTTCCCGGGCCAGACCTGGGTCGGAGTCGGCGTTGTCGGTCCCTCGGGCCACAATGGTCGGCGTCGTACCCCCGCCGGACAACGGCAGGACCCAGCCAGACCCCGCCAGACCAGCCAGACACCCAGCACATACATTCTTGGTTAAGGAGCCGCGCAGCGATGGCCCGCCGCAGCACGAAGACCCCGCCGCCGGAGGATTTCGAGGAGAAGATCCTCGACATCGACGTCGTCGACGAAATGCAGGGCTCCTTCCTCGAGTACGCGTACTCGGTGATCTACTCCCGTGCCCTGCCCGACGCCCGGGACGGCATGAAGCCGGTGCACCGCCGCATCGTCTACCAGATGAACGAGATGGGTCTGCGTCCCGACCGCGGGTACGTCAAGTGCGCCCGCGTCGTCGGCGAGGTGATGGGCAAGCTCCACCCGCACGGTGACGCGTCGATCTACGACGCCCTCGTGCGCATGGCCCAGCCCTTCTCGATGCGGCTGCCGCTCGTCGACGGCCACGGCAACTTCGGTTCGCTCGGCAACGACGACCCGCCGGCCGCGATGCGCTACACCGAGTGCCGCATGGCCGACGCCACGTCCTTGATGACGGAGTCGATCGACGAGGACACCGTCGACTTCACCGCCAACTACGACGGCCAGGAGCAGGAGCCGGTGGCACTGCCCGCCGCCTACCCGAACCTGCTGGTCAACGGCGCGTCCGGGATCGCGGTCGGCATGGCGACCAACATGCCGCCGCACAACCTCGGCGAGGTCATCGCGGCCGCCCGCCACCTGATCCGCCACCCGCACGCGGACCTGGAGGCGCTGATGCGCTTCGTGCCGGGTCCCGACCTGCCCACGGGCGGCCGGATCGTCGGGCTCTCCGGCATCAAGGACGCCTACGAGAACGGCCGCGGATCCTTCAAGATCCGCGCGACGGTGGCCGTGGAGAACGTGACGGCGCGCCGCAAGGGCCTGGTCGTCACCGAACTGCCCTTCACGGTCGGCCCCGAGAAGGTCATCGCGAAGATCAAGGACCTGGTCGGCTCGAAGAAGCTCCAGGGCATCGCCGACGTCAAGGACCTCACCGACCGGGCCCACGGCCTGCGCCTGGTCATCGAGATCAAGAACGGCTTCCACCCGGAGGCCGTGCTGGAGCAGCTCTACAAGCTGACGCCGATGGAGGAGTCCTTCGGCATCAACAACGTGGCTCTGGTGGACGGGCAGCCGCTCACCCTCGGCCTCAAGGAACTGCTCGAGGTCTACCTCGACCACCGTTTCGAGGTCGTCCGGCGGCGCAGCGAGTTCCGCCGCACCAAGCGCCGGAACCGGCTGCACCTCGTCGAGGGCCTGCTCGTGGCCCTGATCGACATCGACGAGGTCATCCGCCTCATCCGCGACAGCGAGAACTCCGCCCAGGCCAAGGCCCGGCTCATGGAGCGGTTCTCGCTGAGCGAGACGCAGACCCAGTACATCCTGGACACCCCGCTGCGCCGGCTCACCAAGTTCGACCGCCTGGAGCTGGAGTCGGAGCGCGACCGGCTGACGGGCGAGATCGACGAGCTGACCGGGATCCTGGAGTCCGACAACGAGCTGCGCAAGCTGGTCTCCGCGGAACTGGCGGCCGTCGCGAAGAAGTTCGGCACCGAGCGCCGCACGGTCCTGCTGGAGTCGGCGGGCACCGCGGTGGCGGCCGTTCCGCTGGAGGTCGCGGACGACCCGTGCCGGGTGCTGCTGTCCTCGACGGGCCTGCTGGCCCGTACGGCGAACGGCGAGCCGCTGCCGCAGGACGAGGGCGGCTCCCGGGCCAAGCACGACCTGATCGTCTCGCAGGTCGCCGCGACCGCGCGGGCCGACGTCGGCGTGGTCACCTCCACCGGCCGGCTGCTGCGGCTCTCGGTGATCGACCTGCCGCAGCTGCCGGACACGCACGCCGCGCCGAACCTCGCGGGCGGCGCACCGGTCTCGGAGTTCCTCTCCGGACTGGAGGCCGACGAGAAGGTGATCTGCCTGACCTCGCTGGACGAGTCCTCGCAGGGGCTGGCGCTGGGCACCGAGCAGGGCGTGGTCAAGCGCGTCGTGCCGGACTACCCGGCCAACAAGGACGAGCTGGAGGTCATCACCCTCAAGGACGGTGACCGGATCGTCGGCGCGGTCGAGCTGCGCACGGGCGAGGAGGACCTGGTCTTCATCACCGACGACGCCCAGCTGCTGCGCTACCCGGCCGGCCAGGTGCGCCCGCAGGGCCGCCCGGCGGGCGGTATGGCGGGCATCAAGCTCTCCGAGAACGCCAAGGTGATCCACTTCTCGGCCGTCGACCCGGGCCGGGACGCCATGGTGTTCACGGTGGCCGGCTCGCACGGGACCCTGGACGACTCCCTGCTGTCCGGGAAGCTGACCCCCTTCGACCAGTACCCGCGCAAGGGCCGCGCCACCGGCGGCGTGCGCTGCCAGCGGTTCCTCAAGGGCGAGGACCTGCTGGTGCTGGCCTGGGCCGGCGGCGCGCCCGTCCGCGCGGCGGCGGCGAACGGCACTCCGGCCGAGCTGCCGGCCACGGACCCGCGCCGGGACGGCTCGGGGGCGCCCCTGCCGGCGGCCGTGGCGACGCTGGCGGGACCCGCGCTGTAGGAGGTTCCAGACCATTCGGGTGGTACGTCCGGGGGACGTACCACCCGAATGGCGACTAGTGTTTTCCCTCTTGGCACTGTCGGGTGGGGCGGGAGAACACAGAGCTGATGAGTCGTCGGTCGGGCGGTTTGATCGGGGACTGGGCCGAGGCCCAGCGCCGGATGCAGCAGACACAGCTGATCCAGCACCGCGAGGCGGAACGCCGACAGCGGGCGTACGAACGCGAGGCGGCGCGGGGGCAGCGCGAGCAGCAGGCGGCATACCGCCAGCACCGGGAGGCCGAGGCGCGACGGCGTACCGAGCGCATCGAGGCGGAGGTCGCCGCCCTGCAGGGGCTGCTGGCCGCGGGCTGCCGGGCACCCGCGTTCCGCACGGCCGCGCTGATCAGGTCCGAACAGCTGGAACCCTTCGCCCCGGGGAACCTCGCACATCCGCTGCCGATGCCGCGCATCGAGCAGTTCCAGCAGCAGAACACCGGCTGGGCCCTCGGATCGAACCGCCGGGCACAGGCGGAGCGCGACGCGCACGCCCGCTACACCCAGGCCTGGCAGGCCGCTCATGCCGCCGAGCTGCAGCGGCAGCAGCAACTGGCGGCGTACCGGCAGCAGTACGACCAGTGGGCCGCGCAGCAGCTCGCCGGGATCCGCGAGCACAACAACGGCCTCACCGAGCTGGCCAGGGCGCTGCGCGCTGGGGACGCGGATGCCGCCGTGGAGTACTTCTCGGCCGCTCTCTACGCCTCCACCGCCTGGCCCGAAGCGCTGCCCAGGCAGCTGGCCGCCGCCTACGACCGGGGCGGGCGGGAGCTGGTACTGGACTGGCAGCTTCCGGGATTCCAGGTGGTGCCCGAGGCCAAGTCGGTTCGGTACATGCCGAGTACGGACCAGGACAAGGAGACGGCCCGCCCCGCCACGCAGCGGCGCGCACTGTACCGGGACCTGCTGGCGCAGTGCCTGCTGCTGGTGGTGCGTGAGCTGTACGCGGCGGACGAGTTCGGCGCACTGGAGTCGGTGGTGGTCAACGGGTTCGTGGACGACCACGATCCGGTGACGGGGCAGGAGGCGCGGATCGTCCTGGGTTCGGTGTCGGCGGCCCGCTCCACCTTCACCGGGCTGCGGCTGGAGCAGGTCAGCGCGGTGGACTGCCTGGTGGAGGGGTTGCGCGGGCAGCTGTCGGCGCGGCCCGACCAGCTGACGGCCGTACGCCCGGGACGCAGGCCCGACGAGGTCGGCGGAGGAGTCGTCAGCCACGGCGGGCACGGGGGCGACGACGAGGAGGAGCCGGACCTCTTCGTGATGGACCCGATCGCCTTCGAGAACCTGGTGGCGGAGCTCTTCCGGGCGATGGGCATGGAGGCGGTGACCACCCAGCGGTCCGGGGACGGCGGTGTGGACATCGAGGCGAACGACCCTTCCCCGATCACGGGCGGACGCATCGTGGTACAGGTCAAGCGCTACCGGAACACCGTGCCGCCCACGGCGGTACGGGACTTGTACGGCACGGTCCAGGACAAGGGGGCGAACAAGGGGGTGCTGGTCACCACCTCGTCCTTCGGTCCCACGTCGTACACCTTCTCCAACGGCAAGCCGCTGGAGTTGGTTCCCGGGGACAAGCTGGTGGAGCTCCTGCACCAGTACGGGCTGCGCGGGCGCCTCGGCGGAGGTTCCGCGGGGGCGGTCCCGGCGCAGCGTTCTCCCGAGCCCGCCCCGCCCGCCGACCACAACGTGCTCGGCATGAGCTGGTCCGGCCGGGTCGCCCTGGACGTGTGCGCCCTCGTCTGCACGGGCAACCGGGTGCTGAGCGAGGACCACTTCGTGTTCTTCAACAATCCGCGCACGCCGGACGGTTCGGTACGGGCCCGGGCGCACGCGGCGCCGGACAAGGCGGCGCTGGAGGTCTCCTTCGAGGCCCTGCCGCGCGAGGCCGACCGGCTGGTACTGGTGGCCGCCGTCGACCCGGAGGCCGATCCGCATGCCGACCTGGGCGGCTTCACCGACGCCCGGATCCGGCTCCTGGACGCGGCGGGCGCGGAGGCCGGGCAGCTGGAGGTCTCCGACGGCCGGGCCGGGGAGACCGCGCTGGTGCTCGGCTCCTTCCGGCGCCGCTCCAACGGCGACTGGGACTTCGTGATAGGCGGCAAGGGCTACCGCGGCGGCCTGGAGGACCTGCTGCGCGAATACGGCGTCGAGGTCGCCTAGGACCGCTTCCTGCCGCCGTCTGGTGAGCACGCATCGAGCCGGATCACGCGGATCACGCGGATCACGCGGATAACGCGGAGAAAGTGTTATCGCCGCCCGCCCCGCGGGGCTCCTCATGTGTCAGGCCGAGTGGGCCGTCACACCTCCGAGGAGATGCGATGCAGTTGCGCGACGACGAGTTCGGGCAGGGCGTGGACACGGCGGGGCCGGACCGGCCTTCCGGGCCGCGCCACGCGGGCCGGGTGGCCGGTGGTCGCCGCCGGACCCGCAGGAAGGTGCCCGTGCCGGTGGCGGTCGCCGCCGTGGTCCTGCTGACCGGAGCCGGGAGTGCGTACACGCTCATATCCGGCGAGGCTCCTGACCGCACCGCGGCGACGGCCGCTTCCTCGTCCTCGTCCTCCGACGCCGTCGGCCCGGGCCCTCTGGGCGGCCCGTCGGCCGGACCGGCCTCACCCACCGTCGGGGCCGGTGCGGCGGAAGGGACCCCCACGGCCGGGGCGACACCGGGCGCGAGCGCCACGGCCGCCTCCCCCTCGCGTACCGCGGCGTCGGCCGAACCCTCGTCCGGGCAGTCCGCGCAGCAGGACCGGCCCGCGCAGCCGGGCCGCGGCCCTTCGGGGAACGGTCCGGTGGGACCGGACCCGAAGCTCCCCGGTGCCCGCACCTCGACGCAGGACGTCCGAACGGCCCAGTCGTTGTCCCTGCAGCTGCTGAACGACGAACGGGCCACCGTCGGCAGGCCCCCGCTCGTGCTCAGGCAGGACCTCGGCGACTTCGCCCGCAGGTGGGCCGAGCACATGCAGAAGAACGGGTTCGGCCACTCCTCCGAGGAGGAACGCGCCTACCTGAAGACCGGCTCGCGTACCTGGACGGGCGAGAACATCGTGTGGTGGAGCGATGCCTCGATGACCGCCCAGGAAGCCGCCGAGAAGTTCCAGTCGATGTGGCGGCACAGCCCCGGTCACTACAAGGCGCAGGTCAGCGCGGAGTTCACCGAGGTCGGCGTGGGCATGTACCACGACTCCTCCGGCTGGTGGGGCGTGCACAACTTCTCGGACGGCAAGTAGGGGAGGATCACGCCCGGGGCGTGATCAATACGTCAGGGGCGTCTCGGACATGTCCGGCTCGGGGGCGTCGCCCCACTCCTGCGCGGGCCGGTCGACGTACCGCAGCACGCCCCACATGCTCTCGGGGTTCGCGTCCTGAGGGGCCTCCTCGCGGCAGGCCTCCAGCTCCCTCACCAGGCCCTCGCCGTCAGTGCCCGAGCCGATCAGGACCAGTTGCGTCAGGCGTGCCTCGCCCCGCCCCCAGGGCTGCGGGGCGAAGCGGAGGAAGCGGCCGACGGCCTGGACCTCGTAGCGCTCCTCGTGTCCGGGGACCCCGAACCACACGAAGCCCTTGATCCGGTAGAGCCCGGCCGGGCGCCGGTCGAGGAAGTCCATGAACCGGCGCGGGGAGAGGGCCTGTTCCGAGCTGAACTCCGTGCTCTCGTAGGCGGCGTGCGCGTGGGTGCGGTGGTCGTGGCCGCCGGCCTCCGCGAGCAGGTCCTCGAAGGAGAGCTGTCCCCGGGTCTCGGTCCAGGGCCGGCGGTCGAAGAGCAGCTCCGGGTCGATGCGGCCGTGCTCGGCGCCCACGACCGGGGTGCCGGGCGCGCAGAGCGTGGCGAGTTCGGTCTCGATCCTGGTCCGTTCGCGCGCGTCGACCCGGTCGGTCTTGTTGAGCACCACCAGGTCCGCGACGGCGAGGTGGCGGTCGGTCTCCGGATGCCGGGCCCGGGTCGCGTCGAATTCCGCCGCGTCGACGACCTGCACCATGCCGCCGTACCGGACGGCCGGGTTCTCGCTGGCCATCAGCATGCGGATCATCTCCTGGGGTTCGGC
The DNA here is from genome assembly GCF_000720455.1 of Streptomyces virginiae. GTDB lineage: Bacteria > Actinomycetota > Actinomycetes > Streptomycetales > Streptomycetaceae > Streptomyces > Streptomyces virginiae. Next base: position 139,078 of record NZ_JOAK01000010.1, on the reverse strand, counting down.
CAGGCCGCTCGCCTCGATGACGATCACGTCGATCCTGTGGACGGGCGCGGAGAGCTTCTCCAGGTACGCGTCCAGCTCGCTGCCGTCGACGGCGCAGCACAGGCAGCCGCCTCCGAGGGAGACCATCGAGTCCCCGACCTGGCCGGCCACCGACATCGCGTCGACCTCGATCGAGCCGAAGTCGTTGACGACGACCCCGATCCGGGTGCCGCCGCGGCCGGCGAGGAGGTGGTTCAGCACGGTGGTCTTCCCGGATCCGAGGAATCCGGCGAGGACGACGACGGGGATGGGCTGCCTGCTGTTCACCCGGTCGATCGTAGCCAGGTCCGGTCAGTCGAGGAGCGGCACCGGCTGTGGCGGGGTGGGTCCCGTGTACCGGGCGGCCGGTCGGATGATCTTCGAATCGGTGGCCTGTTCCAGGATGTTCGCGCTCCAGCCGACGACCCGGGCGGCGCAGAAGGTCGGGGTGAACATCCCGCGCGGCAGTCCGCACAGCTCCATGACCACGCCCGCGTAGAACTCCACGTTGGTGTGCAGTTCCCGGCCGGGCTTGAGTTCGGCGAGGATCTCCTCCACCTGGCGCTCGACCTCGACGGCGAAGTCCACGAGGGGGCCGCCGAAGCCGAGGGCGATCTCGCGCAGCATGCGGGAGCGGGGGTCCTCGGTGCGGTAGACGGGGTGCCCGAAGCCCATGATCCGGTCGCCTGCGAGAACCCGTTCACGGATCCACGGCCCGATCCGGTCCACGGTGCCGATCGCGTCGAGGGTGTCCAGGGCGCGGCTGGGGGCGCCTCCGTGCAGTGGGCCGGAGAGCGCGCCGATGGCCCCGGTCAGGCAGGCGGCGACGTCGGCGCCGGTGGAGGCGATCACCCGGGCGGTGAACGTCGAGGCGTTGAAGCCGTGGTCGACGGTGGATATCAGGTACCGCTCGACCGCGCGGGCCCGGGCCGGATCCGGCTCCTCGCCGGTCAGCATGTAGAGGTAGTTGGCGGCGTACGGGAGGTCCTCGCGCGGCTCGACCGGCTCCAGGCCCTGGCCCAGCCGGTGCAGGGCGGTCAGCAGGGTCGGGACGGCGGCGCAGGCCGCCAGCGCGTCCGCGGCCCGCCGCTCGGGGGTCAGGTCGTACGCCGGCCGGAAGCCGGCGGAGGCTCCGAGGAGCGAGAGCGCGGTGCGCAGCCCGGCGAGCGGGCCGGAGAGGCGGGTGGCGCGGGCGAGGTCCGGCAGGACGGCCCGTACCTCCTCGGGGAGCCGGCGCAGCGCGGCGGTCTCGGCGGCGAAGGCGGCCCGTTCCGCGGCGTCCGCGGGGAGCGTGCCGCGGAACATCAGGTGCCACACGTCCTCGAAGCCGCGGACGGCGGCGAGCTCCACGGCCGAGTACTGGCGGTAGTGGTAGAAGCCCTCGCGGCCGCGGACGTCACCCAGCTCGGTTTCGGTGACCACGACTCCCGCGAGGCCCCGCGGTCCTTCGATGGTGCTGTCGGTGGTGTTCATGAATCGACCATCCATGATGGATTGAATCCTTGTCAATATTGATCAAATCAACATTGCAAGCCCTCTGTAGGGTGTTCGGCATGAGTGACCAGACCGAGGGCGGACGCAGGCTCAGCACACAGGAGGCGGCGCGGGTGCTCGGCGTGAAGCCGGCGACGGTGTACGCCTACGTCAGCCGGGGCCAGCTCGCCAGCCGCCGCGATCCCACCGGGCGCGGCAGCAGCTTCGACGCCGTCGAGGTGGAGGCGCTGGCCCGGCGCAGCCGGCGCGAGGCGGCGGCTCCCGCCGCCGGGGAACTCTCCGTCCGCACGGCACTGACCCTCATCGAACCCGACCGGTACTACTTCCGGGGCGTCGACGCCGTGGCCCTGGCCTCGCGGTACCGCTACGAGGAGGTCGCCGAGTGGCTCTGGACGGGCACCCTCACCCCCGGGACCCGGTTCACCGCTCCCCCGGAGGCGCTGGAGGCGGCCCGGCGGGCGGTGGAGGCCCTGCCGGCGCACAGCGGCCCGGTGGACCGGCTGCGGGTGGCGGTCGCCGCCGCCGCGGTGGCTGATCCGCTGCGCTTCGACCTGTCGGAGGAGGCGGTACTGGGCTCTGCGCGCTGCCTGATTCCGACGCTGGTCGGCGCCCTGCCCGCGGCCGGCACCGCATGGGCCGGCGACGGCCGCATCGCCCGCCGGCTGTGGTCCCGGCTGACACCGCGGGAGCCCGACCCCGACGCGCTCGCCGTGCTGGACCTGGCGCTGGCGCTGCTGGTCGACCACGACCTGGCCGCCTCCACACTGGCTGTACGGGTGGCGGCGTCGGCGCGCGCCCACCCGTACGCGGCGGTCTCGGCCGGACTCGGCGCGCTCGAAGGACCGCTGCACGGCGCGGCCGGGCGGCTCGCCCACCGGATGCTGGTGGAGGTCCTGGAACAGGGCGGGGCCGCTCCGGTGGTCGCCGAGTACCTGCGGGCCGGGCGCCGGGTCCCGGGCCTGGGCCACCGCCTCTACCAGGGCGAGGACCCCCGGGCGGGGGCGCTGTTCGCCCGGTTGGAAGGGCTGGGGCAAGCCGGTCCCGCACTGGCCGCTGCCCGCGAGGTGGCCGCGGTCATGGCCCGTCAGGGCGGACTGCACGCCAACGTGGACCTGGCCCTGGCGGTGCTGACGGTGTCGTGCGGAATGCCCGCCGAGGCCGGCGAGACCGTCTTCGCGGTGGCCCGCACCGCGGGCTGGATCGCCCACGCGCTGGAGGAGTACCAGGAGCGCCCGCTGCGCATGCGGCCGAGCGGCCAGTACCACGGCCCACGCCCGCCCCAGCCGATGCCGTAGGCGATGGCGTAGCCGACAAAAAGGGCACAACCGTTCCGCTTCTGCCGGGGCCGACCTACCGTTGCTGTCCATGCGGTTCCCCCACATGAGCGCTCGGCGCCTCGGGCTGCCCAGACGGGCGGTCTCGCAGATCCTGCTGACCCAGCTGGCCATCGCCGCGGGGGTCGTCGTGCTGGCCACGGGCCTGTTCCTGGCACCGCTCGGCGCCCAGCTCGACGACCAGGCCATGCGGCGTGCCCTGGCCATCGCGCAGAGCACCGCGGCCGACCCCTCGATCGCCGCCGGCCTCCTGGACTCCGGGGCGTCGCCGGACAGCCCCGTGCAGGCCTCGGCCGAACGGATCCGCCGGGCGACCGGCGCCGAGTACGTCGTCGTCCTGGACCTGGACGGCATCCGCCGCTCGCACCCGAGCCCCGAGCGGATCGGGCTGCCCGTCTCCACCGACCCGGCCGACGCCCTGGCCGGCCGCGAGGTCATGGAGATCGACGACGGAACCCTGGGCCGCTCCGCTCGCGGCAAGGTCCCGCTCGTCGCCGCCGACGGCGAGATCGTCGGCGCGGTCTCCGTCGGCATCGCCTACGACAGCGTCCGAGACCGGCTGCTCGGGGCCATCCCGGGGCTCCTCGCCTATGCGGGCGGCGCCCTGGCCGCGGGCGCCCTCGCCGCCTACCTCCTCTCCCGCAGGATCCAGCGCCAGACCCGCGACCTGGCCTTCTCCGACATCGCCGGCCTGCTCGCCGAGCGCGAGGCCATGCTGCACTCCATCCGCGAAGGCGTGATCGCCCTCGCCCCCGACGGCCGCGTCCGCCTCGTCAACGACGAGGCCGCCCGCCTGCTGGGCCTCAGCCCCGACGCCACCGGCACCCTGGCCGGACGCCCGCTGGAGGACGTCCTCGGCGCCGGCCGCACCGCCGACGTACTCTCCGGCCGCGTGACGGGCCGGGACCTGCTCACCGTCCAGGGCCCCCGGGTCCTGGTCGCCAACCGCATGCCCACCGAGGACGGGGGCGCCGTCGCCACCCTGCGCGACCGCACCGAACTGGAGCACCTGAGCCGCGAACTCGACTCCACCCGTGGCCTCATCGACGCCCTGCGCGCCCAGGACCACGAGCACGCCAACCGCCTCCACACCCTCCTCGGCCTGCTCGAACTGGGCCTGCACGAGGAGGCGGTGGAATTCGTGACGGAAGTCGTCGGCGTGCACCGCACGACCGCCGAACAGGTCACCGAGAGGGTCCACGACCCGCTGCTGGCCGCCCTCCTCGTCGGCAAGGCCACCGTCGCCGCCGAACGCGGCATCCCCCTGCGGCTGGCCGCGGCCACCCTCCTCCCCGACCGCCTGGTCGACCCGGGCGGGCTCGTCACCATCGTCGGCAACCTGGTGGACAACGCCCTGGACGCCGCCGCCGGCGGAGCCGCGCCCCTGGTCGAGGTCGAGCTGCACGCGGAGGGCCGTACCGCCGTGCTGCGGGTGCGCGACAGCGGCCCCGGGGTCCCCGCCGCGCGCCGCGAGGAGATCTTCACCGAGGGCTGGTCGACCAAGCAGCCCCGGGCCCACCGCGAGCGCGGCCTGGGCCTCGCCCTCGTACGCCGCCTCGCGGAGCGACAGGGCGGCAGCGCCCGGGCCGGTGAAGCAGCGGACGGAGGGGCGGAATTCTCCGTCGTACTCCCGGAGGCCCTGCGATGAACGAGACCCCGATCCACGTATTGGTCGTCGACGACGACATGCGTGTTGCCCGGATCAACGCGGCGTACGTGGCGAAGGTTCCCGGATTCCGGGTGACGGCGCAGGCCCATTCGGCGGCCGAGGCCCTGGACTTCCTCTCCACCCACCCGGTGGACCTGGTCCTCCTCGACCACTACCTCCCCGACGAGAACGGCCTGGACCTGGTCCGCCGCCTGCGCCAGCGCGGCCACGGCACCGATGTGATCATGGTCACCGCCGCCCGCGACCTGGCCACCGTGCAGGCCGCCATGCGCCTCGGGGCCCTCCAGTACCTGGTCAAACCCTTCACCTTCGCCGGGCTGCGCGCCCGGCTGGAGGCGTACGGTTCGCTGCGCCGCACCCTGGACACGGGCGGCGAGGCCGAACAGGCGGAAGTGGACCGGATCTTCGGAGCCCTGGCCGGAGCGGGCACCGTGAACGAGCTCCCCAAGGGCCACTCCCCCACCACGGCCGAACTCGTCCGCCAGGTCCTGCGCACGGCCGAGGGCCCGCTGTCCACCCAGCAGATCGCCGACCGCGCGGGCATCAGCCGCCAGACCGCCCAGCGCTACCTGAAGCTCCTCGAACGCAACGGCCGTGTCACCCTGGCCCTGCGCTACGGCGAGACCGGCCGCCCCGAGCACCGCTACACCTGGCTCCCCTCGGAGGGACCGGTCTGACGGCCTGGCTCAGACCGCTCCGGCGCCGGTCAGCGAGCGGACCTCCGTCTCCGCGTGCTTCGCCTCGTCCGGCTCCTCACCGGAGGTGACCGTGCCCAGCCAGCCGGCCAGGAAGCCCAGCGGGATCGAGACGATCCCCGGGTTCTGCAGCGGGAAGAACTGGAAGTCCGCTCCCGGGAACAGCGACTCCGGGCTGCCCGACACCACGGGCGAGACCAGGACGAGCAGCACCGCCGGAACCAGGCCCCCGTACACCGACCAGACCGCACCGCGCGTGGTGAAACCGCGCCAGAACAGCGAGTACAGCAGCACCGGAAGGTTGGCGGAGGCCGCCACCGCGAAGGCCAGCCCCACCAGGAACGCCACGTTGAGGTTCTGGGCGAGCAGCCCGAGGGCGATGGCCACCGCCCCGATTCCCACGGCCGCGCCCCGGGCCACCGAGACCTCGCTGCGCTGCCTGGCCCGCCTCCGCTTGAGCGAGGCGTACAGGTCGTGCGCGACGGAGGCGGACGAGGCCAGGGTGATGCCGGCCACCACGGCCAGGATGGTCGCGAAGGCGATGGCGGCGACGAAGGCGAACAGCACCGCGCCACCGGTCGTCTCGGCACCCCCGCCGAGGAAGGCCGCGAGCAGCGGAACGGCCGTGTTCCCCGAGGCGTTGGAAGCCCGGACCTCGTCCGGCCCGACCAGGGCCGCCGCACCGAAACCGAGCACGATGGTCATCAGGTAGAAGCTGCCGATCAGCCCGATCGCCCACACCACCGAGCGGCGGGCCGCGCGGGCGGTGGGCACGGTGTAGAAGCGCGACAGGATGTGCGGCAGCCCGGCGGTCCCCAGGACGAGCGCGAGGCCCAGGCTCATGAAGTCGAAGCGGGCGGTCCAGTCCCCGCCGTATTTGAGGCCGGGGCTGAGGAACTCCATTCCGTACCCGCTGCGTTCGGCGGCGGTGGTGAGCAGCCGGTCGAAATCGCCGTGGAAGCGCAGCAGCACGAGCACCGTCAGGGTGATCGCCCCGCCCATCAGGAGCACGGCCTTCACGATCTGGATCCAGGTGGTGGCCCGCATGCCGCCGAAGGACACGTAGACCACCATCAGGGCGCCCACCCCGATCACGGTGAGGGTCCGGGCCACGGGGCTCGAGTTCCCGAGCAGCAGCCCCACGAGGCTGCCCGCGCCGACCATCTGCGCGACGAGGTAGAGCACGGACACGACGACCGAGGAGATGCCGGCGGCGATCCGCACCGGGCGCTCGCTCATCCGGGCGGCGACTACGTCGGCGAGGGTGAAGCGCCCGCAGTTGCGCACCAGTTCGGCGACGAGGAAGAGCACCACAAGCCAGGCGACGAGGAATCCCACCGAGTAGAGCAGGCCGTCGTAGCCGAAGAGGGCGATCAGACCGGAGATGCCGAGGAAGGAGGCCGCGGACATGTAGTCGCCCGCGATGGCGAAACCGTTCTCCATCGGGGAGAAGAGTCTCCCGCCGGCGTAGAACTCCTCGGCCGAACCGTGCCGGTTGCGGCTGACCCAGGTGGTGATGCCCAGGGTCACCGCGATGAACAGGCTGAACAGCATCAGCGCGAGGGTCTGGTGCTCGGTCGTCACCGGCCCGCCCTCCTCGCCCGGGTCCGCTCCTGGCCGCGTTCCTGCTCGAAGACCGTCCAGCGCAGGTCGAGCGCGGCCCGGTCCCGGCGCAGCCGTGCGTGCCGGGCGTAGGCCCAGGTGAGCAGGAAGGTGCTGAGGAACTGGCCGAGCCCCGCCAGCATGGCCACGTTGACCGCGCCCAGGACGGGCCGGGCCATCAGGCCGGGCGCGGCCGTCGCGGCGACCACGTAGGCGACGTACCAGAGGAAGAACCCGGCGGTCGCGGGGACGACGAACCGGCGATAGCGGCTCCGGACCTCCTGGAAGGCGGCGCTGCGCTGCACTTCCAGGTAGATGTCGGATGCGCCGGGCGCCGGGCGGCCGGCCGCGGCCGGCCGCGGCGGGGACGGCTCCTCGCCCTCGCCCCAGCCGACGGCCAGCGCGTCGTACCAGGGGTCGTCCAGCCGGATCGTTCCGGCATCACGACCTTCGTGCTTGTCCACCGAACTCTCCTTGTCCGCTGCCGCATTGGCCGCGTGCCCACAAGGATGTGCGGAATGGACGGTTTCCGGACTGGTGTACCGGTGCTCTTCACTCCAACAGGTGATGGAGCGAAGGGCACCGGTGTGCGGTGGCGCCCGCCCGTGTCAGGCGCCGCCGGCCTCCGGTGCCCCCGTGCTCAGGCGTCGATGCGCGAGCGGTCCAGCGTCGCCGCGGAGCTGGTGATGAACTCCTTGCGCGGGGCCACCTCATTGCCCATGAGCAGGTCGAAGACCTGCTCGGCCGAGTCCAGGTCGCCGATGTTGATCCGGCGCAGGGTGCGGAAGCGGGGGTCCATGGTGGTCTCCGCCAGCTGGTCCGCGTCCATCTCGCCGAGGCCCTTGTAGCGCTGGATCGAGTCCTTGTAGCGGATGTTCTTGCGCTGGTACTCCAAAAGGGTCTGGCGCAGCTCGTTGTCCGAGTACGTGTAGACGTACTTGTCCTGGCCCCGCTTGGGCTGGACCAGCTCGATCCGGTGCAGCGGCGGGACGGCCGCGAAGACCCGACCGGCCTCGACCATCGGGCGCATGTACCGCTGGAAGAGCGTGAGCAGCAGGCAGCGGATGTGCGCGCCGTCGACATCGGCGTCGACGAGCAGCACGATCTTGCCGTAGCGGGCGGCGTCGATGTCGAAGGTCCGGCCCGAGCCGGCCCCTATGACCTGGATGATCGCCCCGCACTCGGCGTTCTTGAGCATGTCCGAGACCGAGGACTTCTGGACGTTGAGGATCTTGCCGCGGATGGGCAGGAGCGCCTGGAATTCGGAGTTCCGGGCGAGCTTCGCGGTGCCGAGGGCGGAGTCCCCCTCGACGATGAAGAGCTCGCTGCGGTCCACGTCGTCGCTGCGGCAGTCGGCCAGCTTGGCGGGGAGCGAGGAGGTCTCCAGCGCGGTCTTGCGGCGCTGGGCCTCTTTGTGCTGGCGGGCCGCAATCCGGGTTCGGGCGGCCGCGACGATCTTCTCCATCACGGCGCGGGCCTGCTGCTTGTCGTCGCGCTTGGTGGAGGTCAGGAATGCCTTGAGCTCCTTGGCGACCACGGCGGCGACGACCCGGGTGGCGGCGGAGGTGCCGAGCACCTCCTTGGTCTGGCCTTCGAACTGGGGTTCGGCCAGGCGGACGGTGACGACGGCCGTCATGCCCTCCAGCGCGTCGTCCTTGACCACGTCGTCCTCGGCGACGCGCAGCATCTTGGCCGAGCGCAGCACCTCGTTGACGGTCTTGGTCACCGAGCGTTCGAAACCGGTGACGTGGGTGCCGCCCTTGGGGGTGGCGATGATGTTCACGAAGGACTTGACGTTGGTCTCGTAGCCCGTGCCCCAGCGCAGGGCGATGTCCACGCCCAGCTCGCGGGTGACCTCGGTGGGGGTCATGTGGCCACGGTCGTCGAGGACCGGGACGGTCTCCTTGAAGGTGCCCGATCCGGTCAGCCGCAGCACGTCGCAGGCGGCCTTGTCCTGGGCGAGGTACTCGCAGAACTCGCTGATGCCGCCGTCGAAGCGGAAGGTCTCCTCGGTCTTGCCGGCGCCGTCTATGGCCCGCTCGTCGCGGACGACCAGGGTCAGGCCGGGGACGAGGAAGGCGGTCTGCCGGGCGCGCTGGTAGAGCGTCTCCAGGCCGAGGCGGGCGTCCTTGAGGAAGATCTGGCGGTCGGCCCAGTAGCGGATCCGGGTGCCGGTCTTGCCCTTGGCGATGCGCTTGACCTTGCGCAGGCCGTTCGCCGGGTCGAAGGGGCTCTCGGGGCCCTGCTCGGTGAACATGCCGGGGACGCCGCGGCGGAAGCTGATGGCGTGCGTGGAGCTGCCCCGGTCGACCTCGACGTCCAGCCGGGCGGAGAGGGCGTTGACCACCGAGGCGCCGACGCCGTGCAGACCGCCGGAGGCCGCGTACGAGCCGCCGCCGAACTTTCCGCCCGCGTGCAGCTTGGTCATGACGACCTCGACGCCGGACAGGCCGGTCTTGGGCTCGACGTCCACGGGGATGCCGCGGCCGTTGTCCCTGACCTCGACCGAGGAGTCCTCGTGGAGGATCACCTCGATGTGGTCGCAGTAGCCGCCGAGGGCCTCGTCGACGGAATTGTCGATGATCTCCCACAGGCAGTGCATGAGGCCCCGGCTGTCGGTGGAGCCGATATACATGCCGGGGCGCTTGCGGACGGCCTCCAGCCCTTCGAGGACGAGCAGGTGCCGCGCGGTGTAGTTGGAACCGTCCCGGTCTGCTCCGGACAGCAGCGCGCTGGAAGGCACGGACGTGTCGGCGGTCACGCAGTTCGCTCCTCGCTGAATTTCTTTTCTGGCCCGGTCGGGCGCAGGGGTGGCTCGGGTGCCGCTCGAAGGGTACCGAGGCCAGGTAGAGCCGATGCAACGCCACCCTCGCGCTTTCCTCAGCCTAGTGCAGATCCGCACGGATGTTCGATCCCCCGGGCGGGTGAAGGAAACATCACGTTCCCTTCCGCGCATGAACCATTTAGGGTTCGGGCACGTCCTCATGAACAACCTGGCACTCTCGCCGGGGAGGATGGAACTGCAACAAGCGCACGAGTGACAACGCGAAACCGTAAAGCAACGCAATACGGCTCCTTCGCCGCCAACCGGCAACAGCCGGCCAGCTTCGGAAGGAAGTTTCGAGGAAAAGCCGCGAGCGGGAACGTTTTCGGCCTGGTTGGATGTTGACCCTGGTACGACAGCTCGTCGAGCTAGAGAAGAGGCGACGTGACTACTGTTCTGACACCCGCGACCCCGCTGACGGCCGCTGACCGATGCGACCGTTGCGGCGCCCAGGCATATCTGCGCGTCGTCCTGCTGAGCGGCGGTGAACTGCTCTTCTGCGCCCACCACGGTCGCAAGTTCGAGCCGGAACTCAAGAAGATCGCCGCGGAAATACAGGATGAGACCGAGCGGCTCACGTCCGCTCCGGCTGCCCACGCCGAACCCGAGGACCGCTGACACACAGGCCGAACCTCGCATCCGACGAGCCAGGACCGGCCAGGCCGGTCGACGGGCGGCACCCCTGAGACCCAGGGGTGCCGCCCGTCCTCACGTCCGCAGCCGGCTACTGCGCCGCACGATGCCCCTGTACGGACCCTGCCCGCGTCCCGGAGCCCCTCTGGGGTCCCCACGCGGCGTTCGGGCCCCCGTCCGGCTGTGCGGTCCTCTCCGGGGCCGTCACGAAGCCGGCCAGCGGGGCGATGCGCGTGTACACGCCGGGACTGTCGGCGCGCCCGCAGCCCCGCCCCCAGGAGACCAGCCCGATGAGCCGCCCCTGCGCGACCAGCGGCCCGCCGCTGTCTCCCTGGCAGGCGTCCTTGCCGCCTGCGCCGTCTCCCGCGCACACCATGGATTCGGCCCGGTACTGTCCGTCGGCGTCCCCGGGGTAGGCGCGCCCGCAGACCTCGTCCGCCAGCACCGTCACGCGCGCGGCCCGCAGTGCGTACGCATAGTCACCGAACCCGCTCGTGTCGCCCCAGCCGTAGACGGCCGCCTCGGTGCCCGCCGCGTACGCGGGGTGCCCCGCCTCCGCCATGGGCAGCACGTGGTGGGCCGGCACGGCTTCCGCCAGCTCCAGTACGGCGAGGTCCCCGGCGTTGCTCTGGGGGTCGTAGTCGGGGTTCACCCGCGCCCCGCGCACCGCGATCTCCCGGCCGTCGGCCGCCCTGAGCTCCGTACGGCCCGCGATCACCCGGAAGTCGGACACGGACTCGACCGGCCCGCCGAGCACCTGTCGGCCCAGGCAGTGGGCCGCGGTGACCACCTTGGTCGGGGCCACCACGACGCCCCCGCAGAACTGCCCGTCCCGCGTACCCCCGAACCGGTCACGGCTGGCCAGGGCCACGACCCAGGGACTGTCGGCCGCCTTCACCGGCTTCCCGCCGATCACCACGCTGTCCGCGACCGCCTGGGGCATCTGGGCGAGCGGCGCCGCGGCCGCTCCCGCCGCCAGGGTCAGCGCGCCCGCCAGGACACGGGCAAAGGGACGACGCATGAGGCCTCCTGACTCCGAGTGTGCATGACTCCACCCAGAGTGGGATGCCCGGTGGCCGAGCGCACCCGCGCGGCCACCGCCACCGTCTGCATCGCCGCGGCCGGCGCCCCTCCTCCGCCGCGGTCGCCCGCCGGCTCAGTCCAGGTAGTCGCGCAGCACCTGGGAGCGGGACGGGTGGCGCAGCTTCGACATCGTCTTCGACTCGATCTGGCGGATCCGCTCACGGGTGACCCCGTAGACCTTGCCGATCTCGTCGAGGGTCTTGGGCTGTCCGTCGGTGAGGCCGAAGCGCATGGACACCACGCCCGCCTCGCGCTCGCTCAGGGTGTCGAGCACCGAGTGCAGCTGCTCCTGCAGGAGCGTGAAGCTCACGGCGTCGGCCGGGACGACGGCCTCGGAGTCCTCGATGAGGTCGCCGAACTCGCTGTCGCCGTCCTCGCCCAGCGGGGTGTGCAGGGAGATCGGCTCGCGGCCGTACTTCTGGACCTCGATGACCTTCTCGGGGGTCATGTCGAGTTCCTTGGCCAGCTCCTCCGGGGTGGGCTCGCGGCCCAGGTCCTGGAGCATCTGGCGCTGCACGCGGGCGAGCTTGTTGATGACCTCGACCATGTGCACGGGGATGCGGATGGTGCGGGCCTGGTCGGCCATGGCGCGGGTGATCGCCTGGCGGATCCACCACGAGGAAGAGCATGCCGCGGCCGGTGTAGCGCTTGGCGAGGGAGACCACGAGGCGGAGGTTGGCCTCCAGCAGGTGGTTCTTCGCGCGGCGGCCGTCCTCGGCGATGATCTCCAGCTCGCGCTTGAGCTTGGGGGCCAGCTTGTCGGAGTTCGCCAGCTTGTCCTCGGCGAACAGGCCCGCCTCGATGCGCTTGGCGAGCTCGACCTCCTGCTCGGCGTTGAGGAGGGGGACCTTGCCGATCTGCTTGAGGTAGTCCTTGACCGGGTCGGCGGTGGCGCCGGCCACCACGACCTGCTGGGCCGGGGCGTCGTCCTCGTCGTCCGAGATGACGAAGCCCTTGTTCTCCCCGCTCTCGTCCTCTTCGTCGCCCTCGGCCTTGACGGCGTCCGGACCCTCTTCCGTGTTCTCGTCCTCGCCGGCCTCGTCGGCGTCCTTCTTGGCGGCGGTCTTCTTCGCGGCGGTCTTCTTGGCGGCCGTCTTCTTGGCGGGCGCGGCCTTCTTCGCGGCCGTCTTCTTCGCGGCCGCCTTCTTGGCCACGGGCTCCGTGGCGGCTTCCTCGACGAGGGCGTCCGGCGCCTGCGGGTCCGCCGTCTCGGCCGCCGGGACCGCGGGGACGGCGGGCTGCGCCGCCGTCGTCCTGGCCGCCGTCTTCCTGACGGGCTCGGTGGCCGTCCGCTTGGCCGGGCTCTTCGCTGCGACGCTCTTGCGGGTGGTGCGCTTGGGCGACTCCGCGGCACTGACCATCAGCGTCACACCCTCTTCCTCGAGGATCTGGTTGAGGCTGCGCAGAACATTCTTCCACTGGGTCGCAGGAATCTGGTCAGCCTCGAAGGCCCGACGCACGTCATCGCCGGCGATCTGCCCCTCGGCCTTGCCCCGCTCGATGAGCGCCATCACAGACTCGGAATCGGCGATCTCCGGCGGGAGCGTACGGGATGTGCTGGCCGACACGAACAACCTCTCGGAACGATGGGAACGGCTTCCGACCCCGGGCCTGGTGGTGCTGGACCGGAGCCGACGACCACCGACCGGGGATGGGCCGGCGGCGCGGGCAGGGGCCGGGGAGCTGCACAGCACCCCCAAGGGCTGCTGTCTTCCCTCCGTCGGCCATCACCTCTTAAGTCATCGCGCGACCTCGCGGAGCGTTACGCCCAATCTTCGTGTCCCGAGTCACACCCCGTATGCGCGGATGCCGGTCATACGGTCACACCCCTCGGTTTCCGGAGCGGAAGCGGCGGCTCCTGAAGGGGTCCGCACGCCGGTGTCGCCGGGCCCGACCGGGCCCGGCGACGTCTCGTACACCCCCGCGCACCCGCCCGTCAGTGCTCGCGCGGGGCGGGAACCACGCGCTCGACCTCCGGATGAACCGTCAGGAGCTGGCGCATCGCGCTCTCGGCACCCGTCGCGTCACCCGCGGCGAGGGCCTCGACCATCCGTGCGTGGTGCGCGACGCAGGCCTCGCTCGGGCGGTCGCAGGAGGTCATCGGGCTGCCGGAGACCTGGAGGGCGGCGGAGACGATGCCGGAGAGGTGCTCCAGCATGCGGTTGCCGGCGACCTGGATGAGGAGCGCGTGGAACTCGTTGTCGGCGCGGGCGAAGGTGATCGAGTCCCCCTGGCCGAGGGCGTGGCCCATGATCTCGACCATGTCGGCCAGGCGCTGCTGGATGTCCGGCCGGCCGTGGCCGGCGGCGAGGCGGGCGGCGAGCGGCTCGATCGTCCAGCGGAGCTCGCCCAGCTCGCGGCGCTGGTCGTCGCGCTGGGGCCCGAAGGCGCGCCACTCGATGATGTCGGGGTCGAGCAGGTTCCAGTCGGCGACGGGGCGGACGCGGGTGCCGACGTTGGGGCGGGCGCTGACGAGGCCCTTGGCCTCCAGGACCCGCAGCGATTCGCGGACGACCGTGCGGGAGACCTCGAAGCGCTGGCCGATCTCCTCGGGGACCAGGGGGCGGTCCGCACCGAGGTCGCCGGAGACGATCATCTGGCCGAGCTGCTGGACGAGTTGGCCGTGGAGTCCGCGGCCGCGGCTGCCTGCCGCGCGGCGGCCGACGCGGCTCAACTCGACGTCGGCGCCGTCCCAGTGGGGTGCTCCGACGCGGTCGGACCCGGGGGCCTCCGCGTAGGGGTAGCGGTCGAGTTCGCCCGCGCCGGCGAGGCCGGAGTCGGCATGGCGGGCGGCGGTCATCATGGTGTGCGCAAGGGTACTCACGAATCCTTTGTCGGTCGTGCCTCCATGACCCTTGAGGTCTTTGGTGAAAAGCACACGAAAGGGTGATCGGTGCCACCTACGCAATTGACGACTTATCGTAAAGAACCGGGCCTATTGCGTGGAGTTGCGGTCCGCTTGACGCGACATGGACTGCAACGGTCCCGTCCGTGACCGCTCCGGCATCGGAACGATCACCAACGGACCCTGCTGCGCAGTCCGGTGAACCCATAGGCGCACAACAGGACCATCAGCGACAGCACCAGGGCGGTCGCGACGGGCTGGGTCATCACCCGTAGGGCCCCCACGAGCAGCCGGTCCGCCTCCGGCGGCCACTGCACCCAGGACAGGCCCCGCAGCCGGGGTCCCAGACCGGTGACCGGGTACGCGGACGAGCCCTCCAGCGCCTTGCGCACCAGCGGAACCACTCCCACGGGCACGGCGAGCACCGCCGCCAGTCCCGCGGTGGCGGACCGGAAGACGCCGGAGGCCAGTACGCCGGCCCAGGCGCAGCCGATCAGCAGGCCGGCCCAACTCGCGGCCGGGGAGAGCCACTCCGTCGGCGTGCGCAGGGGGCCGCTGTCGAAGACGAGCGCCAGGGCGGCGGCGTCGGCCGTCACCACCAGGGTGCCCAGGAGCAGGGCGAGGGCGGCGCAGACGCCGAGCTTCGCGGTGAGCAGCCCCAGCCGGCGCGGCACGGTGCCCCGGTCGGCGGCGAGGGCGGGGTAGCGGTACTCCTCGCCGAAGGCCAGTGCGCCGAGCAGCCCGGCGCCCAGGGCGGCGGGCGGCAGCGGCAGCAGCTCGGGCCAGGCGGCGAGCAGCCGGTTCTGCGGGGTCTGCCCGGCCCGGGCGAGCACGAGGGAGGTGAGGACGGAGGCCACGACGACGAGGGTGGTGGTGAGGACCGGGGTGGCGGTGCCGAAGACGCGGAGCAGCTCGTAGCGCAGCGGCCGCAGCGGTCCGCCGACGCGCCGCACGGCCGAGGCCGGACGCCGGGAGCGGGCGTCCCCGGGACGGCCGCCTGAGTCCGCGGAGGGATTCGGCGCGGCCCCGGCGGGGGCCGTCGTTGCGGTCGCGGCGGTCGCGGCGGCCCGGGCGTGCGGGACCGGCGCCGTCGACGCGCCGGCGTCTCCGGTCTCGTCGGCGAGCTGGTGGACCAGTACGCCGTGGCGGAACGCCGCCTCACCGACCTCGGCGCAGTTGCTGCCGTACACCGACAGGCGGCTGCCGCTCTCCTCGACGATCTCCACCGCGCGCCGGGCCGCCCGGGCTTCCCGGCCCAGTACGTCGGCCAGCCGGGCCGCGTGCGGTGTGCGCACGGCGACACGCGGCCTCAGCCGGGTCCGCGCGAAGTCCGCGGCCTCCTGGTCGGCGACGAGGCGGCCCGCCTCGATGCTGACGACCCGGTCGGCGCTCCGGGCCGCCTCCTTGGCGTCGTCGGTGGTGAAGAGCACCGCTCCGCCGAGGGAGGCGTGGCCGCGCAGCAGGCCGTACAGCCAGCCGCGTTCGCGGGGGGAGAGCCCGGCGGCCGGCTCGTCGAGGAGCAGGGTGCAGGGATCGCCGAGCAGCGCCGAGGCCAGGGCGACCCTGCGCTCCATGCCGAGTGACAGCGAGCCGAGGCGCTGGTCCCGCAGGCCGGCGATGCCGACGACCTCAAGCATGGTGTCGGCGCGGGAGGCGGGCACCCCGGCGGCGGCGCAGAGCATCCGCAGCTGGTTGCGGACGGTCCGTGCCGGGTTGCCGGGGACGTCCCCGAGCAGCACTCCGACCTCACGGCCGGGGTGGGGGATCCGGTGCAGCGGGCGGCCGCGGAAGTAGGTGACGCCGCGGCCCGGTTCGAGTTCGAGCATGAGCCGCAGGGCGGTCGTCTTGCCCGATCCCGGCTCGCCGAGCAGGGCGGTCACGTGCCCCGGGCGGGCCTCGAAGGTGAGGTCGTCCACGAGGGGCGGGGCGTCGGTGCGTGGTTTGCTGGTGAGTCCGATGGCCTGGAGCATCGCTTCTCTCGCGGGGGGTGAGACCGCTCTGCGGCAGGGTGATTACCGCAAGCAAGATAACGCGATATGTCCGATTTTCGGCGCAACCGATCCGGTGGAATGCCGAACGCTTCGTCAGGTTCACCCCGAACCGGAGACCCGGTCCCGGCACCGGCGGCGCGTGGGACGCGGCGTCAGACCTCCGGGCGCAGCATCGGCGGATTGAGCAAGGTCGCCCCGCCCGCGCGGAACAGCTGGGCCGGGCGGCCGCCCTGACGGGTCGTCGTGCCTCCGGCCGGTACCAGGAAGCCGGGGGTGCCGGTGACCTTGCGGTGGAAGTTCCGCGGGTCCAGGGCCACGCCCCACACGGCCTCGTACACCCGGCGCAGCTCCCCCACGGTGAACTCGGGCGGGCAGAAGGCGGTGGCCAGGGAGGAGTACTCGATCTTCGAGCGGGCCCGCTCCACGCCGTCCGCCAGAATCCTGGCGTGGTCGAAGGCGAGCCCCGCGGCGCTCTCGTCGCCGACGGCCAGCAGTTCGTCGACGGGGGCCCAGCGCGCGCTGTTGGCGTCGCCGCCGGCCCGGGGCGCGGGGAGGTCCGGAGCCAGTACCAGATGCGCCACGCTGACGACCCGCATCCGCGGATCCCGTTTCGGATCGCCGTAGGTGGCCAGCTGTTCGAGGTGCGCCCCGTTGCCCGCGCCCGGCATGGCGGGGTCATGGGCGCACAGGCCGGTTTCCTCGGAGAGCTCCCGGGCGGCGGCGGCCGCGAGGTCCTCGTCTCCGCGGACGAATCCGCCGGGCAGCGCCCAGCGCCCCTGGAACGGCTGCTCACCCCGCCGGACGACCAGCGCGCAGAGCGCGTGGCGCCGCACGGTGAGCACGACCAGGTCGACGGTGACTGCGAAGGGCGGATAGGCCGACGGGTCGTAGGGCGACATGCCGCGATCATAGTCGTCTGCCTGACGATAAACAGCGCTTTGGTGACCTTGAAGACAATGGTCCACGGGCCGGCGGGTGTGCCCGGCGGGCACGACGGGCGACGCCCGCCGCCTGCGAGCCGGCGTCGGACCGGCACGGCCCGTAAGAGGCCCGGGCGGGCGGGGCACCCCCTAGACACCCAGTTGGAGCGCATCCGCGGCCTCCTCCACCATGGCGAGGCCGAGCCGGCTGACCCGGACGGCGAAGGGCTCGCCCGACACCCGCAGACCCGCGAGGCGGATCGCGCCGAGGGGGGCGCCGGGAAGGGGCACGAGGGCGACGGTGCCCGAGGGGGCGTCGGGGCGGATTCCGGCGAGGGCGGTCAGTACGTGGACCCCCGCGGCCGCGGCCACGGCGGCGGGACGGCAGGCCGCCGGGTGCGGGATGGGGACGCTGCCGGTGGTGCGCTGCTCGGCCGCGAACATCTCCGGCAGCCGGTACCCGAAGGCTTCTGCGGCGTCCATGAGGCCTCTGAGCAGGCCCGCGGCCTCCTTCTCGAAGCCGGCCGCGGCCAGGCCGGACACGGCCACGGCGCTCTCGTACGCCCGTACCGCGCCGGAGCGGTGGCCGTACGGGTTGTGTCCCGGCTCTGCGCGGGCCATGCTCCGCAGCCCCCATCCGCAGTCCATGGCGGGTGCGCCGAACAGCCGGGCCAGCTGCTCGGTGCGGACCCGGTCGAGGAGACCGGGGGCGAGCCGGCCGCCGCTGAGCAGCCCGGTGTCGAGCAGGTGGGCGGCGGCACCGGTCAGCCGTGGCAGTGGCCGCCCGTCGGGGTGCAGGGCCGAGGCGGGCCGTCCGCCGTCCGGGCCGTCGATCCAGAACCCGTCCCGGAACCGCTCGCGCAGCGCGGCCGCCCGCTCCCGCCATTCCTCGGCGCCGGGCCGTCCGCATCCGGCGAGGAGATCGGCGCCCAGCACGGCGGCCCGGTGGGCGTGGGCCTGGGTCTCGCAGCGCCGCGGCCCCGGGTCGGGATCGGCCAGGAAGCCGTCCTCGCCGAAGGCGCCGCGCAGCCAGTCGAGGCACCGTTCGGCTGCCGGGAGCAGTCGGGCGACCTCGTCCTCCGGCAGGCCCCAGAGGCGGGCTTCGGCGAGCACTGCGGGAAAGGCGAGGGTCGCCTCGGTGCCGGTGCACGCGGGCGGCAGCTGCGGGCCCGCTCCGCGCAGGGGCCCCGGGATCTTCCCGGACTCGGCGCCGCGCGCCTCGGTCTGTGTCCGGGCGAGGACGCGCAGGGTGGCGGCGGCGAGCCCGGTCCCCAGCGGCAGCGCCATGCGGGCGGCCCAGAGCGATTCCGCAGGTGCCAGGCCCAGCCGCCAGGGCACCCCGGCCGCCGCGAAGGCGTCGCCGGGCTGCTCCGGGTCCCGCGAGAGCAGCGCGCGCAGGTCCTCGACGCTGGTGCGGAACCACGCCTCGGTCCTGGGGTCGTCCCCTTCGGCCCGGGCGTCGGCCAGCGGGTTCGCCACCTGGCCGGCGGAGGCCCGCACCACCCGGTCCTGTGTGGTGCGCAGCTCGATGGTGCGGGACTCGCCGGGACCCAGTTCGAGCTGCCAGCGCAGCAGCCCGGCCGAGGCCACGGCGTCGTCCGGGGCCGGCTGTGCCGTGGTGACGGCCTGTGCTTCGCCGGTGCTCCAGCGCAGGCCGGCGGCGTGCACCCCGGCGGGCAGCTCCGGGCCGGCGCGGCCGGCGGCCACCGCGGCCAGTTCCGCCAGGTCGGAGCCGAGCAGCAGCTCCACGGGGAGGCGTACCGGCCGGGCCGTGAAGCTGCGCAGGGTGATCCGTTCGGTGCCGTCCGCGTGGCGGATCCGTTCCACGCCGATGTCCGGGTCGGGGCCGGGCTCGGCCCCGGTGCGCACGGTGGCGGTGAAGGCGGCCCGGTCGGCACCGAGGCTGCGGCCCTGGACGGCGACGGGGTCCCGGCCGCCGACGCGCAGCACGCAGCGGGAGAGCAGGCGGCGCCCGGACCGGTAGATCCCGTCGATGCCCTGCCCGGTCAGCTGGCCGTGTTCGGGCGAGATGACCAGACAGGGCGCGGCGACGCAGATCACGGCGCCGTGCACGGGCGGCAGCTCGGGCCTGCGGGCCAGGGGCACGGCGGTCGGGCGGGGAGGTGCGGGGTGAGACATGTGTCGCCTTGTCTGCGCTCCGGTGGGTTCAGCAGGGCGGCGGCGCGGCCGGGGCGGCACCACCCCCCAGCTGAACGCCCCCACCCCCGCCCGGGTCACGGGCCCGGACTCCGGCCGGGGGCTCCGGGGACGCGTCCCGCGCCGCAGGACCGGCCCCGAGGTGGCGCGGGGCAACCGCAGGGGACCGCCGTACGACGGCCGGCGCGCTCTCACTGCCCGCTCCCCGCGGTGCGGCGGGATCCGCGGCACGGGGCCGTCCGGCCCCGGCGTCCGGGCGGCCGGGTGACGGCGGAGGACCGGTCGCGCCTCGGTTCGCGGCGGCGCCGCTCCTCCCTCAGGCACTGGCGCAGTCCCTCGGGGTCGACCCCCTCGTTGCAGGCGTGGTGGAGCAGCTGGGCGAAGCGGTATTCGGCGTCGGCCCGCAGGGCGAGGCCGAGGGCGATCCGGGCGGTCGGCTCGTCTCCGGTGGACCAGGAGACCCATCCGGCCAGGGTGAGGGGCGCCGCGGCGTGTTCGCCGTAGGCGCCGACGCAGCGGCGGGCCAGGGCCCGCCACAGGCGCAGGGCGCAGGCCGCCTCCTCCCCTTCCATCCACTCGGCCGCGATGTCCCGGACCTCGCGGTCCTGGAGGCCGAGGATCAGTGAGGCGGCCTCGTCGTGGCCGAGCAGGGCGTCGTCCCAGTCGTCGCCCTGGGGGCCGCCCTCGGCGGGCGGCGCCTGGGTCATGCGCCGCATCAGGGTCTGTGCCAGCGAGATGGTCTCGGCGCCCACCTCCTCGCGGGTGGCGCCGTGGAGGATCCTCGGCATCAGAGCGGTGGCAGCCCGGTCCAGGGCCCGCTCCGCCTCCTCGGCCACGGGCCCGCGCAGCGGTGCGAGCCTGCCCTCGATCTCGTCGAGGGAGCCGCGGACCTGGAGCCCGGCGAAGGTGGCTGCCGCGGCCATCACCGAGGTGCCGACCGGGGCGAGGGGGCTGCCCTCGGCCGGGCAGCACCGCTCGTCGGGGCAGACGTAGGACCAGAAGCGGCCGGCCGACAGGCACAGGGCTTCCAGCACCGGCACGTCCAGCGCGCCGCAGGCCAGCCGGATCCGCTGGGCGAACGGCCGCAGCCGGGTCATCACCCCCTGGCCGCCCTCCTCCCCGCGCGGCTCCTGGCACAGGTAGACGACGATGCCGTCGGGCTTGACGCCGCGCCGTTCGCTGCCGCGGACGAGGCAGTCGGCGACCTGTCGGGCGGTGTCCTCCCATTCGGCGGGTGCGGTGGGGATGCCGACGCGGAGGCGGCCGCCGAATCGCCCGCCCTCGCCGTGCACGGCGACCATGACGAGCGAGTCGGACGGGTGGAAGCCGAGCATGTAGGGCAGCGCGTCGGCCAGTTCGGCCGGGCTGCGCAGGGTGATCTGCTGTTCGTCGGCGGTTCCGGCCGGGCTGGTGAAGGACCGGTCGGACGGGCGACGGGATTCGCTGTTGTTCGTCATGTCACGAAGGTCCCGCGCATGATCCGATCCCGAAAGCCCTGTGGATAACTGTTGATGCCTCAACCACCAGACACCTCAACCACCGCAGGCGCGCAACACCCTGGGCGGCGCCGCTACAGCGGCAGTGCGAGCGCCACCGCGTTGTAGGGGAGGTCCGGCTCCGGGGGCTGCGGGAAGCGGGAGTTGGGCAGGTAGAGGCGGTTGCCGTGGACGGCCGCCGCGCAAGGGGTCTCGAAGCGGGCGTCGGTGACCGTACGGGCCAGGCGGGCGTTGTGGCCGGTCGGGTCCAGGCGCAGCACCGCGAGGTCGTTCATGCGGGGCGCGTAGAGGGTGCGGCCGTGCACCAGGATGCCGTTGGTCGTGGGAAGCGTGACCCCGCCCAGGTCGGTGCGCCGGGCGACACCGGTCACCGGGTCGACGCGGAACAGGCTG
Source organism: Streptomyces virginiae (assembly GCF_000720455.1). Lineage (GTDB taxonomy): Bacteria > Actinomycetota > Actinomycetes > Streptomycetales > Streptomycetaceae > Streptomyces > Streptomyces virginiae. The sequence goes on along the minus strand of NZ_JOAK01000010.1, from coordinate 117,924 downwards.
CCGCCGTGGGCGTGGATGTTGACCACCAGGAGCGCGGATCCGTCCGGGGTGGCCGCGATGCCCGTGGCGGTGAGCCCGTCCGAGGGGCCCTGCGTCCATTCGCCGCCCAGCCGCAGGGTCGTCACCGCGTCGCGCGCCGGAAGCTCCCCGCGCGGGCCGAGCGGCAGGCGGAACAGCTGTCCGTTGAAGGAGTCCGTGAACCAGGCGGCTCGCGCGGTGAGCACCACGTGGTCGACGAACGTGTCGGCGTTGCCGACCTCGTACGTCTCGATCACCTTCCCGGTGATTCCGTCCAGAACGGTGATCAGCCGTCCCCAGCCGCCCGCGACGAAGACCCGCTGCCGGTCGTCCACCTGGAGCCCGACCGCGTAGTACCCCTCGCCGAGGCCCGGGTTGATGACCTTTCCCCGGCCGGTGAGCAGGCACGCCCGGTAGACCGCGCCGCCGAGCAGCGAACCGAAGTAGGCGTAGGGCGCCGGGCCGATGCCGATGCCGGCCGGGTGGAAACCGTTCGGCAGGTTCAGGACGTCGGGCCGGCCGGTGCGGGCCGCCGACGGGCCGGGGCGTTCGGCGGCGACCGCCGTGCCGCCCCAGCCCGCGTCGCCGATCAGCGCTGCGGCGCCCGCCGCCGCGCCGATGCCGAGGAACCGTCGTCGTGCCATGGCCGAGCTGAGCATCGCGCCCCCCTGTGGTGTCGTCGTCGTGCGGGAGTGTGGTGCGGGCCGCCTGGATTCCGCTCGAATCCGGCCAGCGGGCGGCTAGGGACGACCTAGGACCGCGTTGACAAGATCGCGGAGCGGTCGTTCTAATGAGGAACGTGGCGCGTGGCGCCGGCCAAAGAGAACTGGGCCGGCCGGTGACCGGGCGACCACCCGCACATCAGGGACCGTCGCATGCGTTCTCTTCTCACAGGCTCCGCCTGATCCAGGCGCCTCCGCGCGCCCGCACCGCCGCTCGAACCGGCCGTGCCGTATCCCCCGCGTCCCTCCGTGTCGCCGTCCGTCCTCCCGCCCGCCGTCGCACGGCGTGCCGTCCGGGACGACGCCCACGCACGCGCCTTCCACCCTCCCCCCTTCTCCTCCTTTCTTCCTTCCTTCTCCTTTCCCCGCAGACCCATCACCCGAGGAGTCCCACCCCGCCATGTCCTTCAACCAGTCCGTCATCGACGAGTTCCGCGCCAACCAGGGAAAGGTCGGAGGGTACTTCGAGGGCAGCGACCTGCTGCTGCTCACGGTCACCGGCGCCAAGTCGGGTGAGGAGCGGACCGTCCCGCTCGGCTACGTGCGCCACGACGACAGCCTGCTGGTCATCGGCTCCAACCTGGGCGGGCCGAAGCACCCCGACTGGTACCACAACGTGCTCGCCAACCCGCTGGTCCAGGTGGAGATCGGCGCCGACTCCTTCGAGGCGGTCGCGGTGCCCGCCGAGGGCGAGCGCCGGGACCGGCTGTTCGAGCACGTCGTGGCGGCCGAGCCGGGCTACGGCGAGTACCAGGAGAACACCAGCCGCGTGCTGCCCGTGGTGGTGCTGGAGCGCAGCGACCCCGCACCCGGCGAGGGCCCGGCCGAGATCCGGAGCCTGGCCGACAAGCTGGTCGAGGTGCACGTGTGGCTGCGCGGGCAGCTGCGGCACGTGAGTGCCGAGGTGGACGCCTACTTCGAGACGGTGGCCGCGCACCAGGGCGAGGGTGCCGCGCCGGCGCCGGGCCTCGGGCTCCAGATCCGCCAGCACTGCCTGGCGTTCTGCCAGACGCTGGAGATCCACCACACCGGCGAGGACGCGCACATGTTCCCCGCCCTCGCGGCGCAGAACCCGCACCTGAAGGACGTCTTCGACCGGCTGCGGACCGAGCACGTCACGGTGGCGCGACTGCAGCACGAACTGAGCGTGCTGCTGGCCGACATCAGCGGGGCGGACCCGGAGCGGTTCCGCAAGGAACTGGCCCGCATGTCGCACGAGCTGAACGCCCACCTCGACTACGAGGAGGAGTCGCTGCTGCCGCTGCTCTCCGAGATCCCCTTCCCGCCCGGCCCGCCGGCCGCCGCCTGAAGGCGGAGCACCCCGGCGGGCCAGCCGACCCGCCGGGGCACAGCAACAGCGAGGTGCGTCGCGGCTACCGGTCGGACGGGCCGACGGGCAGGGCCTGCGCGGCGTACGCGCTCGCGTTGGGCCCGAACTGGAGCACGATGTGGCCGGCGGCCGAGTGCACGTCCCGCCACAGCCGCTGGAGCGGCGAGCTCTCGCTGTGCCCGGCCGTCCCGGAGGCCCGGAACAGCCGGTCCACGGCTCCGACCAGCAGGTCGGCCACCAGCGCGCAGTCCCGCTGGGCCCGCGCCGTCTCCAGCGCGGTGATCTCCCGGCCGGAGTCGGCCACCGCCGAGATGCGCTCCAACAGCAGCCGGGCGGCGTCGATTTCGCCGCCCGCGCGGGCGAGGGTCTCCTCGTAGAAGGAGCGGCCGGGCCCGGGCACTCCCGGGCGCTCGGCGCGCAGCCGGTCCTGCGCGTACGCCGACCAGTGCGCGAGGGCGCCCTCGGCCGCGCCGAGCATCGGCAGGCAGAAGAACAGCCCGTTCACGGCGGCGAGCGGTACGCCCGGCGCGGCTGCGACGGCACCGTCACCGCCGGCCCCGCCGCTGGCGCTGCCGTCGGCGGAGGGACGACCGGTCATCAGGTCGTCGACCGGGAAGGACATCTCCGCCGGCACGTGGAGGTCGTCGACGGTGAGCGTGTGGCTGCCGCTGGCCCGCATGCCGATGTCGGACCAGGTCCGATCGATGGCGTAGGCGGAGCGCGGTATGGCGAAGATCCGCCGCTCGCTCGCGGCGTCAGGGGTCTTGGCCAGGCCCAGCACGAGCGCCCAGTCGGAGTGCTCGACGGCGCTGACGTACGGCCACGTTCCGGTCAGCCGCCAGCCGCCGTCCGCCGGCAGGGCCCGGCCGCGCGGCGAGACCGAGCCGACCACCAGGACGTCCGGGCCGTCCTGCCAGATGCGCTTGCGGCCCTCCTCGGGCAGGAATCCGGCCATCCGGGAGAGGCTGAGGGCGATGGAGGCGCACCAGGCGGTGGCCGGACAGGACGCCCCGATCGTGGTGACCGCGTCGGTGAGGGCGCCGAAGCCACCCCCGTGGCCACCGTGGGCGACGGGCACGAAGTGGCGGGCGAAGCCGGCGTCGAGCAGCGCCCGTACGACGTCCGGGTCCAGCGACCGGACGGCTTCGGCCGCTTCGGCACGGTCGGCCGCGAGGGCGCCCACTTCGCGGGCGGTGAGGGCCGGTTCGGGCGCTGACTGTGTCTGCTGGGGCATGGGCCGGCTCTCCTTGCGGTCGGTGCGAGGAGCCAACGTCGGCCGACCCGATCGGGCACCGCTACAGGTCCCCTAGGGCACCGCTACAGCCCCGCTAGAGCCGCCGGCACCGCGTGGGACATATGTCACAGCGTGCGGAGACCGGCCGGCGGCGCGGGCGGAGGACGGACGTGGAGACCGGTCGGTACGGCCTGCGAAGGTGCCCGATCACCGCCCCCGCGCGCTTTATCACGACGGGGCGGGAGATGTGAATCGGGCGTACACAATGACCGATCCGGAACCTCTCCGACCGCTCACACTTTACTTGATCTTGGGTTGCCGAAGTCGTAGCCTGGCGAGACGTCGGGCCGGCTCCCCACGCATGGCCCGATCTTGCCATCGGGGGTTTTAACAGAATGTCAAAAGATTCCTCTCGACCGTCCGAGTCGCTACCGTTCGCGGAAATCAGCGTTCTCGGATCATTGAGCGTCGAAATCAACGGACAGTCCATCGTGCCCACCGCGGGAAAACCGCGGCAACTGCTCGCGCTCCTCGCCCTGCGCTGCGGCCGGGTCGTCCAGGTGCCGACCCTGATGGAGGAGGTGTGGGGTGAGGACATCCCCCGCAGCGGGATGACCACCCTGCAAACCTACGTCCTCCACCTGCGCAGACTCATCGTGGAAGCCCTGCCCGAGGGCTCCGAGCGCACCCCGAAGGACCTGCTGGCCACCCGGTTCAACGGCTATCAGCTCTCCGTCAAGCCCAAGTCGTTCGACCTGATCGAATTTGAGTCACTGGCCGGATCCGGAGACAACGCGCTGGAGCGCGGAGACGCCGAGGCCGCCTCGAAATACCTTCACCAGGCATTGGAATTGTGGCGCGGTCCGGCTTTGATGGACGTGCCCGTCGGCCGGGTGCTCTCCATGGAACTCATGGGACTCAACGAAGTAAGAATGCGGGTTCTCGAACAGCGCATTCTCGCCGATCTTTGGCTCGGTAAGAGTGCGAGTCTCGTTCCGGAACTGCGCAAGCTCGTGGAACAGCATCCGCTGCACGAGAAGCTCGCGGCCTGTCTGATGATCGCCCACCAGCGGTCGGGGTCGGGCTGGCGCGCCCTCGAGGTCTTCCGCGACCTGAGGAAGGCGCTCATCAACGAGCTCGGCGTCGAGCCGTCCAGCCGCCTCCAGAGCCTCCACCAGGAGCTGCTGTCGAACGCCACCGACCTTTCGCTGCGCGAATACGTCCTGACGTGAGCGCGGACAGGTCAGGGGTACTGGGCGAGGTCGCCGACGGGGTGTTCGCCTACGTCCAGCCGGACGGCAGCTGGTGCGTGAACAACGCCGGGCTCATCGTCTCCGAGGGCCGGGCCGTCCTCGTCGACACCGCGGCCACCGAGGCGCGTGCCCGCAGCCTGCGGGCGGCGGTCGTGGCGCAGGGGCGGCCCGTGCCGTACGCGGTGGTCAACACCCACTCGCACGGGGACCACACCTTCGGCAACTTCGTGTTCCCGGAGGCGGTCGTGCACGCCCACCACGAGACGCGTCGGGAGATGGCCGCGGCGGGCCTGCACCTGACCGGCCTGTGGCCCCAGGTGGAGTGGGGGGCGCTGGAGGTGGTTCTCCCCGAGGTCACCTACCGGGACGAACTCACCCTGCACGTGGGAGCGGTGACCGCCCGCCTGATCCACCTGGAGGTGGCCCACAGCACGAACGACACCGCCGTGTGGGTGCCCGAGCGGCGGGTGCTGTTCACCGGGGACGTGGTGATGTCGGGAGTGACGCCGTTCCTGCCGATGGGCTCGGTGGCCGGTTCGCTGCGGGCCGTCGCGCGGATGCGCGCGCTCGACCCCGCGGTGGTGGTGGCCGGGCACGGCGTCGTCGGCGGCATCGAGGTGCTCGACACCACGGAGGCGTACCTGCTGTGGCTGCAGGAACTGGCCCGGCAGGGCGTGTCCGCGGGGCTGACGGCGCCGCAGGTGGCACGGGAGGCCGACCTCGGGCCCTTCGCCGGCCTGCTCGATCCTGAGCGGATCGTGCCCAATCTGTACCGGGCGTTCGCCGAGGAACGGGGCCGGGCACACGGCGGGGCACTGGACATGTCGGCCGTCATCGCCGAGATGGACACCATGTTCGAGGAGATGGCCGCCTACCGGGGGGCTCCGCCGGTCTGCCACGCCTGACGGCAGCGCCCCGTCGGCGGTCGCGCCCCGTCGGCGGTCGCGGTCCGCGGCTTGACGGTGCTTCAAGCGGGCCTTGAGGAAGGGCTCGCAGGATCGGCGACGCTCGCGGGCGCCCGGCGCACAGCACCTGTGCGCCGGGCGCCCGCTCCGTCGTACCCGAGCCGTCTGGAGTACCCGATGACGTCCGCCGCCAGCCGCTTCGCCGACCTCTACGCCGCGGTGGGGCAGCACTACGCCCGCCAGGTCCAGTTCCTCGACGGCGGCAAGTTCGAGGAGTACGCCGCCACCTTCACCGAGGACGGCGAGTTCCAGCACACCCCCGGCGTCCCTCCGGCCCGTACCCCGGCCGGGATCGTCGCCGAACTGCACGCCTTCCACGAGCGGTTCGCCGACGACCCGGTGCAGCGCCGGCACTGGTTCAACATGATCGACCTGAGCCCGCGCGAGGACGGCGACTTCGACGCCGTGTTCTACGCGCTGGTGCTCACCGTCCGGCCCGGCGTCAAGGAACCGCAGGTCGGACCCAGCTGCCTGGTCCGCGACGTCCTGGAGATCACGGACGGGGCGGTGCGCAACCGCTCCCGCCGCGTCGAGCACGACCAGCACGTCCAGCACGTCCAGCCGCTCCAGCACGCGGCCCGTTGAGCAGCGGCTCCGCGTCAACCCGCCCGCCTCCGAAGGGAGAACCCCCCGTCATGTCCCGCAAGCCCGTCGCCCTGGTGACCGGATCCTCGTCCGGAATCGGCGCCGCCGTCGCCCGCAGACTCTCCGACGAGGGGATGACGGTGGTGGTCAACGCGGCCAGGAGCGCCGACGCGGGCCGCAGGCTCGCCGAGTCGCTGCCCGACGCACGGTTCGTCCAGGCCGACATCTCCGACGAGGAGCAGGTACGGCGGCTGCTGGACGAGGTCGCCGCCGAGTACGGGGTCCTCGACCTGCTCGTCAACAACGCCGGTGTCACCCGGGGCATCCCCCACAAGGATCTCGAGGCGGCCACCGGCGAGGTGTGGCGCACCATCCTCGGGGTCAACGTCGTCGGCACCTGGCAGACGACGGTGGCCGCGATGCCGCTGCTGCGCGCCTCGGGCGCCGGCCACGTCGTCAACATCTCCTCCGTCGCCGGGGTCCGGCCCGCCGGCAGTTCCATCCCGTACGCGGTCAGCAAGGCCGCCGTCAACCACATGACCCGGTTGCTGGCGGCCGCCGTCGGCCCGGAGGTGCGGGTGAACGCCATCGCCCCCGGGCTCGTCGACACCCCGTGGACGGAGGCCTTCACCGAGATCCGCGAGCGGGTGCGCGAGGCCGTGCCGCTGCGCCGCACCGGCACTCCGCAGGACATGGCCGAGCTGGTGGTGGGTCTGCACCGGGCCGCCTACACCACCGGCGAGGTGGTGCTCGCCGACGGCGGCGCCCACCTGCTGATCTGAGAGGACGACAGACCGTGAAGCTTGGCGTGAACCTGAGTTACCAGGGCGCCGCGGAGCTGGCCGTGGCGGCCGAACGGCTCGGCTACGACGTGGCACTCGCCCCCGAGGGATACCGCTCGGACGCCGCCAGCGTGCTCGGGCTCGTCGCGGGGCGGACCGAGCGGATCGCGCTCGGGTCCGCCGTGATGCAGATCCCCGCCCGCAGCCCCGCGCTGGCCGCGCTGACCGCCGCGACCCTCCAGTCGCTCTCGGGCGGCCGGTTCCGGCTGGGGCTGGGAGTGTCCAACCCGGATGTGTCCGAGGGCTGGTACGGCGTCCCCTTCGGGCAGCCCCTGGCCCGGACCCGGGAGTACGTGGAGATCGTACGGCGGGCCCTGACGGGCGAGCCGGTCCGCTACGAGGGCCGGCACTACCGGCTGCCCTCCTCCGGCTCCGGTGCGGCCCCGCTGCACGTGATCACCGAGCCGGCGGGTGCGCCCGTACCGGTGTACCTGGGGGCGGTCGGTCCGGGGAACCTGGCGCTGGCCGGCGAGATCGCCGACGGGTGGATCGGGGTGTTCGCCGCTCCCGAGCAGGTGGCCGAGTCGGTCGCGCACATCGAGGCGGGCCGGGCGCGGGCCGGGAGGCCACTGGCCGGCTTCGACGTGATGCCGTGCCTCGCGACCGCGATCGGCGAGGACACCGACGGCTGCGTCGACCGGCTGCGGGCCCACTACGCCTACCTGATGGGCATCGGGGCGCCGGAGCGGAACTTCTACATCGCGCTCGCCACGCGGCTGGGCTTCGGGGCGCAGGCCGCCGAGGTGGGGCGGCTGGCGGGCGAGGGCGACCGGGCGGGGGCCGTGGCGGCGGTGCCGGCCGGGTTCGTGGAGCTGACCGCGCTGACCGGGCCGGTGGACCGGGTCGCGGAGCGGATGCGGCAGTACGCGGAGGCGGGCGTCACCACGCTCGGCATCATGATCTCCTCGATGGCCGGCAGCACGGAGGAGCGGATCTCCGTCCTGGAGGGGGCCATGGCCGCGCTGGACCGGTCCGGTGTCCGCGGCTGACGCCACTGGCGGCGCCGCAAGCGGCAGCGAAAACGCGGGCGGGACACCTGAAGAGGTGTCCCGCCCGCGGGCGTTCAGGACTCTCTCTAGGCCGCCACGCCTGCGGTGATGCGGTCGATCAGCTCGGCCGGGGACGGCTGTCCGGCCATCTCGCGGCGCACCTGCCCGGCCGCGTGCCGGAAGGACTCCTCCGTGAGGAGCCGCGCGGCGGCCTCGGCGATCACGGCGGCGTCCGCCGTCGCGGGTGGCACGGCGAGGCCCACGCCGCGGTCCGTCACCCGGCGGGCGCACAGCTCGTTGTCCGCGCCACTGGGGACCAGCAGTTGGGGCACTCCGTAGTGCAGGGCGGCCGCGGTGGTGCCCGATCCTCCGTGGTGGACCACGAGCGCGCAGTCGCGCAGGATCCCGGAGAGCGGTACGAAGCCGGCCGGGACGAGGTTGGGGGGCAGTGGGCCCAGCGCGCTCAGGTCGGTCTCGTCGTCGGCGAGGACCACTTCCGCGTCCAGGGCGGCAAGGGCGTCGATCAGCAGCCGCAGGGCGCCGGTGCCGCCCGGCAGCAGGGGTGCGACGGTGCCGAGGGTGAGGCAGATGCGGGGCCTGGCGGCCTTGCGCAGCGCCCAGTCGGGCAGTACGGCGCCGCCGTTGTACGGCACGTAGCGCATCGGCAGCCAGGGCACGCCGTCGTACGGGTCGGCCTCCTCGTGCTCCAGGCCGCCGAGGCTGGGGGCGCGCGGGTCGATCCGGCCGAGGAGGTCCGGTTCGCGTTCGCCGAGGCCGAGTGCCTCGCGCAGCCGTAGTACGACGGGGCTGTCGTCGGGGACGACACCGAAACGGGCATTGGTCCGCGCGGCCTCGCGCACGCCCGGGTCGCGCATGGACCAGGACACCCGGTTGCCGACTTCGAGTGCGGGCACTCCGAGGGCTACGGCGGCCAGTTTGCCGGCCTGGTGGTCGGAGCAGTAGACGACGAGGTCCGCGCCGAAGTCGCGGCCGGCGTCGACCGTGCCCCGGGTCATCGCGAGGGTGAACAGCTCGAACGGACGCATGGCGCGGGCGAGTTCCCAGTACCCCTCGGGCAGGCGGGGATCGTCCTCGCAGCCGGGCGCGTCGGGGCCGGCGACGAGGTCCTCGCCGACGTCGCGCAGGGGGAACACGTCGACCACCGGCGCCCCCGCCCAGGCGGCCGCCTTGGCCATGTGGGCGGTGGTGGCGATGAGGATTTCATGGCCCGCCGCGCGCGCCGCCCAGACGAGCGGTACGAGGGGCAGCATCAGCCCGTATCCCGGTGCGGCCGGGAACAGGATCCGCATGAGGACTCCTTAGATTCGGACGGTGCGGTGGTTCACAGAATTCGGTCGACGCTGCGGAAAACGGCCTCGACGAGCCTGCGGATCCTGCCGTCCATGCTTCCCATCACCGCGGAGCCCATATTCGGGACGTATCCGAATGCCAGCTCGCGCTCGGGGTCGGCGAAAGTGAAGACGCCGTTCGCCCCGCTCAACCCGAAGGAATTCTTCAGTCCGGCGTCGGCGGGGAAAACCGCGCTGTCCGGGAGCTGCACCCCCAGCCCCCAGGTGAGCGGGGTCAGCATGACCTCGCAGGTGCCGCTGGAGTGCGGGCGGGCCAGTTCGGCGGTGACGTCGGCTCCGACGAGGCGGACGCCGTCGACCTCGCCGACCAGCGCGGCGAAGAGCCGGGCCAGGGCGTGGGCGCTGGCGAGGCCGCCGTACGAGGGGTCCTCGACGGCCGGGTCGGCCGGATCCTGGGACATGCTGCCGATGGTCGCCCGGTAGGTGAGCGTGCTGGGTTCGCGCAGCTCGACGACCTCGCCGGGGTCGGCGCCGGCCATCAGGGCCTCCGCCTTGGACTCCAGCATGGTGGCGAGGTGGGCGTCGGTGCCGGCGGGGAGCCCGATGTACGCGTCGAGGCCGAGGGGGCCCGCCAGGTGACGGGCGAAGTAGCGGCCGACGGTCAGGCCGGTGCGGCGGCGGATCAGCTCGCTCAGCAGGTGCCCGTAGGTGGTGGCGTGGTAGCCGTGCGCGGTGTCCGGCTCCCACTCGGGGCGGGCCGCGGCCAGCGCCTCGGCCACCGGAGTGTGGGCGCGCAGGGCCGCCAGTGACAGCGGGGCGTGGTCGAGGCAGACCACCCCGGAGCGGTGGGAGAGGATCATCCGGGGGGTGATGGCCGCCTTGCCGTTGGCGGCGAACTCGGGCCAGTGCGCCGCGACCGGCTCGTCGAGGTCGAGGCCCTGTTCCTGCCACAGGTGCAGGAAGGCCGCGGTGACCAGCGCCTTGGTCGGGGAGGCGAGGACGCCCACCGTGCCGGCCCGCCAGGGGTCGGCGCGGTCGGGGTCGGACCAGCCGGCCCACAGGTCCACCACCGGACGGCCCCGGTGGTAGACGCAGACGGCCGCGCCCACCTCCTCGCCCGCGGCGAAGTTCTCCTCGAAGGCGCGCGCGACGTCGGCGAACGCGTCCTCGGCCAGCCCTGCCTGGGGATATTGCTGCACAGTCTTCCGTCCTTCGCGAGGGAGGTGCGGCCGCTTCGCCCGGGTGGGTCCCGGGGCGGCTTTCGGTCGGCTCCGACCTGTGATGATCCGACCGCCGCTCGGGCCCCGCTCGAATACCGGTCATGTTCCGCTCGTAAGGGAATACAGAAGCCCGCGCGGGGTGACCGGAAGGGAAATCGTCTGGCAGGATCGGCGCCATGCGATTCCGCACAAAGGCTGTTCTCCTCGGAAAGCAGGCATTCCTCTGGGGGAATGGGATGGAATTTTCCGCACGGAAGGTGGCCGCGTGTTCTCCGGCATAGCTGAATTCCATGACTGGTACGCGGGGCGGCGCCGTGCCCACGGCTACCGGGTGGATCGGATCCCGCTCGACGCCCTCGACGGCTGGCGCACCGACCCCGACTCGGGCAACCTCGTCCACCGCACCGGGCGGTTCTTCACCGTCGAGGGGCTGGACGTGGCGGACTCCGGCCGGGAGGTGAGTGCCTGGCAGCAGCCGATCATCGTCCAGCCGGAGCAGGGCGTCCTGGGCATCCTGGTCAAGGAGTTCGGGGGCGTCCCGCACTTCCTGCTCCAGGTCAAGATGGAGCCGGGCAACGTCAACGGCCTCCAGCTCTCGCCGACCGTGCAGGCGACCCGGTCCAACTTCACCGGTGCGCACGGCGGCAGGTCGGTCCCCTACCTGGAGTACTTCACGGCGCCGCGCTCGGGCCGGGTCCTGTCGGACGTCCTGCAGTCGGAGCAGGCGTCCTGGTTCCTGGCCAAGCGCAACCGCAACATGATCGTGCAGGTCGACGGGGACGTCCCCGTGCTGGAGGACTTCTGCTGGCTGGACTTCGAGCAGATCGCCCTGCTGCTGCGCGAGCCGAACCTGGTCAACATGGACACCCGGACGGTCCTGGCCGGCGCCGCCTCGTGGCGGGACCGTGACGCCGATCTGGTCGCGGACACCTTCCGGGGCGCGCTGGCCCGCTCCTGGGCCCCCGGCAACGTGGCCCTGCACGACACCACCCACCTGCTGAGCTGGTTCACCGAGGCCAAGAACCGCTGCACGCTGACCCGGCAGCTGGTCCCGCTCACCAAGGTCGAGGGGTGGAGCCGGCGCGACGGTGCCCTGGTCCACGACCGGGACCAGCACTTCGCCGTCATCGGGGTGTCCGTCGAGACCGACAGCCGGGAGGTGGCGCGCTGGCACCAGCCCATGTTCGAACCGCGCAGCCAGGGCGTCATCGCCTTCCTGGTCCGCCGTATCGGGGGCGTGCTGCACGTCCTGATGCAGGCCCGGACCGAGACGGGCGGCTTCGACGGCGTGGAGATGGCCCCGACCGTGCAGTGCCAGCCCGACAGTTACCGCGGCCTGCCCGAGGAACGCCGGCCGCGGTTCCTCTCGGAGGTGCTGGAGGCGCCCCCGGAGCGGATCCGCTTCGACCGGGTCCATTCGGAGGAGGGCGGTCGCTTCTACCACGCGCAGAACCGCTACCTGCTGGTCGAGGTCGGGGACGACTTCCCGCTGCGGGTGCCCGACGACTACGCCTGGATCACCCTGCGCCAGCTCACCGACTTCGTGCGCTACGGCAACCACCTGAACGTCGAGGCCCGGAGCCTGCTGACGTTCGCGGGCTTCTACAAGGAGGACGACGAGTGACCACCCATGTCTGGGACTACCTTCCGGAGTACGAGGCGGAGCGGGAGGACATCCTCGACGCCGTGCAGCAGGTCTTCGCCAGCGGCCGGCTGGTGCTGGGCGAGAGCGTGCGCGGCTTCGAGGCCGAGTTCGCCGCCCGCCACGGCCTGCCGCACTGCGTCGGCGTCGACAACGGCACCAACGCGGTCCAGCTGGCGCTGGAGTCCCTCGGCGTGGGCCGCGGCGACGAGGTCGTCACCGTCTCGAACACCGCCGCGCCGACCGTCGTCGCCATCGACGCGGCGGGCGCCGTCCCGGTCTTCGTGGACGTCCGCGCCGAGGACCACCTGATGGACACCGACCAGGTGGCCGCGGCGATCACCCCGCGCACCAAGGCGCTGCTGCCGGTGCACCTGTACGGCCAGTGCGTGGACATGGCCCCGCTGCGGCGCCTGGCCGACGAGCACGGGCTGGCGATCGTGGAGGACTGCGCGCAGGCCCACGGCGCCCGGCACCACGGAGCGCCGGCCGGGACCATGGGCGACGCCGCGGCGTTCTCCTTCTACCCGACCAAGGTGCTGGGGGCGTACGGCGACGGCGGGGCCGTCCTGACCGGCTCCGCCGACACCGACCGCGCGCTGCGCCGGCTGCGGTACTACGGCATGGAGGAGGTGTACTACGTCGAGCGGACGCCCGGCCACAACAGCCGGCTCGACGAGGTCCAGGCCGAGATCCTGCGCCGCAAGCTGACCCGGCTCGACGCCTACGTGGCGGGCCGGCGCCGGGTGGCGCGCCGCTACGCCGAGGGGCTCGCCGGGCTGTGCGGGCCGGGCGGGCTGACCCTGCCGGCCACGGCCGCGGGCAACGAGCACGTGTACTACGTGTACGTGGTGCGCCACCCGCGCCGCGACGAGATCATCAGCGCCCTCAAGGAGCGCTACGACATCTCCCTCAACATCAGCTATCCGTGGCCGGTCCACACGATGCGCGGCTTCGCCCACCTCGGTGTGGAGGCCGGCTCGCTGCCGGTCACCGAGCGGCTGGCCGGGGAGATCTTCTCGCTGCCCATGTACCCGTCGCTGCCGGAGGCCGTGCAGGACAAGGTCATCGAGGCCCTCCACGAGGTCCTGCGGACGCTCTAGCCGCCCCAACCGCCCGATCGAAAGGCCCACACCATGCCTGCCAGCACGGACACCCTCATCTACCGCCGCGCCGACGTCTACCACGACTTCTACCACGGCCGCGGCAAGGACTACCGGGCCGAGGCGGCCGTCGTGCGCGAACTCGTCGAGCAGCGCGCCGCGGTGCCCCCGGCCGACGGCTCGCTGCTGGACGTCGCCTGCGGCACCGGCTCCCACCTGGCCGAGCACAACGGCTTCTTCGGCCACGTGGCCGGGGTGGACCTGTCCGCCGAGATGCTCGCCGTCGCCGCCCGCGACAACCCCGGGACGCCGCTGACGGAGGGCGACATGCGCGACTTCCGGCTCGGCCGCACCTTCTCCGCCGTCACCTGCATGTTCAGTTCGGTCGGTTACCTGGAGACCCCCGCCGACCTGGACGCGGCCGTCGCGAACCTGGCCGGGCACCTGGAGCCCGGCGGCGTCCTCGTCGTCGAACCCTGGTGGTGCCCGGAGAGCTTCGTGCCCGGCTGGGTCGGCGCCGATGTGGTCCGCACCGGGGAGCGGACCATCTCCCGGGTCTCCCACACCGTCCGCGCCGGGCGGACCAGCCGGATGGAGGTGCACTACACCGTCGCGGACCCCCGCACCGGCATCGAGCACTTCACCGACACCCACGTCATGAGCCTGTTCGAGCGCACGGAGTACCGGGACGCGTTCCTGCGGGCCGGTCTGGAGCCCACGTACGTGCGCCACGAGCTGTACGGACCGGGGCTGTTCGTCGCCACCCGCCCCGGCGGTGGCGCGTGAAGGTCCGCGAGCTGGCGGTCGAGGGCGCGTACGCCTTCGAACCCGAGGTCTTCCACGACGAGCGCGGCTCGTTCCGCTCGCCGCACCAGGAGGCCGCCTTCGGCACGGCACTGGGCGGCCCGCTCTTCCCGGTCGCCCAGGTCAGCACCAGCCGGTCGCGGCGCGGGGTGGTGCGCGGGGTGCACTACACGGCCACGCCCGGGTCCATGGCCAAGTACGTGCTCTGCACCGGCGGCCGCGCCCTGGACGTGGTGGTCGACCTCCGGCTCGGCTCGCCCACCTTCGGGCGCAGCGAGCGGGTGGAGCTCTCCCCGGAGGCGGGCACCGCGCTCTACCTGCCGCCGGGTGTGGGGCACCTGTTCGCCGCGCTGGAGGAGGACACCGTGATGGTGTACCTGCTGTCGGCGGCCTACCGGGCGGACAAGGAGCGGGCCGTGCACCCGCTGGACCCCGCGCTGGGCCTGGAGCTGCCCGGCGGGCACGACGCGGTGCTGTCCGAGCGCGACCGGGTGGCGCCGACGCTGGCCGCTGCCCGCGAGGCCGGGCTGCTGCCCGCGTACGCCGACTGCGTGCAGGCCGGCGCCGGCGCCCTCGGTGGAGGCGGGCGGTGAGCGCGCCGCGGCAGGTCGTGGTGCTCGGGGCGTCGGGCTTCCTCGGGTCGGCCGTGGTCCGGGAGCTGGCCGCCGACCCTACCGTCCGGGTGCGCGCGGTCTCCCGGCGGCCGGTCCCGCTCCCGGAGCGGCTCGCCGGGCGGGTGGAGGTGCTCACCGGCGACCTCACCGAGCGGGACGTCCTGGCCCGGGCGGTGGCCGGCGCCGACGCCGTACTGCCCTTCACGGCCCGGATCCGCGGGGTGTCGGGGTGGCGGCTGTCCGAGGACGACCAGGAGGCGGAGCGGGTCAACGTCGGCCTGGTCCGGGACCTGGTGGCGCTGCTCGCCGAACGTCCCCCCGGCGCCGGGGGCCCGCCCGCGGTCGTCTTCCCGGCCAGCAACACCCAGGTGGGGCGGGTCACCGCCGAGCGCATCGACGGCTCCGAACCGGACCGCCCCGAGGGGGTGTACGACCGGCAGAAGCACGCCGCCGAGTCCCTGCTGAAGCAAGCCGCGGCGCGGGGCCTGGCCCGGGCCGTCAGTCTCAGGCTGCCGCCCGTGTACGGGCCGGGCACTGCGACGGCCGACGACCGCGGGGTGGTGTCCACCATGATCCGGCGGGCGCTGGCCGGGGAGCCGCTGACGATGTGGCACGACGGCACGGTCCGCCGCGACCTGTTGTACGTGGAGGACGCCGCCCGGGCGTTCACGACTGCCCTGGCGCACGCGGAGGCGCTGTCCGGCCGCCACTTCCTGATCGGTACCGGCCGGGCGCGGCCGCTCGGCGAGGTCTTCGGGGCGGTGGCGCACGCCGTGTCGCGCCACACGGGAGCCGAGCCGGTACCGGTGGTGTCGGTGGAGCCGCCCGCGCACGCCGATCCGACCGACTTCCGCAGCCTGGAGGTCGACCCTTCGGCGTTCACGGCCGCGACGGGCTGGCGGGCACGTACCGCGCTGGACGAGGCCCTGGACCGGACGGTGAGCGCCGTGGCCCGCGAGGCCGGCGCGGCGTCCCGGCCCTGACCCCGGCGCCGCGGCACGAGGAGCGCACGGGGAGAGCACACGACGGCCCCGCCCGGTCCGGGCGGGGCCGTCGTCGTGCGTCGGGCAGGCGGGTCACGCCCGCAGCGACTCCAGTACGGAGACCACCCGGGCCGGGGCCGGCTGCGCGGCGATCTCCGCACCGATCTCCGCGGCCCGCTCCCGGGGGCCGGGACCGGCCAGCAGGGTGGCCGCCGCACGGGCGATCCGGGCGCCGGACTGCTCGCCGTCGGCCAGCACCACGGCCGCGCCACGGGCCTCGATGCGGCGGCACGGCTCCAGCATCTTCGGGATCGTGGGCACCAGCAGCTGCGGCACGCCCGCGTGCAGGGCGGTCATGGCGGTCTGTCCGCCGCCGTGGTGGACGATGAGGTCGCACGTGGCCAGCAGGGTGTCCAGGGCGAACCAGCCGGCCCGGACCCCGGGCACCTCGGCGGTCAGCGCGTCGGCCACGTCCTGCGGGGCGGCGACCACCAGTTCCCCGTCGAGGCCCTCCACCGTCCGGGCGAGCTCGACCAGTTCGGCCACCCCGTCGGGCCCGGAGACCCGGCTGCCCGCGGTGACGCACACCCGGGGCCGGTCCGGCCTGCGCAGCATCCACGGCTCCAGCGGCCGGCGCAGGTTGGCGGGGACGAACCGCATCGACTGCCGGGGGCCGGGGGCCGGGTCCGCGGCGCGCAGCCCCGGCGGGCAGATGTCCACCCAGAGCTCCGGCACGGGCAGTCCGTCCAGCCCGGCCCCGCCGAGTTCGGCGGACAGCTCGGCGGCGGCTCCGGCGTCCATGCCCGGCGGCTCGCCGAGGTCCCAGGTGTGCCGCACCCACGGGACGCGGAGCTCGTGGGCGAGCAGCGCCGCCGCGTAGCAGAGCGACCCGCCGACCACGAGGTCCGGGCTCCAGTCGGCGGCCAGGGCGCGCAGCCGGGGCAGGGAGGCGGCGGCGAGCCGTCCGAACCCCTCCCCGTTGAAGCGGATCCGCTCCTGCGGGTCGCCGGGGATGGACAGTTCGCGCCCGGCACGGTCCTCGAACATGAAGCGGCGCATGGTCCCGTCGGTGACGGGCAGGACGGGCAGCCCGGTGCCCGTGACGTACGGGGCCATGTCCTCCGGGGACGCGACGAGGACGTCATGGCCGGCGAGACGGGCCGCCGAGGCGAGCGGGGCGAGGGCGAACACGGTCGCCGGACTCCCCCCGGTGATAAAGAGGATCTTCATCGCACGGACGGTGCACCGCGGCACTAGAGAACCGCTGGACCGCCGTCCGTCCTGAGCGCACATCGAGCGCCTCTTGAGCCGAGGTTGACCGCCTGCGCCTACCAAGGGATCCGGCCGGGTTTCTCCCGGTCCTACCGAGTCACCTCTTCGAGAAGGAAACCGATTCGATGTCCCGTCGTGTCGTGATAACCGGTATGGGGGTGCGCGCACCGGGAGGAAGCGGCACGGAGGAGTTCTGGTCCCTGCTGGCCGCGGGTCGTACCGCGACCCGCCGGATCAGCTTCTTCGACCCCACCCCCTTCCGCTCCCAGCTCGCGGGCGAGTGCGACTTCGACGCGGGGGCCGAAGGGCTCACCCCGCGGGAGGTCCGCAGGATGGACCGGGCGACGCAGTTCGCCGTGGTCTGCGCCCGCGACGCGGTGTCGGACAGCCGCCTCGACTTCGGCGCGCTCGACCCGTCCCGGGTCGGCGTGAGCCTGGGCAGCGCCGTGGCCGCCGCGACCAGCCTGGAGCGCGAGTACCTGGTGCTGTCCGATGCCGGACGGCAGTGGGAGGTCGACCCCGGCTACCTGTCGCCGCACATGTACGACTATCTGACCCCCGGGAAGATGCCCGCCGAGGTCGCGTGGACGGTGGGCGCGGAGGGCCCGGTGGCCCTGGTGTCCAACGGCTGCACCTCCGGGCTGGACGCCGTCGGCAACGCCGTACAGCTGATCGCGGACGGCACCGCCGACGTGATGCTGGCCGGAGCGGCCGACACCCCGGTGACCCCGGTCGTGGTGGCCAGCTTCGACGCGATCAAGGCCACCACCAACCGCAACGACGACCCCGCGCACGCCTCCCGCCCCTTCGACGCCTCCCGCAACGGCTTCGTCCTGGCCGAGGGCGCGGCCGTCTTCGTCCTGGAGGAGCTGGAGCGGGCGCGGGCCCGCGGCGCGACGATCTACGCCGAGGTCAGCGGGTACGCCACCCGCCTCAACGCCTACCACATGACCGGTCTGAAGACGGACGGCCGTGAGATGGCCGAGGCCATCAGGGTCGCGCTGGACCAGTCCCGGCTGAACGCCGACGCGATCGACTACGTCAACGCCCACGGATCGGGAACCGTGCAGAACGACCGGCACGAGACGGCCGCGTTCAAGCGCGCTCTGGGCGACCACGCCTACCGCACCCCGATCAGCTCGATCAAGTCCATGGTGGGCCACTCGCTCGGGGCCATCGGCTCCGTGGAGATCGCGGCGTGCGCGCTCGCCATGAAGCACAACGTGGTGCCGCCCACCGCCAACCTCTACCGGTCCGACCCCGAGTGCGACCTCGACTACGTGCCGCTGACCGCCCGCGAGCAGCGCGTGGACACCGTGCTGACCGTGGGCAGCGGGTTCGGCGGTTTCCAGAGCGCGATGCTGCTGCGGCGGCCGGAAGGAGTGTCATGACGACCACAGTGTTCACGGGGCTGGGAGTCGTCGCCCCCAACGGAGCCGGCACCGAGGAGTTCTGGTCGGCGACCCTGGAGGGCCGCAGCGGCATCGCCGACATCACCGCCTTCGACGCCTCCGGCTATCCGGCCCGGCAGGCCGGCGAGGTACGGGGCTTCGACCCGGCGGCGCACCTGCCGAACCGGCTGCTGCCGCAGACCGACCGGTCCACCCGGTTCGCGCTGACCGCCGCGGAACTGGCCCTGGCCGACGGCGGCGTGGATCCGGGCGCGCTCGTCGACTACGACATGGGCGTGATCACCGCCAACGCGTTCGGCGGCTTCGAGTTCACCCACCGCGAGTTCGCGAAGCTGTGGTCCAAGGGGCCGCAGTTCGTCAGCGTGTACGAGTCCTTCGCCTGGTTCTACGCCGTCAACACCGGCCAGATCTCCATCCGCCACCAGCTGCGCGGCCCGGGCAAGGCCCTCGTCGCCGAGCAGGCGGGCGGGCTGGACGCACTCGGCCACGCCCGGAGGGCGCTGCGCCGCGGCGAGGCGAAGCTGGTCGTCACCGGCGGCGCGGACTCGGCGCTCGACCCGTGGGGCTGGGCCGCGCAGTGGTCGGGCGGCCGGGTGGCCGCTTCCGGGGAGTACCGGCCGTTCGACCGTACGGCGAGCGGGCACGTGCCCGGCGAGGGCGCCGCGATCCTGGTCCTGGAGGACGCGGACGCGGCCCGCGGGCGCGGCGTGTCCCGCGTGTACGGCGAACTCGCCGGGCAGGCCTCCACCTTCGACCCGCCGCCCGGGTCGCCGAGGCCGCCGGCCCTGCGCCGAGCCGTCGAGCTCGCGCTGGCCGAGGCCGGGACCGCCCCGGCCGAAGTGGACGTGGTCTTCGCGGACTCGGCGGGCCTGCCCGCCCTGGACCGGGGCGAGGCCGAGGCCCTGCGCGAGGTGTTCGGCGCCCACGGCGTCCCGGTGACCGCACCCAAGGCGCTGACCGGGCGGCTGCACTCCGCGGGCGGGCCGCTGGACGTGGTGGCCGCGCTGCTGTCGCTGCGCGACGGGGTGATCCCGCCGACCGCGAACACCGACGACGTACCGGAGGAGTACGGCATCGACCTGGTCCGCAAGGCCCCCAGGGAGGCGCGGCTGTCGACGGCCCTCGTCCTGGCCCGGGGGACGGGCGGCTTCAACTCGGCCGCCGTCGTCCGGACGTACGACCACTGATGGAACGAGCAGTAACGATGAAGGAGATGGGAACGATGAGCGACCCGACCACCACCACGATGACCCTGGACGACCTGCGCCGGATCCTGTCGGAGTCCGCCGGCAGCGAGGGCGGCCAGCTCGACGGAGACATCCTCGACACCGCCTTCACGGAGCTGGGATACGACTCGCTGGCTCTGCTGGAGACCTCGGCCGTCATCCAGCGCGAGTACGGGGTGGAGATCCCGGACAAGGTCGCCACCCCGCGCGAGCTGCTGGACTCCGTCAACGGCTCCCTCCCCGCGGCGGGCTGAGGCATGCGTCGGCACACCCGGCACGCCCTGACCTCCACCGCGCCGCCGCAGGCGCTGTACGACCTCGCCGCCGACGTCGGCCGGTGGCCGGCCGTGTTCGCGCCCAGCGTCGCCGCGCACTATCTGGAGCGCGGCGAGCTCTCCGAGCGGTTCCGGCTGTGGGCCACGGTGGGGGGCGAGGTCAAGACGTGGGTATCGCGCCGCACCCTGGACCCGCTGAACCTGCGGATCCGGTTCGACCAGGAGGAGAGCGCTGCGCCCATCGCCTCGATGGGCGGCGAATGGATCTTCGAGGTGCGTGAGGACGGCGGTACGGACATCGTGCTGCTGCACGACTTCACGGCGGTCGGCGACGACCCGGACACCGTGGACTGGATCAACGCCGCGCTGGACCGCAACAGCCCGCTGGAACTGGCGGCTCTGGCCCGCATCGCCGAGCTCGGCGCGGACGCGGGGGACCTGGTGTTCTCCTTCTCCGACACCGTCACCCTGGCCTGCACCGCGCAGGAGGCCTACGCGTTCGTGCACCGCGCGGACCTGTGGCCCGAGCGGCTGCCCCACGTGGGCCGGGTGGAGCTCACCGAGGACGCCGCCGGGGTGCAGGAGATGGAGATGGACACCGTCACCGCCGACGGTGCGGCGCACACCACCCGTTCGCTGCGCGTCTGCCGGCCCGGGGAGCGGATCGCCTACAAGCAGCTGGTGCCGCCGCGGCTGCTGCTCGGACACAGCGGTGTCTGGGAGTTCACCGACTCCGGGGCCGGGACGGGCGCCCGGGTCACGGCCGAGCACACGGTGGTGATCGACCCCGCCGCCGTGGAGGAGGTCCTCGGGGCGGGCGCCACGGTGGCCGACGCCCGCCGGCACCTGCGCGAGGTGCTCGGCAGGAACAGCCGTACGACGCTGGAGCTGGCGGACCGCACCACCGCCGCCTGACCCGTCCGAGGCGCAACCGGCCCATGCCACCGGCCTCCAGGATCCTGGGAGATCCTGGAGGCCGATGGCGTGTGCGGTGGGACGGACGACGGGGGCGGTCGGGCGGGCGGCTCAGGCGGAGCGGCGCCAGAAGACGCTGTACTCGTCGATGGCCTCGATCTCGTCCGTGATGCCGTGCTTCTCGCGGAACTCGTCCACGGCCTTGCGGCAGGCCGGGATGAAGTAGTCGTCGATCACGACGAAGCCCCCGGCGGAGAGCTTCGGGTAGAGGTTGTCGAGGGCGTCGAGGGTGGACTCGTACAGGTCGCCGTCGAGGCGCAGCACCGCGAGGCGCTCGACGGGAGCGGTCGGCAGCGTGTCCTTGAACCAGCCCGGAAGGAACCGGACCTGGTCGTCGAGGAGTCCGTAGCGGCCGAAGTTCTCCCGCACGGTGTCGGCGGTGACGCCGAGCACTCCGTTGCAGCGGTGCAGGGCCATCTCCCGGTCCATGGGGTGGCCGTCCTCGCCGGTGTCCGGGATGCCCTCGAAGGAGTCGGCGAGCCAGACGTTCCGGTCGGTGATCCCGTGGGCCTTGAGATATCCGCGGGCGAAGATGCAGACGCCGCCGCGCCAGACGCCGGTCTCGATGAAGTCCCCGGGTACGCCGTCGGCGACGACCCGGTCGAGGAGCGTGCGGATGTTGCGGATGCGCTTGAGGCCCACCATGGTGTGCGCGACGCTCGGCCAGTCGGTGCCGGTCTCACGGTTCTCGGGGCGGAACTCGTGCTCGGGGAACCACTCGTTGGGGATCGGGGCGTCCTCGTAGACGAGGTTGGTGACGACCTTTTCCAGCAGGTCCAGGTACAGCTCGGCCGTGTTCTCCATGCGGGGTGCGGGTCCTTTCGGGGCTTCGGGCGGCGCGGGCGCGCCGGGAGTGCGTACGGGCGGCGGCCGGTCAGTAGTTGCCCAGGCCGCCGCAGACGTTGAGGGCCTGCGCGGTGACGGAGGCGGCGCCCGGGCCGACGAGGTAGTCGACCATCGCGCCGACCTCCTCGGGGAGCACGTACCGGCCGACCGGCACGCGGGCGCTGACGCGGGCGTGGGCCTCGTCGACGGTGACGTCCCACAGGCCGGCGTACGTCTCGCGGACCCGGGCGGCCATCGGCGTCTCGACGAAGCCGGGGCAGACGGCGTTGACGGTGACCCCGGTCCGGGCCAGCTCCAGGCCGAGGGACTTGGAGAAGCCGACGACTCCGTGCTTGGAGGCCGAGTAGGGGGCGCCGTGCAGGACGCCCTGCTTGCCGCCGGTGGAGGCGATGTTGATGATCCGGCCCCAGCCCTGCTCCAGCATGCCGCCGTGGTTGAGGACGTCTTTCGTCATCAGGAACACGCTGTTGAGGTTGGTGTTGATGACGTCGAGCCAGAGCTCGTCGGGGACCTCCCGGGTCACGCCGCCGCCGGAGCGGCCGGCGTTGTTGACGAGGATCCCCACCGGGCCGAAGCGCTCGGTCGCGGCCCGGACGAAGGCGGTGATGTCCTCGCGGGAGGTCACGTCCAGGCTCCGGCCGTCGACGTCCAGTCCCTCGGACCGCAGTGCGGCGACGGTCTGCTCCACACGGTCGGCGGTGCGGGCGCCCAGGAAGACGCGGTGGCCGGCGCGGGCCAGCCGGGTGGCGATCTCCAGGCCGATTCCGCTGGTGGCTCCGGTGACGAGGGCGGTGCGTACGTCTGCGTGGGCAGGGGCGTTGGCGTTGGCGTTGGCCATGTTTCCTCCGCGAAGGGTCGGCTGGGAGGCGTCACGCTCGCAGCGGCCGCTCAAAGCGCCCTTCACGAGCCCTGGAAAACCGCTAGAGCGCGGGCCGGGGCCCTCGGCTCACGCCCCGCGCGCACTCCCCCCGAGCGACCGGTACACGGCCGCGACCAGGCGGTGGGCCCGGTCGTTCATGCGGCCGATGGTGCGCGAGCCGGCGTTCTGGACGTATGCGAAGGCCAGTTCGTGGTCGGGGTCGGCGAAGACGAAGGTGCCGTTGGCGCCGTCGAAGCCGAAGGCGCGGGGACCGAGTCCGGCGGAGGCCGGGAAGACCGGGCTGTCCGGGAGCATGAAGCCGAGGCCCCAGGTGCTGGGCAGCAGCACCACCTCGCACGTACCGCGGGAGTAGGGGCGGGCCAGTTCGTCGGTGCGGTCGGGGCCGATGAGACGGATGCCGTCGACCTCGCCGACGAGGGCGGCGAACAGCCGGGACAGCGAGCCGGCGCCGGCCAGCCCTCCGTACGAGGGGTCCTCGACGGAGGGATCCAGGGCGTCGTACAGCCGCATGCTGCCGATCATGGCCCGGTGGGTGAGCGACCCGGGTTCGCCGAGGGCTCGGAGCATGTCCAGCTCCGTACCGGGGTCCGCGCCGTCCATCAGGGCCTCCGCCTTGGATTCCAGCATCGTGGCGAGGTGGGCGTCGGTGCCGGCGGGCAGCCCGATGTACGCGTCGAGGCCGAGGGGGCCCGCCAGGTGGCGGGCGAAGTAGCGGCCTGCGGTGAGCCCGGTGCGGCGGCGGATCAGCTCGCTCAGCAGGTGCCCGTAGGTGGTGGCGTGGTAGCCGTGCGAGGTGTCCGGTTCCCACTCGGGGCGGGCCGCGGCCAGCGCCTCGGCGACCGGGGTGTGGGCGCGCAGGGCGGACGGGGTGAGGGGCGCGTGGTCCAGGCAGACGATCCCGGAGCGCTGCGTGAGGATCATGCGGGGGGTGATGGCCGCCTTGCCGTTGGCGCCGAACTCGGGCCAGTGCGCCGCGACCGGCTCGTCCAGGTCCAGCCGCTGCCGGTCGGCCAGGTGCAGATAGGCCGCGGTGACCAGTGCCTTGGTCGGGGAGGCGAGCACCGCCAGCGTGTCCGAACGCCACGGATCGGTGCGCGCGGGATCCGCCCAGCCGCCCCAGAGGTCCACCACGGGGCGGCCCCGGTGGTAGACGCCCACGGCCGCGCCCAGCTCCTCGCCCGCCGCGAAGTTCTCCTCGAAGACGGCCGCGACCTCGCCGAACGCGTCCGCCGCCAGCCCTGCCTGGGGGTATTCGTGCACAGTCTTCCGTCCTTCGCGCCGGGAGAGCGGCCCTCCTTCCTGACGGCCGACTGCCGTCTCTCTACGAACCGCCGCTCGGGCATCGCTCGAGCGGCGGACGGGGCGGCGGCGCGGCGGGGCCCGGCCGGGCTCCCGCCGTCAGGTCACCCCGCCGAGGCGAGGACCAGGGGGAGGACCTGGTCGGCGCCCGCCCGGCGGAGCAGCCGGGCGGCGACCGCGAGGGTCCAGCCGGAGTCGGTGCAGTCGTCCACGAGCAGGACGGGGCCGGAAGCGCCGGCCAGCACACCGGCCAGCTCCTCGGGCACGGTGAACGCGTCGGACAGCGCCCGCAGGCGTTGGGCGGAGTTGCTGCGGCGTGCCGCGTGCGCCCCGCCCGGCCCGGTGTACGCCAGCGTGCCGAGGAACGGGAGCCGGCCGACGGCAGCGATCCCCTGGGCCAGGGAACCGACCAACTGCGGTCGGGTCATGGACGGCAGGGCGACGACCCCGACGGGGCGGGCGGAGGCGTCCGCGACGTTCGGCGCCCAACCGCCGGGAGAGCGCGCCCAGTCGGCGAGGACGGCCACCGCGGCGTTCAGGACGTCGTCCGGGACCGGTACGTCGGGGGCGTTCTCGGCCAGCAGGGGCCGCAGCCGGTTGCCCCAGCCGATGTCCGAGAGCCGGCCCAGGGCGCGGCCGGTGGAGCACTGCTCGCCGGCGGGGATCCGCCCCTTGAGGTTGACGCCCAGGGCCGGCATGCCCGTCGGCCACATGCGGCGCGGTTCGACCTCCACGCCGGGACGGTCCAGTTCCTTCGCCGCCCCGGTCAGCATCTCCGCCGAGACGGCGGAATCGGCCCAGGGCCCCGCGCAGTTGTCGCAGCGGCCGCACGGGGCGGCCCCTTCGTCGTCGAGCTGACGGCGCAGGAACTCCATGCGGCACCCCGTCGTGCTCACGTAGTCGCGCATGGCCTGCTGTTCGGCGGCCCGCTGGCGGGCCACCCACGCGTACCGCTCGGAGTCGTAGACCCACTGTCGGCCGGTGGACGCCCAGCCGCCCTTCACCCGCTTGACCGCGCCGTCCACGTCGAGGACCTTCAGCATCGTCTCCAGCCTGGTGCGCCGGAGGTCCACCGCCGCCTCCAGCGCTGGCACGGACAGCGGCCGTCCCGCGTCGGCGAGCGCCGAGAGGGTCTGGCGGACCTGTGCCTCCGGGGGGAAGGCGGTGTCGGCGAAGTAGCGCCAGATGGCCTCGTCCTCCTTGCCGGGCAGCAGCAGCACGTCGGCGTGCTCGACGCCGCGACCGGCGCGGCCCACCTGCTGGTAGTAGGCGATCGGCGATGACGGCGAGCCGAGGTGGACCACGAATCCGAGGTCCGGCTTGTCGAAGCCCATGCCCAGCGCGGAGGTCGCGACCAGCGCCTTGACCCGGTTCTCCTGCAGGTCGGTCTCCGCCTGCAGGCGGTCGGCGTTCTCCGTGCGCCCGGTGTACGGGGCCACCGCGAAGCCGCGCTGGCGCAGGAAGGCGGTGGCCTCCTCGGCCGCGGCGACGGTGAGGGCGTAGATGATCCCGGAGCCCGGCAGCTCGTCCAGGTGCTCGGCGAGCCAGGCCAGCCGGTGGGCGGCGTCCGGCAGCCGGACCACGCCCAGCCGCAGGCTCTCCCGCTCCAGCGGGCCGCGCAGCACCAGGGCCTCGCCGGCGCCGGTGCCCAGCTGTTCCGCCACGTCCGCCGTGACGCGCGCGTTGGCGGTCGCCGTGGTGGCCAGCACCGGCACCCCGGGGGCGAGTTCGGCCAGCATGGCCCGCAACCGGCGGTAGTCGGGGCGGAAATCGTGGCCCCAGTCGGAGATGCAGTGGGCCTCGTCGACCACCAGCAGACCGGTCGTGGCCGCGAGCTTGGGCAGCACCTGTTCGCGGAAGTCGACGGAGTTGAGTCGTTCCGGGCTCACCAGGAGGACGTCGGTCTCGCCGTGCTCGACCTCCTTGTAGATGGTGTCCCACTCCTCCGGGTTGGCGGAGTTGATGGTGCGGGCCCGGATGCCGGCCCGCGCCGCCGACTCGACCTGGTTGCGCATCAGAGCCAGCAGCGGCGAGATGATCACCGTGGGGCCGGAGCCGCGACGGCGCAGCAGGGCGGTGGCGACGAAGTACACCGCCGACTTCCCCCAGCCGGTGCGCTGCACCACCAGTGCCCGGCGGCGCTCCTGGACCAGGGCCGCCACCGCCTGCCACTGGTCCTCCCGCAGCCGCGCCGACCCCCCGGGGTCGCCGACCAGCTCGGCGAGGATCGTGTCGGCTTCGGTGCGCAGCTCCTGGTTTTCCATACCCCCATGCAACCCGATGGCTACGACACTCGGCCACTTCACCCCGCGAAGGAGGCGTTCTCGCTGGTGCCGACGCTCCGCGGACGACCGGATGCGTCATTCTCGGCGTGGCGGGGCAAGGATATGAACGGCATACCGGCGAATTCCGGTCGGCGTCGTCAATTGCTCGTTGCCGCATGCTCGGAAGCCACGCGAGAATCGGAGTGCTCCCGCTCGGCTCCCCGGCACCCTCCTGGGCCGCGCTGCGGCGCGCCCTGACTCCAGCCGTGCCCGTCCGCGGGCGTGTACCCGAAGGGAGGAACGTGACCTTCGGATTCACGCCGCCTTCGACATCGTCCCTGGCAACGGCCACCGGCGGTGCGAGCCGGCACGGCAGACTGCTGGAACCGTCCGAGTGGACGTCGGCGGGCATTCCCCTGCTGCGCAATCCGCGCGAGGTGGTCAGCGGGCTGCACTCCCGGCACAGCCCGGTGCCCTCGACCGCGGTGATCGCCGTCCTCGGCCCGGAGGACCAGCTCGTGGCGAGCGCCTCCTTCGTGCAGCGCTCGGCGTCGGCCGACGGCTGGGAGTACCGCAACGCCCTGCTGTCCCGGCTGCGCCGGGTCCTCCCGCACGACCTGCGGCGCCGGACCCCGGTACGGACGGCCGTGCTGCTCTACTGCCGCGAGGGCGACGAGCGGTGGACCCCGGAGGACGGCGCGTGGATGTGGGGGCTGCGGGACGCCTGCACCCTGCACGGGCTGCGCTGCGGGGCGTACATCACGCTGACCCGCGACGGCTGGCAGGTGCTGGGCGAAGGCCGTGGCGGCCGGCGGCCCAGTTCGGATTCGCGGCCCCAGCGGCTCGGTGACACCGTGGCCGAGTTCGCTCCGCTCGCCCTGCACACCGGCGGCGGCGCAGTCGAGGCCCTGCGCCGGACCGCCGCGCGCTGACGCCCGTACCCGGCGCACGGCCTGCCCGCGGGCAGGCCTCACGGCCGTACACCCGGGACCGGGCGTACGGCGGATCAGGCTTCGGGCACCCTTGCGGGCGTCGGCTCGGGCTGCGGCGCGGACCTCGGCCCGGGTCCCGGCCCGGGCTTCAGCGGGGCCGGCTCAGCGCCCGCCCCGCCCCTCGCCCGTGCCGGGGTACAGGGCGTCAGACGCCCGCACCCAGCACGGAGTTGATCTGCTGCGGGTCACCGCACACGATCAGCAGCGCACCCGCACGGGTGAGCGCGACCGGGAGGGAGCCCGCGACGGTGTCGACCGCTCCGCCGTTGGCCGCGAAGACCACGACGGGACGGCCGGCGGCACGCTGGACCTGCGCCGCGTCCGCGTAGAAGACGTCGTCCCCGGCGTCGTGCAGGGCCCAGTACGCGGCCTCGCCGAAGGACAGCTCGTGAGCGGCCCACGGGTGCGGGTCGCCGGTGGTGAGCACCAGGATGTCGCCGGGCGCGCGCCCGGTGTCGAGCAGCAGGTCCACGGCCTCTTCGGCCGCGTCCAGCGCACCCTCGGCGGACGCCGGGATCAGCTGGATCTGCGGCACCGCCGCGGAGACGGACGGTGCGGTGGGGGCAGGGGCTGCGGGAACGGGTCCGGGGGTGGCCTGCGCCGCACGCTGCGCGGGGGGTGCGGGCCGGGCGGGACCGGGGCGACCGGGCCGCGGGACGGCGGCGGGACGCGGACCAGGTACGGGGCGGGGGGTCTGCGCGGTGCGGCTCGCGGCCGGCGTGACGCGGGGACCCTGGGCACTCTCGTGAATCTGAGGCTCCTCGATGGCGGGGGTGAGAGGCATGAGTTGACATCTATCAAACACCGGTACGAAACGTACCGGCCGGTGGCACATGGGTGCGATCAGAAATCGAAGCCGAGTTGGCCTCCGTTTTCCAGCTCCATCGACTCCTCGCTGCGGCGCACCTTCTTCAGGTGGCGCCATCGGGGCAGCGCGTCGAGGTACGACCACGAGAGCCGGTGGTAGGGGGTGGGCCCCCGCTCCTCCAGGGCCGCGCGGTGTACGGGCGAGGGGTACCCGGCGTTGGCGGCGAAGGCGAAGTCCTCGATCCCGCCGCCCTGTTCGCCGAGTTCGGCCATCATGCGGTCGCGGCGGACCTTGGCGATGACCGAAGCCGCGGAGACGGCGATGCAGGACTGGTCGCCCTTGATCACCGTACGGACCCGCCAGGGCGGGCCGAGATAGTCGTGCTTGCCGTCGAGTATCACCGCGTCGGGCCGCACCGGCAGGGCTTCCAGGGCGCGTTCCGCCGCGAGCCGCAGGGCGGCCGTCATCCCGAGCTCGTCGATCTCCTCGGGCGTGGAGTGCCCGAGCGCGTACGCGGTGACCCAGTCCTCCAGGACGTCGAGCAGGGCGTCGCGTCGCTTGGGGGTGAGCAGTTTGGAGTCGGTGAGCCCGGTGGGCGGCCGGCGCAGGCCCGTGATCGCCGCGCACACGGTGACGGGACCGGCCCAGGCCCCTCGTCCGACTTCGTCGACCCCGGCGATGACCTTGGCGCCGGTGGTTGCACGGAGGGAGCGCTCGACGGTGTGGGTGGGTGCTTCGTACGGCATGGCGCCAGCAAGGTTACGCCGCCCCGAGCCCACTGCACACCCCCGCCCGGGTCCTACGGGCCCGCGATCGGCCACGAGCCCCCCTCCTGCCCGCCCGCGGCCGCCCTCCCCCGTCTCACACCCTGAGCAGCGGCACCATCACCTCGTCGATCAACGCGGCGATGTCCGAGTCCCCCCATTCGCTACCGCACACCTTGGCGCGGTACATCAGCATCGCCGGAATGACATCCACGACAAACGGACCAGTGGCGTCCGGTCGCACGTCCCCCCGCTCGATTCCACGCAGCACAAGCTCCCTGATCAGACGCTGGGCGGGCTCCTGGAGCCCGGACCAGATGACCCCGTGAAAGCGCTCCGCAGTCATGCGATCGCATTCGTGAAGGACCGACCAGAGGGCCTGCCCGGCGCGCGAGTACATGACCTCCCTGGTGCGCACGCACAGCAGGCAGAGGTCCTCACGGATCGAGCCGGAGTCGGGAATCTCACCGATCCGCGGCAGACCGGACCGCAGCGCGTCGGCCACGAGGTCCGCCTTCGAGGGCCAGCGCCGGTAGAGCGCGGCCTTGCCCGTCTGCGCACCGGCGGCGACGCCCTCCATGGTGAGCGCGTTCCAGCCGACCGTACTCAGCTGCTCCAACGCCGCGTCGAGAATCGCCCGTTCGAGTTCGGGACCCCGCCTGCGCCCCGGCGACGCCGACGACCAGCGCGAACCCACCATCTCCCCACCCTCCGACCGGCCCGAGACGCCGCCGCACGCATTTTCAGCCTTAGTGAACGCTTGCGTTCACTAACTCGGGACTCCTACCGTGGACCCCGTAGTGAACGACGACGTTCACTATTTCACTTTGGGGGGGATCCTCAGTGACAAGCTCTCAACTCGCCGCGCCCCGGATACCGGGCGCGGCGCGCCGGGAGGGACGCCCCGGTGTGGCGCTCGCCGTCATCGCCGCCTGCCAGCTCATGGTCGTCCTCGACGCGACCATCGTGAACATCGCGCTCCCGCACATCCAGACCGCACTCGACTTCAGCACCACCGACCTCTCCTGGGTGCTCAGTGCCTACACCCTCACCTTCGGCGGGCTGCTGCTGCTCGGCGGCCGGGCCGGCGACATCCTCGGCCGGCGGCGGGTCTTCCTGGCCGGAATCCTGCTCTTCACCCTGGCCTCCCTCCTCGGCGGCTTCGCGCAGGAACCGTGGCAGCTGCTCGCCGCCCGGGCCCTCCAGGGCGTCGGCGGCGCGATCGCTTCCCCGACCTCGCTCGCCCTGATCACGACGACCTTCGCCGAAGGACCTGAGCGGAACAGGGCGTTCGGGGTGTTCGCCGCCGTCTCCGCGGGCGGTGGCGCGATCGGCCTGCTGGCGGGCGGCATGCTGACCGAGTGGCTCGACTGGCGCTGGGTCCTCTTCGTCAACGTGCCGGTCGGCGCGCTGATCGCGGTGCTCACGCCGCTCTACATCAGCGAGTCCGAACGCCACCCCGGCCGTTTCGACATCGCCGGAGCGCTCACCTCCACCGGCGGTATGGCCTCGCTCGTCTACGGCTTCATCCGCGCCTCGGAGGAGGGCTGGCGCGACCCGCTCACCCTCGGCTCGTTCACCGCGGCCCTGGCCCTGCTGGCGCTCTTCGTCGTCATCGAGTCGCAGGCCCGTGAGCCGATCATCCCGCTGCGCATGTTCGCCGACCGCAACCGCACCGGCACGTACGTGATCATGCTGGGCCTCGCCGCGGCGATGTTCGGCATGTTCTTCTTCATCGTCCAGTTCGTACAGAACGTGCTGGGCTTCTCCCCGATCCAGTCGGGGCTGGGCTTCCTGCCCGTCACCGTCGCCATCGTCACCGCCGCCGGCCTCTCGCAGCGTTTCCTGCCGCGCTTCGGCCCCAAGCCCTTCATGGTCATCGGCTCCGCGCTCACCGGCACCGGGCTGGCCTGGCTGACCCTCCTGCGGACCGACAGCTCCTACCTCTCCGGCGTGCTCGGACCGATGCTGCTGTTCGGCTTCGGCATGGGCCTGAACTTCGTGACGCTGACCTTGACGGCCGTCTCCGGCGTGGACCCGAAGGAGGCCGGCGCCGCCTCCGGGCTGCTGAACGCCAGCCAGCAGGTCGGCGGCTCGCTCGGCCTGTCCATCCTGGTCACCGTCTTCGGCACGGCCAGCCGCGAGGAGGCCACCAAGCAGGTCCCGGCCTTCCTGGCCCAGGCGGATCCCGGGGCCGCGGCCGCCTTCCAGGAGACCGGACGGCTGCCCGACCCCTGGGGGGACCTCGTCCTGGCCCAGGGCATCTCCACCTCGTTCATGGCCGCCGTGGCGATGGCCGGCCTGGCCCTGGCCACCGCCCTGCTGGTGATCCGGGTGCGCAAGAGCGATCTGGAAGCCCTGGCCGGCGCCGCCGCGAAGGCCGGTCCGGCCGCCTGAGCCGCTCCCCCGCGTACGCACGGGGCCGGGCGCGGGAAACTCTCCCCGCGCCCGGCCCCGTCGGTCTCTAGTACTCGGCGCGGCTGCCGAAGGTGCCCAGGCGCGAGCAGACCTCGTACGACGCCGTCACCGGGCGCTCGCGCAGGATCTCCCGGGCCCGGTACTCGCCCATGCTCATCGCGTACCAGGGGACGTCGCCGGCCCTGGCCATGTCGTCGTTGATGCCGCGCAGGGCGCAGGACCGCCGGGGCTCGGGCAGCCGGTCCAGGGCCGGGACGGCGTCCGCCGAGAGGGACTGGAAGTAGGCCAGGTCGATCTTCCGGTCCTTCTCGAAGCGGGCCACGTTCCGCTCGGCGATCATCCCGTCCGGGGACAGCAGTCCGAAGGCCAGGACCGCGGCGGCCGCGCTGCCGGCGACCGCGCGGGGCAGCCAGCGCGCGCCGAACACCCCGGCCGCCATGATCAGTACGATGACCAGCCCGAGCCACAGCTCCATCGCGGCCACCGACACGCGCAGCCGGGTCAGGCCGTACGCGTCGACGTAGAGGTCCATGCGGCGCAGGGCGGCGGCCACCACGACGAGCGTCAGCGCACACAGGGATCCGAGGACGATCCGGACGAGGCGCCGGTCGCCGGCCCCGGAGCGCGGTGCCCAGCGCAGGGCGAGCGCGATCACGGCGAGGGTGAGCAGGGTGGCCCAGAGCAGTTGCCAGAATCCCTGGCGGGCGTATTCGGCGTAGGTGAGGCCGGTGCTGTCCAGGACCTTGTCGTAGCCGCCGAACAGAACGGCCAGCTGGACGGCGTTGAAACCGGCGAAGAGCAGGTTGAGCACGACGAGCGGAAGGGCCCATTCGACCCGAGAGCGCGGCTTGCCCGGGGCGACCTCGATGCGGTCCCACCGCAGCGGGGCGGCCGCGGTGCGGGCCGCCGCGACCGCGATCACCGCGCCGAGGACGAAGAGCATGAAGCGGATGGGCCCGTCCTCCACCGACACGTCGGGTATCAGGCCGCCCAGGAGATCGGCGAAGGCCGCGTCGGCGGAGGCGAACAGCGCGCCGAAGAGCACGAGCAGGGCCACCGCCACGGCGGCCGCCTTGGCGACGGGCAGCCAGCGGTCCTTGCCGATCCCTGCGCGCGAGCGCAGCCCCTTGAGCATCCAGGCGATGCCGGACACGGTGGAGTCGGCGAAGCCGAGCGGGCTGAGGAAGACCCCGGGCCAGGTGCGGCTGCCGTGCAGGGCGAGCGCGCCCAGCAGTACGGCGGCCAGGATCGCGAGCGTGACCGGCCACGCGGAGTCGCGCAGGGCGGGTACGGCGAGGAGCGCGAGGCAGCCGATCACCCAGGCCAGGGTCCAGGGCCGGGCCGTACGGCCGGCCGCGCGGGCGGCGACGTACGCGGCGACGACGGCGGGCGCCACCGCGAGCAGCAGCCCGGACCCCATGCCGTCGGCCAGGAGGAGCGCGGCGGCGAGGCCGGAGGCGAGGACGGCGACGAGGGTCGCGGTCCGGACGGGTGCGGCCTCGGCGGGGCGGACCACCGTGGCCCAGGAGGGCTTCACGGGTGAGTGCGCGCCCGGGGCACCCCATGGGCGCTGCTGCTGCTGCTGTCGCTGCTGGTGCTGCTGCTGTTGCCAGGCCGTCCATGCGGCGGCGTCGGCCGGTGCGCCCGGCTGCGGCCGGGCCGCGTCGGAGGACGGGCCGCCGGCCGCAGCCGGAGCCGGAGCCGGAGCCGGAGCCGCGGCCTGGGCCGGGGCCGAAGCCGCGGCCGGATCTTTGGGCGAATCCCCTGTCACGGCCTCTGCGTTGGCCGCCGCCTCGGGCCGGGCTTCGTGCGCCCCGCCGGTGTTCTCTGACATCGGGTCCCCTCCCCTGTCGGCCGCCCCGGCGTTCAGGTTGGGGCGGCGATGGGGACAGGGTAGGCAGCAGCCACAAGGTTTTGAACAGGATCAAAAGCTTGCTGTGGCAGGACCGTGACAATCGGAACGCGGGCCTTCACCCCGCGCGGAAGGCGTGGCGGGGCTACTGCGCCGACTGCGGCAGCCAGGCCGGCAGCGCCTCGGTGCGCGCCAGCCACTGGGCCGGCAGCACGGCGTCCCCGCGCGCGCCCAGCACTCCGCCCACGATCGCGCAGGTCGTGTCGACGTCCCCGCCCACCTGCGCGGTGGTCCAGAACGCCCGCTCGTAGTCGTCCAGGGCCCGGGCCGCCGACCACAGGGCGAACGGCACGGTGTCGTGGGCGCTCGTGCGCCGCCCGCAGCCCAGCACGGCCGCGACCGTGGTCGCGTCGCCGTAGTCCAGCATGTCCCGAGCACGCCGCAGCCCGGCCCCGACCGCGCTGCGGGGCACGAGCGCGATCACCCCGTCCAGCAGATCGGCCGCCTTCGGCGGGGCCTGCGTACCCGCGGCCAGCGCGGCCGCCGCGGCGACGGCCATCGCACCGCACACCGCCTCGCGGTGCTGGTGGGTCGTGTAGGCGGAGATCTCCGCCTGGTGCGTGGCCTGCTCCGGGTCGTCGGCGTACCAGGCGCCGAGCGGTGCGATCCGCATGGCGGCGCCGTTGCCCCACGAGCCCTGCCCGTTGAACAGTTCGGCGGCCAGCGTGCGCCAGTCCTCGCCCTCGCGCACCAGGCGCAGCATCCGGTTCACCGCGGGCCCGTAGCCCCGGTCGAAGTCGTGGTGGTGCGCGAAGGACATCGCGAGCGCGTCCTGATCGATCCGACCGTGGCCGGCCAGCACGGCCACCACCGAGCAGGCCATCTCGGTGTCGTCGGTCCACTGCCACGTCTCGGTGCCGGTGGGCACCTCGCGCCGCTTGAGCAGCGGGTAGTTCACGGGAACGAAGTACTGGGAGCCGAGGGCGTCACCCAGCGCCAGCCCGCGGAGGCTGGCCATGGCGCGTGCGTAGCGCCGTTCGGGAGTGGAGTCAGGCGTCATCGCGGGTCACTCTAGCCGTCCAGGTCATAAGGCTCCGGTGTGGTCCACCGCTCAAACGGGCGGTCCATCCGGTACCGGCCGTCGGGACCCAGCAGGAGCATCCGGAAATCGCCGTTCCCGGGGTTGGACAGGGCCTCGAATTCGGCCACCGACCAGTGGAACCAGCGCATGCAGAACAGCCGCATCGTCAGCCCGTGCGTCACCAGGAGCACGTTCTGGGGATGGTCCGGGGCTTCGAAGCTGCGGTAGAGGCTTTCCAGGAAGGACCCGACCCGGTCGTACACGTCGGCCCCCGACTCGCCCTGCGCGAAGCGGTAGAAGAAGTGCCCGTAGGCGTCCCGGTAGGCCTTCTGGAGCCGTACGTCCGCCCGGTCCTGCCAGTTGCCCCAGTCCTGCTCGCGCAGCCGGGGCTCCTCCCGCATCCGGACCCGTGTGGGGTCGAGCCCGAGCTCGCGGAAGGTCTGCAGGGTCCGGCGGTAGGGGGAGACGTACGCGCTGATGGTCTCGTTGCCGAAGATCTCGCGCAGCCGGACCCCGGCCGCCGCGGCCTGCTCCCGGCCGTTGCGGGTCAGCCGCAGGGCGTGGTCGGGCTCCCTCTCGTACACCGAGTCGTCGGCGTTTCCCTCCGATTCCCCGTGTCGGACAAGGACGATGCGCCGTGGTCGAACCATCCCACGACCCTATTCGGCCACGGCCGGACCGGCCGACCGGGCACGCCGGTCGGCCTGGCGCTCGTCATACGGTCACACCGTCCAGGACGGTTCGAGGTCGACGACGTCCCCGGTGAGGGCTTCCACGTCCGCCTGGATCTGGGCGCGCAGGGACAGCCGCTCGACCCGCTCCTGCCGGTATTTGCCGTGCTCGGCGGCGGCGTGCCACATGGAGAGCACCAGGAACTCCCGGCCCGGGGCCTCCCCGAAGAGGCCCCGGATCATGCCGGGCGAGCCAGCCATGGCCGGGTTCCACACCTTCTCCTGCATGAGGGCGAAGTGGTCGACCCGGCCCTCCCGGACGCGGGTGTGCGCGACCCGGACCACGTCGGCATCGGTGAAGCGCGGCTCGAAGCCGGTCTTCACGTCGAAGCGGTGGTCGAAGAGGGTGACCCGCAGATCGGTGTAGGTACCGTGCTGGGCCGCGGCCAGTCTGTCGTGGGAGCGCGCCATGAAGGAGTCGTAGAAGGACCGGCTCTCCCAGAACGCGAAGACATGCGCGACCCCCTGCCGGCCTCTGCTCCAGCCGCCGCCCTGCCCCCGGAATCCCGGCTCGCCCGGCAGCCCCGCCCATTTTCGCTGTCCGCGCTCGAACCCGCGTCGGTCCGTCACCGTGCAGCGAATCCACTTGACCAGCACTGCGCCATCGTACGGGCCAGGCGCGGCCCCGGTCAGTCCCCGGCGCGGTACATCCCCACCAGTTCCGCCGCGTCCCGATCGGGCAGGCGAAGACCGAACTCCCGGTCGAGCACGGCGAGGAGATCGTCCGGTGCGACCAGGCGCCGCTCGGTGCTCCCGTCGGGGTGCAGGGCGGTGAGTTCCCGCCCGACGAGCGCCCGGCGGACGTCGTCGCCGGGACGCTGCACGACGACCCGCCCGACGAAGGAGGAGCGGGGGTGACCGGAGCTGTAGTGGTTGAGCACGACGTAGTCGACGGGGTGGTAGCGCTGCGGCGAGAAGGCGTACAGGTCACGCCAGGCCTCCCCGCGCAGCATGCACAGCGCGAGGACCCCGTCCGCCTCCTCGCGGATGCGGTACGTCCACTTCCCCTGCTCCACCTCGGCACCGGGGCGCCCCAGCGGAACCGGCTCGCAGGGCCCCTGGTGGCCGAACCCGGCGTCGCACAGCCATTCCTCACCGTCGACGGTCACGACGAGGACCGCATGGGTCACCGCCAGCAGCGCGTCCCCGCGGGTGCGGTTGCGGGCCCCGCGCCCCGTGACCTCGAAGCCGATCCGCTCCAGGGCGGCGGCCAGCAGCGAGTTCTGCTCGTAGCAGTAGCCTCCGCGACGGCCGTGCACGAGCTTCTCCTCGATCGACGGGACGTCCAGCGCGACGGGGCGGCCGAGCAGGACGTCCAGGCTCTCGAAGGTGATGGCGGCGGTGTGGGCCCGGTGCACTGCGTACAACGTCGGCAGGTCCGGCCGGAGTTCCCCCACCGCCCCGGAACCGTCCCCGAGGCCGATCCGCGCCAGGTACGCGTCCAGGTCCAGCTCGTCACCGCTCCACATGTTCCCCATCTCCCCTGTTCCCCCGCTGCCTTCCGGCCCCGCACGGCCCGGGAAATCCCGGGCAGGGGCACGTCCGCGCCCCGCACAATGATCGCCATGACCGCCCTGCACACCAACCCGCTCTTCGCCCGCCTCGCCGATGCCGAACGGATCCTCGTGGCGGGCGCGGGCGGCGGCTTCGACGCCTACTCCGGCCTCCCCGTCGGGTCGGCTACGGGCGCGGACGACGTCGAATGCCGCGGTCCCCCGCCCCGCCGGCCCCGTACGATTCGCGGAAGACGTTGCGCTCCCGGGCACGCCGGCCTGGATGGCGCCGGCCCTCCGCCGGATAGCCGACCGACACCAGCAGGGCGATGGCCAGGTCGTCGCGGCCGGCGATCCCGATCACCTTCTTCACCTTCGCCTCGTCCCAGCCGTTCATGGGCGAAGTCGCCAGGCCCATCTCCGTAGCGGCGAGCATCACGAAGGAGGCCGCGATCACGGCGTCCTTGACCGCGTACTCCCGGAGCAGACCCCGCTGGTCGAGATCCTTCTGGAAGGCCCGTGACGCGGCGGAGAACATCTCGATGAACTCGTCGTTCCAGGCTCCGCTGCGGCGCGCCTGCTCGTGGACATCGCTGTGGTCGTCACGCCACGCCTGGGGCTCGGCGACGAAGACCAGTACGACCGGAGCCTCTTGCGGCTGGGGCTGGCCCCCCGTGGCCCATGCCAGTCCCGCACGGCCCTCGTCCGAGAGGACCGCAACGATCGACCGGTCCTGCAGGTTCCAGCTGGTGGGGGCCTCAACGGCCAGATCGAGCAGTGCGTCGAGCGTGGCCCGCGGGACGGGGTCGGGCCGATAGTGGCGGACGGTGCGGCGGGTGCGGATCGCTTCTGCGACGGACATCGTGGGACTCGTCATGCCACTCACTATTGGAGAGTCACTCTTCATCGGGAAGAGGGCACCTTTTTGTGCGTTACTCTCCCCGCATGAAAACCACTGTGGAATCGTCCGGGCTGCCGGCCGATGTCTACTCCGCGAAGTGCCCTACACGCCAGGTCCTCGATCACATCTCCGGCAAGTGGACCATCCTGGTCGTGGACGCCCTCCTCGAAGGCACCCTGCGGTACACCGAGTTGAGCCGGCGCATCGAGGGCGTATCACAGAAGATGCTCACTCAGACCCTGCGCGGCCTCGAAGCCGACGGGTTCGTCGCCCGCACCGTGTACCCCACCGTTCCGCCCCGCGTCGAATACGACCTGACGGAGCTCGGCCGCAGCCTCGCCGAGCCGATCACCGCGCTCCGTCAGTGGACGGAAACCCATATCAACGAGATCGAACGGGCCCGGGCCCGGGCCACGCCGGAGGCCGGCAAGGCCCCCTGAGGCCGCGGAACGCCGAAGGGGCGCCGGCCCATGGCCGACGCCCCTTCCTGCCGGAGATCACGCTCCGGGTTCAGCCGCGCCGGGTGTCGCACCCGACGCGATACCGCTGGTGTCAGCTGCAGCCGCTGGTGGAGCCGCAGCCCTCGCAGATGTAGCAGGAACCGGCGCGCTGCATCTTCGTACCGCAGGAGAAGCAGAGCGGGGCGTCCGCGGAGACGCCGAGCTGCATCTCGACCAGTTCGGCGCTGCTGTGGGCCGTCTTCCGCTCCGGGGCCGGGACGGCGACCGGGGCCTGCTTCGGGGCCGAAGGCACCGCGGCGAGCGGGGCGGACTGGGCCAGCGCCTCGGTGTCCAGCTCCTCGTCGAGCGGCTCGTAGGAGCCGGTCTCCAGGTGGCGCTGGCGCTCCTCGGCGGTGTGGATGCCGAGGGCCGAGCGGGTCTCGAAGGGCAGGAAGTCCAGCGCCAGGCGACGGAAGATGTAGTCGACGATCGACTGCGCCATCCGCACGTCCGGGTCGTCCGTCATGCCGGCCGGCTCGAAGCGCATGTTGGTGAACTTCGAGACGTAGGTCTCCAGCGGCACGCCGTACTGGAGGCCGACCGAGACGGCGATCGAGAAGGCGTCCATCATGCCCGCGAGGGTCGAGCCCTGCTTGGACATCTTCAGGAAGACCTCGCCCAGACCGTCGTCCGGGTAGGAGTTCGCGGTCATGTAGCCCTCGGCGCCGCCCACCGTGAAGGAGGTGGTGATGCCCGGGCGGCCCTTGGGGAGGCGCTTGCGGACGGGGCGGTACTCGATGACCTTCTCGACGGCGGCGCGGATGGTCTCCTCCGTCTTGGCGGTGACCTCCTCCTTCTCCTCCTCCTTCTTCTTGGCGGAGAGGGGCTGGCCGACCTTGCAGTTGTCGCGGTAGATCGCCAGCGCCTTGACGCCGAGCTTCCACGCCTCGAAGTAGATCTCCTCGATCTCCTCGACGGTCGCCGACTCCGGCATGTTGACCG
This sequence comes from Streptomyces virginiae, assembly GCF_000720455.1. GTDB lineage: Bacteria > Actinomycetota > Actinomycetes > Streptomycetales > Streptomycetaceae > Streptomyces > Streptomyces virginiae. The sequence continues at coordinate 79,379 of NZ_JOAK01000010.1, read as the reverse complement.
TCTTGGAGATAGCGCCGGAGATCCAGGGCTGGATCGCGGCCATCATGCGGACGTGGCCCATCGCGGAGATGGAACGCTCGCCCATGGCGCAGTCGAAGACCTCGTAGTGCTCGGTCTTCAGACCCGGGGCGTCCACGACCACGCCGTGCTCGGCGATGTGGGCGACGATCGCCTCGACCTGCTCCTCCTGGTAGCCCAGACGGCGCAGGGCCTGCGGGACGGTGCCGTTGACGATCTGCATCGAGCCGCCGCCGACGAGCTTCTTGAACTTCACCAGGGCCAGGTCCGGCTCGACACCGGTGGTGTCGCAGGACATCGCGAGACCGATGGTGCCGGTCGGCGCGAGGACGGAGGCCTGGGAGTTGCGGAAGCCGTTCTTCTCGCCGAGGCGCAGGACGTCCTGCCAGGCCTCGGTGGCCGCGGCCCAGATCGAGTTGTCCAGGTCGTCGGTGCGCGGCGCGACGGTGTTGGCGTCGGCGTGCTGCTTCATGACGCGCTTGTGCGCCTCGGCGTTGCGGGCGTAGCCGTCGTACGGGCCGACGATGGCGGCCAGCTCGGCGGAGCGCTTGTACGCGGTACCGGTCATCAGCGAGGTGATCGAGGCGGCGAGGGTGCGGCCGCCGTCCGAGTCGTACGCGTGGCCGGTGGCCATCAGCAGGGCGCCGAGGTTGGCGTAGCCGATGCCCAGCTGGCGGAAGGCGCGGGTGTTCTCGCCGATCTTCTGCGTCGGGAAGTCCGCGAAGCAGATGGAGATGTCCATCGCGGTGATGACGAGCTCGACGACCTTGGCGAAGCGCTCGGCGTCGAAGGACTGGTCGCCCTTGCCGTCGTCGTTGAGGAACTTCATCAGGTTCAGCGAGGCGAGGTTGCAGGACGTGTTGTCCAGGTGCATGTACTCGCTGCAGGGGTTGGACGCGGTGATGCGGCCGGACTCGGGGCAGGTGTGCCAGTTGTTGATCACACCGTCGTACTGGATGCCCGGGTCGGCGCAGGCCCACGCGGCCTCGGCCAGCTTGCGGAAGAGCGCCTTGGCGTCGACCTTCTCGATGACCTCGCCGGTCATGCGGGCACGCAGGCCGAACTCGGTGCCGTTCTCGACGGCCGTCATGAACTCGTCGTTCACGCGGACGGAGTTGTTGGCGTTCTGGTACTGGACGGACGTGATGTCGTCGCCGCCCAGGTCCATGTCGAAGCCCGCGTCGCGCAGCGCGCGGATCTTCTCCTCCTCCTTCACCTTGGTCTCGATGAAGGCCTCGACGTCCGGGTGGTCCACGTCCAGGACGACCATCTTGGCCGCGCGGCGGGTGGCGCCGCCCGACTTGATCGTTCCAGCGGACGCGTCGGCGCCGCGCATGAAGGAGACCGGGCCGGAGGCGTTGCCGCCGGAGGAGAGGAGCTCCTTGGAGGAGCGGATGCGGGAGAGGTTCAGGCCGGCGCCGGAGCCGCCCTTGAAGATCATGCCCTCTTCCTTGTACCAGTCGAGGATCGACTCCATGGAGTCGTCGACGGACAGGATGAAACAGGCGGAGACCTGCTGCGGCTGGGGCGTGCCGACGTTGAACCACACCGGGGAGTTGAAGCTGAAGATCTGGTGCAGGAGGGCGTAGGTCAGCTCGTGCTCGAAGATCTCCGCGTCGGCGGGCGAGGAGAAGTAGTCGAAGTCCTCGCCGGCCTTCGTGTACGTCTTCACGATCCGGTCGATCAGCTGCTTCAGACCGGTCTCGCGCTGCGGGGTGCCGACCGCGCCGCGGAAGTACTTGCTGGTGACGATGTTGACCGCGTTCACCGACCAGAAGTCGGGGAACTCGACGCCGCGCTGCTCGAAGTTGACCGAGCCGTCGCGCCAGTTGGTCATGACGACGTCACGGCGCTCCCAGTTCACCTCGTCGTAAGGGTGCACGCCGGGGGTGGTGTGGATGCGCTCGATACGCAGGCCGCCCTTGGCAGCCTTGGTCCCCTTGGCGCGGGAACCACGTGCCGAGCTGCTCGCCGTCTCTGTCATGCCGCTGCCTCCCATATGCGGGCAAAAACGCCCTAAAGTGCCAGCGATATTCCGCGGCACAGTGCTGTGTCTCTGTATCTACGTCTCTTCGCACGGCCGACCGGCCGCGACCCGGTGCACGAGCACCACGCCGCGGGCAGCCCGGTCAGTCGGCGGCGGAGGCGGGCACGGGGACCGAACCGGTCCCGCCGTGCTCGCACTCTTCAGGGTGAGGCCGCGGCACGCGCAGTTCCGCGATGGCGGTCTCGAAGTCTTCGAGGGTGTCGAACGCTTTGTAAACGGACGCGAACCGCAGGTACGCGACCAGATCGAGTTCCTGCAACGGGCCGAGTATGGCCAGACCCACGTCGTGGGTGGTCAGCTCGGCGCTCCCGGTGGCGCGCACCGCCTCCTCGACCCGCTGGCCGAGCTTGGCGAGGGCGTCCTCGGTGACCGGCCGCCCCTGGCACGCCTTGCGCACGCCGGAGATGACCTTGGTACGGCTGAAGGGTTCGGTCACCCCGCTGCGCTTGATCACCATCAGCGAGGCCGTCTCCACCGTCGTGAAGCGACGGGAGCAGTCGGGGCACTGACGGCGCCGGCGGATCGACGTACCGTCGTCCGTGGTGCGGCTGTCGACGACGCGGCTGTCGGGGTGCCTGCAGAAGGGGCAGTGCATGGTTCCCTCACCCTCCTTCTCGGCACGACTGAATCACCCCACAGGGCCCCTGAACGACGGAGACGGGCTCTGTCGGGGGCTCGCGGAGCAGCCACAAGCATATGCGATCCCAGGAGTCTCAGCGGACCCAGGGACCACAACTTCTGGGTGGCCGCGCTCATCCAACCACTAGATCTTGGGTTGCGGTGGATTTGGATGCCTCTGCGTGTCGGGGCGTCCGATAGCCGGATACGAGGTCTCCCGGTGCCACACTGTGCGCAGGGCCGGACGGCGGCGACCCGACCGGGAAGGGTACCGTAAGCAGCGGGGAACGGACCGAACCCGCGTTCGTCGATCCGATCGCCCATACACCCCGCGATTTACCCACGCAGGGCGATCTGCGATTTTTCACTCGAACGTGTGTTTGGCGCAACCTTTCGAAAGCAACTACCGTTGTCCAGCTAGGGAGAACATTTCGAGAGGGGCCGACCGACGTGACCACGACCGCAGACAGTGCCGCCATCACTGCCCAGAACCGCTCCCAGAGCCGACTTGAGCCGGTGCATGCCATGAACGACGCAAACCTGAACCCGGATGCGGAGGCCGCAGTGCGCCCCGCACGCTCGCTGCCAGGTCGACCTCCAGGCATCCGCGCCGACAGCTCCGGGCTCACGGACCGGCAGCGGAGGGTCATCGAGGTCATTCGCGACTCCGTGCAGCGGCGGGGTTACCCGCCGTCGATGCGGGAGATCGGCCAGGCCGTCGGCCTGTCCAGCACGTCGTCGGTGGCACACCAGCTGATGGCCCTGGAGCGCAAGGGCTTCCTGCGTCGCGACCCGCACCGGCCCAGGGCCTATGAGGTGCGCGGCTCGGACCAGCCCAGCTCGCAGCCCACGGACACCACCGGCAAGCCCGCCGCCTCCTACGTTCCCCTGGTCGGCCGGATCGCGGCCGGCGGCCCGATCCTCGCCGAGGAGTCGGTCGAGGACGTGTTCCCGCTCCCCCGCCAGCTCGTCGGCGACGGTGAGCTCTTCGTCCTCAAGGTCGTCGGCGACTCGATGATCGAAGCCGCCATCTGCGACGGCGACTGGGTCACCGTCCGCCGCCAGCCCGTCGCCGAGAACGGCGACATCGTCGCCGCGATGCTGGACGGCGAAGCCACCGTCAAGCGCTTCAAGCGCGAGGACGGCCACGTCTGGCTCCTCCCGCACAACGCCGCCTACCAGCCGATCCCCGGCGACGAGGCGACCATCCTCGGCAAGGTCGTCGCGGTCCTGCGCCGCGTCTGACCCCGCCGCTCCCTAGCCAGCCCCCGGGACCCACTGCGCCGGTCCCGGGGGTTGTTCTGTCTTCTCTCTTCTCTACTTGCCGTCGGCCTGGGCCGTCGCGTCGATCGCGGCGAGCGAGCGGCGGACCTGGTTGCGGTCCGTGGTGTACCAGAAGTCCGGCAGCGTGGCCCGCAGGAAGCTCCCGTACCGGGCCGTGGCCAGGCGGGGGTCCAGGACCGCGACGACGCCACGGTCCCCCGTGGCTCGCACGAGCCGGCCCGCACCCTGCGCCATCAGCAGGGCGGCGTGCGTGGCGGCGACGGCCATGAAGCCGTTCCCCCCGTGTTCTTCCACCGACTTCTGGCGGGCGCTCATCAGCGGGTCGTCGGGGCGCGGGAAGGGGATCCGGTCCATGACGACCAACTGGCAGCTGGGACCGGGCACGTCCACGCCCTGCCACAGTGACAGCGTTCCGAACAGGCAGGTCTTCGGGTCGGCGGCGAAGGCCTTGATCAGTTCGCCGAGCGTCTCCTCGCCCTGGAGCAGGATCGGGTTGTCGATCCTGCCGCGCAGCTCCTCGGCGGCCGCCTTGGCGCCGCGCATGGAGGAGAACAGCCCGAGGGTGCGGCCGCCCGCCGCCTCGATCAGCTCGGCGAGCTCGTCCATCATGTCGCCTCGGGTGCCCTCGCGTCCCGGCGTGGCCAGGTGCTTGGCGACGTACAGGATGCCCTGCTTCGGGTAGTCGAAGGGCGAGCCGACGTCCAGGCCCTTCCACACGGGCACGTCGTCCCCCTCGACGCCCTCCGGGGACAGCCCCAGGGACGCGGCGACACCGTTGAAGTCGCCGCCGATCTTCAAGGTGGCCGAGGTCAGGACCACCGAACGGTCCTCGAAGAGCTTTTCGCGCAGCAGCCCCGACACCGACAGCGGGGCGACCCGGAGGGTGGCGCCGAAGCGGTCGTGGCGCTCGTACCAGACGACGTCGTACTCGGAGCCGTTCGTGATCCGCTCCGCCACGGTGTGGATGCTCTCCACCGCCGCCAGGGCCTGCTTGCGGACCGCGTCCTCGTCGTGGACGGACTTGTCGCGGGTGGCGCCGATCGCCGAGATCACATTGCGCGCGGCGTCCCGCAGGGACATCAGGGCGTAGCCGAGGTCCTCGGGGATCTGCTCCAGGCGGCCCGGGAGCGCCAGCTCCATCACGCGCTCGAAGGATTCGGAGGCGGTCTGGAGCGCGTCCGCGGTCTTCTCGTCGACCAGCTTGGCGGCGCGCTTCACCGCTCGGTTGACCTGGCCGGGAGTGAGCTCGCCGGTCGCGACACCGGTCACCCGGGAGACCAGCTCGTGGGCCTCGTCCACGATCAGCACCTCGTGCTGCGGCAGCACCGGCGCGCCCTCGATGGCGTCGATGGCCAGCAGCGCGTGGTTGGTGACGACCACGTCCGCGAGCTTGGCCCGCTCACGCGCGGCCTCGGCGAAGCACTCGGCTCCGTACGCGCACTTCGTCGCGCCCAGGCACTCGCGGGAGGAGACGGAGATCTGCGACCAGGCCTTGTCCGAAACGCCCGGTGTCAGGTCGTCCCGGTCGCCGGTTTCCGTCTCGTCGGCCCAGTCACGCAGGCGCAGCAGGTCCTTGCCGAGCTTGCTCGTGGGGGTGGCCGCCTCGAACTGGTCGAAGAGGCCCTCCTCCTCGTCCTGCGGAGCGCCCTCGTGCAGGCGGTGCAGGCACAGGTAGTTGGACCGGCCCTTGAGCATGGCGAACTGCGGCCGGCGGCGCAGCTGCGGGTGCAGTGCGTCTACCGTCCGGGGCAGGTCACGCTCGACGAGCTGCCGCTGGAGGGCGAGGGTCGCGGTGGCCACGACCACGCGCTCGCCGTGGGCGAGGGCCGGCACCAGGTAGCCGAGGGACTTACCGGTGCCGGTTCCCGCCTGGATGAGCCGGTGGGAGGTGTCGTCGATTGCTTCGGCGACGGCTTCGGCCATGGCCACCTGGCCGGGGCGCTCCGTACCGCCGACGGCGGAGACGGCGGCGTGCAGCAGGTCGGGGAGGGAGGGCTTCGTCATAGCACTGCCAACCCTACGGGGCCCCGCTGACACCGGGTGCACACCGGCGGGGATTCATGGCCGGTGGAGGGGGTTGGGCACGGTGCCGTACTGCACGGCGTGCGGGCGGTCGGGGCGGTCGCGGTAGCCGTCCTCGTACAGCCGGTTCCTGTTCAGACACAGCCGTGTGATGCGCTCGCCGAGCAGGTCGAACAGCTCGTAGCGGTCCTTCAGCTCCGGGAAGCGGGCCTGGTGGCGCAGGATCTCGGCCCGTACGAGCGACCAGAAATCGCTCTCCGGGACGCCGAGGCGGTCCTCGCAGAGGGCCGACAGGTAGCGGAATACTCCGATGAACAGACCGGAATGGATGAACTGCGGCAGGAAGTCGGCGGGCTCGGTGAGCAGGACGGCCCGGACCTCGGCGGGCACGGAGGCCAGCTCAGGCAGCGGCTCGTCACTGATGTTGACGTCGTCCACGAAGTCCTTGACCGCGAGGCGGACCGGTACGTCGTGCTCGTCGAAGATCACGACGGCGTTCTCGCCGTGCGGGGAGAAGACGGTGCCGTAGCGGTACAGGAAATGGAGCAGCGGGGGCAGGACGGCTGCGAAGAGCCGCTGCAGCCAGACGGCGGGCGTCAGGCCGGAGCGGGCGACGAGCTCGGCGGTGAAGGACCGGCCGCGCGCGTCGGTGTGGAGAAGTGAGGCGAGCGTGCGGGCGCGCTCCCCCGCGGCGAGGAGGCCGGTGAGGGGCTCGCGCCAGATCGCGCCGAGGAGCTCCTTGTACTGGTACGGGACCTCGGGGAGCCGGTCGTACACGGGGTGGCGGACGGTGACGGATGCGACCTCGCCGAGCAGGACGACCCGGCACTCGTCGCGCAGGAAGGGGTCGGCGTCGCGGAGGGAGTGGATCCAGGCGGTGACGGCGGGGGCCGCGAGGGCGAGGTCGGAGGGCAGTCCGCGCCAGACCATGGTGTTGAAGACGGACAAGGGGAGTTTGACGCTGTGCCGGTCGGGCCGGCTGAGGTTGAGGAACGTGCGGATCGACTGCTGGGGCAGGCGGACGTCCGGATCGGCGGGGAGCGGGACGAGGTCGCCGGAGGCGAGCGCCGGGGCGAAGAGGGGGACGACGACCTCGTCCCACTGCCAGGGGTGCACGGGGAAGTAGAGGTAGCGCAGCGGGTCGAGGCCGCGGTCGCGGAGGGTCTGGTCGAAGGCCGCGCGGGTGGCCGGGTCGAGCTCGGCGCAGTAGAGGCGGGCGGGGTCCTCCAGACCTGCGGTCCCGCGGTAGGCGGCGAGCGAGGTGTGGGCGGCGAGCCAGGGCAGGCGCTGGCGGTTGCGGGCCTCGGGGGCCCAGGCCGCGGTGTCGGAGGAGGACAGTCCGATGCGGCCCTTGTTCAGGACGAGCCAGGGGTGTCCGGTCTGGTGGCCTTCGAGGGCGGCGTAGTCGAGGTCGGCGAGGACGTCGGCGGTGAGGGCGGTGTGGTCGATCCGCGCGTCGGCTGCCAGGGTGGCGCTCAGCTCGCGGACGAGGTGGCCGAGGGTGGCTCCGTCGAGGCCGAGGAGGGTGCGGGCGCGGACGAGGAAGTCGTACGGGTCCCCGAAGGAGGCCGGGGCGGCCGGTGCGGGCGGGGGCGGGATGAGGGTGATGGAGTCCGGGGTGACGTGCCAGCTGCCGTACGCGCGGCGGCGGGCGCGGAAGCCGAGGACGCTGCCGTCGTCGAGGGTCAGCGTCCATGCGTCGCCGGCGGCGGCCGGGGCGGGGACGGGGCGGATGATCTCCTCGTAGGCGAATTCGGCGAGCATCTTGGCGAGGAGCCTGCGGGCGGCGAAGTCCCAGGTCGGGAGCGTGAGTTCGGGCGGCGTGCAGGGGTGCTGGGGCAACGGCGGCAGGACCGGCTGCGTCGGGTCGGGGGCTGCGGGGAAGTTCGGCACGGGACTCCTCGAAGATCGGGAACTTTGCTGCGCGACGCAGAGTTTTCGAAGGGAGAGGTGCGGAGCGACGACGGCGGTCGGGGCGTGCGGGGCGGCGATCAGAGGAGATTGCGCAGCACCCGTTCCCGGACCATCAGGGCGGCGCGCTTCTCGGGAAGATCGATTTCCGCATGGCAGCGGAAGCCTGAGCCGAGGAAGGCCGATACGGAGGGGGTGTTGCGGATGTCCGGTTCCGCGACGACGCGTGTGCAGCGGGGGCGGTTGCCGAGTACCAGGTCGGCGACGGCACGGAGCAGGGTCGTGCCCAGCCCGCGGCCCCGGTTCGTGCCGTCTCCGATGAGCAGGTGGATACCCGTGTCGTGGGGGCGCGCCGGGTAGTGGCGGGAGAGCGGGTCGAGGTCGGCCCGGTAGATCTCCCAGTAGCTCATCGGCGTGCCGTCGAGGAGGCCGAGGCAGGGGATGCTCCGGCCGTCGCCGTCGAGCTGGGACCGCAGGTGGGCCGCGGTGACCGCGGCGGGGCCGGCGAGCTCCCAGTAGGCGGCCACTTCGGGATCGTTCATCCACGCGGTGAGGAGCTCCAGGTCTCGGCCCGGCCGTACGGGTTCGAGGCGGAAGGCCCCGGCCCGGGTGGTGACGCTGCCCCAGGTGGCCGGTGAATCGAGCAGGTCGGCCTCGGCGAGCAGGGGCAGCAGGTCGACGTCGAGTCGATGTGCGTGGGTGTGCCGGCGGGCGCCGTAGGCGTCGACCGCGTCAGCGGCGTCGAGGCCGGGTCCGGCGAGACCGGCGGCGGTGTCCGTGAGGCGCATCGGGGGCTCTCCTCCGCGTCGGGCGCCGACGCGTCAATCGTGAAGGGGGTTGGTGATGGTGACGTAGACGGACTGGGTGTCGACGGGGCCGACCAGCTCGTCGAGACCGCCCAGGCGGGTGAGCAGGTTCGCCTTGCAGCGCAGGGTGGGCGAGTCGAGCAGCCGTGTGGGGAGCGGGCCGAGGCCCGCGGCCTTGGCGAGGAAGCGGCGGAAGGCGGCGAGGAGGACGCGTTCGTCGGCGAGGCGCTGGGAGCCGAAGGCACCGATCAGGCCGAGGACGTTGTTGATGCCGAGGTAGTAGGCGAAGCGTTCGTCGGTGACGGAGTCGGAGACGAAGGTGTCGCTGCGGCCGCCGATGCCGGGGAGGCGTTGCTCCAGTTCCGCGCGGCGGGATTCGCGGAAGTAGTAGCCCTGGTTGTCGCGGTAGCGGCCGCCGGTGGGCCAGCCGGCCGGGTCGAGGAGGACCAGCGTGTTCTGTTGGTGCGCTTCGAGGGCGATGCCGGCGAGGGAGTCGAAGGCGAGGACGGGCAGGACCACGTGGTCGAGGTAGCGCAGGAACCACTCGGCGGCGACCGCTGAGGTGGTGTGTCCGGTGGCGGAGGCGAGAGCGGTGACGATCTCGGCGAGCCGGGAGCTCATGGTGGTCCGGCCGGGCCATGGGCGGGGAGAGGTGAGCGCGGCGATGCAGACGGCGTCGTCGCCCGAGCGGAAGGGGTTGTGACGGAGCAGGGCGTCGAGGCCGGGGACGGGGGTGCCGTCCGGGGCGTCCACGGCCACCCAGGCGGGGTCGCGGACGATGTCGAAGCCGGGGTGGGCCGCCTGCCACTGCTCGGTGAGGCCGGTGCGGAGCAGCCGGTGCACCTCCACGCCTCGGTGGAGTTCCTTGCGGAGGTTCTCGCGGCGGGAGTTGGTGATGCGCAAGGCCAGGGAGAGCTTCAGCATCGCGGGGGCGCCCGGCCGGTGGACGGTGCGGACGGACGAGGTCGGGTACCAGGCCTCTCCGTGCGGGCCCAGGTCGTGCAGGAGCCCCGCGTCGCGGAGGGCGGTGACGGAGGGGCGCTGGAGGAGTTCGCGGGCCTGCCAGGGATGCAGGGGAAGGGGGGTGGTGCCGTTGGGCAGCGGAAGTCCGGGGGCGAGTCGGCCGAGGAGCTGTGGCGCGGAGACGGGGCGGCCGCGCTCGGTCCATGCGGATTCGGTGGCGAGTGCGGAGGGATCGACCGCGAACCAGTGCAGGGGAAAGGAGCCGTGGAGTTCGGGTGAGTAGCGACGGGCCTCGGTCTCGGAGAGTCCTTCGCGGCTCTTCGGGTCCGGCTGGAGGGGGTGGCCGAGGAGGAGCGACTGTTCGGCGGTGAGGAAGCGGTCCGCGCAGGCGGGGGCCGGGGCGGTGGGACGCTCTCGCCGGTCGGCGATGAACTCGGTGGTACGGCGCACCGAGTCGGCGACCCGGCCGACGAGGTCGGAGCTGCCGCGGCCGTCGCCCGCACCCTCACGGGCGATGAGCGCGGCGAGGGTGACGGCGTCCAGGCACGGCGCGGTGGCGGCGGTGCCTTCGAGGCGGGCGGGGCCGAAGCGGTGCCAGCCCGCGTGGGACCAGTGGCGGACACCGACCAGCACGGCGGTGCCGGATGCGGGAAGGGGGATGCGCAGGGGGCTGCCGGTGGGGCCGTCGGGGCGGTGGAGTCCGGATTCGCGGACCCAGCACCGCAGGAGGTTCTCCACTGCCGCGGCTTCGGCGGCGAGGGCCGGGTCGGGGTGGTCCAGGGGGTCGGGTCCGGCGGTCGGCTCCGGTCGGATGAAGCCCGGCCAGCCGGTGCGGGCTCTGGGCGTGCCGTCTTTCTGCCGCGGCACGGTGGCGGTCGCCCCGGCGTCGGCCGTGGCGGGCTGCGGGAACGGCACGGCGGGGGTCGAGGCCGCTGTCGGGGGGTGCTCGGCCGTGGTCCCGTCGGTGTGGGCGTCGGCGGCGGGGCGATGCCCGGTGGCCGTTTCGGCCGAGGGGGTGTGCGGGTCAGCGGCCTGGACGTGCTCCGCGCTACGGGGCGTGGCGGCGGCGGGCGGGGCCGGCGCGCCGGTGGCAGGGGCGGGCGCGGTGGGCGGCTGCACCGGGGCAGGGTCCCGTACGGGGTCGGCGGTGGCCGCGGGTGCGGCGGCGGGCGCCGGCGCCGGCCCCGGGGCGCAGGCTCCGGGCTCGGGGCGCGGGGGCGCCGTCCGGGCCGGGTCGGGCAGGGGCTGCGGGTGAGCCGGCCCTTCCGGGGCGGCCTCGGGCGGGGAGGCGTTGGAAGCCGGGTTTTCCGGAAGGGGGTTGGGCTGGATCGGCGTGAGAGGAGTGGTCGGGGTGAGGGGAGTGGTCGGGGTGAGGGGAGTGGTCGGGGTGGACTGGTGCGGCTCTGGCATCACGGGTCCTCCGGTGCGGGTCAGCGGGGCCGTCGGGCAGCGGCCGGGATGGCGTCGGCCAGGCGGTCGAGGACCGCCGCGGCCTGCTCGTCGGTGAGGGTCAGCGGTGGGAGCAGGCGGACCACGGCGCTGTGGCGGCCGCCGAGTTCGACGATCAGGCCGCGTTCCAGGCACTCCTGGCGGACGGCCGCGGCGAGGGCCGGTGCGGCGGCCCCGGTGTCGGGATCGACGAGTTCGAGGCCGATCATCAGGCCGCGGCCCCGGACGTCCCCGATGCAGGGCTGCCCGGCGGCCAGGCCGCGCAGGGCCGCCGTCATCCGGTCGCCGAGGACGGCGGCGCGTTCCGCGAGCCGGTTCTCACGGACGAAGGCGAGCGTGGCGGTGCCGGCGGCCATGGCGAGCTGGTTGCCGCGGAAGGTGCCGGCGTGGGCTCCGGGTGCCCACACGTCCAGGCCCGACCGGTACACGATCACCGCGAGGGGCAGGCTGCCGCCGATCGCCTTGGACAGGACCATCACGTCGGGCACCACCCCGGCGTGGTCGACGCCCCAGAAGGCTCCGGTCCGGCCGACCCCCGTCTGGACCTCGTCGGCGATGAGGGGGATCCCCCTCGACGCGGTGATCTCGCGGATGCGGCGCAGCCAGCCGTCCGGTGCGGGGTTGACCCCGCCCTCGCCCTGCACGGGTTCGACGATCAGGCCGGCGGGGAGGGGGATGCCGCCCTTGGGGTCGTCGAGCAGGTTCTCCGTCCAGCGCGCGGCGAGTTCGGCTCCCTCGGGCCCGCCGACGCCGAACGGGCAGCGGAAGTCCTGCGGGTAGGGAAGCCGGGTCACCCGGCCATCGGCGGCGCCGCCCGAGGCTTCCAGGGCGCCGGCGGTCATGCCGTGGTAGGCCCCGGTGAAGGCGAGCAGTCCGCAGCGGCCGGTCGCGGTGCGGACCAGTTTGAGGGCGGCCTCCACGGCGTCCGTGCCGGCGGGCCCGCAGAACTGGATGCGCGCGTCGGCGGCCAGCGCCGGCGGCAGGTTGGCGAACAGCTCGGTGGTGAAGGCGTCCTTGACCGGTGTGGCGAGGTCCAGGACGTGGAGCGGCGCACCCGAGTCGAGGACGCCGCGGACGGCTTCCAGGACCACCGGGTGGTTGTGCCCGAGCGCGAGGGTGCCGGCGCCGGAGAGGCAGTCGAGGTAACGCCGGCCGTCGGCGCCCTCGATGGTCAGCCCGCGCGCCCGTACCGGGACGATGGGCAGGGAGCGGGCGTACGTCCGGGCCGCGGACTCCCGCTGCGCCTGCCTGCGCAGGATGCCGTCGGGGCCTGCCGCCCGGCCGGTCTGCGGCGGCACTTGGGGCGTTGCCCGGGGCTCTCCTTGCGGCATTTCCTGCGGCGGGGCCTGTGTCGCGGCCGCCGCCCCGGCAGGCTCGGTGAATGCCACGAGTGTCGCTCCTCCCGCACTGACTTCACTTACGGATTGCGCTTCGAACACCAACGCTCCCCCATCCCCCGTACGTACCAACGACGGTGACGGCGACGGATCACGGGTGGAGGCAAGATCCTTGGTACTCAAGAAATGAGCAAAAGGAACCACTGACCCGGGCTGTGTCGTCCTCGGCGGCAGCGGCATAGTGGGGGGCTCCACTCCACGCCTCGAACCTCCAGGGGGACGAACGACATGCGACCGAACCGACCGGTCACCGCGACGCTGTGCGCGGCCGCCCTCGTGCTGACCGCCGCTGCCTGCGGCCCCGGCGACGGGGAGGCCGGCGCCGACGCCAAGCCGACCGTGGCGGCGAGCCTGCCGAACACGGACGGGATCAAGATCCCGGACCAGCTCAAGCAAAAGCTCAAGGAACGCGGCATCGACCTGGAGAAGTGGAAGGGGGGTGAGTGGAAGAACTGGAAGCAGGAGGACTGGCTCCGCGAAGCGGGCGACTACATAAACCCGATCATCGAGGACCTCTGGGACCCGGACCGCATGCGTGACGCGGAGCAGCCGCAGCGCCCGTCCGTCGACCCGGACGCGGGCAGGGACCAGGGCGTCACCGACCCGACCCCGGCGCCGGTCGCGGCCAAGCCCGCCAACGCGCCCTACCACCAGAGCGTTCCGGAGTCCGGCAAGGTCTTCTTCGACGGCCCCGAGGGCTCGATGGTCTGCTCGGCGACCGTCGTCAAGGACCCCGCACACCCCGGCAAGTCGAACATGGTCTGGACCGCGGGGCACTGCGTGCACGCGGGCAAGGCCGGCGGCTGGTACCGCAACATCGCCTTCGTGCCCTCCTACAACAACGCGGGCAAGCCGTCGGCGCAGCTCAAGGGCGCGCCCCGTGAGCAGGTGGCCCCGTTCGGCGTGTGGTGGAGCGACTGGGCGCAGACCTCCGACCAGTGGATCGCGACCGGTGGTCCGACCGGCGGCGCGGGCGCTCCGTACGACTTCGCCGTGCTGCACGTGACGCCCGAGAAGGGCAGTGGCAAGTCCCTTGAGGAGACGGTCGGTTCGGCGCTCCCGGTGGAGTTCGCGGCGCCCGCCGTGCCGAAGGTGGCGAGCCTGACGGCGACGGGTTACCCGGCGGCGGCCCCGTTCGACGGCCAGAAGGCCTTCCAGTGCACGGACAGGCCGGGCCGGCTGACCCTGAGGGCGAACGAGCCGGTGATGTACCGCATCGGCTGCACGATGACCGGCGGCGCCTCGGGCGGCGGCTGGGTCGCCGCGGGCGCCGACGGCAAGCCGGCGCTGGTGTCGAACACCTCGATCGGCCCGGCCAAGGCGGGCTGGCTGGCCGGACCGCGGCTGGGTCCGGAGGCGAAGGGCATCTTCACCGCGGTCAGCAACAAGTTCAAGTAGCCGCTGGCCGGCAGCCGGTGGCCGCCGGCAGACCGCCCGGAGCGATGACGAACCACTGAGGGCCCCCCGCACACCGCGGGGGGCCCTCAGTCGTCAGAAGCTCAGGGCTACTGCTTCGCCAGCGCGTACGGCGCCAGGTCCGCCGCCAGTTCCTGGTGGACGCGTGCCTTGAGCAGGGTGCCCTCCGGGGTGTGCTCCTCGGAGATCACCTCGCCCTCGGCATGCGCCTTGGCGACCAGCGAGCCGCGGGTGTACGGCACCAGGGCCTCCACCTCGACCTCGGGCCGCGGCAGCTCGGAGTCGATGAGCGCGAGGAGTTCCTCGATGCCCATGCCCGTCCGCGCCGAGACGGCGATGGAGTGCCGCTCGATCCGCAGCAGCCGCTGCAGGACGAGCGGGTCCGCGGCGTCGGCCTTGTTGATCACCACGATCTCGGGCACGTTGACCGCGCCGACCTCGCGGATGACCTCGCGCACCGCCGCCAGCTGCTCCTCCGGCGCCGGGTGCGATCCGTCCACGATGTGCAGGATCAGGTCGGCGTCGCCGACCTCCTCCATCGTGGATCGGAACGCCTCGACGAGGTGGTGGGGCAGGTGCCGGACGAATCCGACCGTGTCGGCCAGGGTGTAGATCCGGCCGCTCGGCGTCTCGGCCCGGCGCACGGTCGGGTCGAGGGTGGCGAACAGCGCGTTCTCCACCAGCACGCCCGCGCCCGTGAGGCGGTTGAGCAGCGAGGACTTGCCCGCGTTGGTGTAGCCGGCGATGGCGACCGAGGGCACCTTGTTGCGGCGCCGTTCCTGCCGCTTGATGTCGCGGCCGGTCTTCATCTCCGCGATCTCCCGGCGCATCTTCGCCATCTTCTCGCGGATCCGTCGCCGGTCGGTCTCGATCTTGGTCTCACCGGGGCCTCGGGTGGCCATGCCGCCACCGCCGCCGCCACCCATCTGCCGGGAGAGCGACTGACCCCAGCCGCGCAGTCGCGGCAGCATGTACTGCATCTGCGCGAGTGCGACCTGTGCCTTGCCCTCTCGGGACTTGGCGTGCTGGGCGAAGATGTCCAGGATCAGGGCGGTCCGGTCGACCACCTTGACCTTGACGACGTCTTCGAGGGCGATGAGCTGGCCGGGGCTGAGCTCACCGTCGCAGACGACGGTGTCGGCGCCGCTCTCCATGACGATGTCACGCAGCTCGCGGGCCTTGCCCGAACCGATGAAGGTGGCCGGGTCCGGCTTGTCGCGGCGCTGGATCACGCCGTCCAGTACGAGAGCACCAGCCGTCTCGGCGAGGGCGGCGAGCTCCGCGAGGGAGTTGTCCGCGTCCTGCACCGTGCCGGAGGTCCAGACACCGACGAGGACGACGCGCTCCAGGCGGAGCTGTCGGTACTCGACCTCGGTGACGTCTTCGAGCTCGGTGGAGAGGCCGGCCACGCGGCGCAGGGCCGCGCGCTCGGAGCGGTCGAACTGGTCGCCGTCCCGTTCTCCGTCGATCTCGTGGCTCCAGGCGACGTCCTCTTCCATCAGGGCATCGGCCCGAAGGCTCTCGGTGAAGCTCTGCGAGTCACGCACGTCCGTTGCGTCCCGCGCGTCCTGGGAAGGGGAAGAAGAGGAGGTCATTGGATCCTTACGTCGATTCGAATAGCGGTGTCACGCCTGGCGGGGACACGGTAACTGTCACGTCCAACGTGTCACACCGCCCGGGGATTCCCCGAACGGACCCGTCGATGGTGACATGCCCGTTCCTCGGCGGTCACACCCTTTTCCCGCCGGGCAGTGCCTTGCCCGCTGCGGCCCTGCCCGGTGCCGCCCTGCCCGGTGCCGCCTTGCCCGGTGCGGCCTTGCCCGGTGCGGCCTTGCCCGCCGACTTGCCCGCCGCCTTGACCGCCGCCTTGACCGCCGACTTGCCGGCCGGGGCCGGGGCCGGGGTGCTCCACTCCGGGTGCCCCGGCATCGGCGGGGTCTTCGTCCCGTACAGCCACGGCTCCAGGAAGGCCCCGAGGTCGCGGCCCGCCTCCTGCGAGGCCAGGCGTACGAAGTCGGCCGTGCCCGCGATCCCGTCCCGGTACTGCGCGACCCAGCGCCGCTCGATCCGGTCGAAGGCCGGGGCGCCGATCTCCTGCCGCAGTGCGTACAGGATCAGCGCGGCGCCGTCGTAGACCACCGGCCGGAACAGCCCGATCTTCTCGCCGGGTGCGGCGGCCTTCGGGGCGGCCGGGGGGCCGCCCGCCGCCCGCCACTGGTCGGAGCGCTGGTACGCCTCGCGCATGCGCCGCTCCAGGGAGTACTTGCCGAGCCCGTCCGCGTACAGGGCCTCGTACCAGGTGGCGTGTCCCTCGTTGAGCCACAGGTCGGACCAGGTCCGCGGGGTGACGCTGTCGCCGAACCACTGGTGGGCGAGCTCGTGGACCATCACCGACTCGACGTACCACTCGGGGTAGCCGTCGCCGGAGAACAGGCTGCTCTCGAAGAGCGAGAGGGTCTGCGTCTCCAGCTCGAAGCCGGTCGTCGCCCGTGCGATCAGCACCCCGTAGTTCTCGAAGGGGTAGCGGCCGACCCGCTCCTCCATCCACTCGATGTGGCCGGCGGTCTTCTTCAGCCAGGGGTCGAGCCGCTGCCGGTCGGCGGCGGGCACCACGTCGCGCAGCGGCAGCCCGTGCGGTCCGGTCCCGTGCACGACGGCGGAGCGGCCCACGGAGACCTGGGCCAGCTCGGTGGCCATCGGGTGCCTGGTCCGGTACGTCCACGTCGTCGAGGGGCCGATGCGCAGGGCAGGGGCCACCTGGTACCCGTTGGCGACGGCCGTCAGCCCGGCGGGGGCGCTGATGCGGAAGGTGAAGAGGGCCTTGTCGGCGGGATGGTCGTTGCAGGGGAACACGCGGTGGGCTGCGTCCGCCTGGTTGGCCATGGCCAGACCGTCCTCGGTGGGCACCCAGCCGCCGTCCCCGCGGCCGCGCGGGTCGCTGGTGTGCCGGACCGTGATGCGCAGCGGGCCGCCGTCCGCCACGGCGCGCCGCGGGGTCAGGACGAGGTCCTCCCCCACGCTCTCGAACCGTGCGGGCTCCCCGTTGACCTCGGCCGAGGCCACCTTGCCGTGCGTGAAGTCCAGGTTGACCCGCTCCAGCGGCGCCGTCGCCCGGGCGTCGATCACGGTGACCGCGTCGAGGGGGCTCTTGTTGTCCTTGTACGTGAAGGACAGGTCGTACGAGAGGACGTCGTAGCCCGGGTTCCCGAGATCGGGGAAGAGCCGGTCGCCGATGCCCAGGGCCTTCGGCGGGGGCAGTACGGCGGCGACGAGGGTGAGGGAGGCCGCGGCGAGCAGGGCGGCGCGCAGGCGGCGGGAGGAGAGCTGCATCCACCACCGCTTACCAGCGCCCGCCGCGGGGCCGTGTACGGCGCGCGACGGGACCACCCGAACGGGACCTTCCGGCGCCGTACCGGCCTAGGAGGTGTCCTGTCGATCAGGCCGGATCGGGGAGCGGCGCACCCCGCGAGTCCGGCAGGACCGGCGAGACGCTCCCTACGCGCGGCTGACGTCGTACACGCCCGGTACGTCCCGCATGGCGCGCATCAGGGCGGGGAGCCCGGCCGCGTCGGGCAGCTGGAGGGTGTAGGTGTGCCGGACCCGTCCCTCGACCGGGGGTTCCACGGTCGCGGAGACCACCTCGACGCCCTCGTGGGCGATGGCCTCGGTCAGGTCGGCCAGCAGATGGGGGCGGCCGAACGATTCAGCGAGCAGGGTGACCCGGCAGTCGGCGGTCGCCCGCCAGTGCACGGCGACCGAGGTGCGCCCGACGGCGCGCATCTGCGCCACGGCCGCGCAGTGGATGCGGTGCACGGTGACGGCCCCGCCGCGGACCAGGAAACCGGCGACGGCGTCCGGCGGCACCGGGGTGCAGCATCCGGCCAGCCGCACGGTGGCGTCCGGCAGGTCGGCGACGGCGTTGGCCCCGCCGCCCCGGGCCCCGACCACCGACAGCGGTGCCCGCGCGGCCGTGGTGGTGGCCATGGCGCGGTCGGGGTGGGTCTCCAGCCAGCTGCTGATGGCGATGCGGGCGGCGGGGGTCCGGGCGTGGTCCAGCCATTCGGCCGCCGGTCCGGAGGAGGCGTCCTGGGCGAGCAGAAGCTGGACGGTGTCCCCGTCGGACAGCGCCGAGGACAGGGAGGTGAGGCGCCCGTTGACGCGGGCGCCGATACAGCCGTGGGCCGCCTCGCCGTGTTGCGCGTAGGCGGCGTCGATACAGCTGGCTCCGGCCGGGAGGCCCAGGGTGCCGCCGTCGGCCCGGAACACGGTGATCTCCCGGTCCTGTGCCAGCTCGGCGCGGAGCACGGTCCAGAAGGTGTCGGGGTCGGGGGCGGACTGCTGCCAGTCGAGCAGCCGGGACAGCCAGCCGGGCCGGGTGGGGTCCACCCGCTCCTCGTCCGGGTCGGCGGCGGCGTCCGGCGTCGCGGTGGCGTACGGGTTGCCGAGCGCGACCACACCGGCCTCGGCGACGCGGTGCATCTGCCGGGTGCGCACGATGACCTCGGCGACGTACCCCTCGGGGGTGGCGACGGCGGTGTGGAGGGACTGGTACAGGTTGAACTTCGGGGTGGCGATGAAGTCCTTGAACTCCGAGACGACCGGGGTGAAGCAGGTGTGCAGCTCGCCGAGCACGCCGTAGCAGTCGGCGTTCTCGCCGACGAGTACGAGGATGCGGCCGAAGTCGGAGCCGCGCAGCTCGCCGCGCGAGCGGGCGATGCGGTGCACGGAGACGAAGTGCCGCGGCCGGACCTGCACTTCGGCGCTGATGCCCGCCTCCCGCAGGACGGTTCGTACGGAGTCGGCGATGCCGGGCAGCGGGTCGCGTTCGCCGGCGTGGGCGGCGATGAGGGCGCGGGTGCTCTCGTACTCGTCGGGGTGCAGGATCGCGAAGACGAGGTCTTCCAGTTCGGTCTTGAGGGCCTGCACGCCGAGCCGCTCGGCCAGCGGGATGAGGACGTCGCGCGTGACCTTGGCGATGCGGGCCTGTTTCTCGGGGCGCATCACGCCCAGGGTGCGCATGTTGTGCAGCCGGTCGGCGAGTTTGATGGACATCACGCGGACGTCGTTGCCGGTGGCGACGAGCATCTTGCGGAAGGTCTCCGGTTCGGCGGCGGCGCCGTAGTCGATCTTCTCGACCTTGGTGACGCCGTCGACGATGAAGCAGACCTCGTCACCGAACTCCGCCCGGACCTGATCGAGGGTCACATCGGTGTCCTCGACGGTGTCGTGGAGCAGAGAGGCCGTCAAGGTGGTCGTTTCGGCGCCCAGTTCGGCGAGGATCAGGGTGACGGCGAGCGGATGTGTGATGTACGGCTCACCACTTTTTCGCATCTGGCCGCGGTGGGAGCTCTCCGCGAGGAGGTAAGCGCGCCGGAGAATGGACATATCGGCGTCCGGATGGTGGGCGCGGTGCGCCTCCGCGACGTGGCCGATCGCGTCCGGGAGGCGGTCCCGGGACGTCGGCCCGAGCAGCGCCGCGCGCCCGAGGCGGCGCAGATCGATCCTGCTCCGGCCCCGTCTGCGGAGCTCAGGGCGCGCTTCGGGGTGTGCTTCGGGGTTCGTGGCCTCTGCACTCATGGGCACCTCCGGCGGCTTCGACCGGCGGTGGCGGGCATGGGGTGCGCCCTCAGGGCCGGTGCCTGATGTTACCGACCCCACCACGTGGCGCAGTCCACCTCTCGCACAGCGTGAAACGGATCACCCATTAGAGGGAAGCTTCAGGAGAAAGCCGTTTCGGTGAGCCAGGCCGCGTCGAACTCACCGGCGGCCACGATCACGGCCGGGCCGGTCATGTCGATCCGGCCGTCGGGGTGTTCGGTGATGACGAGGGTCCCGCCGGGGAGGTCGACGGTGTACGTGGCCGGTTCGCCGGTGACGGCGGGGTCGGCGCCGTCACGGCGGATGGCGGCCACGGCGACGGCGCAGGCGCCGGTGCCGCAGGAGCGGGTCTCGCCGGAGCCGCGCTCGTGGACGCGCATGGCGACGTGCCGGGGGCCGCGGTCGACGACGAACTCGACGTTGACACCCGTCGGGTAGGCGGACGCCGGGCTGAACGGCGGGGCGGTGTACAGGTTCCCGGCGTCGTCGAGGCTTTCCACGAACGCGACGGCGTGCGGGTTCCCCATGTTCACGTTGCGGGCGGGCCAGCTGCGCGGTCCGACGCTGACGGTGACCTCGCCCTCGGGGAACGCGGCGCGGCCCATGGAGACGGTGACGTCGCCCGCCTTGTCGAGGTGCACGCGCTTGACGCCGCCGCGCGTGGCGACGGCGAGGTCGCCCGGTTCGACGTGGCCGGCGTGCTGCAGGTAGCGGGCGAAGACGCGCACGCCGTTGCCGCACATCTCGGCGACGGAGCCGTCGCTGTTGCGGTAGTCCATGAACCACTCCGCCTCGTCGGCCAGGTGCGCCGCCTCCGGGTGCGCGGCGGACCGGACGACGTGCAGCACCCCGTCGCCGCCGATGCCGGCGCGCCGGTCGCAGAGCTTCGCGACGGTGGAGGCGGGCAGCTCGATGGCGTTGTCCGGGTCCGGGACGATCACGAAGTCGTTCTCGGTGCCGTGGCCCTTGAGGAAGGAGAGGGTGGTCTGCGTCACCCGCCCATCGTACCCAGCCGCAGCTCAGAGGGGCCGGACCGTCCGAGGGGCGGTCAGCGGAGCCGGGCCACCCGGTACACGGCGAGGCCCACGACGACCAGCGCGACCACGGCGTACAGCGCGGCCATGCGCCAGTCGGGGCGGCGGCCGCTGCCCCGGGCCGGCAGCCCGGGCCAGGTGTAGCCGACCCGGCGGGCGGCCATCATCCCCCAGCCTCCGGCGCAGCAGCTGATGAGGAAGCCGAGCATGGCGACCACGGCTCCGCCGTCGCCGAACTCGAAGGCGAGGGGGAAGGCGAACATCAGCGAACCGGCGGCGGCGAGCATCACGATGGGGGCGATCTGCCACACGCGCAGGCGGCGCTGCGGTCGCAGTTCGACCTCGAACTCGGGTCCGGCGGCCGCCTCCGCCTCGGCGGTGTCCGGGGCGTCCGGGCCGTCGGGGGTCAGCCGCGCGGGGTCGGCGGGCAGCCCGAGGCCCGCGGGTCCGTCCGTTCCGCCGAGAAGCATCGGGTCCGCTTCCCGCCGGGTGTCGTCCCGCCCGGTGTCGCGAGGGCCGGCCTCCATCGCCACGCGCCCTCCCCACTCGGACTCAGTACGCCGCCATGCATCGCAGGTGATCGCACCCGCTGGAGTTTGATGATGGCACGCCCTCAGCCCCGCTACGGGCGCCCGGGGCGTCCCGATGCCATCACGTGATCAGGCTGTAACCGCTCGTTCGACCAACGACTGCGCGAGTCCGGGGAGTTCCGCCCGGTCCGCGGCGGCCCCGCTGAGCCAGTGGACCCGCGGATCGCGGCGGAACCAGGAGTCCTGGCGGCGGGCGAACCGCTTGGTCGCCCGCACGGTCTCCGCCCGGGCCTCGTCCTCGGTGCACTCGCCGGCGAGCGCGGCGAGCACCTGCTGGTAGCCCAGTGCCCGGGAGGCGGTGATCCCGTCGCGCAGCCCGCGGGCCTCCAGCGCGCGGACCTCGTCCACGAGGCCGTCCTCCCACATCCGGTCGACGCGCAGGGCGATCCGCTCGTCGAGCTCCGGCCGGGCGACGTCGACGCCGATCTGGACGGTGTCGTAGACGGACTCGTGGCCGGGCAGGTTCGCCGTGAACGGCTTGCCGGTGATCTCGATGACCTCCAGCGCGCGGACGATGCGGCGGCCGTTGCTGGGCAGGATCGCCCGGGCCGCTTCGGGGTCGGCGGCGGCGAGCCGGGCGTGCAGGGCGCCGGGGCCGCGCAGCGTGACCTCTTCCTCCAGCCGGGCGCGGACCTCGGGGTCGGTGCCGGGGAACTCCATGACGTCCAGGGCACCCCGGACGTACAGGCCGGAACCGCCGACGAGGACGGGCGTGCGGCCCTCGGCGAGCAGTTTGTCGATCTCCAGACGGGCCAGCCGCTGGTACTCGGCGACGTTGGCGGTGTCGGTGACGTCCCAGATGTCGAGGAGGTGGTGCGGGACGCCGCCGCGCTCCTCGGTCGTCAGCTTGGCGGTGCCGATGTCCATCCCCCGGTACAGCTGCATGGAGTCGGCGTTGACGACTTCGCCGTCGAACCGGCGGGCCAGGGCTACGCCCAGGTCGGACTTTCCTGCCGCGGTGGGACCGACGACGGCGATGACCCGCGGGGCGGGGGCTGCATTCCTCACCGCCCCAGTCTCGCAGCCCCCGGTCAAGACACGCTCATGTACCCGATCGAGCTACGTGACGGGGTGGGAGGGAGGTCGTTGCCCTGGCGGGGTTCCGGCCGGGCGTACGCCGTGCGTACGACCGGCGCAGACCGGTTCGGCGAACGCGGAACTTCACTCACACGCGTAACGTTACGGGAGTAGACATGGGCGTTTTTGATCGGTTTTTTCGTCGTAAGGACGAGGCCGTGACCGAGGAGGTCGCGGCCGCGGCTCCGGTGGCGGAGTCCGGTGCGGAGGGCGAGGCCGAGCCTGCTGTCGCGGAGAGCGAGCCGGCGGAAGCCGTGGAGATCCCGAAGCAGCAGTCGGCCGAGGTGGCCGCGGACAGCGAGGCCGGCGAGGGCGCCCGTACGTAGCGAACGCCAACGGAAGGTGACCCATGGGCCTGCTGGACAATCTGAAGGCCAAGCTCGCTCCGGCGAAGGACAAGGTCGGCGATCTCGCGCACCAGCACGAGGGCAGGATCAGCGAGGGTCTGGACAAGGTCGCCAAGGCCGTGGACTCCAAGACCAAGGGCAAGTACAGCGGCCAGATCACGAGCGGGACGGGCAAGGCGAAGGACGCCCTGGGAAAGATCGCGCACAAGGACGCCCCCGGCGGGCAGACGCCGCCGGCCGCCTCCTGACGCGGTACGGGAACGCCGAAGGGGCGCGGAACCAGCTGATCCTGGTTCCGCGCCCCTTCGGCGTTCACCGTCCCGGACGCTAGGACCAGACGGCGAC
This sequence comes from Streptomyces virginiae, assembly GCF_000720455.1. Taxonomy (GTDB): domain Bacteria; phylum Actinomycetota; class Actinomycetes; order Streptomycetales; family Streptomycetaceae; genus Streptomyces; species Streptomyces virginiae. The sequence continues at coordinate 56,457 of NZ_JOAK01000010.1, read as the reverse complement.
GAAGTACCCCACGCCGTACGGGGCGTCCTCGTACAGCAGCCGGCCTGCGAGGTCAGCGCCCTCGGCGGCGCCGGCCAGCACCTGCCAGGGGGCGCGGCCGGCGGCCTGGAGTTCGGCGGCGAGCCCGGCGTCGATCGCTGCGAGCGCGGCCGCGTCGGCGGCGCCCAGGGCGCGTGCGGCGGCCGCGTCGAAGCCCGCGGCGCGCTCGTCCAGGTAACCGGGGGCCTTGAGGGTGCGGCAGGCACTGCCGTCCCCGAGGACGAGCATCGCCACGCGTTCGGCGGAACGGCCCAGGTCCGCCCCGAGGAGGCCGCAGCCGCTGGACGGGAGGTCCTCGGCGACGGCCACTCCGGCGACCGGGGCGACCGCCCAGCCGGCCCGGCCGAGCAGCCAGCCCCCGACCGCGAGGGAAGCCGGGAGGGTGGTCCCGGTGGCGTGGCCGCTCGGCGGTCCGCCCGGCTCGGGGCCGAGCGTGACGGTCAGGTCCACGCCGAATCCGGCGAAGCTGCCGGGCGTGCCCTGGTCGTACCCGCCGCCCTCCTGCGCGGCCCCGACCACGACCAGCAGGTCGGGCCGGGAGGCGGCGAGCACCGCGAGCGCGTCGGAGCAGGCGGTGCGGGCGTCGCCGAGTTCGGCGGCGGCGCCCGCGGCGACCTCCGGCACGAGCAGCGGCGGGGCGGGACAGACTGCGGCGGCTACGAGCATGATCCGCAGCCTAGCCGGAGCGCCGCGGCGGAGCCTCAGGAGGAGGCGGGCACCGAGCAGCCGGAGACGGCGGCCGGCAGGGGCGCCGGGACGCCCAGCGTCGGGATGCCGAGCATGACGCCCGCCGGCTGAGCGGGGGCCGCGTTGCGCTTCTCCCAGGCGTCGCCGGCGCGGGTACGGCGCACCGTCAGCGTCGGGCCCTCGGCCAGCAGGTGGTGCGGGGCGGCGTAGGTGATGTCCACGGTGACCACGTCACCGGGGCGGACCTCCTGCTCCGGCTTGGTGAAGTGCACCAGGCGGTTGTCGGGGGCGCGGCCCGACAGGCGGTGCGTGGCGCCGTCCTTGCGCCCCTCGCCCTCGGCGACCATGACCTCCAGCGTGCGGCCGACCTGCTTCTTGTTCTCCTCCCAGGAGATCTCCTCCTGGAGGGCGACCAGGCGCAGGTAGCGGTCCTGCACGACCTCCTTGGGGATCTGCCCGTCCATGTCGGCGGCGGGGGTGCCGGGCCGCTTGGAGTACTGGAAGGTGAAGGCGTTCGCGAAGCGGGCCTCGCGCACCGCGTGCATCGTCTGCTGGAAGTCCTCCTCCGTCTCGCCGGGGAAGCCCACGATGATGTCGGTGGAGATCGCGGCGTGCGGGATCGCGGCGCGCACCTTCTCGATGATGCCGAGGAAGCGCTCCTGCCGGTACGAGCGGCGCATCGCCTTCAGGATCGGGTCCGAGCCGGACTGCATCGGCATGTGCAGCTGCGGCATCACGTTCGGGGTCTCGGCCATCGCCGCGATCACGTCGTCGGTGAAGTCGCGCGGGTGCGGGGAGGTGAAGCGGACCCGCTCCAGGCCCTCGATCTGGCCGCAGGCGCGCAGCAGCTTGCTGAAGGCCTCGCGGTCGCCGAGGTCGGAGCCGTAGGCGTTCACATTCTGGCCGAGCAGGGTGATCTCCGAGACGCCCTCGGCGACCAGGGCCTCCACCTCGGCGAGGATGTCGCCGGGCCGGCGGTCCTCCTCCTTGCCGCGCAGCGCGGGGACGATGCAGAAGGTGCAGGTGTTGTTGCAGCCGACGGAGATCGAGACCCAGGCGGCGTACGCGGATTCGCGGCGGGTCGGGAGCGTGGAGGGGAAGGCCTCCAGCGACTCGGCGATCTCGACCTGCGCCTCCTCCTGGATGCGGGCGCGCTCCAGCAGCACGGGGAGCTTGCCGATGTTGTGCGTGCCGAAGACGACGTCGACCCAGGGGGCCTTCTTGACGATCGTGTCGCGGTCCTTCTGGGCCAGGCAGCCGCCGACGGCGATCTGCATGCCGGGGCGCTTCGTCTTCATCGGGGCGAGCCGGCCGAGGTTGCCGTAGAGCTTGTTGTCGGCGTTCTCGCGGACCGCGCAGGTGTTGAAGACCACGACGTCGGCGTCGCCGTCGGAGCCCTCGGGCGCCCGGACGTAGCCGGCGTCCTCCAGCAGACCGGAGAGCCGCTCCGAGTCGTGCACGTTCATCTGGCACCCGTAGGTGCGCACCTCGTAGCTTCGCTTCTCGTCCACTGCCTGGCTCCGGTCGCTGCTGGTCATGCAACAAGGGTAGGCGGTGGACGGGAGCCCTCCGGTCGCTGTGCGGCCGGTCCCCGGGCGGGACCCGGCCGAACCGGTGGAGCCGCAGGTCAGGGGCGCGGACGGCGGCCGGGGGCGGGGTGGGGGGACGGCCCGCGCCGTGACAGGACGGCGGCCGGGTGGCAGGATCGCGCCCATGCCTCTCGTACCGCCCCGGATCAGCAGGCGCCATGCCCTGCGGGTCCTGGTGGCCGTACTCGCCGTGCTCGGCGTCCTCACGTGGTGGCTGAAGCCCTTCGGGAAGCCGGAGCTGCAGGGCGAACTGACCTTCAGCACGGGCGCGCGCACCGGTGTCTACCACCGCTACGGGCAGCTCCTGCAGCAGGCGCTCGGGCAGGACATGCCCGGTGTGGACGTGGAGCTGGTGACCAGCGAGGGCTCGCAGGAGAACCTGAGGCGGCTGGCCACCGGCGAGGCGGACTTCACCGTGGCGACGGCGGACGCGGTCGCCAAGTACCGGCTCGACGGGAAGCCGGGCGCGGACCTGCTGCGCGGATGCGCACGGCTCTACGACGACTACGTGCAGCTGGTGGTGCCGGCCGGGTCCCCGGTGCAGTCGGCGCGGGACCTGCGGGGCAAGCGGGTGGCGATCGGCCAGCCCGGTTCCGGGGTGCGGCTGGTCACGGAGCGGCTGCTCACCGCGGCGGGCATCGACCCGGTGCTGGACCTCACGCCGGTGTCCATCGGTATCGACACCATGCCGACCGAGCTGGAGGCGGGCCGGATCGACGCGTTCTTCTGGTCGGGCGGCCTGCCGACGAACGCGGTGCGCGAGCTGTCGGAGCGCTTCGACATCCGGCTCGTCCAGCTCGGCGACCTGGTGGAGGCGCTCCAGGGCAGCGGCAGCCCGGCGCGCTACTACCGCACGGCCGTCATGCCGCAGGACGCCTACGCACGGGCCCGCAACACCAGTGCGGTGACCACTCTGGCCGTGCCGAACCTGCTGGTGACCACGGCCAAGGCCGACCCCGAGCTGACCGAGCAGCTGACCCGGACGGTGATCGCCAGCCGCGACAAGGTCGGGCGCGCGGTGCACGCCGCGCAGCTGGTGGACCTGCGCACGGCGATCTACACCGACCCGCTGGAGCTCCACGAGGGAGCCGGCCGGTACTACCGGTCCGTCAAGCCCTGACGCTCACGCCGTGGGCGCGGGGGCGGACGGTGGCAGCAGCATCGTCGCCGCCGCGGCCGCGCCGATCAGGCCCGCGTGGGTGCCCAGCGTCGCCGGCACCACCTGGAGCTCCTGGACGAAGGAGAGCGTGGCGTACTGGGCGAGGTGGGAGCGGATCGGGCCGAAGAGGGTCTCTCCGGCGGCGGCCACTCCACCCCCGATGACCGCGATGTCCGTCTCCACGAGGGTGGCACTGGCCGCGATGGCGGCTGCCAGGGCGCGGCCGGCCCGGTCGAAGGCCGCCAGGGCGATCGGATCGCCCTGCGCGGCGGCCGCGGCCACGCCCGCCGCCGAGGCGTCGTGCGCGGCGCCCCCGCCCGAGCCGTCCGACGGCTTCCAGCCCTGATCGAGGGCCCAGCGGGCGATCGCCGTGCCGGAAGCGATCGACTCGACGCAGCCGCGGCCGCCGCAGACGCACGGCTCGCCGTCGAAGGCCACGGTGATGTGACCGATGTGGCCCGCGTTGCCGGTGGGGCCGGGGTGGAGCTGGTTGTTCAGGACCAGGCCGCCGCCGACACCCGTGGAGACCACCATGCACAGGGCGTTCGCGTAGCCGCGGGCCGCGCCCAGCCAGTGCTCGGCCGCGGTCATCGCCACGCCGTCGCCGGCCAGTACGGTCGGCAGTTCGGCTCCGCGCGCCGCCAGCGCCGCCGCCACCCGCTCCTGGATCGGGAACTCCCGCCACGCCCCGATGTTGACCGGGCTGACCGTGCCCCGGGAGGTGTCCACGGGGCCGGCGCTGCCGATGCCGCAGCGGACCGCCGAGGACCACAGCGGCGACTCGGCCAGGTCGGCGACGACCTCGGCCACCGCCGCCATGACGCCTTCGGCGTCCACCCGGCGCGGGGTGGCCCGGCGGGTGGTGGCCGACATCGTGCCGTCGGGGTGCACCAGCGCCCCGGCGATCTTCGTGCCGCCGATGTCGATCGCCACCGTCGGTCCGGTGGTCGCCGCGGCGGCACGCGGGGTGGGCGACGGGGTGATGGGGGTGATCACGGTGGCGGCTCCAGGAAGGGTTCAGGAATCAGTATGCGCGGGGGCCGGCGCCGTACTCTCGCGAGGCTCCAGCCGCGGCCGCTCGCTCTCCCGCACCCCGGCCGGACCGCCGGCGAGTACGGACAGCAGTTCCTCGGCGGCCAGCCGCCCGAAGCCGGCCGTGTCGCGGACGAGGGCGGTGAGCCGGGGGTGGGTGACCCGGCACAGCGCGGAGTCGTCCCAGGCCACGATCGACAGCCGGTGCGGCACGGGGATGCCCAGCTCGGCGGCGACCGCGCTGCCGGCGACGGCCATCACGTCGTTGTCGTAGACGAGCGCGGTCGGGGGCCGCGGCTCGGCGAGGACCCGGCGGGTGGCGGCCGCGCCCTCCGCGTCGGAGTAGTCGGTGACCACCGAGCGCACGTGGTCCGGGCCGAGGCCGCGCCGCTCGGCCTCGGCACGCAGGGACTCCATCCGGCGGACGGTGTGGGCGAGGCCGGGCAGCCCGGCGATGTGGACGATCCGGCGGTGGCCCAGCCCGTGGAGGTGTTCCAGGACCTGCGCCATCGCCCCGGCGTCGTCGGCCCGGACCGAGGAGACCGGCGAGGCTCCGGCGCCGGTCGAGGGCCCTGGGACCGAGGCACCGGGGACCGCCGAGGGACCGGGGACCGCCGAGGGGCCGGCCGGCGGGCCGGGCTCGCCGATGGTGACCGCGGGCAGGCCCAGCTCCGCCAGGAGCGCCGGGCGCGGGTCCCCCGTACGCGGGTCGACGACCAGCACGCCGTCGACCCGCCGCTCCGCCCACCAGCGGCGGTAGACCGCGCATTCGGCGTCCACGTCCTCGACCACCTGGAACAGCAGCGCGGTCCGGGCGGCGGAGAGGACCTCCTGGATTCCGGAGACGAGCTGCAGGAAGAAGGACTCGACGCCGAGGGTGTGCGCGGGCCGGGCCAGCACGAGCCCGACCGCGCCGGAGCGTTCGCCGGACAGGGCGCGGGCGGCGCTGTTGGCCTGCCAGCCGAGTTCCTCCGCGACGCGGCGGATCCGGGCCCGGGTGTCCCGCGAGACTCCGGGGCGGTCGTTCAGTGCGAAGGAGACGGCGCTCTCCGACACTCCGGCCCGTCGGGCGATGTCCTTGATCGTGGGTCTGCGGGCCATGGCCTGCCTCATTCACTACGGGGTGGGGACGACTGCGTGCGGACGACCGGGTGCGGACAACGCCTGCGGACCACGGGCGCGGACAACGCCTGCGGACCACGGACGGCACCTGCCGGACCGTACGCGACCCGGACGCGGCGGACGACCCGTCAACCGCCGCTCTCCGCGAGGGCCTGACCGGAAAACCGCTGTACATTTCCGCACACTCCCCTGGACGGCGCCACCACTAAACCGCATTAGTCGATCGGGCACTTGACGACAGATCCCTTGGGACGACTGGGCTGAAGCGCATAAGTAGCCGCGCCGGAGGCCCTGTTGACTTTCCGCACCGACACCGGCATTTTGTGGCTCGTCCGGTGAATTCGTGCAAACTCCAGAACCCCAGGACGCCTCGTGCAGGACGACCCGCTCCGCTTCGGTGCCAACTACACGCCGGCCCAGGGCTGGTTCCACCACTGGCTGGACTTCGACCTCGACGAGGTCAGGGCCGACCTCGACGCGATCGCCGCGCTCGGGCTGGACCACGTGCGCGTCTTCCCGTTGTGGCCGGTCTTCCAGCCGAACCGCACGCTGATCCGGCCGCGCGCCGTCGAGCAGCTCGTCGCGCTCGCGGACGCGGCCGCCGAGCGCGGCCTCGACGTCAACGTGGACGGCCTGCAGGGGCACTTGTCGAGCTTCGACTTCCTGCCCGCGTGGACCCGGACCTGGCACCGGCGCAACATCTTCACCGACCCCGACGTCGTCGCCGGGCAGGAGGAGTACCTGCGCACGCTCGCCGCGGCCCTCGCCGACCGGCCGAACTTCCTCGGCATGACCGTCGGCAACGAGATCAACCAGTTCTCCGGCGCCCCGCACCCCGACCCCGACCGCATCACCCCCGCACAGGCCGCCCGCTGGCTGGAGCGGATGCTCGCCGCCTGCGAGCGGGGGGCGCCCGGCCGCCTCCACCTGCACGCCGAGTACGACGCCGTCTGGTACCGGGACGACCACCCCTTCACGCCCGCCCAGGCCGCCGGGCTGGGCGCGGCCACCGCCGTCCACTCCTGGGTGTTCGACGGCACCGCGCAGCGCCACGGGGCACGCGGTACGGCCACCGAGCACCACGCCGCGTACCTGATCGAGCTCTCCAAGGCCTGGGCCCTGGACCCGCACCGGCCGGTGTGGCTCCAGGAGGCCGGCGCCCCGGCGCCGCTGATCGGGCCGGCGCAGGCGGCGCGGTTCACCGAGGCCACCGTCGTGAACGCGCTGGACTGCCCGGACCTGTGGGGCGTGACCTGGTGGTGCTCGCACGACGTGTCCCGGGACCTGGCCGACTTCCCGGAGCTGGAGTACGGCCTCGGCCTGCTCACCAACGACCGCAGGACCAAGCCGGCCGGCGCCGCCATCGCCCGGATCGCCGCGCAGTGGCGCGGCCGCGCGCACCGTCCCGCTCCCCGCTCCACGGCGCTCGCCGTGGACGTGGGCGGGGCGGAGCGGGCCCCGGGCCGTTCCGTGTGCGCCCCGGGGGGCGCGTTCTTCGACGCCTGGACCGTGCTGACGGCCCAGGGGGTGCGACCCGCGGTGGTGCTGGCGGAACGCGCCGAGGACCCGGCCCATCGGGCGGCGCGCGGCATCACCGAGGTGCTGCACGTCCGCGACGTCGTGTGACCCGAATCGCCCCGATCCGACCCGCCCCGATCCGACCCGCCCCGACCGAACCGCGCCGATCCGCCCTGCCTCGATCCGCCCTGCCCGGATCCGACCCGATCCGGTCCGACCGCTCGTGAGGAGCCCCTCGTGTCCGAGACCGACCACGGCGTCGAGCGCCGTACGACGCCCGCCCCCTCAGGGCCCATCCCGTTACGGCCGACCCGGCGCAGAGTGCTGGCCGCCGGGGCCGGCGCCGCCGCGCTGCTGGGCGTGGCGGGGCGCGCACGGGCCGCGACGGCCGCGGAGGCGACCCTGCCGGCGGCGGCCGCGCCCGAGCCGGTCGTACCCGAGCCGGTCCCGGCCGGGCCGGCTCCGTACGCCTCCTACTGGTTCCCCGACTCCCTCCCGGCGGGCACCCCGGGCCCCGGGATCGTGTGGCGCTCGCTCAGCCGGTGGAGCCCCGAGGACGACCCCGACCTGGCCCACAACACCGCGACCGTGCCGCTCGCGCAGCGGTTCACCCCCGTCCCGGCCAACAGGACGGCCCGCGCCGGCCAGGCCCGTATCGCCTCCCTCGTCTCCTTCGCACCGACCGCCGGGAACCCCGCGCAGGGCTCCCCCACCGCCGACTACTACGCGCTCACGCACTGGGCGTACATCGACGAGCTGGTCTTCTGGGGCGGCTCGGCGGGCGAGGGGATCGTCCTGGCCCCGAACGCCCCCGTGGTCGACGCCGCCCACCGCAACGGGGTGCGGGTGCTGGGCAACGTGTTCCTGCCGCCCGTGGCGTACGGCGGCGATCTGCGGTGGACCCGCGACCTGGTGCGGCGCGACCGCCTCGGCCGCTTCCCGATCGCGGAGCAGCTCGTCCGCGTGGCGCGGACGTACGGCTTCGACGGCTGGTTCGTCAACGCGGAGACCGACGGCGGCGACAGCGCCCTCGCCACCCGGATGCGGGAGTTCCTGCGCGCCCTGCGGGCGGCGGGCGAGCCGCACGGTCTGCGGATCACCTGGTACGACGCCATGAACAGCACCGGCCGGGTCGGCTGGCAGGGCGCGTTGAACGCCCTGAACCAGGAGTTCTACGAGGACCGGGCCGGCAAGGTCGCGGACACGATGTTCGTGGACTTCCGCTGGACCCCGGACACGCTGGCCGCCTCGGGCGCGCTCGCCGACCGGCTGGGCCGCTCCCGCCACGAGCTGTGGGCGGCCGTGGACACGGAGTCCCGGGGCTGGGACGCCGACGTCCGCTGGGACGCGATCGTCCCGCGGAGCGGCGACCACGTCGTCAGCTACGGCTTCTACCGGCCCGAATGGACCCGCAACCACCTCACCGACCGCTCCCCCGGGGCCTTCCACCACGCGGACGACCGGTTCTGGACGGGCGAGTCCCTGGACCCGGCCCGGCCCGCGGTCGAGGCTTCCTGGCGGGCTCCCGCGACAGCCGTCGCCGACCGGTCCACCGTCGCCGGGCTGCCCTTCGCCTGCTCCTTCAACACCGGACACGGGCTGCGCTGGTACGAGAACGGCGAGGTCAGCTCGGACACGCCGTGGAACCACCTCGGGCTCCAGGACCGGCTGCCGGGCCGCCGCTGGGTGGTGGACACCGCCGGAACGCGTCCGTCCGTCACCCTGGACTTCGCGGACGCCTGGCGCGGCGGCTCCAGCCTGCTGGTCTCGGGCTCCCTGACGGCCCCGGTGGCCGTCGGGCTGCACTCCACGCGGCTGCCGCTGACCCGCGGGAGCGTCGTGGAGCTGGTGCACGCCACCGGACCGGCTCCGGTGACCGTCGAGGTGGGTGTGGCCACCCGGGAGCCCTCCGCCCCGGGGGATCCGGTCCCGTACACCTGGCTGCGGACCGGGAGCACGGGCGCCGGGGCGGCCGGCGCTGCCGGCTGGCGCACGGCGCGTGCCGCGCTCGCGCCGCTGGCGGGCCGGACCGCGTACGCCCTCGCCGTACGGATCACCGCGCCCGGGAGCACTGCGGTGGCGTGGCGGCTCGGCGCCCTGTCGGTGCACGACGGCGCCCGCACCCGGCGCCCGGCCCCGCCCGTCGCGCCGGCCGTGGACGCCGCGGCCCGCCAGGACGGCAGGGCCTGGCTGCGCCTGTCGTGGCGGGCGGCGGGGTCCGGTCCGGGCGGGCGGCCGCGCCACTACGAGGTGCACCGGGTGCTGCCCGACGGCGGCCGCCGCTTCCTCGGCGGCACCTGCGGCACCGCCCTGTACCTCCCGGGGGTCGCGCGCGCCGGCCGGGAGCGGGCGGCCGTCTTCGAGGTGCGGGCCGTCGACGAGCTGTACGCGGTGTCCGCGCCCGCCCGCACGACCCTGCCCTGGGAGCCGTAGGGGGCGTCGTGCCGGTCGGGGTCAGGAGGCCTCGGGGCCGGTGCGCGGGACGGTCACGGTCACCCGGAGCCCGTGCGGCGGGTTCGTCGCGTAGGAGAGGGTCCCGCCGCCCCCGGCGAGCAGGGTCCGGGAGATCGACAGGCCGAGTCCGGAGCCCTTGATGTTCTGGTGGCGGCCGCTGCGCCAGAAGCGGTCGCCCACGCGCTGCAGCTCCTCCTCGGTCAGGCCGGGGCCGCGGTCGGCGACGACCACGCGGACCGAGCGGCCCTCGGCCGAGACCGACACCTCGACCTCCTCACCGGCGGGAGTGAACTTGAGGGCGTTGTCTATGACGGCGTCGAGCGCGCTGGACAGGGCGATGGGGTCGGCCCAGCCGGTGACGGCGCTCCGGCCCGTCTCGGTGAGCCGTACGCCCTTCTCCTCGGCGTACGGCCGCCACGCGGCGACCCGTTCCGCGGCCAGCGCGCCGATGTCGGTGAGGCTTATCTCGGCGGAGGCGTGCTCGGCCAGTGCCAGGTCCAGGAGATCGTCGAGGACCTGCGTCAGGCGCTTGCCCTCGGTGCGCACGGACGCGATCTCCTCGTTGCCCTCGGGCAGTTCGAGGGCGAGCAGCTCGATGCGCAGGAGCAGTGCAGCGAGCGGGTTGCGCAGCTGGTGCGAGGCGTCGGCGACGAACGCCCGCTGCTGCTCCAGTGCCTCTTCGACGTTGTCGGCCATCTCGTTGAACGAGTGCGCCAGGCGCTGGAGTTCCGGCGGGCCGCTGGCGGCCGCGACGCGGGAGTTCATCCGCCCGGTGGCGATGCCGTGGGCGGCGGTGTCCAGGGTCCGTACGGGCTTGAGCACCCAGCTGGTGAGCCGCAGGGCGGCGCCGAAGGCGACCAGCATGGCGGCGGTGAGGCCGCCCGCGATGAGCAGCCAGCCCTTCAGGATCCGGCCCCGCATGAGGTCCGTCGGCGATTCGGTGGCGACGACCGCGACCACGTCGCCGTCGAGGACGACCGGGGAGACGACCAGCAGCTTGCCGTGCGTCTGCCAGGGCCACACCTGGGGCGGGTCGTGGCTGCGGCGCCCGGCGAGCGCCTCCTCGAAGGCCCTGCGGCCCTCGCCGGACTCGGGGAGGTGCCACCAGCCCGGGGAGCGGACCATGGCGTTGTCGTCGCGGTTGAAGATCCCGACGCGGATGCCGTACAGCTCGTGGTAGCGGCCGAGTTCGTGCTGGAGGGTCTGCTCGCGCTCGTCGGCTCCGGTGGAGCCGGAGCCCCGGGCGTCGATGACGAACTGGGCGAGGGCGGCGAAGCGGGCGCTGTCGTCGATGCGGTCGACGACCACCCGCTGCTGCTGTCCGGCGGCCAGGCTCACGGCGAGCGGGAAGCCGAGGGCGAGCAGGGTGCCCGCCATCAGGATGACGAGCAGGGGGAGCAGGCGGGCACGCACGGCAGGAGGTCCCTAGGGGGCGGCCGGGGTGACGAGCCGGTAGCCCACCCCGCGGACGGTCTCGATGAGGGCGGGCATGCGCAGCTTGGAGCGCAGCGAGGCGACGTGGACCTCCAGGGTGCGCCCGGTCCCCTCCCAGCTGGTGCGCCACACCTCGCTGATGATCTGTTCGCGGCGGAAGACGACACCGGGCCGCTGCGCGAGCAGGGCCAGCAGGTCGAACTCCTTGCGGGTGAGGGGTACGTCGGTGCCGTCCACGCTGACCCGTCGGGTGGGCAGCTCGATGCTGACGGGGCCGAGGCGGACGGTGGCGGGCGCACCGGTGCCGGTGGCGACGGCCTCCTCGGAGGCTCCGGTGCGCCGGGCGACGGCGTGGATGCGGGCGAGGAGTTCGCCGGTGTCGTAGGGCTTGACGACGTAGTCGTCGGCTCCCATGTTCAGGCCGTGGATGCGGGAGCGTACGTCGGCCCGCGCGGTGACCATGATGACGGGCGTGGCGGTGCGCTTGCGGATCCGGCCGCACACCTCGTAGCCGTCCTGGTCGGGCAGGCCGAGGTCGAGCAGGACCACGCCGAAGGGCGGGGCGCCGGCGGGCAGGAGCGCCTGGAGGGCCTCTTCGCCGTTGCGGGCGTGGGTGACCTGGAAGCCGTGCCGGGCGAGGATCGCGGACAGGGCGGCGGCGACGTGATCGTCGTCCTCGACGAGCAGCAGTCTCATGTCGTCCCCCTCTCCTTCATCTCTCTCGGGTCACTCGGGCGGCCCACGCCCGGGCCCCGTCACGGCTCGTACGGCTCCGATGCGGCCGGTCGGTGCCGCGCGTACGGCCGCAGAAATGGCCACCCTGCATCCACGCCCATGCGGAGTCCCACGTCAAGAGGGTTCCGGCGCGGCGCGCCTACCGTTATGCACCCGGTACGAGTACATGATCGACCACGCCGGTGCCGCGCACGGAGCGTATCCGGAAGAGGCCGGATCGTTATGCTCAATTCTCCCTCAGATGTGATGACGTTGTGCGCGGGTCGTCACTACTGTCCTCCCAACCGAGGAGGACGGAGCTAGAAGCCGATGAGCGGAGTATCAGTGACCAAGGACGTTCAGGACGCGGCCGGTGCCGCGGACGACCTGGTCGTGCTGAGCAACGTCAACAAGCACTTCGGCGCGCTGCACGTGCTTCAGGACATCGATCTGAGCATTGCCCGCGGTGAGGTAGTCGTGGTGATCGGTCCTTCGGGATCGGGCAAGTCCACGCTGTGCCGGACCATCAACCGCCTGGAGACCATCGACTCGGGCACCATCACGCTCGACGGCAAGGAGCTGCCCTCGGAGGGCAAGGAGCTCGCCCGTCTGCGCGCCGACGTCGGCATGGTGTTCCAGTCGTTCAACCTCTTCGCGCACAAGACGGTGCTGCAGAACGTCATGCTGGGCCAGCTCAAGGTCCGCAAGACCGACCAGGCCGCGGCCCACGCGAAGGCGCTGTCCCTGCTGGAGCGGGTCGGCGTCGCGTCGCAGGCCGACAAGTACCCGGCCCAGCTCTCCGGCGGCCAGCAGCAGCGCGTGGCGATCGCCCGGGCGCTGGCGATGGAGCCGAAGGTGATGCTCTTCGACGAGCCCACCTCGGCGCTCGACCCGGAGATGATCAACGAGGTGCTGGAGGTCATGCAGCAGCTCGCCAGCGAGGGGATGACCATGGTGGTCGTCACGCACGAGATGGGCTTCGCCCGCTCCGCGGCGAACCGGGTCGTCTTCATGGCAGACGGAAAGATCGTCGAAGAAGCCACCCCCGAGCAGTTCTTCAGCAACCCGCGCAGTGATCGGGCGAAGGACTTCCTGTCGAAGATCCTGCACCACTGACGGCTGCCGTCTGGTAGTGATCCCCTGGCGGCCCGGCGCACGCGTCGTCGCTCGTCGTCCAACAACGTCTCATCCGAGGGAAGTTCATCATGAAGATCTCCAAGGCTGCTGCGGCCGCGGCCGTCGCCGTCGCCCTGTCCCTGACCGCGACCGCGTGTGGCGGCGGCGCCGACAAGGCGAGTGATGGCGGCGCGTCCGGTGACGCCAAGAAGGACAAGATCGTCATCGGCATCAAGTACGACCAGCCCGGTCTGGGCCTGAAGACCCCGGACGGCAAGTTCACGGGCTTCGACGTCGACGTGGCGACCTACGTCGCCAAGGAGCTCGGCTACCAGCCCGACCAGATCGAGTTCAAGCAGGCCGTCAGCGCCGAGCGCGAGAACCTGATCTCGAACGGTGACGTCAAGCTGGTCGTCGCGACGTACACGATCAACGACAAGCGCAAGGCGCGGGTCGACTTCGCCGGCCCGTACTTCCTGGCCCACCAGGACCTGCTGGTCCGCGCCGACGACACCTCGATCACCAAGGCCGAGGACCTCAACAAGAAGAAGCTCTGCTCGGTCACCGGTTCCACGTCCGCGCAGAACGTCAAGACCAAGCTGGCTCCCGACGCCGACCTGCAGGAGTACCCGGGCTACTCCGAGTGCCTGACGGGCCTGGAGAACAAGGCCGTCGACGCCGTGACCACGGACGGTTCGATCCTGGCCGGCTACGCCGCGCAGGAGAAGAACAAGGGCAAGTTCAAGCTCGCCGGCCTGAAGCTCAGCGACGAGCCCTACGGCATCGGTCTGAAGAAGGGCGACAAGGAGCTCCAGACCAAGGTCAACGCCGCGCTCAAGAAGATGGTCGAGGACGGCTCCTGGCAGAAGGCCGTGGACGCGAACCTCGGCCCCGCCGGCTACAAGGCCGACCCGGCCCCGCAGATCACCGAAGGCAGCTGATTCATCGGTGGGGCGCGCCGCCGCCCGCCCGTAGTGGGCGGCGGCGCGCCCCACCGGCCATCCTGGGGAGAGCGCAGGGCAACGTGTTCGACTTTCTTACTTCCGGGCAGTACGACGTGCTCGGAGCCTTCTGGGTGACGGTTCAGCTCACCCTCTACTCGGCGATCGGGTCCTTGATCTGGGGCATCCTGCTGGCAGGGATGCGGGTCAGCCCGGTCCCGCTCATGCGGGCCTTCGGCACCGCGTACGTCAACACCGTACGCAACACGCCGCTGACCCTGCTGATCCTCGGATGCTCGCTGGGCCTGTACCAGACCCTCGGCATCAACCTGGGCGGTGACACCTCCAAGGAGGCCGGCTTCCGGCTCGCCGTCCTCGGCCTGATCGCTTATACGGGCACATTCGTCTGCGAGGCTCTGCGCTCCGGCATCAACACCGTGCCCGTCGGCCAGGCCGAAGCGGCTCGTGCGCTGGGGCTGAGCTTCTTCCAGGTGCTCCGCCTGATCGTGCTCCCCCAGGCCTTCCGGGCAGTCGTCGGACCGCTCGCCAATGTACTGATCGCCCTCACCAAGAACACCACCGTGGCGGCGACCATCGGCGTGGCCGAGGCGGCCCTGCTGATGAAGGAAATGCTGGAGAACGAGGCGGACGCGCTCTTCGCGGTCTTCGGGGTCTTCGCCCTCGGCTTCGTCCTGCTGACCCTGCCCACCGGCCTGCTGCTGGGCTGGGTGGCCAAGCGAGTGGCGGTGAAGCGATGAGCTCCGTTCTGTACGACACCCCCGGCCCCAGGGCCAAGGCCCGCAACTGGATCTACACCGGCATCTTCCTGGTGCTCGTCGGGCTGGCCCTGTGGTGGGTCCTCGCCCGCATGGCGGAGAAGAACCAGCTCGACGCCGACAAGTGGACCCCCTTCGTCACCGACAGCCAGATCTGGACGACGTTCCTGCTGCCCGGCCTCGGCGAGACGCTGAAGGCCGGTCTGATCGCCATGGTGATCGCCCTGCCGCTGGGCGCGCTCCTCGGTATCGCCCGGCTCTCGGACCACGCATGGGTGCGCGTGCCGGTCGGCGCGGTCGTGGAGTTCTTCCGCGCCATCCCGGTCCTCATCCTGATGATCTTCAGCTCTGCCCTGTACGTGATGCTCGGGACCGTCAGCTCCGACCTGAGGCCGCTCTACGCGGTGGTCACCGGTCTCGTGCTGTACAACGCCTCGGTCATCGCCGAGATCGTCCGGGCCGGCATCCTGTCGCTGCCCCGCGGCCAGACGGACGCGGCCAAGGCGATCGGCATGCGCAAGGGCCAGACCATGCTGTATGTCCTGATTCCGCAGGCCGTCACGGCGATGCTGCCCGCGCTGGTCAGCCAGCTCGTGGTGATCCTCAAGGACACGGCCCTCGGTGGCGCCGTCCTGGGCTTCGCAGACCTGATGTCGATGAACCGGCAGATCTCCGCGAACTACAGCAACACCATCGCGACCATGGTCGTGATCGCTGTGATCTACATCGCCGTCAACTTCGCCTTGACCACCCTGGCCTCCTGGCTGGAGAGGCGGCTGAGGCAGTCGAAGAAGGGCACCGGCGCCGTCGTCGAGGGCGACGTGGCCGAGGTCGACGCGGGCGGCGCGGCCGGCGTGGGCAAGGCCCCCTGACCCGGCAGAACAACAGGTCGGGGCCTCCTTGCATGAGGCGGTGCCGCCGGAGTGCTCGACACTCCTCCAGCACGCCGACATGGCGCATGTGGTGCGGCGGATCTCATCCGCCGCACCACATGGCGTTTGCGGGTATCTGCACTCAAGGTAAAAATCCCAGTCGGCAGCCTTGGCGGGCGTCCTGATAACCTGCGGCGCTTTACAGGCGGGTCCATTGAAACGCCGCAGATTCCGACCACTCACATGCAGCCGCTACGTGGAATGCAATGCAACCCGCATCCAAGCCGCCATTCGGACTATCAGTACGACCTCGTCCAGACGCCCCCGGTCTTAACCACAGTGAGTGGCGGGCAGAAGACGAGGGACATTCCACTCGTCACCCAAGCACCATCCCGCGTGACATCAGGGCCACCATGGAGAGGCACGCATGTCACCGACGCCTTCCACCTACCACCATTGGCCTGACGACATGCGGCGTACCAGCCGTTGTCGTACTTAGCATCCTCACACCCGGTCGGCCAGCCTGCAGGCGCCGCAGTCGCCGTACCCTGGAGCCCCAGAACCGCCACCGCCATTGCAGCCAGCAGCGCTGTGCAGAGCTTCCTCATTTCCATGCCCCTCTCAATAGAAGCGGCCGCGTTCAGCCGTTGTTGCGAACGGACGTCTGGACCCCTGCAGAAACGGCCCAGGACGAGCCCATGCAGTAGGCGATGGAATCGCCCCACTGCCGCCACGGACCGAAGGAGTCCGACATGTTCCCGTCGCCGTCGCGGCATAATGCATATGCGCGGAAGGAGCCGCCGTTGTGGCTACCGCAACGGGCGGTCGTCCCCCAGTGCCCGGCGACATCAGAGCGGCAATCGGTAGGACGAGCCATGGCGCCGGATTCAGAAGCCGACGCGGTAGACGCCGTGGCTAGCGACGAGAGGCCGACCAACAGTGCCCCGACCACGGGCGCGACCACGATCCGCCCAACGCGACCACTCTTCAACAAATTCTTCACCTTTCTCCTTCACTGGAAGCTTTGAGGCGTCGCCCGATTGGACGACAGGGGTTTGGATTCGATGCACCGAACCACCTCCTACACACGGAGCAATTCTCGCCCCCTGCGCAGACATGACAATTACACGCGCACAAGAGCCCGGCAAGCGAGATACCAACCCTTTGAGGAATACTTGAGCATCCCACCGCCCAAGAGAGGGATCACAAGGGCAAACCGCGACGTACCGGCGAGGCGCGCCAGAATACGAAAGAATAAGTTCCGGCCAAACTGGCCAGATGCTATGAAATAAGATTCCAGCCGGACCCGTGGCGTAAATCGCCTACCAGTGAATTCCGGCTGCATTTCGGCTGGAACTCACCGAACCGTTCCCCATGGTCAAATTCGCTTGGGGGGCGGTCTGCCATGGCTCGCAAGGACATGCGGCCGAGCCCGCACCTCGGCGAGCGCAACGCGGTCGCCACTCGCGCAAGCCGAACCTGTCAAGTGCCGGTGGCCGGGCATCCGCCGCACCACACTGCTGTGCGCCGTCGGGTGTCACTTGACGCAGACACCTCCAATGGGTTGCATACGTTCTGTGATCACATACCGGACATCGGGAGCCGCGCCATGGACCCGGTGATCGTCGTCGGCGCGGGGCCCGTCGGACTGTCCCTGGCCCTCGCCCTCGCGGGCGCGGGCGTGCCCTCCGTCGTGCTCGACGAACGGCCCGGCAAGGACGAGGTCCGGCCGGCCCGTACGGTCGTCCTGCACGCGGACACGGCGGCCATGGCGCACCGGCTGGGCTGTACGACGCTGCGCGACGAGGGGGCGTACTTCGCCGCCTGGCGCACCATGCGGCGCAGCCGTGACACCCACCGGCTGACCTTCGAGGACCATCCGGCCCCCCTGCACGTGCCGCAGCACGCCCTCGCGCGCGGACTGCGCGACTGTGCCGCCGCGCACCCCCTCGTCCAGCTGGTCTGCGACAGCAGGCTGGACGCCCTGGAACAGGACGACCGGGGCGTCACCGCGCACACCCGGGGCGCGGAGACCACCTGGTGGCGCGGGAGCTACCTGGTCGGCTGCGACGGAGCCCGCTCCACCGTGCGCAAGCTGCTCGGCATCCGCTTCCCGGGCCGTACCGCCGTCGAGCGCCATGCCGTGGCCGCGCTGCGCACCGAACTGCCCTGGCCCGGCGAGGCCCTGCTGCACCGCGGCGCGCAGCAGGAGGTCACCTCGCGGCCGCTGGCCGACGGGGTCTGGCGGCTGGACTGGCTGCTCCCGGCACGCGGCGATCTGGTGACCCCCGACGCGCTGGTCACCCTGATCCGCGACACCCTCGCGCAGTGGTGCGGCGGCACGACTCCCCCGTACGACCTGCTGGACACCGGCGTGCACACGCTGCACCACCGGCTGGCCCGGCGCTGGCGCGACGGGCGGGCCTTCCTCGCCGGCGACGCCGCGCACCTGCTGGGCGCACTCGGCACCCAGGGCGTCGAGGAGGGGCTCCGCGACGCCGAGAACCTGGCGTGGAAGCTCTCCCTGGCCTGGCACCAGGGTGCCTCCGACGCGCTGCTGGACGGTTACGAGGGCGAGCGGCGCACCGCGGTGGCGTCCCGGCTGCGCGCGGCCGACCAGGCGATGCCGACGCTGCGCTCCGGGGGCGGGCTGCGCAACTACCTCCCCGGGGCCTCGCGTTCCGCCGAGTCCCTGCTCACCGACGGGCATCTGGGGCGGGGGCCGCTGGGCGCGGAGCCAGCCTACGCCCCGCCCGTTGCCGTACGCGAGGTGCCGACGGCCACGGAACCGGGCGGTCCGGTGGCGAACGTCCCGGTCACCGCACCCGACGGAGCGACCGTACCGCTGCGCGACCTGCTGGGGCAGGGCCGGCTGCTGGTGGTCCTGGTGGCCCCCGGCACCGGGGTCTGGGACCGGCGCCACTGGCTGGGCGCCGGCCTGATGCCCCGCCTGGCCGCAGCGGTCAGCGCCCTGCCGGTCCGCACCGACCTGCTGGTCGCGGACAGCTACCCGGGTGCCCCGGCGCACACCGTGCTGCTGGTGCGGCCGGACGGACATCTGGCGGCGACCTTCGCGGGGGTCCGCCCGGCGGAGCTGTACGAGGCGGCGGACGCCGTCCGGGCCGGTGCGCCCGAGTCCCGGGTGCCCGCGCCCACGCCCACGACTTCCACTTCGACTTCGACTTCGACTTCGACTTCGCCGACCGTGTGATCGATTGACCGTGCGCGGGCCCGCGTGGTTCACTCGCGAAATGACCGGCAACGACGTACGCCTGTGGCGGAGGGTCCATATGGACCTGCTCCGCTACGCGGGCTGCGTGTGTCGCCCTTCCTGCTGATTCGCCCTTCCCTCCGCGCGCCCCGTGCCGTCCACCGGCCTGCGCGCACTTCCGCGAACCCAGGAACGGTCCTTCTCCATGTCTGCACCCGCATCCGCACCCGCGTACATCCCTGAGTCCGTGCCGGCCGGGGGCCCCACGGCCACCGAGCTCCTCGACTTCGCCCTGCGCACCGCGTCCGACCCCGAGATCGTGGCCTCGCTCCCGCTCGATCCCGAGGGCCGCACCTGGATCCGCCTCGACGGCCCCGGCGGCAGCGAGGCCTGGCTGATCGGCTGGCCGCCGGGCACCGGCACCGGCTGGCACGACCACGCCGAGTCGCTCGGCGCGTTCGCCACCGCGCGCGGCCGCCTCACGGAGCGCTCGCTGGCCGTACGCCTGCCCTCGGAGGGCTGGCGGTCGCTGGAGCTGGCCCCGGGCGTCGACCGCAGCCGGACGCTGGCGGCGGGCGGCGGACGGGCCTTCGGGCGTCACCACGTGCACGAGGTCCTCAACGACTCCCCGGACGAGCACGCGGTCTCCGTACACGCCTACTACCCGCCGCTGCCGCTGATCCGCCGGTACAGCCGCAGCGGACCCGTCCTGCACCTGGAGCACGTCGAGCGTCCGGCGGACTGGCAGTGAGCGCCCCGGTCGGCATCGACGAGCTGCTGGAGCGCGTCCGGGCGGGGTACACCCGCGTCGACGCCCAGGAGGCGTACGCGGCCGCGTCGGCCGGGGCGCTCCTGGTGGACATCCGCTACCAGGCCCTGCGGGACCGGGACGGGCTGATCCCGGGGGCGCTGGTGGTCGAGCGCAACGAGCTGGAGTGGCGGCTGGATCCGACGGGCAGCCACCGCGCCCCCGAGGCGACGAGCCACGACCTGCGGGTGGTGGTGATCTGCAACGAGGGCTACGCGTCCAGCCTCGCGGCGGCCTCACTGCACGCCCTGGGCCTGCATCGCGCGACCGACCTGACCGGTGGTTTCCAGGCATGGAAGTCGGCCGGTCTCCCCGTCGTCGCGGGTGACGGGCCCACGGCGGCGCCGCCGCACCCGTAGGCCCCCGGGTCCGCGCCCTTCCGGCGGCGCGGACCCGCACCACCGTCGGCCGGCCCTTCGCCGTGGCGGCCTCCACCGGGGCCACCCGCAGCGCCACCTCGGGGGCCCGGCCGTCGGCGATCGTGAAGGGGGTCAGGGCCACGGAGTTCCAGGCGTGCCTGTATGAGGGTCCGGGCCGGCCGGAGGCGTCGATCAGCTCGGTGCGGATCTTCCCGCGGGTCCCGTTTCGAGGAGCGCGCCGCAGACGGTGACAAGAATGGTCGCTCACAACAGTGCGACGAAGGCGCCAAGGAATCCGGCCCTGCGGCCCCTGACGGCCTGGAGGGCGTAACGCAGCATCATGGCGTCAACTCTGCTGCGCGGCGTACCTCTTGCCATGGGAGTCGTCCGGTGTTCCGGCCCGGGGGCTGCCCCCACCCCGGGCCCTGCGGCTCACTCCCCCGGGTACCCGAGGTCGTCGGCGTCCTCGCCCTCCGCCTCCAGGGCGCGGCGGACCACGCGCAGGGCCATGCCCTCCGGGTATCCCTTGCGGGCGAGCATCCCGGCCAGGCGCCGGATCCGCTTGTCCCGCTCCAGGCCCCGGGTGGAGCGGAGCTTGCGCTCCACGAGCTCGCGGGCGGTCTGCTCCTCCTGGTCGGAGTCCAGCAGCTCCAGGGCCTCCTCCACGAGGGTGGTGTGCACCCCCTTGGTCCGCAGCTCCTGGGCGAGCGCCCGGCGGGCCAGGCCCCGGCCGCGGTGGCGGGACTCGACCCAGGCTCCGGCGAACGCCGCGTCGTCGATCAGGCCCACCTCCTCGTACCGGGAGAGGACCTCATGCGACACCTCGTCGGGGATGCCCCGCTTGTGCAGGGCGTCCGCGAGCTGGCGACGGGTGCGCGGGCTCCCCGTGAGCAGGCGCAGGCAGATGGCCCGCGCCTGCTCCTCGGGGCTCTGGGGCGGCAGCTCCTGGCGGCCCTCACGGCCTCCTCGGCTCCTGCCGCCCCCTTCCTGCTCGCGCACGGGTCAGCTCTTGGCCACGGCGGCCTTGGCCGTCGTCTTGGCCTTCGACGCGGGCGCGGGGACTGCCGCGGCATCGGCGGGTGCGGCGGCCGCGGTGCCGGCCGCCGCGTCCTCGGCGCCGTCCTTGCGGACACCCACGCCCAGCTTCTCCTTGATCTTCCGCTCGATCTCGTTCGCGAGATCCGGGTTGTCCTTGAGGAAGTTGCGGGCGTTCTCCTTGCCCTGGCCGAGCTGGTCGCCCTCGTACGTGTACCAGGCACCGGCCTTGCGGATGAAGCCGTGCTCCACGCCCATGTCGATCAGGCCGCCCTCGCGGCTGATGCCCTGGCCGTAGAGGATGTCGAACTCGGCCTGCTTGAACGGCGGCGCGACCTTGTTCTTCACGACCTTGCAGCGGGTGCGGTTACCGACCGCCTCCGTGCCGTCCTTCAGGGTCTCGATGCGGCGGATGTCGATGCGCACCGAGGCGTAGAACTTCAGCGCGCGGCCACCGGTGGTGGTCTCCGGCGAGCCGAACATCACGCCGATCTTCTCGCGGAGCTGGTTGATGAAGATCGCGGTGGTCTTGGACTGGTTGAGCGCACCGGTGATCTTCCGGAGGGCCTGGCTCATCAGACGGGCCTGGAGACCCACGTGGGAGTCGCCCATCTCACCCTCGATCTCGGCGCGCGGCACGAGGGCCGCCACGGAGTCGATGACGATCAGGTCGAGGGCACCGGAGCGGACGAGCATGTCCACGATCTCCAGCGCCTGCTCGCCGGTGTCCGGCTGGGAAAGGATGAGGTTGTCGGTGTCGACGCCGAGGGCCTTCGCGTACTCGGGGTCGAGCGCGTGCTCGGCGTCCACGAAGGCGACGGTGCCGCCGGCCTTCTGCGCGTTGGCCACGGCGTGCAGGGTCAGGGTCGTCTTACCGGAGGACTCCGGCCCGTACACCTCGACCACGCGGCCGCGGGGCAGCCCGCCGACACCGAGGGCGATGTCCAGCGCGGTCGACCCGGTGGGGATGACGTCGATGGGGTCGTTCGGCTTGTCGCCGAGGCGCATGACCGCACCCTTGCCGAATTGCCGTTCAATCTGTGCGAGCGCGGCGTCGAGAGCCTTCTCGCGGTCGGTGCCTGCCATGGGTTCCACCCGGTTTGCTTGAGTCGATCGCTTCACGCCACTGACGCTAATGCCTGCCACTGACAATGCGCCTCCACGACCGGTTCGGCTGTGGATAACTCATCAGAATGGATGTTCGATTTCCCTGTCAAGCTCACCACGCCAGAGCGCTATGCCCTCATTACGTAGATATCCTATGAAGTGTGATCGAGTCTGGACGGCCACGACTTCGTAGGCGCCCCGGCCCGGGAAGGCTCGTGCGGCTGTCGCCGGTCATCCTGACCGTCGTCATCGCCAGCCTGGCATACAACACTCCGCCGGAGATGGCCTTCAGCCGCCTCCTGCCCGCGGCGCCGGCCCTGGCCGCCGCCATGTGGCCGGTGCTCCCCACCGTTCTGCTCGGGACGGTCTGCCTCGTCCTGATGATCGGCCTCAGCCTCGTCTTCCCCGACCTGGGCACGTGGTGGACGGCCGCCGGGATCATCGCGGTCACCGTGGCCGCCGCGTACGGGAGCCACGTCCGGCTCCAGCGCGAGCGCACGCTCTTCCAGGTGCGGCTCGTCGCCGACGCGGCGCAGCAGGTGGTCCTGAGTCCCATGCCGCGCCGCTTCGGCAGGATCGAGATCGAATCGCTGTACCTCGCGGCCGCCGCGGAGGCGCGCATCGGCGGGGACTTCTACGAGGTGGTGGACACGCCGTACGGCGTCCGGCTGCTCATCGGTGACGTGCGGGGCAAGGGCCTGCCCGCGGTGGGGGCGGCCGCGGCGATCGTCAACGCCTTCCGGGAGGCCGCCTACGGCGAGACCGACCTGGTCGACGTCGCCCGCCGGCTGGACGCCAGCAGCATGCGCTACAACGCCGCCTTCCCCCCGGAGGGGCCGATGGAACGTTTCGCCACGGCCCTCCTCGTCCAGATCCCGCACGAGGGCAGACGCATCGACATCCTCAACTGCGGACATCCACCGCCACTGCTCCTGAACCACGGGACACTGCGCACCCTCGAGTCGGTCACCCCGTCGCCGCTGCTCAGCCTCGCGGACCTGATCGGCGATCAGTACAGCATCGACACCTTCGACTTCGCCCCCGACGACCTGCTGCTCCTCTACACCGACGGGATCGCCGAGGCCCGCGCCCGCGACGGCGAGTTCTTCCCGCTGGCGGCCTGGATGGGCGGGCAGCCCGCGACACCGCCCCACGAACTGCTCACGGCCCTCCACCGCGACCTCCTCCGCTACAGCAGGGGCCGGCTCGACGACGACATCGCGGCCCTCGCCGTCCGCCTGCGCGGCCCCCAGGCCACGGAGTCCCCGTAGAGGGCCCGCCCCGGCGCCCCAGCCGCGCGGGGCGCTGCGTACGGTGGGCCGGTCCTGTCGTACGAGGGGAACGGCTGATCCGTGCATCTGGGCGCCATCGGGCAGGCGATCGGGCTGTTCGCCGTCACCAACGTCGACGACATCGTCATCCTGGCGCTGTTCTTCGCGCAGGGCGCGGGGCACCGCGGGTCGACGCGCAGGATCGTGATCGGCCAGTACCTCGGGTTCGCCGCGATCCTGGCCGTGGCCGTGGCGGCCGCTTTCGGCACCGGCTTCCTGCCGGAGCGGGCCGTCCCGTACCTCGGCCTGCTGCCCCTCGCCCTCGGTCTGAAGGCCGGCTGGCAGGCGTGGCGGCAGCGGGGCGAGGAGGGCGACGAGGGGGAGGCCGCGGCGGTGTCCGGACAGGGCGGTCCGGCGTCCCTCACGGTCGCCGCCGTGACGTTCGCCAACGGCGGCGACAACATCGGCGTCTACGTTCCTGTCTTCGCCACGGCGGGCGCCGGCGGCATGGCCGTGTACGCCGTGGTGTTCCTGGTCCTGGTCGGCGTGTGGTGCCTCGCGGGACGGTTCTTCGCCACCCGCCCGGTCATCGCCGGGGCCCTGGCCCGCCGGGGCCACGTCCTGCTGCCCGTCGTCCTGGTCGCCGTCGGCCTCCTCATCCTCGTCGAGGGCGGCGCCTTCGGGCTCTGAGCGGCCGGGCCCGCCCGTCGGCGGTGTGGCCGTGCGCCCCGCCGGGCCGTCCCGGCACCGCCGCGACGGCCTCGAACAATTGCCGGGGCCCGCGGCCGGGGGGCTCATACGATCGCCTCATGATCGAATTCCTGTATCCGCCCAAGCCCCGCCCGGGGGACCGGGTCGCGATCCTGTCGCCCTCGTCCGGGCTGCCCGGCCTCTTCCCGCTCCCCTACGAGCTGGGCCTGCGCAGGCTCCGGGACGACTTCGGGCTGGAGCCCGTGGAGTACCCGACGACGCGGAAGATGGGTGCGACTCCCGAGGAGCGGGCCGCGGACGTCCACGCCGCCTTCGCGGACCCCGGCATCAAGGCCGTGATCGCCAGCATCGGCGGCGACGACCAGATCACCGTCCTCCCCCACCTCGACGGCGACCTCCTGCGCGCCAACCCCAAGCCGTTCGTCGGCTACAGCGACAACACCAACCTCCTGCTGTTCCTGCGCAACCTGGGCATCGTCGGCTACCACGGCGCCTCGGTGATGGTCGAGCTGGGCCGGCCCGGCGCGATGCACCCGGCCACCGCCGCCTCCCTGCGGGCGGCGCTGTTCACCTCGGGCGCGTACGAGCTCAACCGGTCGGGCGAGTACGGGGACGAGAACCTGCCCTGGGAGGACCCGCGCACCTTCGAGTCCGAGCCGGCGATGGAACGCTCCTACGGCTGGACCTGGCACAACGACGACCGCGTGGTCGAGGGCGCCGGCTGGGGCGGCAACCTGGAGATCCTCTCCTGGATGATGGCGGCCGACCGCGCGGTGCTGCCCGCCGAGTCCTACGCCGGCGACGTGCTCTTCCTGGAGACCTCCGAGGAGATGCCGCGCGCGGAGGAGGTCTACCGGATGCTCCGGAACATGGGCGAGCGCGGCCTGCTGCGGCAGTTCCCCGCGCTGCTGATGGGCAGGGCGAAGAGCTGGTCGTTCGAGAACCGGTTCGACGCCGGGCGGAAGGAGCGCTACCGCGAGGAACAGCGCGAGGCCGTCCTGCGCGCGCTGCGGCAGTACGCCCCCGACACCATGGCGGTCTTCGACGTGGACCTCGGCCACACCGACCCTCAGCTCGTGATCCCCGTGGGCGGGCGGATCCGGGTGGACGGGCCGGCCCGGCGGATCACCGTCACCTACTGAGCCGTCACCTACTGAGCCGCCGCCTGCTGAGCCGACACCGGCCGAGCCGTCACCCGCCCGGCCGGGGCGAGAGCGCGACGCCGAGCGAGTCGGCGGCGAAGGGCTTCGGCGCGCGCTCCTCGTAGAAGACGTCGAGCTCCGCGACCGTGAAGCCGGCGGCGGTCAGCAGGCCGACGGTCTGCCGGGTGAGGTGGCAGCCGCCGCAGAGCCGTTTGTGCAGCGGTTCGATCCGCCGCTGCCAGCGGCGCACGCCGGCGTCCTCCGCCGGGGCGAGTCCGTGTTCGACGAAGTGCAGGCCGCCCCCGGGTTTGAGCACGCGCCGCACCTCGCGCAGCGCCGCCACGGGGTCCGGGATGGTGCACAGCGTCCAGGTGGACAGGGCGGCGTCGAAGGTGGCGTCCTCGAAGGGCAGTGATCGGCCGTCCAGACCGGCCCGCCGCACCGGGACCCGCGAGGCGCGTACCCGGTCGGCGGCGAGTTTCCACCCCAGGTCGGAGGGTTCGATCGCGGCCACGCCGGTGACGCCCGGCGGATAGAAGGGGACGTTGTGGCCGGTGCCGAAGCCGATCTCGACGACCTCCCCGGTCAGGCCGGCACAGACGCGGCGCCTGAGCGGACGGGCCGACTGCGCCCCGCAGGCGAGGTCGACGATCCGCGGCACGACCCGTTCGGCGTAGAAACCCATCACAGCCTCCGTCTCGGAGTTCCCAGCATGGCACCGGCGGCCGGGGCGGGCCGGGACCGCCACCCACTGACAACCAGAGGTTGACACTCCTTCGACTGTCAACCTAGGGTTGCATCTATGACGAACCCTTCGGTGGAACCCGTTCGCATGACCAATCCGGTACGCCTCGACGACCTGATCGAGGCCATCAACAAGGTCCACACCGACCCCCTGGAGCAGCTCAGCGGCGCCGTCGTCGCGGCAGAGGCCCTCGGGGACGTCGCGGACCACCTCATCGGCCACTTCGTCGACCAGGCCCGCCGCTCCGGCGCCTCCTGGACCGACATCGGCCGCAGCATGGGCGTCACCCGCCAGGCGGCCCAGAAGCGCTTCGTGCCCAAGGCGGACAAGGAGGGCGCGGGCGGCCTCGACCCGAACGCGGGCTTCGGCCGCTTCACCCCCCGCGCCCGCAACGTGGTCGTGACCGCGCAGAACGAGGCCCGCGCCGCGGGCAACACCGAGATCCGCACCGAGCACCTGGTCCTGGGCCTGATGGCCGAGGCCGACGGCCTCGCGGGGCTCGTCCTGCGCGCCCAGGAGGTCTCGCCGGACGACGTACGGGCCGCCGCGACCGCCGCGCTCCCGCCGGCCCAGGCCGAGCTCCCAGCCCTCGTACCCTTCGACGCCTCGGCGAAGAAGGCCCTGGAGCTGACCTTCCGTGAGGCCCTGCGCCTGGGCCACGACTTCGTCGGCACCGAGCACATCCTGCTCGCGCTCCTGGAGCTGGAGAACGGCGAGGGCCTGCTGAGCGGCCTCGGCCTGGACAAGGCCGCCGCCGAGGCGACCGTCAACGAAGCCTTGGCAGCCGTACTCGGCGGCGAGGACGGGAAGTAGAGGAATCCGCGTCCCGCGTCAGCTCGTAGCGCTTGACGTACGCGCCGAGGAAGGCCTGCAGCGTGGCGACGGCCGGGATCGCGATCAGCGCCCCGACCGCGCCCAGCAGGGCGGTGCCCGCGATGACCGATCCGAAGGCCACCGCGGGATGGATGTCGACGGTCTTCGAGGTCAGCTTCGGCTGGAGCATGTAGTTCTCGAACTGCTGGTAGACCACCACGAACACGAGGACGTACAGCGCGTACCAGGGATTGACGGTGAAGGCGAGCAGGACCGGCAGCGCGCCCGCGAGATAGGTCCCGATGGTGGGGACGAACTGCGAGACCAGCCCCACCCACACGGCGAGCGCGGGCGCGTACGGCACCCCGAGGACCGCCAGCACGATGTAGGTCGCGACACCCGAGATCAGCGCCATCAGCCCGCGCGAGTAGAGGTAGCCGCCCGTCTTGGCGACGGCGATCTCCCAGGCGCGCAGCACCTCGGCCTGCTTGGCGGGCGGCAGTACGGAGCACAGCGCGCGCCGCAGCCGTGGCCCGTCGGCGGCGAAGTAGAAGGAGAACAGCCCGATCGTCAGCAGCTTGAACAGACCGCCGAGCACGGTGGCGGACACGTCGAGCACGCCGGACGCGCTGTTCTGCACGTACTTGCGCAGCCAGTCCGAGCGCAGCACGCTCTCCTGGATCTCCAGCCGGGACAGATCGGTGTGGAAGGTGGAGTTGATGAAGTTGATCACCGAGTCGAGGTAGCCGGGGAAGCCCTCCACCATGGCGACGATCTGCCCGGCGAGCAGGGAGCCGAGCAGTGCGAGGAATCCCGCGGTCACGACGACCACCGCGGTGAACATCAGGAAGGTGGCGAGTCCCCGGCGCATGCCGCCGGCCGCCATCCTGGCGACCGCGGGTTCGATCGCGAGCGCGAGGAAGAACGCGATCAGGATGTTGACGAGCAGCCCGATCAGCTGGTGGAAGGCCCAGCTGCCGAGCTGGAAGCAGGCGACGAGGGCCAGTACGAGGACCACCGCGCGCGGCAGCCAGCGCGGCATGCGTTCCTCTCCCCCGGTCGGCGGAGCTCCGGCCGGCGGCCTGCCGGGGCCGGCGGGGCCGCCCGGCGAGGCGGGATCGGCGGGCCGGGCCGCCGCCGTGCCCGCCACCGGCCTGCCTGCCGCGCCCGCGACCGGCTCCGGTTCCGGGCCGGAGGCGACCGGTGCGGCGGAGTCGGCGCCCCGGTCGGCCGCCCGGGGCGGCGGCAGCGCGCCCGGGACGGCTACGGGCTGGTCGGTCGTCTCTTCGGTGGCTCCCACGCGGCCAAGTCTGTCCCACCGACGGCCCGTGCCGCGAAAGGGGCGTCCCCCACCACGCTCCCGCCCCTCGGAGCGTCAGCGCAGCGAGGCCGGCACGTCCATCGCCGAACACACCGCGCGCCACACGTCCTTGGCCTCCCAGCCGGCCTCCAGCGCCTGGTGGACGGTCCGGCCGCCCAGCTCCGCCATCACGTGGTCCCGTGCGAAGGAGTCGGCGTAGCCGGCGCCGAAGTGCTCGGCCATCCGCTCCCAGAAAATCGTCAACCGCATGCCCCCAGTATCCCGCCCCGGGAGAGTGCACCGGCGGCGTTCGCCCCGCGCCCCCGCGTCACCGCGTCCTACGTTGCAGGCATGCCCGGAGACGAAGCTTCCCCGCAGAGCCCGCAATCCCCGCGTTCCCCGCGCCCCCCACAGGCTCCCGCGCACACCCCGCGCACACCGCCCGCCCCGCCCGGCCCCCGGCCCCCTTCGGACCCGCTGCCCGCGCTGGAGCGCGCCGAGCGCTTCATCTGGCTCACCGCCCGCGTACTGGAGCAGCGCAGGTTCGCGTTCCACTTCCTCGGCGGGGACGCCGACCCGGTGGACACCGCCCTCGGCTCGTACCTCAACCCGGACGGCGGCTACGGTCACGCGCTCGATCCGGATCTGCGCGGCCCGCTGAGCCAGCCCCTGCACACCGCGCACGCCCTGCGCGTACTGGACGGCCTGGGCCGCTGCGCCGGGCAGCGCATCGAGCGGCTCTGCCGCCACCTGACCGGGGTCTCCACCCCGGACGGCGCGCTTCCGGTGGTCTTCCCGGCCCCGCACGACTACCCGACGGCCCCGTACCACCCGACGCACGACAACCCTCCGGGTGAGCTCCTGACCACCGGCCCGGTCGTCGGCCTGCTGCACCGCAACCGCGTCTGGCACGCCTGGCTCTTCCGGGCCACGGACTTCTGCTGGGACCGGGTCGAGAACCTGCACCGCACGCACCCGTACGAGGTCCAGAGCGCCGTGGCGTTCCTGGACGGCGTCCCCGACCGGGCGCGGGCGGCGGCGGCCGCGGACCGGCTGGGACGGCTGGTGCGCGAGCAGCGCCTGGTGGTGCTGGATCCGCGGCGGCGGGCGGAGTTCCCGCCGGCTCCGGGATACGCCCCGGGCGAGCAGCTGTTCCCGCACGACTTCGCGCGGCGGCCGGAGTCGCTGGCCCGCGGCTGGTTCACGGACGAGGAGATGCGCCGCTCGCTGGACTTCCTGGCCGCCCAGCAGCAGCCGGACGGGGGCTGGCCGGTCCGCCGCGAGGCCTGGGCGCCGGGGAGTTCCCTGGAGCGGCGGCCGATCGCGACGCTGGAGGCGCTGCTGACCCTGCGGGCGTACGGCCGCCTGCCGGCGCGGGTCAGCCGCCCAGGGCCCGTACCCCCGCAGTGACGACGACGGCGGCCGCGACCACGACCAGGAACGGGGCCCGCAGCAGCAGCGCGAGCCCGGCGGCGGCCAGCCCGGCGGCGCGGGCGTCGACGACGAGCGCGGAGCCGGTGCTGAAGGTCTGCTGGGCCGTGAGCGCGGCGAGCAGCGCGACCGGCAGCAGCGCGGCCAGGCGGCGCACCAGCGGCCGCTCCAGGGCCCCGGCGGGAACGAGCAGCCCCGCGTACTTCACGGCGTAGCAGCCGACGACGGTGAGCCCGATGGCGATCCAGACGTTCACGAGCGGCGTCCCTTCATCCACAGCACGACGGGTGCGGCCAGGGCCGCGATCAGCACGGGCACCCCGGCGGGCAGCACGGGCAGGAATCCCAGCCCGAGGACGAGCGCGAGGGCGGCGACGGCCCGCTCCGTGGCCGTCTTCAGCATCGGCGCGAGCAGGGCCAGGAACACGGCGGGTCCGGCGGCGTCCAGCCCCCAGGCCTTGGTGTCGCCGATGGCCTCGGCTCCGAGCGCTCCCAGCAGGGTGGTGACGTTCCACAGCACGTACAGGGTGAGCCCGGTGACGGTGAAGCCGAGCCGGGCCGACCTGCGGTCGGGCTGGGCCAGCGCCACGGCGGTGGTCTCGTCGATCACCCAGTGCGCGGCGAGGGGCCGCAGGGCGCGCGGCAGCCGGAGCAGCTGCGACAGGCGCAGGCCGTAGAAGGCGTTCCGGGTCCCGAGGAAGAAGGCCCCGGCGGCTGCGGTGAACGGGTTCCCGCCCGCGGCCAGCGCGCCGACCAGGGCGAACTGCGAGGCCCCGGTGAAGACGAGCAGGCTCAGCACGCAGGCCTGGAGGGTGCTGATGCCGGCTCCGGCCGCGGTCACCCCGAAGGCGAACCCGGACAGGCCGACGGCGACGCCGACCCCGAGCGCGTCCCGTACGACCGCGGCCCGCGGCCGCCCGTCGGGCGCCGGTGTCTCTCGTATCTCTGGCTCTGTGACCAGCTGCTTCTCTCCCACACCGCGAAACTACGCGGAGCCCGGCCGGATGGTCTTGTACGTTCTTGCGCGCCCGGGCGTCAGTCCCGGCGCCGCGCCGGGCGGCGGGCGTTCGGGGATCCGCCGCCGGTGTCCATGATCGGCAGCCAGGCGGTCCGCTCCCGCCGGTACGCCCCCGGTGGGACCCCCACGATGCGGGTGAAGTGCCGGTTCAGGTGGGGCTGGTCGGTGAAGCCGACGGCGAGCGCCGCCTCCGCCGGCGGGGTGCCCGCGTCGAGCAGCCGGCGCGCCCGCCGGACCCTGGCGTCGGTCAGCCAGGTGTGCGGCGGCATCCCGTACCGGTCCCGGAAGGCCCGCAGCAGGGCGAAGGGGCTCGTACCCAGCTCCGCCGCGAGCTGCTCCAGGGACGGCGGGTCGGCGAGGCGCTCCTCCAGCACGGCCCGGGCCGCCGCCGCTTCGGGGCCGCCCGTGCCGCGGACCGTACGGACGGGCAGCGGTCCTGCGTACCGGGTCAGCATGCGGGCGACCACGCCCCGCAGGAGAGTGTCGGCGGCGAGCGCGTTGCCGGCCTCGGCGGC
The DNA here is from genome assembly GCF_000720455.1 of Streptomyces virginiae. GTDB lineage: Bacteria > Actinomycetota > Actinomycetes > Streptomycetales > Streptomycetaceae > Streptomyces > Streptomyces virginiae. The sequence continues at coordinate 25,539 of NZ_JOAK01000010.1, read as the reverse complement.
CCGGTGCACCTCGGTGATCGTGCGCGAGGCCTGCGGGTCGGCGACGATGTCGGCGGTGAAGCCGGGGGTGCCGCGCAGCGTGCCGATCTCGGCCGCGACCTCGGCGATCAGGCCGCTGGACGGATAGAGGGTGGCGTACGCCCACCCTTCGGGAGCCCCGGCGCGCGCCGTGTGGGGCACCTCGGGGTTGATCAGGACCACGCTGCCCGGTCCGGCGCGCACGATGTGGCCGGGGAGGCCGACCTCCTCGATGCCGCCGGTGACGGCCGCGATGACGTAGCCGTCGTGCGCGTGGCGCGGGAAGGTGTGGCGCACGTAGTGGGCGCGCAGCAGGTCGAGCCCGGGCAGTTCCGGGTACTGCCAGTGCCGGGCCCACTCCCCGCGGCCTTCGTCCTTCCCCATCCCCCCATTCTGCGCCCCCTCGCCGACGCGCGTTTGCCCAGGTCCGGGGCGTTGTCAGTGGTGGGGTGCACGATGGGGGCATGGCAGGCGCTGCGCTCGACTCGTTCTCCCCCGCGACCCGCTCCTGGTTCACGGGGGCCTTCGTCGCGCCCACCAGCGCTCAGGAGGGCGCCTGGCGGGCGATCGGGGAGGGTTCGGACGTGCTGGTGGTGGCGCCCACCGGCTCCGGCAAGACCCTGGCCGCGTTCCTCGCCGCCCTCGACCGGCTCGCCTCGACCCCGCCGCCCGCCGAGGCGAAGAAGCGCTGCCGGGTGCTGTACGTGTCTCCGCTGAAGGCCCTGGCCGTCGACGTCGAGCGCAACCTGCGCAGCCCGCTGACCGGGATCCGGCAGGAGTCCGTCCGCCTCGGGCTGCCCGAGCCCGACATCCGGGTGGGGATCCGCTCCGGCGACACCCCCGCGGCGGAGCGGCGGGCGCTGGCCACCCGGCCGCCGGACATCCTGATCACCACCCCCGAGTCGCTGTTCCTGATGCTGACCTCGGCCGCGCGCGAGGCGCTGGCCGGGATCGAGACCGTGATCGTGGACGAGGTGCACGCGGTCGCCGGGACCAAGCGCGGCGCGCACCTCGCCGTGTCGCTGGAGCGGCTGGACGAGCTGCTTCCGCGGCCGGCGCGCCGGATCGGGCTGTCGGCGACGGTCCGGCCGGTGGAGGAAGTGGCCCGGTACCTCGCGCCGCGCGGCAGGGTGGAGATCGTCCAGCCGCCCTCGGACAAGGAGTTCGACCTGTCCGTGGTCGTCCCGGTGCAGGACATGGGCGAGTTGGGCGGCTCCCCCGCGACGGAGGGCAGGGAGGGCGGGGACAAGCCGTCGATCTGGCCGCATGTGGAGGAGCGGATCGCCGACCTGGTGCAGGCGCACCGCTCGACGATCGTGTTCGCCAACTCCCGCCGCCTCGCGGAGCGGCTGTGCAACCGGCTCAACGAGATCGCGTACGAGCGGGCCGTCGGCGAGAAGCTGCCCGAGCACGCGTCGCCGGCCGAGGTGATGGCCCAGTCGGGTGCGGCCCTGGGCGCCCCGCCCCTGCTGGCCCGGGCGCACCACGGCTCGGTGTCCAAGGAACAGCGGGCGCTGGTGGAGGAGGACCTGAAGGCGGGCCGGCTGCCGGCCGTGGTCGCCACCTCCAGCCTGGAGCTGGGCATCGACATGGGTGCGGTGGACCTGGTGGTGCAGGTGGAGTCCCCGCCGTCGGTGGCTTCCGGGCTCCAGCGGGTGGGCCGGGCCGGGCACCAGGTGGGCGCGGTCTCCACCGGGGTGGTCTTCCCCAAGTACCGGGGTGACCTGGTGCAGGCGGCGGTGGTCACCGAGCGGATGCGGACGGGTGCGATCGAGTCCCTGCGCATCCCCGCCAACCCGCTCGACGTCCTGGCGCAGCAGCTGGTCGCCATGGTCGCGATGGACACCTGGCAGCTGGACGACCTCCTGGCGCTGGTGCGGCGGGCGGCGCCGTTCGCGGCGCTCCCGGAGTCGGCGTTCACGGCGGTGCTCGACATGCTGGCCGGCCGCTATCCGTCGGACGCGTTCGCCGAGCTGCGGCCGCGCGTGGTGTGGGACCGGGTGGCGGGGACGGTCACCGGCCGGCCGGGGGCGCAGCGCCTCGCGGTCACCTCCGGCGGCACGATCCCGGACCGCGGGCTCTTCGGCGTCTTCCTGGCCGGCTCGGACCCGAAGAAGGGCGGCGGCCGGGTCGGCGAGCTCGACGAGGAGATGGTCTACGAGTCCCGCATCGGGGACGTCTTCACGCTGGGCACCACCTCCTGGCGCATCGAGGACATCACCCGCGACCGGGTCCTGGTCACGCCCGCCCCGGGGGTGCCGGGCCGGCTGCCGTTCTGGAAGGGCGACCAGCTCGGCCGCCCGCTCGAACTGGGCCGCGCGGTGGGCGCGTTCCTGCGCGAGCTCGGCGGCCTCTCCGCGCAGGACGCCCGGCTGCGGCTGGTGGCGGCCGGGCTGGACGCCTGGGCCGCGGAGAACGTGCTGGCGTACCTGGCAGAGCAGCGCGAGGCGTGCGGCCACGTCCCGGACGACCGGACGATCGTGGTGGAGCGGTTCCGCGACGAGCTGGGCGACTGGCGGGTCGTCGTCCATTCGCCGTTCGGCGCGCAGGTGCACGCCCCGTGGGCGCTGGCCCTCGGGGCCCGCCTCGCCGAGAAGTACGGCATGGACGCGCAGGTGATGCACGCCGACGACGGCATCGTGCTGCGTCTTCCCGACGCGGACCTGCTGTCCATGGACCTCCTGGACCACGACCCGGCGGGAGCCCCCTCCTTCGAGTTCGACGACGAGCAGGCGCCGCTGGGCGCCGCCGACGTCGCCTTCGACCACGGGGACATCAACCAGATCGTCACCGACCAGGTGGGCGGCTCCGCGCTGTTCGCCTCCCGCTTCCGCGAGTGCGCGGCCCGCGCACTGCTGCTGCCGCGCCGCAGCCCGGGCCGCCGCACCCCGCTGTGGCAGCAGCGCCAGCGGGCCTCCCAACTGCTGCAGGTGGCGTCCGAGTTCGGCTCCTTCCCGATCGTGCTCGAAGCCGTACGCGAATGCCTGCAGGACGTCTTCGACGTGCCCGGCCTGACCGAGCTGATGGGTGACATCGAGGCGCGCCGGGTCCGGCTGGTCGAGGTCACCACCCCGGAGCCCTCCCCCTTCGCCCGTTCCCTCCTCTTCGGTTACGTCGCCCAGTTCCTCTACGAGGGCGACTCCCCGCTGGCCGAGCGCAGGGCGGCCGCGCTGTCGCTGGACTCGCGGCTGCTGGCGGAGCTGCTCGGCCAGGCGGAGCTGCGCGAGCTGCTCGACGCGCAGGTGCTGGAGGAGCTGGAGCGGGAGCTGCAGTGGCTCACCGAGGACCGGCGGGCCAAGGACGCCGAGTCGGTGGCCGACCTGCTGCGGCTGCTGGGCCCGCTGACGCAGGACCAGCTGACGGCGCGAGGCGCGGATCCGGCCTGGGCTCAGGAGCTCGCGGCGGCGCGCCGCGCCATCCGGGTCCGGATCGGCGGCGCGGACCACTGGGCGGCGATCGAGGACGCGGGCCGGCTGCGGGACGCGCTGGGCACGGCGCTGCCCGTCGGCGTCCCGGAGGCGTTCACCGAGCCGGTCAAGGACCCGCTGGGGGACCTGCTGGCCCGGTACGCGCGCACCCACGGGCCGTTCACCACGGCCGCCGTGGCCACCGCCTTCGGTCTGGGATCGGCGGTGACCGAGGGCGCCCTGAACCGTCTCGCGGCGGCGGGGCGGGTGGTGCAGGGCGAGTTCCATCCGGCGGGCATCGGTCAGGAGTGGTGTGACGCGACGGTTCTGCGCCGGCTCCGCCGCCGCTCCCTGGCCGCGCTCCGCCAGGAGCTGGAGCCGGTCCCGCCGACCTCGCTGGCCACGTTCCTGCCCCAGTGGCAGCACCTGGGCGGAGCCCTGCGCGGTCTCGACGGCCTGGCCCGGGCGGTCGAGCAGCTCCAGGGCGCCCCGGTCCCGGCGTCCGCGCTGGAGCGGCTGATCCTCCCGTCGCGGGTGGCCGGGTACTCCCCCGGCCTGCTGGACGAACTGACCACCACGGGCGAGGTGGTCTGGGCGGGAGCCGGAGCCCTCCCGGGCAAGGACGGCTGGGTGTCCCTCTACCTGGCGGACGCCGCCCCGCTGCTCCTGCCGCCGCCGCACCCGCTGGAGCCGAGCCCGCTCCAGCAGGCGGTCATGGCAGCTCTCTCGGGCGGATACGGCCTGTTCTTCCGGCAGATCTCCCAGGCGGTCCGCGCCGAGTTCCCCGAGGCGTCGGACCTCGCCCTCGCCGACGCGGTGTGGGACCTGGCCTGGTCGGGCCGGCTCACCAACGACACCCTCGCCCCGCTGCGCTCGCTGCTCGGTTCGGGCCGTACGGCGGGCGCCACGGCCCACCGGGCCCGCCGCACCGTCCCGCGCGGCCGGTACGGCACGCTGAGCGCGACGGCGTCGCGTACGGGCCCGCCCACGGTCTCCGGGCGCTGGTCGCTGCTGCCGTCCCCGGCGCCGGACCCGACGCACCGCGCCCATGCCCTGGCCCGCACCCTGCTGGACCGGCACGGGGTGGTGACCCGCGGCGCGGTCGCGGCGGAGGGCGTGGAGGGGGGCTTCAGCGCGGTCTACCGCGTCCTGTCGGCCTTCGAGGACAGCGGGCAGGCCCGTCGGGGCTATGTGGTCGAGGGGCTGGGCGCGGCCCAGTTCGCGATGGACGGCGCGGTGGACCGGCTCCGGGCCGCCGAGCGCACCCCGCCCCCGCTGGCGGCGGTGGTCCTGGCCGCCGCCGACCCGGCGAACGCGTACGGCGCGGCCCTGCCCTGGCCCGAGCCCCCGGCCGGCGCCACCCACAAGCCGGGCCGCAAGGCGGGCTCCCTGGTGGTCCTGGTGGACGGGGAGCTGACCCTGTACCTGGAGCGCGGCGGCAAGACCCTGCTGGCGTGGCCGGGCCCGGAGGACCCGCGGCTGACGGCGGCGGTCGCCGCCCTCGCCGCGGGCTGCCGCTCGGGCAGTCTGCCGGCGCTGACGGTGGAGCGGATCAATGCCGCGGCCGCGCTCACCTCGCCGCTGGGGCCCCCGCTCGAATCCGCCGGGTTCCATGCCACGCCCCGGGGGCTGCGCCTGCGGCAGTGATCAGCGCATCACCTTGACGCCGAAGCGGCCACCGCCGAGCGCGAACTGGATGGCGCTGTGCATGTGGGCGTACATCTCCATGCCCCGGGCGCTCACCAGCGGGCCGAGGTCCAGGACGTCCTGCCAGCCGTAGGACCGCAGCAGCTCGGTGACCTCCGCCTTCGCGTCGGCGTCCTCGCCCGCGATGAACATGGTGTGGTCGCCGCCCGCCACGGCCCGCGGGTCGACGACGGTCTCCTGCTCCTGGGTGACGCAGGCCTTGACCACCTTGGCCGCCGGCAGCGCACGCTGGATCCGTTCCCCCAGGCTGTCGTGGTCGACCGGGTCCAGGGCGGGCATCACACCCCACGGTGTCGGCCAGGGGTGGGCCTGTTCGGGGTTGTAGACGTACGGGACGGCGTAGTCCATGAGGGTCTTGCCCGCCAGGTGCTTGCCGATGCCTTCGAGCACGCTGACGGCGTTGGCGCCGTCGATCCCGTTGATGACGAAGTCGGCGGCCGCGGCAGCCTCGCCGAAGCTCCGCAGCTCGATGCCCGGGTAGTCCGCGAGCCACTGGCCGAACGGCTCGACGCCCATGAAGTCGGGGTCGGTGCGGCCCAGGGTTACCTGGGAGTCGCGGGTGCCCACGTACACCTCGTGGCCGAGGCTCAGCAGCTTGGCCGCGTGCGCCCGGCCGCCCGCGCCGGTGCCGAGGACTGCGATCTTCATGGTGTCGCTCCGTTCTGGCTGATGCGTGTCGTCCCCTCCGGCCCCCGCGTCCACCGCAGCATCGGCACATCCGTACATCCGTACATCCGTACGGACGTACCGGCAGCTGCGCGCGAGCGCGTTCCGTACCCGGAAGGAGCCTGACCACAGTGACCGAGAATCACCGCCGAACCCGTCGACACGACCCGAACCGACGGGAGCGGATCGCCGAGGTGGCCGAGGAACCCCCGGCGAACGGGCGGCCCGGCCACACCGGCGGAGCCCCGTACCGTTCCACCGGGGGCCCCCGCGGACGACAATGGGGGCATGCCCGAAGGCGACAGCATCCGGCGCGCGGCGACCCGCCTGCACGCGGCCCTGGCAGGCCGGGAACTGACCCGCAGCGACCTGCGCGTCCCCCGCTTCGCCACGGCGGACCTCACCGGCCGCGTCACCCTCGACGTCACCCCCCGCGGCAAGCACCTCCTCGCCCGCTTCGAGGGCGGCCTCACCCTGCACAGCCACCTCCGCATGGACGGCGCCTGGCACGTCTTCGCCGCCGGCGAGAAGTGGCGCGGCGGCCCGGACCACGAGATCCGCGCCGTCCTCGGCACGCAGGGGCACACGGCCGTCGGCTACCGCCTCCCCGTCCTGGAACTGATCCGCACCGCCGAGGAGGACCGCGCCGTCGGCCACCTCGGTCCCGACATCCTCGGCCCGGACTGGGATCCCGCCCGCGCCGCCGCCAACCTCCTCGCCGCCCCGGAGCGCCCCCTCGGCGAGGCCCTGCTCGACCAGCGCAACCTCGCCGGGATCGGCAACATCTACAAGGCCGAGCTCTGCTTCCTGGCCCAGGTCACCCCCTGGACCCCGGTCGGCGAGCTCCCCGAGCCCAAGCTGCCGCGGCTGGCCGCCGCCGCCCACCGGCTGCTGTCGGCGAACATCGGCGACCGGCCCGGGCACCGCAACACCACCGGCATCCACCGCCCCGGCCAGGAGCTCTTCGTCTACGGCCGCGCCCGCCGCCCCTGCCTGCGCTGCGGCACCCCCGTCCGTGAGGCCCCCCAGGACGACCGGCCCACCTACTGGTGCCCCCGCTGCCAGCCGGGGCCCACTCCCTGAGCACCCGTGCCCGCCGCCCGCCGCGTCGCCCGCGCCCGTGCCCACGCCCGTCCCCGTCCAGGCGACGGGACGCGATGATTGACGACCCGTCAGATCCGGTCGTACCGTCCCGGCATGCCCACACCCACAGCCTCGTACGACCTCACCGGCCGCACCGCCCTGGTCACCGGAGCCGCCAGCGGCATCGGCCGCGCCACCGCCGTCCTCCTCGCCGCGGCCGGCGCCCACGTGCACTGCGCGGACCGTGACGAACAGGGCCTGGCCGAGACGGCCGCCCTGGCAGCCAAGGCCGGCGGCGGCGCCACCGTCCACCCGCTCGACGTCACCGACCGGGCGGCGATCCGGGCGGCCGTCACCGCGGCGGGCCCGCTCGACATCGCCGCCGCCATCGCCGGGATCATGCACACCAGCAGCGTCCTGGAGACGGCCGACGAGGACCTCGACCGGGTCCTGGACATCAATTTCAAGGGGGTGCTGCGCACCTGCCAGGAAGCCGCCCGCTCCATGATCGCGGCGGGCCGTCCCGGATCGATCGTCACCATGGCTTCCGGCGCCGTGGACGCCGCCCAGCCCGGCCTGCTGTGCTACAGCGCAGCCAAGGCCGCGGTCGTCCAGCTCACCAAGACCCTCGCCACCGAGACCGGCCCGCACGGCATACGGGTCAACGCCGTCGCCCCGGGCTGGATCCGCACTCCGATGACCGGCCGCCACGGCCCCGAGGTCCAGGAGCAGACCGAGGCCGCCATGGTCCGCATGTCCCCCCTGCGCCGGGTCGGCGAGCCGGAGGACATCGCGCAGGCCGTGCTCTACCTGGCCTCGGACGCCTCGTCCTTCATGACGGGCCAGATCCTGCGTCCGAACGGTGGGGTGTCGATGCCCTGGTGACCGCCCCGGGCCCGCCCGGCACCCCGGCGTCCCGGCCGGCCCGCCGCCGTGCCCTGCGCAGCGGAGCGGGCACACAGTGCACCGGCAGCAGCCCCAGCCCCCAGCCGCCCACCGCCACCGCGCCCTCCACGGCTCCCGACTCCGCGGGCGCCAGGACCAGCCGCAGCACGGCCCACCACCACAGGGCCCCCACCGTCAGCGCGAGGGCCGACAGCACGGGTATGCGCAGCGACGTCCGCACTGCCACCTCCAGGGGCCGGGACCCGGACGGCCCCATCGTCTCGCACGCCCCCCGCGCCCGCACCCAGAACGGCCGGGAGCCCCGACCGGTGCTCCACGCACCGGCCGGGGCTCCGGCCAAGCTCAAACACGCACGTGCTCGCTCACGCGGCTACTACATTCACCGCTTCCGCAGGCGCCTTGATGGTCACCCGTTCCGGACCCGCGACCGAAGCCATCGAGACCGAATTGAGCATCGGGCGGACCGGTACGGTGACCGGTTCGCTTGCCGCGGCCGACTGTGCCAGCTCAGCGAGCGACAGTTCATCACTGACTTCGCGCATCAGCTCGGACATCCGTACGTCCAACGCGTCGCAAATCGCGGAGAGCAGCTCGGAGGATGCCTCCTTCTGCCCCCGCTCCACCTCGGAGAGATAGCCGAGCGAAACTCGGGCCGACGAGGAGACTTCGCGCAGAGTACGGCCCTGGCGCTGGCGCTGCCGACGCAGCACGTCACCCAGCAGGCGACGGAGCAGAATCATCGGTGGCTCCCTCCTCTGACCGTGTAGCCGCATCCTTCACGCCCCACCGTACCGCCTCGCGCCGCGGCCGTGCGGGGAGCGATGTCGTGTTCACTCAGGGCTGCAAACATCAAATCCCCCCGTTCTGTTCCGTATCCTGCCCCCGCGCATTCTCACGGAGTTCGTCCGAGAGAAGCCCGAGCACTGTCCGTGCACTCTCCCTACGGATTTCCGTCCGGGAGCCGTTCAACCTCAGCCGGACCGTTTTCCTGCCCCCCGGACCGTCCACGGCGACGAAAACCGTGCCAACCGGTTGGCCGTCCTGGGGCTCCGGACCGGCCACCCCGGTCGTCGCGATCCCCCACGAGGCACCCATCACCCGGCGCACCCCGGCGGCCATCTCGGCGGCCACCTGGGCGTTCACGGCGCCTTCGGCCGCGAGCAGGCCGGCGTCGACTCCCAGGACCCGGTGTTTGATCTCCGTCGCGTACGCCGTGACCGATCCTCGGAAGGACCGGGAGGCCCCCGGGACGGCCGTCAGCTCGGCCGCGACCATTCCGCCGGTCAGGGATTCGGCGACAGCGAGGGTCTGGTCACTCTCCGCGAGCAGCTGGAGCGCGTACGCAGCGGCCGTGCGCCCCTCGCTCGCTCCGGAGCGCCCCTGCGCCACCGGAGAATCCCCCGCCCCGTACGTCACTGCGCGGCCCGCTCCGCGGCGAGTCCCTGGCGACGCAGCACGATCGCCTGGCGGATGTAGTCCAAACCGGTGACGACGGTCAGCACGACCGCGATCGCCATCACCCAGAAGCGCATCGTCGCCAGCGCACCGGTCAGTGCGAGGACGTACATGCCCACGGCCGTCCCCTGGGCCAGCGTCTTCAGCTTGCCGCCGCGGCTGGCCGGAATCACGCCGTAGCGGATGACCCAGAAGCGCAGCAGCGTGATCCCGAGCTCCCGTCCGAGGATCACCCCGGTCACCCACCACGGGAGGTCGCCGAGCCAGGAGAGGCAGATCAGCGCCGAGCCCATGATCGCCTTGTCGGCGATGGGGTCGGCGATCTTCCCGAAGTCCGTGACCAGGTTGTACGTCCGGGCCAGGTGCCCGTCGAAGATGTCCGTGATCATGGCGACGGCGAAGGCCGCCCATGCCCAGGCCCGCCAGGCCGGGTCGTAGCCGCCGTCGGCGAGCAGCAGCAGGACGAACCCCGGCACCAGCACGAGCCGGATCATCGTCAGGATGTTGGCGATGTTCCACAGGCTGGCCTGATCGACCGCCGCGGCCCCCAGCTTCGCGCCGGGTACGGGCCGGCGGCCGGTCCCGCCCGCCGCAGATGCCGGGACACCGGTCATCCGGTCGCCTCCTCAAAGTCCATGTCCAGGGGCTCGGCCACCAGGTCCACTCCCAGGGTGCCGACGACCTTCGCCGTGACGATACGCCCGGGGACCAGGCCCGTGCCGTCCGTGAAGACGACCTGGCCGTCGGTTTCGGGGGCCTGGTGGGCGGCGCGCCCGTAGGCGCCCTCGCCGTCCTCGGCCTCGTCGAACGGCACGACCGTCTCCACGAGCACTTCCAGGGTCTCGCCGATCCGCTCCTCCGCACGCTGGGCGGTGAGCTCCTCGGCGAGGCGCTGCATGTGCGCCAGGCGCTCGGCGATCGTGTCCTCGTCCAGCTTGTTCTCGTAGGTGACGGCCTCGGTGCCGTCCTCGTCGGAGTAGCCGAACACGCCGATCGCGTCGAGGCGGGCGTGGGTGAGGAAACGCTCCAGCTCGGCGAAGTCGGCTTCCGTCTCGCCGGGGAAGCCGACGATGAAGTTCGAGCGGACACCGGCCTGCGGGGCCTTGGAGCGGATGGTGTCCAGCAGCTCCAGGAAGCGGTCGGTGTCACCGAAGCGGCGCATGGCGCGCAGCACGTCGGGGGCCGAGTGCTGGAAGGACAGGTCGAAGTACGGCACGACCTTGGGGGTCGAGGTCAGCACGTCGATCAGGCCCGGGCGCATCTCTGCGGGCTGGAGGTAGCTGACGCGGACGCGCTCGATGCCGTCGACGGCGGCCAGCTCGGGCAGCAGCGTCTCCAGGAGCCGGATGTCGCCGAGGTCCTTGCCGTACGAGGTGTTGTTCTCGGAGACCAGCATGATCTCCTTGACGCCCTGCTCGGCGAGCCAGCGGGTCTCGCCCAGCACGTCGCTGGGGCGGCGGGAGATGAAGGACCCGCGGAAGGACGGGATGGCGCAGAAGGAGCAGCGCCGGTCGCAGCCGGAGGCCAGCTTGACCGAGGCCACCGGGCTCTTGTCCAGGCGGCGGCGCAGCGGGGCGCGCGGACCGGAGGCGGGCGCGACGCCCTCGGGCAGGTCGGCGGGGGCCTCGGCGGGCTCCTCGGCGGTCGCCTGGGCGTGCCCGGGGAGGGCGACGTCGGCGGCCTGGCGCGCGGCGGGGCTGATCGGCAGCAGCTGGCGGCGGTCACGTGGGGTGTGGGCTTCGACGCTGCCGCCGCTGAGGATGAGCTGGAGGCGGTTGGAGATGTCGGCGTAGTCGTCGAAGCCGAGGACTCCGTCGGCCTCGGGAAGGGCCTCGGCGAGCTCCTTGCCGTAGCGCTCGGCCATGCAGCCGACGGCGACGACGGCCTGGGTCTTGCCGTGATCCTTGAGATCGTTGGCTTCCAGCAGGGCGTCTACGGAGTCCTTCTTGGCGGCTTCGACGAAGCCACAGGTGTTGACGACGGCTACGTCCGCGTCGGCGGCGTCCTCGACGAGCTCCCAGCCATCCGCCGCCAAGCGGCCTGCGAGCTCCTCCGAGTCCACCTCGTTACGGGCGCAGCCAAGAGTGACAAGGGCGACGGTACGGCGTTCGGGCATGGACTCAAGACTACTTCGTCCCGGCGTCGGCCCCGGCCGCCAGCCCCCGCACATCAAGATCCCCGGGGTGCGAGCAGCACCCCGGGGATCCCGGTTGACGCCTTCCGCCCTGCGGCGGCCCCTCGGTCAGCCCGCCTGCGGCTGGTCCCGGGAGGGGTCCTCCTTGGTGTATGTGAGGCGTTCCACTTGACCCGGCTGGAAGTCGTCCTTGATCTCCTTGCCGTTCACGAAGAGCTTCACGACCCCGGCGTCGCCGAGCACGAGGTCGACGGACTCCTTGTCCGTGAACGTCTTCGACTCGCCCTGCACGAGGGTGCCGTCGAAGAGGAGCCGGCCCGTGGAGTCCTTCGCGGAGATCCAGCTCTCGCCCGTGTCGGCCGTCAGGACGACCGTGACGAGGTCCTTGGGCGCGGCGGCGATGGCGCTGTCCGAGGGCTCCGGCTTGGCGGCCGGCGGGACCTGGGAGGGCTGCGCGGCAGGCTTGCCGCCGGTCTGCTTGGGTGCGGGCTTGGGGGAGGCGGATCCTTCCGCCACCGGGCGCTTTTCCTTCTCGTCGCCGCCGCCGAAGGCGGTGAAGCCCACGAAGCCGATCACGGCGACGATGGCGGCGACCATGGCGGCGGTCCAGTTGGGCCGCTGCCGCTCGGGGCGGATCCGTTCGGCGTCGAACATCGGCGCGGCGGGGGTGGGTGCCGGCCGGCCGCCGTGGGCCGCGTCGTAGCTCTCGACCAGGGGTGCCGGGTCGAGGTGGACGGCGCGGGCGAGCGTACGGATGTGACCGCGGGCGTAGACGTCGCCGCCGCACCGCGTGAAGTCGTCCTCTTCGATCGCGTGCACGATCGGGATGCGCACGCGGGTGATGGAACTGACCTCGTCGACTGTGAGCCCGGCGGCGATCCGGGCCTTCTTGAGGGCCGTCCCGATGGACGGCTCTTCGACGGAACGTTCGACGAGACGGTCCTCGGACCGGTCGTCGGCCGAAGGCCGGTCTTCTTCGGGGGAGTTGGAGTTGCCGATGGACACAAGGGCGCCTTTCGAGCGTGTAGCCACCTGCTGGAAGTCCAGTCTAGGGGGGTGACGAAAGGGTGAAGCAACCGGAGGGTGCTCTTCCTACGCCATCCGAATGGCGTGGGAAGGTCCCCTCCGGCGCGGCGGTGCCATGCCGTACATGACGTCGTGCACGGTGCCGCCACCTCTCTTCAACTTGACGCGGCCCCAAGGGAAACGGTTGCCCGCCAAAAGGCTACGAATGCGTCTCGCCGCGGATCACCGCGAGCACCCCGTCCAGCTCGTCGGCCTTCAGCAGGACGTCGCGCGCCTTCGAACCCTCGCTCGGGCCGACGATGCCCCGGGACTCCATGAGGTCCATGAGCCGGCCGGCCTTCGCGAAGCCCACCCGCAGCTTGCGCTGGAGCATCGAGGTGGAGCCGAACTGCGTGGTGACGACCAGCTCCGCCGCCTGGCACAGCAGGTCCAGGTCGTCGCCGATGTCCTCGTCGATCTCCTTCTTCTGCTTCTGCCCCACGGTGACGTCGTCCCGGAAGACCGGCGCCATCTGGTCCTTGCAGTGCTGGACGATCCCGGCGATCTCGTCCTCGGTGACGAAGGCGCCCTGGAGGCGGACGGGCTTGTTCGCCCCCATCGGCAGGAACAGCCCGTCGCCCTTGCCGATGAGCTTCTCGGCGCCGGGCTGGTCGAGGATGACCCGGCTGTCGGCGAGGGAGGACGTGGCGAAGGCGAGGCGCGAGGGCACGTTCGCCTTGATCAGGCCCGTGACCACGTCCACCGAGGGCCGCTGGGTGGCGAGCACCAGGTGGATGCCGGCGGCGCGGGCCAGCTGGGTGATGCGGACGATGGAGTCCTCGACGTCGCGCGGGGCCACCATCATCAGGTCGGCGAGCTCGTCGACGATCACCAGCAGGTACGGGTAGGGGCTGAGCTCCCGTTCGCTGCCCGGCGGGAGTTTGATCTTCCCGTCCCGGATCGCCTGGTTGAAGTCGTCGATGTGCCGGTAGCCGAAGGCGGCCAGGTCGTCGTAGCGCAGGTCCATCTCGCGCACGACCCACTGGAGCGCCTCGGCGGCCCGCTTGGGGTTGGTGATGATCGGCGTGATCAGGTGCGGGATGCCCTCGTACGCCGTCAGCTCGACGCGCTTGGGGTCGACGAGGACCATCCGGACGTCCTCCGGGGTGGCCCGCACCATGATCGAGGTGATCAGGCAGTTGATGCAGGAGGACTTGCCGGATCCGGTGGCGCCGGCGACCAGCACGTGCGGCATCTTGGCGAGGTTGGCCATGACGTAGCCGCCCTCGACGTCCTTGCCGAGCGCCACCAGCATCGGGTGGTCGTCCTCGGCCGCGTCCGCGAGGCGCAGGACGTCGCCCAGGTTGACCATCTCGCGGTCGGTGTTGGGGATCTCGATGCCGACCGCGGACTTGCCCGGGATCGGACTGATGATCCGCACGTCCGGGCTGGCCACGGCGTAGGCGATGTTCTTGGTCAGCGCCGTGATCCGCTCGACCTTCACGGCCGCGCCGAGGGTCACCTCGTAGCGGGTGACCGTCGGGCCCCGGGTGAAGCCGGTGACGTCGGCGTCCACCTTGAACTCGGTGAACACGTTGCGCAGGGCGGCGACCACCGCGTCGTTGGCGGCGCTGCGGGTCTTGCCGGGCCCGCCCTTCTCCAGCAGGTCCAGCGAGGGCAGGGAGTACGTGATGTCCCCGCGCAGCTGGAGCTGCTCGGCGCGGGGCGGCAGCGGCTGGGCCTCGGGCGCGGCCTTCGTCAGGTCGGGCACCGCCAGCGTTCCGGAGACCGCGGCGGTGGTGGCGTGCGGCTGCCCGGCGGGTTCCGCGTCGGCCCCGGGCGCGGCGGGGGCCTCGGACACCCCGGGCGCCGCCTTCACGGTGGGGCGCCCGCCGCGGGCGGTCGGCACCGGGGCGGTGACCTCCACGCCGTCCCGCTCGCCGGAGATCCCGTGCGTGAGGTCGGCGACCAGCGGGGAGGGCGGCATGCCGCCGTAGACCGCCCCGTCCAGCGCGGCGGCGGCCGCCGCGGCCACGTCGACGGCGTCCATCCCGCGGTCCATCGCCGGGCGGGCGGCGGTCTTGCGCGGCCGGCGCCGCCTCAGGGCCTCTTCCTCGGCGGCGTCCGCGGGGTCGCCGGAGCCCGCGCCGGCCCCGGCGCGGGCCCGCCACTGCTCCGGGTCGTGCCGGGCGACGCCGCCGCCCTCGGCCTCGCCGTAGCCCTCGTCGTACTCGTTCGGGGCGATGATCCCGAGCCGGATGCCGAGGCGGCGCAGCCGCTGCGGGATCGCGTTGACCGGGGTCGCGGTGACGACGAGCAGGCCGAAGACGGTGAGCAGCACCAGCATGGGCACCGCCAGTGGCGCTCCCATCGTGAAGATCAGCGGCTTCGAGGCGCCCCAGCCGATGAGCCCGCCCGCGTTCTGCATGGCGGTGGTGCCCTCGTCCCGGCCGGGCGCTCCGCAGGCGATGTGGACCAGGCCGAGGACGCCGATGGCGAGGGCGGACAGCCCGATGCCGATCCGGCCGTTGGCGTCGGCCTGCTCGGGGTGGCGGATGAAACGTACCGCCATGACGCCGAGCAGTATCGGAACGAGCAGATCCAGTCGCCCGAAGGCGCCGGTGACCAGCATGGTCACCAGATCCCCGACGGGGCCGCTCAGGTTCGACCAGGTACCGGCGGCGACGATCAGCGCGAGGGCGAGGAGCAGCAGCGCGAGGCCGTCCTTGCGGTGGGCGGGATCGAGGTTCCTCGCCCCCTGGCCGATCCCGCGGAAGACTGCGCCGACCGCGTGCGCGCAGCCCAGCCACAGGGCCCGCACCAGTCGCAGCACGCCGCTCGTCGGGGACGGCACGGGCTTGGCCGGTGCCTTCTTGACCGGGGCGCGCCTGGCGGCCGCGGCCTTCTTCGCCGGGGGCTTGCGTGCGGGGGCCGCCTTCTTGGCGGGCGCCGTCGTACGGCCGGTACGGCCCTTCGCGGTGCCCGCGGTGCCAGGGGAACCCTTGCCGGACGTACTTGAGGCCATGGGGCCGAGGTTACCGGTGCGCACGCCGGTGGACACGCGTGCCCACCCCTTCACCCGTTCGTGTCGTCGCCGGGGCAGGTGCTTTGACGCTCCGCCAAGCCGGACGCGTGCGCGGTCAGTTCTGCGAGGGCAGAGCCGGAGCCCCTCCGGCGCTGCCGGGCTCCAGCGCGTCGAGTGCCCGCCGCAGTCCGGTGAGTCTGCGCTCCAGATGGGCCGCGGTCGCCACCACGCCGGCGTCGGCGGAGTCCTCGCCGAGCTGCTTGGTCAGCGCCTCGGCCTGCTCCTCGACCGCCGCGAGCCGCGCGGACAGCTCGGCCAGCAGGCCCGCCGTCTCCTTGCCGGCGTCCACGCCGTTGGAGCCGCCGCCCTCCAGCTGGAGCCTCAGCAGGGCCGCCTGCTCCCGCAGTTGGCAGTTCTTCGTGTACAGCTCCACGAAGACGGAGACCTTGGCCCGCAGCACCCACGGGTCGAAGGGCTTGGAGATGTAGTCGACCGCACCCGCCGCGTAACCGCGGAAGGTGTGGTGCGGTCCGTGGTTGATCGCGGTGAGGAAGATGATCGGAATGTCGCGGGTGCGCTCGCGCCGCTTGATGTGCGCGGCCGTCTCGAACCCGTCCATGCCCGGCATCTGGACATCCAGCAGGATGACCGCGAAATCGTCCGTGAGCAGCGCTTTGAGCGCCTCCTCCCCCGACGACGCCCGGACCAGTGTCTGATCGAGCGCGGAGAGGATGGCCTCCAACGCCAGCAGATTCTCCGGCCGGTCGTCGACCAGGAGGATCTTGGCCTTCTGCACCATGCCCTGTCCTCCTCGCCCCGGCATGGGGCCTCCCCGGCTTTTGGCACCGGCCTGTGCGCCGGGCCCCGCCCCAGAGGACGACACCCGTGCGCCGTCCGTCCTTGTGCCGGTCATCGTAGCCCCAGTCCCGAGATCGCCACACCCTGTCACCAAGATGTCACTGTGCACGAAGCAGAAACGTGGTGGGAGAGCAGAAGGTTCCCCGTTTACCGCACTCCCACACCGCTGCGGCCACAGTGCGTCAGCGACCGGTTCCCGTCCGCTCTCCCTCCTGTCACTTACCGAGCATCCACTGCTCCATCACCGACAACAGGTAGTCGGGGTCGACCGGCTTGGTGACGTAGTCGGAAGCACCGGAGTCGATCGCCTTCTCCCGGTCCCCCTTCATCGCCTTGGCCGTCAGCGCGATGATCGGCAGGCCCGCGAACTGCGGCATCCGCCGGATCGCCGAGGTCGTGGCGTAGCCGTCCATCTCGGGCATCATGATGTCCATCAGCACGACCTTCACGTCGTCGTGCTGTTCCAGGACCTCGATGCCCTCCCGCCCGTTCTCCGCGTACAGCACCGCCAGCCCGTGCTGTTCCAGCACGCTGGTGAGCGCGAAGACGTTGCGGACGTCGTCGTCCACGATGAGCACCCGCTCGCCGCGGAAGTCGTACGTCCGCGCCGCCGCCGGAAGCTCCTCCTCCGCACTGTCCCAGGCGTTCTCGGCCCCGGTCGCGTTCGGCTGTCCCGGCACCGCCGTACGCGGCTCCAGGTCGCTCAGCGCCTTGCGCCGGCGCCGGAACAGCCCGGTCCCGCCGTTCTGTCCCGCTCCGGCCGCAGACGCCGCCGACGGCTCGGGCTGGGGCGGCGCCGCCGGCGGCGCCGAGGCTCCGGCCGGCAGCACCGGCAGCCCGGGGCGCGCCCCGTCGAGGGACCGGCGGTACAGCTCGCCGCGGGCGCCCCCGGGCGTGGGCGGCGCGTACCCCTGCGGCGGCAGCTCGCTCGGGTGCAGCGGCAGGTACAGCGTGAAGGTGGAGCCGCGGCCGGGCTCGCTGGCCGCGTGGATCTCGCCGCCCAGGAGCCGGGCGATCTCCCGGCTGATGGACAGCCCCAGACCGGTGCCCCCGTACTTGCGGCTCGTGGTCCCGTCGGCCTGCTTGAACGCCTCGAAGATGACCAGCATCTTGCTCGCCGCGATCCCGATGCCGGTGTCGGTGACCGAGAAGGCGATCAGGTCCGCGTCCGCCTCCCGGAGCGAGCCGGCCTCCAGCAGCTGCTCGCGGATCGCCGCCGGCACATCGGCCCCGGCGGGCCGGATCACCAGCTCCACCGCGCCGGTGTCGGTGAACTTCACCGCGTTCGACAGCAGGTTGCGCAGCACCTGCAGCAGCCGCTGCTCGTCGGTGTGCAGGGTGGCGGGCAGCTCCGGGGAGACCCGCACCGAGAAGTCCAGGCCCTTCTCCGCCGTCAGCGGCCGGAAGGTCGCCTCCACGTAGTCCACGAGCTGGACCAGCGCGATCCGGGTCGGCGAGACGTCCATCTTCCCGGCCTCGACCTTCGACAGGTCGAGGATGTCGTTGATCAGCTGGAGCAGGTCGGAGCCCGCGCCGTGGATCGTCTCGGCGAACTCCACCTGCTTCGGCGACAGGTTCTCGTCCGCGTTGTCGGCGAGCAGCTTGGCCAGGATCAGCAGCGAGTTGAGCGGGGTGCGCAGCTCGTGCGACATGTTCGCCAGGAACTCGGACTTGTAGCGCATCGAGACCGCGAGCTGCTCGGCGCGCTCCTCCAGGACCTGCCGAGCCTCCTCGATCTCGGTGTTCTTCACCTCGATGTCCCGGTTCTGCTGGGCCAGCAGTTCGGCCTTCTCCTCCAGCTCCGCGTTGGCGGCCTGCAAGGCCTTCTGCCGGTTCTCCAGCTCGTCGGAACGCTCGCGCAGCTGCTCGGTCATCTCCTGCGACTGCTTCAGCAGCATCTCCGTCTTGGAGTTGACGCTGATGGTGTTGACGCTCGTACCGATCATCTCGGCGATCTGGCTGAGGAAGTCCTTCTGGATCTGCGTGAAGGGCGTGAAGGAGGCCAGCTCGATGACGCCGAGCACCTTCCCCTCGAAGAGCACCGGCAGCACGATCACGTGCGCCGGCGGCGCCTCGCCGAGACCCGAGGAGATCTTCAGGTAGCCGGGCGGGGTGTTCTCGACGAGGATCGTCCGCTTCTCCTCGGCGACCGCCCCGATCAGCCCCTCCCCCGGCCGGAAGGAGATGGGCATCTGCCCGCCTGCGTACGCGTAGCTCCCGCGCATCCGCAGCTCGTACGAGCCGTCCGCGCCGCCGTCCGTCCCGATCTCGGTGGTACCGCCGGCCGGCACCGCCAGGAAGAAGGCGCCGTGCTGCGCGGAGACCACCGGGGTCAGCTCGCTCATGATCAGCGAGGCGACGTCGTCGAGGTCGCGGCGGCCCTGCATCAGGGCGGAGATGCGGGCCAGGTTGCCCTTGAGCCAGTCCTGCTCCTTGTTGGCCAAGGTGGTGTCGCGAAGGTTGACGATCATCGTGTTGATGTTGTCCTGGAGGACCTGGATCTCGCCCGCCGCGTCCACGTCGACCTTCAGGCTGAGGTCGCCGCGGGTCACCGCGGTGGCCACGGCCGCGATCGCGCGCACCTGCCGGGTGAGGTTCCCGGCCATCTCGTTCACGGACTCGGTCAGGTCCCGCCAGGTGCCGTCGACGTCGCGCACCCGGGCCTGGCCGCCCAGGATGCCCTCGGTGCCCACCTCGCGGGCCACCCGCGTCACCTGGTCGGCGAAGGAGGAGAGCTGGTCGACCATCGTGTTGATGGTGGTCTTCAGCTCCAGGATCTCGCCCCGGGCGTCGATGTCGATCTTCTTGGTCATGTCGCCCTTGGCGATGGCGGTCGTGACCATGGCGATCTGCCGCACCTGACCGGTGAGGTTGGAGGCCATGAAGTTCACCGAGTCGGTGAGGTCCTTCCACGTCCCCGAGACCCCGGGCACGTGCGCCTGCCCGCCCAGGCGGCCCTCCGTACCCACCTCGCGGGCCACCCGCGTCACCTCGTCGGCGAAGGACGACAGGGTCTTCACCATCGTGTTGACCGTGTCGGCGAGCTGCGCGACCTCGCCCCGCGCCTCGACCGTGACCTTCTTCGTCAGGTCACCGTTGGCGACGGCCGCCGAGACCTGGGCGATCCCGCGCACCTGGGCCGTCAGGTTCCCGGCCATCGTGTTGACGTTGTCGCTGAGGTCCTTCCAGATGCCGGTGACCCCGCGGACCCGGGCCTGGCCGCCGAGGATGCCCTCGGTGCCCACCTCGCGGGCCACCCGCGTCACCTGCTCCGCGAAGGAGGACAGCTGGTCCACCATCGTGTTGACGGTCGTGACGAGTTCGAGGATCTCGCCCTTGGCGTCGACGGTGATCTTCTTGGAGAGGTCGCCCATGGCGACCGCCGTCGTCACCTCGGCGATGTTGCGCACCTGGGAGGTCAGGTTGTTCGCCATGAAGTTGACGGACTGGGTGAGGTCCTTCCAGGTGCCGGAGACACCCTTGACCTCGGCCTGACCGCCGAGGATGCCCTCCGTGCCCACCTCCCGGGCCACCCGGGTCACCTGCTCCGCGAAGTTCGAGAGCTGGTCGACCATGGTGTTGAGCGTGTTCTTCAGCTCCAGGATCTCGCCGCGGGCGTCCACGTCGATCTTCTGCGACAGGTCACCGCGCGCCACCGCCGTGGCGACCTGGGCGATGTTGCGCACCTGCGAGGTGAGGTTCCCGGCCATGCCGTTCACCGAGTCCGTCAGGTCGCGCCAGACGCCGGCCACGCCGGGCACCTGCGCCTGGCCGCCGAGGCGGCCCTCCGTACCCACGTCCCGGGCCACCCGCGTCACCTGCTCGGCGAAGGCGGAGAGCTGGTCGACCATCGTGTTGATGGTGTTCTTCAGCTCCAGGATCTCGCCCCGGGCGTCCACGTCGATCTTCTGCGACAGATCGCCGCGCGCCACCGCCGTGGTCACCTGGGCGATCTGACGCACCTGCGAGGTCAGGTTCCCGGCCATGAAGTTGACGGAGTCGGTCAGCTCCTTCCAGGTGCCCGACACCCCCTCCACCCGGGCCTGGCCGCCGAGGCGGCCCTCCGTACCCACGTCCCGCGCCATCCGCGTCACCTGGTCCGCGAAGGACGACAGCTGGTCGACCATCGTGTTCACGGTGTTCTTCAGCTGGAGCATCTCGCCGGAGACGTCCACGGTGACCTTCTGCGACAGGTCGCCGTTGGCCACCGCCGTGGTCACCTGCGCGATGTTGCGGACCTGCCCGGTGAGGTTGCGGAAGGCGGTGTTCACCGAGTCGGTGAGGTCCTTCCAGGTACCGGCGGCCCCGGGCACCTGAGCCTGTCCGCCCAGCTCGCCCTCGACGCCGACCTCACGGGCCACTCGCGTCACTTCCGCACCGAAGGACTGGAGTTGGTCCACCATCGTGTTGACGGTGTTCTTCAGCTCCAGCATCTCGCCGGCCACGTCGACGGTGACCTTCTGCGACAGATCGCCGTTGGCCACTGCCGTCGTCACCTGCGCGATGTCCCGCACCTGGGTGGTGAGGTTGCGGAAGACCGTGTTCACCGAGTCGGTGAGGTCCTTCCACGTCCCCGCGGCCCCCGGCACCTGCGCCTGCCCGCCGAGCAGACCCTTGGCGCCGACCTCGCTGGCCACCCGCGTGACCTCGTCCGCGAAGGTCCGCAGCGTCTCCGTCATCTGGTTGATCGTTTCGGCCAGCTGCGCGACCTCGCCGCGCGCGCTGACCCGCACCTTCTGCGACAGGTCGCCGTTGGCGACCGCCGTCGTCACCTGCGCGATCCCGCGCACCTGGGCCGTCAGGTTCCCGGCCATCGTGTTGACGGAGTCGGTCAGGTCCTTCCACACGCCCGCGACCCCCGGCACCTTGGCCTGGCCGCCCAGCTCGCCCTCCGTACCCACCTCGCGGGCGACCCTCGTCACCTCGGAGGAGAAGGACGACAGCTGGTCCACCATGGTGTTCACGGTGTTCTTCAGCTGGAGCATCTCGCCGGCCACGTGCACGGTGACCTTGCGCGACAGATCGCCCTTCGCGACGGCCGTCGTGACGAGAGCGATGTCACGCACCTGCGCGGTGAGCCGGTACGCCATCGTGTTGACGGAGTCGGTCAGATCCTTCCAGGAACCGGACATTCCGCGCACCTGGGCCTGGCCGCCGAGCTTGCCCTCGGTGCCCACCTCCAGCGCCACGCGCGTCACCTCGTCGGTGAACGCGGACAGCTGGTCGACCAGGTTGTTGACCGTACGCCCGACCTTCAGGAACTCGCCGCGCAGCGGGTGCCCGGCCCCCTCGGCGGCTTGCGTCCGCAGGTCCATCCGCTGGTCAAGATCGCCCTCGGCCACCGCCGACAGCACCCGTCCCACCTCGGACACCGGCCGGGCCAGGTCGTCGACCAGCTGGTTCGAGGCGTCGATCGCGGCCGCCCAGGAGCCCTCGCAGGCACCCGTTTCCAGCCGTTCGCTCAGCTTCCCCTCACGGCCCACCATCCGCCGGACCCGGGACAGCTCCCCGGTCAGGTGCAGATTGCGGTCGGCGACCTCGTTGTAGACGGCGGCGATCTCCGCCATCACGCCTTCGCCGGACACCGTCAGCCGCTTGCGGAAGTTTCCGTCCCGCATCGACACCAGGGCCGTGAGCAGCCGGTTCAGAGCGGCGGTATCGACCTCTGTCGTGCCGCTGCGCCGGGACCGCCCGCCCTTCGGCCGCGTCCCCGTACGCCGCACCACTGCGCCAGACTCCACCGTGTCCCTCCCGAAAGGGTCGACCGCTGTTCCACCGGACACCTGACTCATCACAAGCCGGCTCTGCAAGCCTGCCCAGTGTTTCACCCTGGCCGAACCCGGCCATAACACTTCGGCACCATCGCACACCCGCCGTACCCTGCGAGTGGATTCCCGGACGACGGCACCATGCCGTCCGCGAAGGTAAGTAACCTGGCAACCGATGTCCAACCGCGTCGAAGGAGATTCGTGATCACGGCACGGGCGGCTGCCAGCTTCGACCCCCTCGGGCGCTCGGTCGCCGCCGCTCGCGCGTTCGTCCGCGACACCCTGCAGGGCTGGGGCTTCGCGGACATCGTCGACGACGCGGTGGTCCTCACCAGCGAGCTCGTCACCAATGCCGTGGTCCACGCCGGCACCCGGGCGGAAGTGCTGTGCCTGCGCACCGAGGACGGCGTCCGCGTCGAGGTCGCCGACCGCTACCCGGAGCGGGAGCTGCCCCTCGGACACCCGGGCGAGCGCCCCTACGCCGACCCCGACCGCGAGAACGGCCGCGGGCTGATGCTCTGCGCCGCACTGGCCACCCGCTGGGGCGTCGAGTACACGGCCACCCACAAGCACGTGTGGTTCCGCCTCGACCTGCCAGACCGGCCGGTCGGTACCCGCTCTGCGGGCCCCGTCGTCCCCGACCAGCTGCTCCCCCTCGCCGACAGCCGGGTCCGCGTCGCCGTCCTCCAGGTCGACTCGGCCGACGCCGTCTCCGCCTGGAACGAGGACGCCGAGCACATTTTCGGCCACCCCGCCGAGAAGGCGGTGGGCCGCCCCCTGGCCGAGCTCGCCGCCTGGCCGCAGACCCCGGGCACCGGTACCGGCATCGCCGAGGCGCTGCGCCTGTCCCGCTGGGAGGGCAGCTACGGCGTCCGCGGCGCCGACGGGCGCGTCATCCCCGTCTACGCCTCGCACCTGCGGGTCCGTGACGCCCACGGCGAACCGTCCACCGTGTGCCTGCTCGTCCACGACGACGAGCGCGCCCTCCTGCAGAGCCCCGTACGGGTCCCCACGGACAGCGGCCACTTCGCCGAGCCCCGCACCGCGGACCCCTTCGAGGTCTTCATCGGCTCGCCCGCCCCCGACGACCTGGACGGCCTGCTCCAGCGCACCGTGGAGCGCGCCCGCGACCTCCTGGACGCCGACGCCGCCTTCCTGCTGCTCGCCACCGACGACGAGACCGAGCTGGAGGTCCGGGCCACCACCGGCTTGCCCTCCACACGCCAGCGCTTCGCCCGCGTCCCCGTCGAGGCCGGCACCAACCGCTACGGCTCCGCCCGCATGCCCGCCGTCCACGACGACCTCGTCGCCGTCCCCGGGGCCGTTCCGCTCCTGGAGGCCACCGGCATGCGCTCCGCGGTCACCGTCCCCCTCAAGGTCGAGGGCCGCCTCACCGGCTCCCTCGGCGTCGCCGCCGAGGCCGCCGGCCGCTACTCGAACGAGGAGGCGCTCCACCTCCAGTTCGCCGCCGACCGCATCGCCCTGGCGGTGGAGTCCGCCCGCCTCGGCGAACTGGAGCGCCTGCGCCGCGGGTCCCTGTCCTTCCTCGTCGAGGCGTCCGACCTGCTGGCCGGCACCCTGGACCGGGACCAGACCCTGGCCCTCATGGCCCAGATGACCGTCCCGACGCTCGCCACCTGGTGCGCCGTCTACACGATCGCCGACCAGTCCTCGGACCCGTACCTCAGTTACGTCCTCCACGAGGACGAGGACCGCATCGACGGCCTGAAGGCACTGCTGTCCAGGGTCAGCCCGCCCGAACCGGTCCGTGAGGCCGGTGCCCGCCCGTGGCCGGAAACCGCCCTCGCGGTCGGCGGCGAGACGGTGGTCCTGCCCCTCCTCGCCCGCAACCGCGTGATCGGCATGCTGACCCTCGGCAAGCCGCGGGAGGAGCACTTCCGCCAGGAGATCCTCGAACTCGCCGAGGACCTCTCCCGCCGGGCCGCCCTCGCCCTGGACAACGCCCGCCTCTATTCGGAGCGCACCGCGATCAGCCGCTCCCTCCAGCGCAGCCTGCTGCCGCCCGGCTCCCCCGCCATCCCCGGGATGGAGGTCGAGGTCATCTACCGCGCGGCCGGCGAGGGCAACGAGGTGGGCGGCGACTTCTACGACGTCTTCCCGATCCGCGACGGCGCGTACGGCTTCGCCATCGGCGACGTGTGCGGCACGGGCCCGGAGGCGGCCGCCGTGACCGGCCTGGCCCGGCACGCGCTGCGCCTGCTGGCCCGCGAGGGCCTCGGCGGCCCGGCCGTCCTCGAACGCCTCAACGCGGCCATCCTCGACGAGGGAGCCCGCAGCCGCTTCCTCACCCTCCTCTACGGCGAGCTCCACCCGCAGCCGGACGGCGGCGCGCTGATGAAGGTCGTCTGCGCGGGCCACCCGCTCCCGCTGCGCCTGCGTCCGAACGGCATGGTCGACGCGGCGGCGGACCCGCAGCCCCTGCTGGGTGTGATCGAGGACCTGGACCTGTACGAGCAGACCCTCACCCTCGACCCTGGCGATGTCCTGCTGTGCGTCACCGACGGTGTGACGGAGCGGCGCGAGGGCAGCCGGATGCTCGGGGACGACGGTCTCACGGAGGTCCTGACGACCTGTACGGGGCTGACCGCCGGCGCGGTCGCCTCCCGTGTCCTGCGCGCGGTGGAGCGTTTCGCGGCCGAGCCCGCCTCGGACGACATGGCGATCCTGGCCTTCCGCGTGCCCCACCCGCGGGCGGGCGATTAATCGCAGTGCGGTCGGCTGTGGTTTGGGCTAGCGTCGGCGCCCATGCCGACTCCCCGTACACGCCCTGATTACACCGCCGACGAACGCACCCAGCTCCTGGGCTGGCTCGACATGCAGCGTTCGATCATCCGCTGGAAGTGCGAGGGCCTCTCCGACGAGGCCGCCCACCGCCCCGTCCTGCCGTCCTCTCCGCTGATGACGGTGGCGGGTCTCGTCTCCCACATGCGCTGGGTCGAGCACTGCTGGTTCGAGGTGATGCTGCTGGACCGGCCTTCCGACGCCAACCCCCAGTTCGGGGACGTGGAGGACGCGGACATGCAGGCCGACGGGATACCCCTCGGTCGGCTCCTCGAGGAGTACGACCGCCAGTGCGCGGTGTCGAACGAGATCGTGGCCTCGCTCTCCCTGGACGACACGGGCCGCAACACGGAATTCAAGTCCGGTGCCGCTTCGGTGCGCTGGGTCCTGCTCCACATGATCGAGGAGACGGCCCGCCACGCCGGCCACCTGGACGCGATCCGCGAACTGGTGGACGGCGAGAAGGGCTACTACTGAGCCCTGAGAACGCAAAAAGGCCCCCGCCAAGAGGCGGGGGCCTTTTCGTTTGGAGCCCTTTAACGGAATCGAACCGTTGACCTTCTCCTTACCATGGAGACGCTCTACCGACTGAGCTAAAAGGGCGGGTTGTTCGGCGGCGTCCTACTCTCCCACAGGGTCCCCCCTGCAGTACCATCGGCGCTGAAAGGCTTAGCTTCCGGGTTCGGAATGTAACCGGGCGTTTCC